>NZ_RRAZ01000022.1 GCF_003863335.1 Falsigemmobacter faecalis | reverse complement strand
ATAGTCTCGGCCAGCGCAGTGTCACAGCTGTCACCGACGCTTCCGCCCGAGGGCGCGATGCCCGCCTCTGCCAGCTGGTCTGTGTATTTGATTGACACATATTGGCTGCCCCTGTCGCTATGAGGGATAAGGCCCATGCCCTTTGCGGGGCGGCGATCATGCACCGCCTGTTCCAAAGCATCGGGGACGAAACCCGCATGAGCCGACGTGCTGACCCGCCAGCCGACGATGCGGCGGCATCGAGGACGAATGCAACATAAACAAAACCTTTCCATGTGGCGACGCAGGTGAGGTCACTGACCCACAGCCTGTTGGGTGCGGGCCCCTGAAACTGGCGGTTCACCTTGTCCAATGGACAGGGCGCTTTCTTGTCAGGGATCGTTGTCCGGTGTGGCTTACCGCGGATAGCGCCTTGAATGCCCATGCCCTTCATCAGCCGCGCCACTGTGCATCGCGCGATATCGAAGCCCTCGCGGCCCAGCTGTCGCCAGATCCTGCGCCCCCCACAGCCCCGCCAGTTCTCCTCGAATACGCGACGGATCTCCGGGCGCAGAGCCGCGTCCCGACGCGCCCGATCCGACAGTCGTGCCGCATTCGTCCGTTTTGCCAAATGATTGTCATAGGTGGGCGGGGCAATCGGCAGCACACTGCAGATCGGCCGTCGCCATGGTCACCCGGACCAATGGCGTGATCATGGCTCCGCCCCGTGGCTGCCACGACAGGCATCAATAAAATCCACCGTGACTTCGACCAGCGGTCGGGCTCCGCCATCGCAAAATACGCGTTCGCCAGTGGGCTTAAACCAGTGGCGCCTGCACTGGCTCACCCTTGCGCAAGATCTCGTTCGCCTGGCGCAGCTCGCGGTTCTCGCGCTCCAGGGCCTTCATCTTCCCGGCCATCCCGCCTGGTATGCCGCGCGCCTGCCGCGGTCGGCCCCGGCCTTTCTGACCCACTCGCTCAGCGTGTTGGCCGAACAGCCGATCCTGGTCGCGATCGGGACGATAGCCTGCCAAGGCGACCCATGCTGCGCCTCGTTGTCTTGCTCATGATGCTCTGTCCTGCTCAGAAGTTGGAGCCTCCGGAAAACTCGGGGCGGTTCAGTCAGAGGCGGCCGATGAAAAAAGACATGCGGTCTTACGATGAACCGCTACACCGCGCTCGGCATACCCGTCACGGAAGCTGTGGGATAAGTCCGCCCGGGGAAAGGGGAACCCCGGCGTTCAGACGATTTGTGCAACAGAGCCCATGCGGCGGGATTGATACTGAAATGTTGAACGGTCAAAGCCGATGGCCTGACGGATTGAAACGGCCCAATCGCTGCACAGACCGCGAACCAAGTCGCGCATGCGACCAGGCTTCATAGCTTTCGCCGGGTCTTGCGGCCTGCAAACGATCCCCCGGATCGTTTGTTATACGCTCGAACTACGACAAATCTCTGCTACCGGTGTGTCCTCATCGCCCTCTTTAATGATGAACGCTGTCTGGTTCTACGGGCTTAGGCCGGCCCTACTGGGGCCACGGTCCCTGTGAACTCCGTGACACTTGAAGCCTTCATCGCGATTTCGCTCCTCTCCCGGCCAGGAAAGCGTAGTCGAAAACTCTAACGTTAAACGGTCCAGTTTGCCGGATTCAGATCATTCAGGCGCGCCGCCAGAGAAACGCATAATTTGCAGCGAGCCCCTGGACTTTCGCCAGCGCCCTCAGCAGGGCGGATCGCGGCAATACCCGCCCGTCGCGCAGCCGCTCGACCACCACTTCGGGCGGGCAGGGGCGGCGGGAAATCGGATCAAAATAGCGCGGATAGCCAATCAGCGCGGCCCAGGCCAGATCTTCGATCTGCAACCCCGCCCGACGGCGTTCCGGAACCGGCGCCAGATCGCGGGTCAGGCCCCAGCCCGCATAAAAGGGCGTGCCCAGACAGGTCACCGGCAGCCCGCGCAGCAAGGCCTCAAAGCCGGTACCGGAGGTCATGGTCCAGACCTCATCGGCGAGGGCGAGCGCGCTGTTGGCATCACTTTCGTCAAGACAGGCATCCGCAAGCCCTGCCAGATCCCTGGCCGCAACTGCCCCGGGTCGCAGCCCGGCAACCACATCGGGATGGGCCTTCCAAAGGATCACCGCTCCGGGGTTTTCGGCGCGCACGCGGCGCAAAAGCCCCAGATTGCTTCGGATGTCCCCGCCGCCAAAGCGCAGGCTCGCGTCATCTTCCACCTGACCCGGCACCAGGATGCGGTGACCCTGCGGCACCTGCGGCACCACGCCGGAAAGGTTGTATTTCGTCACCCCCCCCTCGCGCAGCGCCCGGATCAGCCGCGACGCCCTGAGCCGCTGACCCGGGCGCAAAGGCTGTTGCAAAAGCGTCTCCAGATCGCTCGGCCGCCCCGGATCAAAAGAGATGCCGCGCCCGTCGGCGACCAGCGACAGCGGCGGCACCAGATCGGCACCCAGCCCGCGCGAGCGTATCAGGCCATCCTCAACCCGCCTGAGCCGCAGCCCATCCGGCAGTGCCGCGCGATCGCCTGCCGCGGCCCAGACCAGCAGATCGCGCCCGCGCTTTGTTGCGATCTTGACCGCATCTTCAGCGGTCGCCGCGAAAATCACCGGCTTTTCGCGGCCGAAAAAGCTTTGCAGCGCACCGCGCTTCCAGAGCCGCATTCCCACCGCCACATGGCCGCGCCGGTCCTCGCGGCAGGCGCGAACCTCAGCTTCGAGTTGATCGAGCGCCGCCTCAAAACTGCAAAGCCGGTCACGGCAGGGATCATACCAGACCGGAGCCAGCAGCATCGCGCCTGCAAAAATCTGCGCGCGCGTCAGCCTGCGGTGCCTGCGCGGCAGCGGTCCGCCCTGATCCTGCGAGAGGCCCCATCCGGCGTAAAATGGCCGCCCCAGCACAATCGGCTGATGCCCGGCAAGGATCGCCTCAAAGCCCAGTTGCGAGGAAATCGTATAGACCGCAATCGCCCCTTCCAGCAGAGCCCGCGGGCCGACCGGATCGCTGAGGAGCATCTCACCGGGCTGAAGATCCTCGCGCCCGTAGTGGCCGCGCCGCAACCCCTGCACCGTCTCGGGATGGCTGCGGATGACAATCCGCGCGCCCGGATGGTCGTCGCGCGCCCGAAAAAGCATCTCTTTGAAAAGACCCTCGGTCGCCCCCGAGAGGCGCAGCGAGGCGTCATCGCGGGTCTGGTCGATCACCAGCACATAGCCCGGCGGCGGCGGTGCCAGATCGGGATCATGGAGGTTGTATTTCGACAGATCCGCCGCGCTCAGCCGCGCCATCCCCTCGCGGGCGCGATCAAGAAGGGCGGTGTCATCGAGAGGGGCCGTGGCCAGCAGATGTTCCAGATCCGAGGGGGCATTGGGGTCAAAATGAACCCCGCCGCGCCGGTCGATCAAAAGCCCGAGCGGCCCGTCCCCGCGCCGTTTTGCCCGCCCCGGGGCAATCGAGCGCAGAAAGGCGTCCTCCACCCGGATCAGCGGCAGATGATGGCGTTCGGCGAAGGTCTCTGCTTTTGGTGCAAGCGGGCTGTGCCCCCAGGCGGCCACCAGATCGCCCGCCTCCGGCCTGTTCAGAGACCCCGGCAGGATCGGTCGCGGTGTAAACCCCGACAGGCTCAGCACCCGCCGCACCCGCCCCGGCAGCCAGAGGCCCGGCGCAGCGCACCAGGTTCGTGTCGTTCCAGTCGGGATCTGCGCCGGGCTCATAGATGCAGAGTGACGGGAGCGCGGGGGAAAGTCCATCTCCGCAAGGTGGGGCAGAGGCGGCGGCCCGGGCAACGCCGAAGGCTGGCCTGGGATGTGCCATGTCGCAGCGCCTTTGATCTGCGATCACGCTGTGTGGTCAACGGGGGATGTCGTCTCGTCATCAGGCCTGCGTCGGTCGCTGGTGCCTCCGGAGGGCATCGGTAAAATACCTGTCGAACACGTCCGTCGCCAGGCACCGGACGTCTGACGGATTCCGCTCATCGTAGGACCACAACTGGGGACGGGGATTTTCCCCCCTTTCCAGCGGCCCGCGACAGACGCTGCGGGCGCGCTTTTCTCACGCGGTTCTACAAAGCGTCGCTCTCCTGAAGGGCGGACGGGCTTAGCCCGGGGCCAACGGATTCCGCGGGTTCGGCTCATCGCAGGACTACGGCTGGGGATGGGGATTTCCCCTCCGGTCCAGCGGTCCGCGACAGACGCTGCGGGCGCGCTTTTGTCATGCTGCTCTACAAAGCGTCGCTCTCCTGAAGGGCGTAGGGGCTTAACGAACCGGGGTGCGCTGAGATCGGCGTGGAGAGTGCCAATGCAGCTCAGGCTTTTGCCGAATTGAGACGGCTTATACCGCCCGTGCCCGCGTCATTCAGGCCGCAGGCGATATCCTCCAACAGCTCCTGAGGAGATCCCCTGTCTGCTCTCCCGAATGACGTGCCTGTCCGCTGGCCGGAGAAAGGCGATGCTTGGTATGCCTTAGGCCTGCATCGCGGGCGTGAGGCTCGGTTGCGCCCCACCTATGCCGCCCGCCTGGGGTCTTAAATGGGACGAGGCTCTGCCGGGGGCGGGAGGGCAGGGCGCGACGCAGGCCTGCCCTGTGACGCAGAGGGCTCACGTGATTTCAGCCATCCTCCTCCTCGGGTTCGACCAGTTGCAATTCGCCTGCGGCATCGAGGCGGCGGATCGCTTCGATCAGTTCGCTCTGGGCGAGTTCGGCCTCTTTTTCGCGGATGCGGCCGCGGGCCTCGATTTCTTCGCGCAGCCCCTGCGCGAGGCGGGGGCTCATATTCTCAAGAAGCCAGTTCGCCACCGGCGCGAGGGTGCCGCTGAGCGCCCCGCCGAGTGCGGTGATCAGGACCGGCTGCTCGACCACACGGGTGATCTTTGGCACATCGCGGGCGAGGATGCGGGACGGGATATGGGCAAAGGTAAAGATCGCGCGGCGCACTTTGTCGGCGAAATCGGCGTCCTGGGTGCTGAGATCTTCCAGCAGATCATCGCGCAGCGCGGCGGTGGTGACATTCAGGATCGCGCCCACCCGCTCAACAGGGCCATGGTCGAAGGCCCGCGGCGGCTGGGCGTCGAGTTGAGAGACCAGGGCCGCGCCGATGCGGCGCACCGTTTCAGGGTCAATATTGCCGGTCAGGGAGACGGCATGCGTGACACGTCTCGCCCGCTCTCCGGGCAGGCGGGTCAGCAGATCCGCCGCACGTGAAACCGGCAGTTTTGAGAGCACCACGGCCGCCACCTCGACCGATTCGCCGTTGAGGATGGGCAGAAGCTTCTCCGGCGACAGCGGGATCAGCCGCTCCCAGGGGTCAATGCGGCCGGAATTGCCCGCAAGGCGGCGCAGACGCGAGGCGGCAGAGCTGCTGATATGGCCATCGAGAAGCGCAATCGCATTCTCAATCCCGCCCGGAAAGGCAAGGCCGACGGATTCGAGTTTATGAAGAAATTCTCCGACTACGGCGGCCAGGGTGCTGCGGTCGACCAGCCGCATACTGGCCATCTGCTCGGTCAGCGCGGCCTGCATGTGATCGGGCAGCGCCGAGAGCTTGATCGGCGCGCCCTCGGCCAGCAGCAGGCGCACGATGATCGCAGCCTTCTCCCGGCTGCTCAAAGCCTCCCCCGCGGACGGGGGCGGCGGCGTCAGGCGCGTGACGGTTGCGCGGTTCAGACCCTGTGCCATGCTCACCCCCTCAGTCTCTCTGTGGTGAGATTAGGGGGTGAGGCTTAATGCGGGGTTAGCAGCAGCTGCCCGAGGGGGTTTTGTCGTAAAGGCTGCCGGTGCGGGTTTTGAGGTAATCCCCGAGCGGGATGTCTTCCTGACGCAGGAAGCCTTTGGCCGGCAGGCTGCCCGCGCGCACCATCTCAATCACCGCGACGACCGAGGCCGAAGTGGTCCAGGCGATGGCAGTGCGGGCGCGGCCATTGACCTCAATGGGATAATAGGCGCGGACAAACTCTTTGCGCTTCAGCTGGCCGTCGATATGGCCTTCGGCGGCGGCATGGACATAGACCACGTCTTCATCGACCGGAGGCTTGGCATTGGTCAGAATGCGGCCGGCCTCGGCACGGTTTTCGCGCATCAAAAGCTCATGGAAGAAGAAATTCATCAGCTTTACATGGCCGGGGAAGCGCATGGTCTTATAGTCAAGGTTGTCGATCTTGCCGAGATAGGTCTCGCACATGGTGCCAAGGCCGCCGGAGGTGGTGAAAGCCTCAAGCTGCAGACCGTCGATATGGATGGTCTCGACCCATTCCATTGCCGAGACCAGTTTGCGCTGACCGTCTTCAATCACTTCGCAGTCGTTGAGGTATTCATTCACCACGCCCTCGGGCGACCAGTTGAAGGCATAGCCGAGCGTGCCGGTGGGATGCTGCGGCAGAGCGCCCACGCGCAGGCGCAGCGAGCGGACCTTGTCGAAATGGCTCGCGAGATCCGCGCCGACGATGCCGATGAAGCCGGGGGCAAGACCGCATTGCGGCGCCATCAGACCCTTCGAGGTCTCGGCCAGTTTGCGGATGTGATTGGTGGTGGGCACGTCCTCGGTGAGATCGAAGTAATGCAGCCCCATCTCATGCGCGAGGGTCGAGGCGCCGATATTGAGGTGATAGGGCAGGCAGGAGAGCACGGCCTGCTGCCCCTCAAGCCCCTGGCGCAGGGCGTCGATATCGCTCACGTCGAGGGTTTTGACCTCAAAGGGCGCATCTTTCAGCCCGCGGGCGTCGATGCCGGTCACGGTAAACCCGGCATCTTTCAGAAGTTCGGCGGCCAGATGGCCGACCTTGCCCAGACCCAAAACTGCAACCCGTTCAAAAGACATGACTTATCCCTGTCGTTGGGGCCGATCCCGGCCCGTCGTTTCAACCTGAGGATGGCATGGCGTCCTGACGATGTGTCTCGTCAGTTCGGCGGTTTGCGGGAAATGTTCCGGCAGAATGTGGTGTCTTATCTGGCATATTGTGGTTCCGGTGGTGGGCGGGGAAAGGTGAGTATTTGAGAAAAGCCAAAGGGGCGCGGCGCGCGGGTTGTGGGGGAGTGGAGCGGGGTGTCAGGAAAAATACTCCGGGAGCGGGCGGGTGTGATTGCGGGGATCACCGGGGTCGGAGTTTTCGGGCCGGGTCTTCAGGTGCAGGAGGCGCAGGTCAGCGGCTGTGTGAGCGGATTTTATGAGAAGGCTGTGCTGGTGAAGGGCAGGGTGGGTTTCAGCGAGGTCATGAGGTGGGGCAAGGTTGCGGTGGTGTGGTGAGGTTTCCTCCCAGGCTTCATTTGCCTTGGTGAGCCGTTTCCACCGATCAGACGTCTGTCTGTCGAGAGCGACCCGCGACATCTCCCGCAGAGCCGGAGCGAAGATAAGGCAGGACAGCGAAGCCTTTTCAGATCTGTAACGCTTCGCAGGCTGGTTTCGGAGTGTTTCGGGTTCAGTCATTTCCGGTCTGAGCTTTGCCCGCCCGGTGATGAGAAAGGCCTGAAGGGGGAGGAGATGTGCCGCTTTGCTCTGAGCATCAGCAGAGCCCTGTGCAGTGGGGCGCTGGCAGAGGCTGTTGACGCCGGTGACCATGCACGCCCGGCGTCGTAAAGCCGCGTCATATGCTGGAGCGCGTTCAGGTTGCCCAGATGCCAACTCCCTCGCTGACAGGCTTAGGGTGACTGAGAACGCCCGGGTGCAAAGAAAAACGCCTGTTGCGCTGGGTGTTGCTGCCCGGGACGGTGTGCGTTTTCGGGTGCAAATCGGCGAATGAAATGAGGGGGGCGGCGCCTTATTTTTATATCAGGAGATGCTGTCACCTGCTGGCAGGAGCGTGTCTGTGGGGCAGCTTATAAGGCGGGGGGTGTTCTGAGGCTGGCTGAAGAGGGCGAAGGGGGCCAAAAGAAAAGACCGGCCGCGCTGGGCGGGCCGGTCCGGGGGGGGGCAGGGCAGGTTGCTCAGTAGAAGGCTTGCAGTCCGGTGATGGCGCGGCCGAGGATCAGGGCGTGGACGTCATGGGTGCCCTCATAGGTGTTCACCGTTTCAAGGTTCACCATATGGCGGATCACGTGGAAGTCCTGGCTGATGCCGTTGCCGCCGTGCATGTCGCGCGACCAGCGGGCGATCTCAAGCGCTTTGCCGCAGTTGTTGCGTTTGACGATGGAGACCATCTCGGGGGCGGCATTGGCCTCATCCATCAGGCGGCCGACCTGCAGTGAAGCCTGAAGGCCCAGCGAGATTTCGGTCATCATATTGGCGAGCTTCAGCTGGAAGAGCTGGGTCTGTGCGAGGGGGCGGTTGAACTGTTTGCGGTCAAGGCCGTATTGGCGGGCGGCATGATAGCAGAACTCGGCCGCGCCCAGCGCGCCCCAGGAGATGCCATAGCGCGCGCGGTTGAGGCAGCCGAAGGGACCTTTCAGGCCTTCGACATGGGGAAGGAGCGCGTCTTCGCCGATCTCGACATTCTCCATCACGATCTCACCGGTGATCGAGGCGCGCAGGGAGAGTTTGTCTTTCACCTTCGGCGCTGAGAGGCCCTTCATGCCTTTGTCGAGGATAAAGCCACGGATCTTGCCGCCATGGGCCTCTGATTTTGCCCAGACCACGAAGACATCCGCGATCGGCGCATTGGAGATCCACATCTTGGTGCCATTGAGCACATAGCCGGCATCGGTCTTTTTCGCGACGGTCTTCATACCGGCAGGATCGGAGCCTGCATCCGGCTCAGTCAGACCAAAGCAGCCGATAAACTCACCCGAGGCGAGTTTCGGGAGATATTTCTTCCGCTGCTCTTCCGAGCCATAGGCATAGATCGGATACATCACGAGCGAGCTTTGCACCGACATCATCGAGCGATAGCCCGAATCCACCCGCTCGACCTCACGCGAGGCAAGACCATAGGCGACGTAGGAGGCACCAAGACCGCCGTATTCTTCCGGAACGGTGACGCCCAGAAGGCCCATCTCACCCATTTCGCGGAAGATCTCGGGGTCGGTCACCTCATTGGCGAAGGCCTCTTTGACGCGGGGCTGCAGCTTGCTTTGCGCGTAGTTATGCGCGGCATCCCGCAGGGCGCGTTCATCCTCGGTCAGCTGGGCGTCAAGGCGGAAGGGGTCTTCCCAGTTAAAGCGCGCCAGATCGGGGGCGTCTTTGGCTTTCAGTTTCGGGCGATCGGTCATCTCTGGCCTCCACATGCGCTGGGTATTGCAGAGGGTATAGGGCTGGTGTGGCGGATCGCCTAACGCTATCTGTATTTAAGATTATGCAGTAAAGGCATAGGTGATATGGCGCGCGCCCGCAGGTTTATCCCCTCTCTCTCGCAGCTTAGCGCCTTTGAAGCGGTGCTCAGGACCGGCTCTACGGCGGGGGCCTCGCGGGATATGGATCTGTCGCAGGGGGCTGTGTCGCGGCTGGTGCAGAACCTGGAGACGCAGCTGGGGCAAAGGCTTTTTCTGAGAGAGAGGCAGCGTCTGGTGCCCACGGCGGCGGCGAAGGCCTATGGGCGCGATGTGACGCGGGCGCTGGATCTGATTGCGCGCGCCTCGATGGAGCTGAGTGCCAATCCCGAAGGGGGGGTGCTGTCGCTGGCGGTGCTGCCGGCGTTTTCGACGCATTGGCTGGCGCCGCGGATGGGCGGGTTTCTGAGCGCGCATCCCGATGTGACGGTGAACCTTGCAACGCGGATGAAGAAGTTCAACTTCGCCGCAGAGGGTTTTGACGCGGCTGTGCATTTCGGAGAGGCCGACTGGCGCGGCGCCGGGCATCTGCCGCTTTTTCCGGAGGTGCTGGTGCCCTGTGCGGCCCCTGCGCTGCTGGCGCGGCATCCGGTGGCGCGCGCCGAGGATCTGCTGTCGCTGCCGCTTTTGCAGATTGAGACCCGGCCCGGGGCCTGGGGAGACTGGCTCGGCGCGCTGGGGGTGGCGGGTGCGCTGCCGGGGGGGATGCTCTTTGATCAGTTCGCGGCCATGGCGCAGGCGGCGGTGCATGGGCTGGGGGCGGCGCTTTTGCCGGAGTTCCATGTCGCCGAAGAGCTGGCCTCGGGGCGGCTGGTGGAGCTGCCGGGCGGGCGGCTGACGGGGCCGGGGCAGTATTTCCTGGTCTGGCCGGAGGCGCGGGCGGATTATCCGCCGCTGGCAGCCTTTCGCGACTGGCTGGCGGGGGCGGTTGCCGCAGCCTGAGAGGGCCAGGGCTCTCGGGCTTCTGGCCGACGGCTGGCCCCTCAGCGGTGCGGATGGTGTCACGCGGTTGCGGCAGAGCCACCAGGGGGCCTTGCCGTGGCGGGCAGGCTTGACAGGGCGGGGGCATCCGGGCAGGGATCGGCCAGCACCGGTTTCCGGCGGGCCTGCCTGTCGGGATGAAAAGGGAATGTGGCGGAGATCTCTCCGGTCAATCCACAGCTGCCCCCGCAACTGTAAGCGGCGAGTGACGGTCTGAAATGCCACTGGGGGAGCTCCCCGGGAAGGCGGACCCGAACAGCGACCCGCGAGCCAGGAGACCTGCCGGCTGTGTCACCTGTCCGCCATGCGAGGGGCATGGGCGGCGACGGAGGATCCGTCGGGGTGATGGATCACCGCCGGCGGGGTCTCTCGCGATGCCACCGGCCATTCGTCAACCAGTCTGAGGGTCCGCGTGGCGCTCAGGTCGGCACAGGGTTCGGGTTATGAAACGTGAGGGCTTTTTCCTTCTCGCCGCTCTGCTGGCAGGCACGGCCGCCGCAGAGGATGTCTATCTCAGCGAGATCACCCTCACCGCAGCGCGCACCCCGCGTGAGGTTTCGCGCAGTGGTGTCTCCGTCTCGGTCATCACCGGCGAGGAGCTGGCGCGGGCGGGGGATATTCAGCTGGTGGATTATCTCGCGCGGCTGCCGGGCCTCAGCGCCAGCCAGAGCGGGCCGGAGGGCACCCATGCCGCCCTGCGCATCCGTGGCGCCGATCCGCGCCATATCGCGGTCTTTGTCGATGGGGTGAAGGTCAATGACCCTTCGGGCATCGGCGGTGAGTTTGACTTCGGCGCGCTGAGCACCGCCGATATCGGCCGGGTAGAGGTGCTGCGCGGTGCGCAGGGCGCGCTCTGGGGCTCGCAGGCCATGGGGGGCGTGATCCATATCACCACCCGCGGCGCAGAGGCCGAGGGCCACCGCCAGACCCTTGCGGCTGAGGCGGGCTCGCGCGGCACCCGCGCGCTGCGCTATTCCAGCGCCTGGCGTGAGGGAGAGATGGAGACGGTGTTTCACCTCTCGCACCGGCGCAGCGCGGGCTTTTCCGCCATGGACACGCTGCCCCGCAGCCCGGGGGCCGAAGCCGATGGCTTTGAGACCAACCGGCTGTCGTTCTCGACGCGCTATGCGGTCTCAGAGAGCCTGCGGCTCGGGGCTTCGGGGTTCGTGCAGAAGATGCGCTTTGCGCATGACAATGATTCCACGGTGGGCATGAATGCCCCCGACCGCTCGCTGCGGCGCGAGCATGGCGCGAGCCTGTTTGCAGAGCTTGAGGCCGGGCAGACCGCGCATCGCTTTGAGCTTGGGGCCTATGACATCGACCGCAAGCTCTCTCAGTCGGGCAGCAATTTCGCCACGCGGCGCAGCTTCAACTGGCAGGCGGTGAGCCCCCTGCACGAGGGCTTAAGCCTTGTCTACGGGCTGGAGGCGGGTCGCGAGACCGCCGGTTTTGGCGGGGTTGCGGCCTCGGATGAGACCCGCAGTCAGGCGCTTTGGGGCCAGGCGCTCTGGTCGCCGATTGCGGGCCTTGATCTGACGGCAGGGCTGCGGCGCGACGCGCATTCGCGCTATGGCGGCCATACCACGGGGCGGCTGGCCTTTGCCTTTGCCGCTTCAGATGCGCTGACGCTGCGCGGTGTGGTGGCGAGCGGCTTTCTTTCGCCTTCGCTGTATCAGCTTTACGGCGATGAATGGGTGCTGCCCAATCCTGGCCTGACGCCCGAGACGAGCCGCTCTTATGAGCTGGGGTTTGATCTGCGCCGCGCGGGGGGCAGCCTCGGGCTGACGCTCTTCCGGCTCGACAGTGACAATGCGATCATCTGGGATGTGAACGCCCCCTTTGATCCGGCGATCACCGGGCCGCAGGCGGGCTATCTGAATGCGCCGGGCCGCAGCCGCCGCGAGGGGCTGGAGCTTTCGGCCGCCCTGGCGCTTTCGCAAAGCTCAGAGCTGCAGATGGCCTATAGCTATACCGAGGCCCGCGACCCGCAGGGCGCGCGCCCTGGCCGGGTGCCGCGTCACACGCTCTCGCTGGGGCTGACGGCCGCGCTTACCCCGGCGCTTTCCGTGAACGCCGATCTGCGCGCGGTGGCGGGGCGTCCGGAAGACAGCGGCCAGCGGATGGGCAGCTATGCGCTGGCCTCGGCCGGGCTGGGCTATGCGCTGACGGATGAGACGCGGCTGAGCCTGCGGGTCGAAAACCTGTTTGACCGGCAGTATCAGACCGTGGCGGGCTATGGCACGCCGGGGCGCGGGATCTATCTGGGTCTGAGCACCCGGTTCTGAGGGGGAGGGGGGATCATGCGGCACATCCGTTTTCTGCGCGCCCTTGCCCTGGTGCTGGCGCTTTGGCCTGCGGCCTCTGAGGCGGCGCCGCAGCGCGTGGTCTCGGTCAATCTGTGCACGGATCAGCTGGCCATGCTGCTGGCGGCGCCGGGGCAGCTGGTCTCGGTCTCCTGGCTGGCGGCGGATCCGCGCTCTTCGGTGATGCCGGAAGCGGCGCGGGGCTATCAGCTGAACCGCGGCGGCGCAGAGGAGGTCTTCGCGCTGCGCCCGGATCTGGTGCTGGCCTCAAGCTGGACGCGGCGCGAGACGGTGTCGCTGCTGCGCCGCCTCGGGGTTGAGGTGGTGGAGCTGGCCCCTGCGCAGCGCCTTGAAGAGATCGCCCCGGCGATCCGCGAACTGGCGGCCCTTCTGGGCCGCACCTCTGAGGGCGAGGTCATGGCCAATGCCTTCACCCGCAATCTCGCCGCTCTGCGCGGGCCTGAGACCGGGCGCAGCGCCGCGGTCTGGGAGGCGGGGGGCTATACCTCCGGCTCGGGCACGCTGAGCGATGAGGTGCTGCGGGCGGCGGGGCTGCGCAATCTGGCCGCGCGGGCCGGGATCGCGGGCGGCGGCTATCTGC
Source organism: Falsigemmobacter faecalis (assembly GCF_003863335.1). Taxonomy (GTDB): domain Bacteria; phylum Pseudomonadota; class Alphaproteobacteria; order Rhodobacterales; family Rhodobacteraceae; genus Wagnerdoeblera; species Wagnerdoeblera faecalis. The sequence continues at coordinate 49,393 of NZ_RRAZ01000022.1, read as the reverse complement.
CGCTGGAGCGTCTGGTGATGGAGCGCCCGGATCTGATCCTCTCCTCAGCGCCCTGGCCCGGAGCCTCGCGGGCAGAAGATCTGCTGGTCCATCCGGCCCTTGCGGCGCTGCGGCGCGACACGGCAGGCTTTAAGATGCGGGACGCCGACTGGGTCTGCGGGCTGCCGCAGATCCTTCATGCTATTGGTGATCTGAAAGAGGCGATGCCGCAATGAAGCTGACGCTTTCCCTGGCGGCCCTGGTGGCGCTGCTTTTTGTCGCCTCTCTTTTGATCGGGCCTGCGGCCTTCGGGCCCCTTGAGGCGCTTTCGGCGCTTTTGCGCGGGGAGGGCGAGGCCACGGTGCTGGTCATGCGCGAAATCCGCCTGCCGCGCGCGATCCTTGGGCTGCTGACCGGGGCCTCGCTGGGGCTGGCGGGGGCGGCCATGCAGGGCTGGCTGCGCAACCCCCTTGCGGAGCCGGGGTTGATCGGCGTCTCGCCCATGGCCTCTCTCGGGGCGGTTCTGGCGCTGCAAAGCGGGCTGGTGGCGGCTTTTGCGCCCGCGCTGCCGCTGGCGGCGCTGGCGGGGGCGGCGCTGGCGGTGGTGCTTTTGTTTGTGCTGTCAGGCCCGCGCGGCGGCACGCTGACGGTGATCCTTGCGGGGGTGGCGCTTTCGGCGCTGGCGGGGGCGCTGATGTCGCTGGTGCTGAACCTCTCGCCCAATCCCTTTGCGGCCTCTGAGATCATTTTCTGGCTCATGGGCTCGCTGGCGGACCGCTCGATGGAGCATGTCTGGCTGGCGGCCCCGGTGATGGCGGCAGGCGCGCTGGCGCTGGCGGGGGCCGGGCGGGGGCTTGATGCGCTGAGCCTTGGCGAAGATGTCGCCCGCAGTCTCGGCATCTCGCCTGAGGGGCTGCGGCGGCGGGTGGTCTTTGGCGTGGCGGCGCTGGCGGGGGCGGCGACCTCAGTGGCGGGGGGGATCGGCTTTGTGGGCCTGGTGGTGCCGCATCTTCTGCGCCGCGCCACGGGGGGGCGGCCCTCGGCGCTGCTGCTGCCCTCGGCGCTTGGCGGGGCGGCGGTGATCCTGGCGGCGGATCTGGCCACCCGGCTGATCCTGCCCGAGCGCGATCTGAAGCTCGGCGTTCTGACCGCGCTGATCGGCGCGCCCTTTTTCATCCATATGATCCTCAGCCTGAGAAAGGCCACGCAATGACCGCGCTTGAGGTGGAGGCTCTGTCGCTGACCCGTCAGGGCGAGCGGGTGCTGAGTGACATCAGCTTCACCCTGCGTCCGGGGGAATTTCTGGGGCTTCTGGGGCCAAATGGCGCGGGCAAAACCACGCTTTTGCGCGCGCTCCAGGGGCTTTTGCCGCATGAGGGACGTTCCTCGCTGGCGCAGATCTCCGCTGAGGCGCGGGCCCGCAGGGCCGCTTTTCTGCCCCAGGCCCGGGATCTGGCCTGGCCCATGGCGGTGCGCGATCTGGTGGCCCTTGGCCGTCTGCCCTGGACGGGGGCCGCGCGCTCTGACGATCACCGCGCCGTGGCCGCAGCCCTCACCCGGATGGAGCTGGAGGCGCTGGCCGACCGCCCGGCGGACCGGCTGTCGGGGGGCGAGCTCGCCCGCGCGCTGATCGCAAGGCTGCTGGCCCAGGAGACGCCGCTGCTGCTGGCCGATGAGCCGGGCGCGGGTCTTGATCCGGCGCGGCAGATCTCCACCATGCAGGTCTTTGCCGATCTCGCGCGCGAGGGGCGGGCCGTGGTGGCCTCGGTCCATGATCTGGGGCTGGCGGCGCGGTTCTGCACCCGGGTTCTGGTGCTGCAGGAGGGGCGTCTGGTGGCCGACGGTCCCCCCGCAGAGGTGCTGAGCGACAGCCTGCTCGATCAGGTCTTTGGCCTGCGCGTCTGGCGCGGGGAGGCGGGCGGGCTGCCGCTGCTGGCGCCCATCGCGCTGACCTGAGGGAGCTTTGGGCGCAGCCTGTGTGGGCGCGCGTGGGGGAGGGTTCACCTGCGCGTTGCCTGTCGCAGCCGCCGCTCCGCGACGCTGCGATAGTCCCCCGGACCACGTGGCGCTGAATTAAGCATAAGACCCAAAGCCCTGTTTCGTGCAAAGTCCGCACCCCACCCCGGGAGCATCGGAGCGCCGGATCAGGGTCCCCCGCAGCGCCAGGCCTCAGCGCGCGGAGCGGCGGTTTGCGGGCAGGCGGGGCTTCTGCTATCAGGCATTTTCGCGCCCGCCCAAAGGAGAAGATTATGACCCCCGGTGCCCGTACTGCCGCCGCCATTGCGGTTCTCGACCGTATCCTCGCGGGGGAGCCTGCTGAAAAAGCACTGGTGAACTGGGCGAGAAACAGCCGTTTTGCCGGATCCGGCGACCGCTCGGCCGTGCGCGATCACGTCTTTGACGCGCTGCGCCGCATCCGCTCGGCCTCGGCGCTTGGTGGCGGGCGCTGGCCGGAGGCCACCTCGGGCCGTGCGCTGATGCTGGGTCTGATCCGGGCGCAGGGCGGCGATGAGGCGGCGCTTTTCAACGGGCAGGGCCATGCCCCCGCTCCGGTCACCGATGCAGAGACCGCGCGCGCCCCTGAGGGGCTTGAGGCGCTGGACTGCGCGGACTGGATTGCCCCGCAACTCCGGGAGGCGCTTGGGGCGGGTTTTGACGAAGTGATGGGCATCATGCAGTCGCGCGCCGCGGTTTTTCTGCGGGTGAACCTGCGTCTGTCAGACCTTGAAGGCGCGCGCCGCATTCTGGCGGCCGAAGAGATTGAGACCCGGCCGCATCCGCTGGCCGCAACCGCGCTTGAAGTGATTTCCGGCGCGAAAAAGATCGCCCGTTCAGAGGCCTATCTGAACGGTGTGGTAGAGCTGCAGGATGTGGCCTCCCAGGCGGTGGTTGCGGCGCTTGATCTGGCAGACGGGCAAAGAGTGCTCGATTTCTGCGCCGGGGGAGGGGGCAAATCGCTGGCGATGGCGGCGCTGGCAAATCTGCAGATCGACGCGCATGACATTTCCTTCGCGCGGATGAGCGATCTTCCTGCCCGGGCCGAGCGCGCGCGGGCTGAGATCACTCTGGTCGAAACGGCGGCTCTCTCGGGCGATTACGATCTGGTTCTGGCCGATGCGCCCTGTTCCGGTTCGGGCGCATGGCGCCGCCAGCCCGAGGCGCGCTGGCGTCTGGATGCGGCGGGCCTTGCGCGGCTTACGGCGCTGCAGGCCGAAGTGCTGGCCTCCGCAGCTGCGCATGTGGCCCCGGGTGGACGGCTGGCCTATGCGACCTGCTCGCTGCTGGAAGCTGAGAACGGCGCGCAGATTGCGGCTTTCCTCGCGGCGAACCCCGGGTATCGCCTGCTGCACGAGCTGCGCCTGACGCCTGCCGAGGGCGGCGACGGCTTCTATATGGCGCTTTTGCAGCGCGCCTGACCCCGGTCGCGGAGATCATCGCAAAGCCGGAACAGCGTCTTTGATCCGGGCTTTGCGGTCCGGCCTCCGGCCTGGGGGGCCTGAGGGCTGTGGCGGTTCCTCCGCGTCACGCGCCCGTCAGCCGCAATGCGGACTGAGTTAAGCACATATTAACCAGCGGCTGAGATGCTGACGGCAGTTCTGAAAGGAGTTGCCGTGCGATCTTCTGCCCCGCCCCCGGTGCTGCCGCCTGCGGCGCCGCACCATGGCCTGCGCTGGTCCCTGCTGTGTGCGGCGGGCCTTTTGGTGCTGGGGCTTCTGGCGGGGGCGATGCAACTGCCGCTCTCGTGGCTGGCGGCGGCGGTGGGTGCGGGGCTTTTGCTCAGCGGGCTGGTGGCGGGGGTCTCTGCGCTGCTGCGCAGCCTTAGCCGGGGGGTGCTGTTGCGGCGCATCAGCGCGGTCTATGAGTTTGACAGCGCTGCCGCTTTTCTGACCGACACGGGCGGCGAGGTGATCTGGCTGAATGCCGCCGCCCGAAGCCGCTATCCCTTTACCGACACCCCGCAGCTCAGCGCGGCGCTGACCGATTATGCGGCGCATCCTTCTGCGGTGATCCGGCGCCTGTCGGCGCGGGCGCTGGCGGAGGGGGTGACGGGCGAGGATGTGGTGACCCGCGCCGGAGTGCTGCGCCTGCAGGTCATCCGCTGTCGCCGCTCAGCGCTTCTGTGGCGGTTTGATCTTTTTCTTGAGCGCAGCAGTCTTGCCCGCGGCTCTGAGGGGATCAGCCTGCCGATGCTGATGGCCGGGCGCAGCGGGGCGGTGCTTTATGCCAATAAAGCGCTGCGTGATCTGACGGGCGGACGGCCCCGCACGCTCGAAGAGCTGATCCCTGGCCCATCGGTCGGCAGCGGCGGGATTATCGCGCTGAATGCCATCTCCGGGCCGGTGCAGGCGGTGATGATAGAGGTCGATGGCGCGGCTGAGCGGCGTGAGATCTATTTTCTGCCGCTCAGCAGCCTTCCGGCCATCGCTTCGCTGCAGGGCCTCGAAGATCTGCCGCTGGCGCTGCTGCGGCTGGGCTCTGACGGGACCATTCTGGCCTCAAATACCGAGGCGCAGCAGATGCTGCGGCTGACGCCGGGCGAAGAGATCAATGCCTCGGCGCTTCTGGACGGGCCGGGTCGGCCTTTGCGCGACTGGATCGCCGATGTGGCCGCCCACCGTGCGCCCGCCCGAACAGAGACGCTGCGCCTGTTGCGCGCCAGCAGCCCCGACAGCTTTGTGCGCCTGACCCTGCGGCCCTGGGGGGAGGCTGCGCGCAATGGTCTGCTGGCGCTTCTGGTCGATGCAACCGAGATACGCTCGCTGCAGGCGCAGTTCACCCAAAGCCAGAAAATGCAGCTGGTTGGCCAGCTTGCGGGCGGCGTCGCGCATGATTTCAACAATCTGCTGACGGCGATTTCGGGCCATTGTGACTTGTTGCTGCTCAATCATGATGCGCTCGATCCGGAATATGCGGATCTGTCGCAGATCCGGCAGAATGCCAATCGCGCCGCGGGGCTGGTCAGCCAGCTTCTGGCCTTTTCGCGCAAGCAGACCCTTCATGCGGAATATCTTTATCTGCAGGATGTTGTGCGGGATATGACGCAGCTTCTGTCGCGCCTGGTGGGAGAAAAAATCCGCCTTGATGTGAGCCATGAGCATGGTCCCACCCTGATCCGCGCCGATCGTCGCCAGCTTGAGCAGGTTTTGATGAACCTCGTGGTCAATGCCCGCGACGCCATGCGGGCAGAGGGCGAAATCCGCATCCGCAGTGCGCGGGCTGACTTTGAGTTTGCGCGCCCCATGGGCGAGGTCAGCCTTCCGGCGGGGGCCTATGCGGTGCTGACCGTTTCAGACGAGGGCCCGGGTATCTCACCGCAGGCGCTGGAGAAAATCTTTGAGCCTTTCTTCACCACCAAACCCGCAGGAGAGGGCACCGGCCTTGGCCTGTCGACCGCCTACGGCATCGTCAAACAGTCAGGCGGTTTCATTTTCGTGCAGAACGCAGCCTCTGGTGGCGCAGAGTTCAGCGTCTATCTGCCGATCCATGACCGGGAAACGATCGACATTCCGGTGACGCCGCAGATCCGTCCGCAGGCCAGCCTGCCACTGGTGCGCGAAGGGGTGATCCTTCTGGTGGAAGATGAGGCCCCGGTCCGGGCCTTTGCAGCGCGGGCGCTGCGGCTGCGCGGCTATACGGTGATGGAGGCGGAGGATGGCCAGGACGCCCTTGAGCTGCTGAGCGATCCTGCGCTGGATGTGCGGCTGTTCATCAGCGATGTCATCATGCAGGGGCTGGAAGGTCCCGCCTGGGTCCGCATTGCCCGCGAGCAGCGCCCCGAGGTGCCGGTGATCTTTATCTCGGGCTATGCGGCGGAGACCTTCTTTGATGTGCTCGCCGATATGCCCAGGGTGAATTTCCTCGCCAAACCCTTCTCCCTGGCCGATCTGAACGTCGCGGTGGGTGCGGCGCTGTCGGATCAGGAAGACAGGCTTTCATAAAGCGCGAAATCCGCAGCCATATGGCTGCGCAGCAGAGCGCGCGCCTCAGGTGAAAGCGTGACCTCGGCGGGGGGAGAGACGTTCAGTTTTGGAAGATCGAGGCGACAGTTCAGCCGCGCTTCCAGAAAGGCCACATAGCGCGGCATGTCTTCATAGCGAAAGATCTGATCGACCCGCGGTTTTCCCGGCGGCGCAAGAAACCGTGCCTGAGAGCCCACACGGGCGAATTCGGGCTGCGGATCGCTGCACCAGCCGCGGACGAAGGCATCAAAGCTGAGGCCCTTGGTGGAATTCGGCCCGCCCTCCAGATCCTCGCGCAGCCGAAAGCGGTACCAGCTTGCCAGCCAGTCAACCGGCTCGCGCATCAGAGCGACCGTGGTGAACTCCTCGCCGGAGGCGGCGCGCAGATAGGGCGCAATGAAGCGGTGATAGCGCTGTGAGGTGGTATGTTTCACCACCGGAGGCCGCTGCATCGAGATCGTTGCCCGCGCCTCAAGGGCGGCCGCAAGCGCCGTGGTGCCGGTTTTCGGCGTGGCAAGGCAGACCAGTTTCTGGTCCCAGAAAATCAGCATGATGGCTCCCTCAGTGATCGCCGCACAACCGGATACACAGGGAAAGCGGAGAGATTGCGGCCCCTGCGTGTCCGCCCTGCGGCAGTAAGGCTTCATTAAGCAATTATTGGCAACATCCGGCCCGGGGCATCTTGAATGTTCTTGTTACGCCCCCAATTTCATGCGAACAAAAGTGAAACAAACGGGTGATTGCCGTGTTGGGGCGCCTGTGGGATAAGGGGAAGTATGATGGCGGGCGCAGCCCTTCTGGACTTCGGCGGGAAACGGGACATGGACAAGAGCAAGGCACTGGAAAGCGCACTGGCGCAGATTGAGCGACAGTTCGGCAAGGGCTCGATCATGAAGCTTGGGACCAATAATCCTGTGGCGCAGATCGAGGCGACGTCGACGGGTTCGCTGGGCCTTGATATCGCGCTTGGGATTGGCGGTCTGCCGAAGGGCCGTATCATTGAGATTTACGGGCCGGAAAGCTCGGGTAAGACCACTCTGACGCTGCATGTGGCGGCGGAAGAGCAGAAAAAAGGCGGCGTGGTTGCCTTTGTTGACGCCGAACATGCGCTCGATCCGGGCTATGCCAAAAAGCTGGGCGTCGATCTGAATGAACTCCTGATCTCGCAGCCCGACACCGGTGAGCAGGCGCTTGAAATCGTCGACACCCTGGTGCGCTCGGGCGCGGTGAGCCTGGTGATCGTGGACTCGGTGGCGGCGCTGACCCCGAAGTCGGAGATTGAGGGTGATATGGGCGATATGCAGATGGGCAGCCAGGCCCGTCTGATGAGCCAGGCAATGCGCAAACTGACCGGCTCGATCGGTAAGTCGAACTGCATGGTGATCTTTATCAACCAGATCCGTATGAAAATCGGCGTGATGTTCGGCAACCCCGAGACCACGACGGGCGGCAATGCGCTGAAGTTCTACGCCTCTGTTCGTCTGGATATCCGCCGCACCGGTGCGATCAAGGACCGCGATGAAGTCGTCGGCAACTCGACCCGCGTGAAAGTGGTGAAGAACAAGGTGGCGCCGCCTTTCCGGGAGGTTGAATTCGACATCATGTATGGCGAAGGCATCTCGAAAACCGGGGAACTGCTGGATCTGGGTGTCAAAGCGGGCGTGATTGAGAAATCCGGCTCCTGGTACAGCTATGGCGATGAGCGTATTGGCCAGGGTCGTGAGAACGCAAAGAACTTCCTGCGCTCGAACCCCTCGGTTGCTGCCGATGTTGAGGGGAAGATCCGCTCGGCCAATGGTCTCGATTTCTCGGTGCCGCCGACGGAAGAAGACCTCACGGAATAAGCCTGAAAACGGTTGCGGGGGTTGTCACAGTGGACAGCCCCCGCAGCCAGCGTTAAACGGGGGGCAAGTACTTGCCAGGAGGCCCCGCCCAAATGCCCTCGCTGAACGATATCCGTTCCACCTTTCTTGATTTCTTCGCGCGTAACGGGCACCAGGTTGTGCCGTCCTCACCGCTGGTTCCGCGCAATGACCCGACGCTGATGTTCACCAACTCCGGTATGGTGCAGTTTAAGAACTGCTTCACCGGTGTTGAGAAACGCGACTATGTGCGGGCCACCTCGGCGCAGAAATGTGTGCGCGCGGGCGGCAAACACAATGACCTCGACAACGTCGGCTATACCGCGCGTCACCACACCTTCTTTGAAATGCTGGGGAACTTCTCCTTTGGCGATTACTTCAAAGAGGGCGCGATCAATTTCGCCTGGGAACTGCTGACCAAAGACTTCGATATCCCGAAGGATAAGCTGCTGGTCACGGTCTATCACACCGATGACGAAGCGGCGAAGATCTGGAAAAAGGTCGCTGGCCTGTCGGATGACCGCATCATCCGCATCGCGACCAAGGATAACTTCTGGCAGATGGGGCCGACCGGTCCCTGCGGCCCCTGCACCGAGATCTTCTTTGACCACGGCGAGCATATCCCCGGCGGCCCTCCGGGCAGCCCGGATGAAGACGGCGACCGGTTCATCGAGATCTGGAACAACGTCTTCATGCAAAATGAGCAGTTTGAAGACGGCTCGATGATTGATCTGGAGATGCAGTCGATCGACACCGGCATGGGGCTGGAGCGGATCGGCGCGCTGCTGCAGGGCAAGCACGACAACTACGACACTGACCTCATGCGCGCGCTGATTGAGGCTTCGGCCAATGTCACCAATGGCGATGTCGATCAGGGCAATGTGCACCACCGCGTGATCGCGGACCACCTGCGCTCGACCTCTTTCCTGCTGGCCGATGGCGTCATGCCCTCGAACGAAGGCCGTGGTTATGTGCTGCGCCGTATCATGCGCCGCGCCATGCGCCACGCCCATATCCTCGGGGCGAAAGACCCGGTGATGTATAAGCTGGTGCCGGCGCTGGTGCGCGAAATGGGCGGTGCTTATCCCGAGCTGGGCCGCGCCCAGGCGCTGATCGAGGAATCGCTGAAGCTGGAGGAAACCCGCTTCAAACAGACCCTTGATCGCGGTCTGAAGTTGCTGGACGCAGAGCTTGAGGGTCTGGACGAGGGCGCACCGCTGCCTGGCGCCACCGCCTTTAAACTCTACGACACGTTTGGCTTCCCGCTCGATCTGACGGAAGACGCTCTGCGCGAAAAGGGCCGTGCGGTGGAAACCGCAGGCTTTGATTCGGCCATGGCCGAGCAGAAAGCCAAAGCCCGCGCCGCCTGGTCGGGCACCGGTGAGGCCAAGGACGCCGCCATCTGGTTCGAGCTGGCTGAGAAAAACGGCACCACCGAATTCCTCGGCTATGACACCGAGACCGCTGAGGCGCAGATCACCGCCCTGGTCAGCGAGGGTGCGGAAGTGACCTCGGCTGACGGCAAGGTCCAGATCATCGTCAACCAGACCCCTTTCTATGGGGAATCGGGCGGTCAGGTCGGTGACACCGGTGAGATCCGTTCGGCGACGGGTGTGGCCCGCATCACCGAGACCAAAAAATCGGCCGGCGTCTTCATCCATGTTGCCGAAGTCACCGAGGGCCGTCTTGAGCGCGGGCAGGGCGTCACCCTGACCGTCGGTCACGCCCGCCGTTCGGCCATTCGCGCCAACCATTCGGCCACCCACCTGCTGCACGAAGCCCTGCGCCTCGCGCTTGGCGATCACGTCGCGCAGAAGGGCTCGCTGAACGCCGAAGACCGCCTGCGCTTTGACTTCAGCCATGCCAAGGCCCTGAGCGCAGAGGAACTCTCCGCCGTTGAGGCCGAGGTGAACGCCTATATCCGCCAAAACACCCCGGTTGAGACCCGTATCATGACGCCGGACGACGCGCGCGCCATCGGGGCTCAGGCGCTCTTTGGTGAGAAATACGGCGACGAGGTCCGCGTGGTCTCGATGGGCCGCAAAGAGGGCTCGGGCAAGGGCGCGGATGCTGCGACCTACAGCCTTGAGCTCTGCGGCGGCACCCATGTCACCCGCACCGGCGATATCGGCGCTTTCGTGGCTCTGGGCGATTCGGCCTCTTCGGCCGGCGTGCGCCGCTTTGAGGCGCTGACCGGTCAGGCCGCCCTCGACTATCTGCGCGAGCAGGCAGCCCGTCTGACGGAAGCCGCTGCCGTTCTGAAAGCCCCGGCAGCAGAGCTGGCTGAGCGTGTCAAAGCTCTCTCGGATGAGCGCCGGGCGCTGCAGAACGAAGTGGCGCAGCTGCGCCGCGAACTCGCCATGGGCGGCGGCTCGGGCAATGGCCCGGAAGCCAAAGAGATCAATGGCGTGAAGTTCCTCGCTCAGACCCTCTCGGGTGTTTCGGGCAAAGACCTTCCGGCGCTGATCGATGAAGCCAAGACCCGCCTCGGCTCGGGCGCGGTGCTGCTGATCGCGGATGCGGGCGGCAAAGCGGCTGTGGCTGCAGGTGTGACCGCCGATCTGACAGAACGTCTTTCGGCTGTGACGCTGGTGAAGGCAGCGGCTGAGGCGCTTGGTGGCAAAGGCGGCGGTGGCCGTCCGGATATGGCGCAGGCCGGTGGGGCCAGTGCTGACAACGCCGAAGCTGCGATTGCCGCAGCCGAGGCCATTCTCGCAAAGGTGTAACATGCCGGCAGCCCTCTGGATTGCACATGTCGAAGTGACCGATACGGAAGCTTACTCGAAGTATGCCGCCCTCGCGGGTCCTGCGATTGCGCTTCACGGGGGCAAATTCCTGGCCCGGGCTGGTCGCTATCACCAGCTCGAAGGCCGGGATCGGCCGCGCAATGTGGTGGCGCAGTTCCCCTCGCTCGATGCGGCGGTGGCCTGCTACCATTCACCCGAATATCAGGAAGCACTCAATCATGCCCGGGGCGCCTCAGAGCGCGATCTGGTCGTGGTTGAACTTGCAGAGTGAAACCCATGAAAGCATTCATTTTTCCGGGGCAGGGCGCCCAAAGCATCGGCATGGGCAAAGCCCTGGCTGAGGCTTATCCCGCCGCGAAAGCCGTCTTCGACGAGGTCGATGAGGCGCTCGGGCAAAAGCTCTCCGCGCTGATCTGGGAGGGCGAGCAGGAGGTCCTGACGCTCACCGCCAATGCCCAGCCCGCGCTGATGGCCACCTCTCTGGCCGCCCTGCGTGCCATGGAAACAGAAGGCGTCAGCATCACCGATGCGGCCTTCGTCGCAGGCCACAGCCTTGGCGAATATTCGGCGCTGGCCGCCGCCGGGGCGCTCAGCCTCTCCGACACCGCCCGCCTGCTGCGCCTGCGCGGTGAGGCCATGCAGGCTGCCGTCCCGGTCGGCGTCGGCGCCATGGCCGCCCTTCTCGGCGCTGACTTCGCCCTTGCCACCGAGATCGCCTCTGAGGCCGCTCAGGGCGAAGTGGCCCAGGCCGCCAATGACAACGATCCCTCGCAGGTGGTGATATCCGGCCATAAAGCCGCGATCGAACGCGCGGTGGAGATCGCAAAAGCAAAGGGCGTCAAACGCGCGATGCTGCTGCCGGTCTCGGCGCCTTTCCACTGCGCGCTGATGCAGCCCGCCGCCGATAAAATGGCCGAGGCCCTTGCAGGCGTCACCATCAAGGCCCCGAAAGTGCCGCTGGTCGCCAACGTCCGCGCCGAGGCCGTGACCGACCCCGACCTGATCCGCCAGCTCCTGATCGAGCAGGTGACCGGCTCGGTGCGCTGGCGCGAATCCGTCCTCTGGATGGCCGCTCAGGGCGTCACCGAATTCTGGGAAATCGGCGCCGGCAAGGCACTCTCCGGCATGGTCAAACGCATCTCAAAAGAGAGCGCACAGCGCAATTTCGGCACTCCGGACGATCTCGCCACCCTGCGCGGCTGATCGCTCCCACATCCGGCAGAAACCACCGGCAGGGCCGCCCCCTGCCGGTGGTTTCATTTTTACCCCGCGCATGTGCTGCGACAGAAAAAACTGCAGGTGCTTGGAAAATGGTCGCTTTTTCCTCTTGTGGCTCTCACCTCCTGAAGCTAGAAAGCGCCCATCGGCTAGGTAGCTCAGTTGGTTAGAGCACATGACTCATAATCATGGGGTCGGGGGTTCGAGTCCCCCCCTCGCCACCACATCTTCTTCGGGGCAACCTGAATAACCAAAAGATGTGGTGCGGATTTTCCGCTTGAAGGTCTCGCCTGCGACCGCTAGGAAGCAGGCAAGTGGCTGGGTAGCTCAGTTGGTTAGAGCACATGACTCATAATCATGGGGTCGGGGGTTCGAGTCCCCCCCCCGCCACCATCCTTCCCCCTTTGCCGACAGCAGCCCGAGCCCAAAAGCCCGGGCTTTTTGCAGTCCCGCAAACCGCCCCCCATATCCGCCGCAACGCCTCTGAAAAGGCGCAGCCCCCCGGCTTTGGCTTTTTCAAAATACTCCCGCCGGAGGCCGCGGCGCAAAGCGCCGCCCCGGCCGCCCGCCCGCGCAAAATCCAAATAAAAACCCCCGCCGCAGCGGGGGTTACTCTCATTTGGCCATTTCGCGGGCAAGGGCGCAAAAGCCCTCCAGCGGGATCTCCTCGGCGCGCTTCGTGGGCTCAATCCCCGCCGCACGCAGCCGGTCCTCAATATCCGGCCCAATGCTCTTCAGCGCCGAGCGCAGCATCTTGCGGCGTTGGTTAAAGGCCACGGCGGTCACCCGCTCCAGCACCTTCGGATCGGCCGGAAAACGCGGCTCCGGCAGCGCGGTCAGATGCACCACGGCCGAATGCACCTTGGGCGGCGGCGAAAAGGCCTCAGGCGGCAGCGACAGCACAATGCGCGCATCGGTGCGCCACTGCGCCAGAATCGCCAGACGGCCGTAATGGCTCGAGCCGGGCTTCGCCACGATCCGTTCGGCCACTTCGCGCTGGAACATCAGGGTCAGGCTCTGCCAGAACGGCGGCCAGACCTTCGGGGTCAGCCAGCGCACCAGAAGCTCGGTGCCGACGTTATAGGGCAGGTTGGCGCAGATCCGCACCGGGGCCTGCAGATGCTCCAGCACATTAACCTCAAGCGCGTCGCCAAGGATATAATCCAGACGTCCGGGATAATGCGCCGCAATCTCTTCCAGAGCCGGGATGCAGCGGGGATCTTTTTCCACCGCCAGCACCTTGCGCGCCCCCTCGGCCAGCAGACCACGGGTCAGACCACCAGGGCCGGGGCCCACTTCCAGCACGTCACAACCCTTCAGATCGCCGGCCGCGCGGGCGATCCTTGCCGTCAGGTTCAGGTCGAGCAGGAAGTTCTGCCCAAGTTGTTTCTTCGCCACCAACTCATGCGTGGCAATCACCTCGCGCAGCGGGGGCAGGCCATCGAGAGCCGCCATGGGATATCCTTTCCTCAGCCCCGCCGGGCGGCACCGGCCATCTTCCAGGCCATGCGCAATGCCGCGATCAGGGAGCCTGGTTCTGCAATGCCTTTGCCGGCAATGTCAAACGCCGTACCATGGTCCGGCGAGGTGCGAATGAACGGCAGGCCCAGCGTCACATTGACGCCCTCATCAAAAGCCAGGGTCTTGATCGGGATCAGCGCCTGATCGTGATAGGCGCAGACCGCCACATCATAGCCCGCACGCGCCCGGGCATGAAACATCGTATCGGCCGGAAGCGGGCCTTTCAGGTCCAGCCCCTCGCGCTTCAGCTTCGCGATCAGCGCGGCCATCCAGTCCAGTTCTTCGCGCCCCATAGCCCCGCCTTCGCCCGCATGGGGGTTCAGACCCGCCACCGCGATGCGCGGCGCAGCAATGCCGAAATCGCGGATCATGGCGGCATGGGTGATGCGCAGCGTGGTCTCCAGCAGCGCAGGTGTCAGCGCCTGAGGCACCTCGGAAAGCGCGATATGAATGGTGGCAGGCACCACCTTCAGCGCATCTGATGCAAGGCACATGACCACATCGGCACCGCCGCCAAGGGCGGCCAGAAACTCGGTATGACCGGGATAGGCAAACCCCGCCCCGTCCTTCAGCGCTTTTTTGTGAATGGGCAGCGTGCAGACGGCGGAGGCCGCCCCGCTCTGCGCCAGCGCCACCGCACGCTCAATCGCTGAGATCACGCCCGCCGCATTGCGCGGATCAGGCACCCCCGGCACCGCATCGCCCTGGAATTCATGGGGCAGCACCGGCAGCGTATGGGGCGCCACATCATGCGCCTCTGCCATGCTGTCGAGCGCCTGCCAGCGGGTGCCCGGCGGCAGATGGCGCGGATCGCCGATCCAGGCGAAGGGCAGATCCGCAGCCAGCAGGGCGCGGGCGCGGATCGCAAGCTCGGTGCCGATGCCAGCGGGCTCGCCACAGGTCAGGGCGATCGGTTCAGCCGCAAATGCCATGGCTCAGGGACGGCGGATATGCGCGTTGGAGCGCAGTTCCTGCATGTAAAGATCGGCCTGACCGCCGATGCGGCGCTCTGCCAGACGGGTGCGCACGGTATTGCGGTCCGGCTCTGCGGCGCTTTTCACCCGGCTTGAGCAATGCATCAGCACGACCTGAACAGTGCCCTGCTTATAAAAGCTCATCTCATTTTCATCGAGCCCGGCCAGGCGGCCCGCCACATCCCCCGGCAGCGCGGATTTCGCCACCGTCTGACGGGTCAGCTCCCCGCCGAAGGCATTGAGATCGGTGCAGGTCATGACCCGCGCCTGCAGGCTGGCCAGCGTTGCCTCGGTGGCCGGGGTTCCGGCACCGGGCAGGCGCAGGACCGCGTAATCCACACCGGTTGCAGCCGGGGTCACGCTGTCTTTTTGCTCAATGTTGCGCAGCAGATAAACCGCATAGCGCCCGTCCGAAAGACGCACCGGCGGCGAGACCTGACCAGGCTGAAGCCCGTTCAGCGCCCCGAGCACCGCCTGGGGCATGGTGCCGACATCGCGCCAGTCGGTGCGGCCGCCGTCCTGCGCGGTCTCCCCCAGCGACTGGTTGCGTGCGGCGACGGCAAAGGCGGCCTCGCCCTTCAGCCCGGCCGAAAGATCCTGCGCTGTGACGCGCTTGTCAGCGGGCAGAATGATTTCCGACAGCAGCACCCGCGTGGTGCCGCGCAGCGCCAGCGTCGAGAGCGCCAGATCGACATCAGATTCGTAGATCGCTGCGACCGCAGAGGGGCCGAATTTCGCGCCCACAAGCTCCCGCCAGGCCATGCCCGCGTGCACGAAATCGCGGAAGGTCTCGCGCGCAATGCCGTTCTGGCCAAGGATCGCCACAAACTGATCCACCGGCAGCTCAAAGCGACCGGCAAATTCCGCCATGCCGTCATCGATCTGCTTTGGCGAGATGCGCAGCTTGATGCGGTCCGCCGCGATCAGGCGCAGGCGGTCTTCGATCAGCGATTTCTCGGCCTCTTTGGCCGGATCGCCGGGCGCATTCAGCAGGCGCATAAAGCGCAGCCGCTGGTCATATTCGTAATAGGTAATGACCTTATTATCGACCAGCAGGCGGGGGGCATAGGGAGAGGACTGCGCAGCAGCCGGTTGCAGCGGCGCGCTGACAAGGGCCAGGGCCAGGAGGGCGGTCGCTGCGGTGAAGGTCTGGCGCATCAGGATCTGTCCCGTTCCGTCTGTTCTGTCACTTATGTGCGTCATACGCGCTGCAAATACCAGCCCCTAGAAGCTGCAGCTGCGCGTCGCCGCCGATCCTGAGGGCCGCCCGCCGAAGCCTAAGAGATCCATCGACAGGCTGAAATTCGTCGAAGGCCGGATCGCGGCGGTTCCGGAGAATTTCCGGGTCAGGGCCATCTCAACTTTCAGACATTCGTTGAGATATTCAAGTCCCACACCGGCGCGGGTCGCCTCATTGACGCCAAAGTCATAGCGGCCCGATGCCAGCGCCGTCCAGTTGGAGGCCAGCTTGACCCGACCGTCGAGCGACCATTCCGAGGTATCGACAAGGCGGTTTTCCGAAGGGTCGGCATCCGCCCAGATCCAGGAGGCATCAAGGCCATAGCGCGCCCGCGCAATGCCCATGCGCAACTCACCGCGCGACAGATCGAAGCTGTCGTCAAAGGTGGCACGGCCCTGAAAGCGGATGCCGTTTGCGGTTTGCAGATGCAGCGCGCTGACCCAGCTGGAGCGGTCACCGTTCAGCCCGCTGACCGGCGAGAACTGATCATAGCCCGAGAAGCGGAACACGCGGCCGGCGCTTGCGATCAGGCTGGTGCCGCCGGGGTAAATCCGCGTCCAGGAGACGCCGGCGTTGATGCGCCGTCCGCCTTCGCGGCGGTCATAGCCGGGGAAGCGGCTGAAGCCAAAGAGGTTGCCCTCATCAAACTCCACCAGCTCGCTGTCGGAATTGGGGATATCGCCCGCATTGTGCTGGCGCGACCAGACCATTTCCACCACCGGCTCAAGGACATCCGAGATGCCGGTTGCGCCGGTCCGCGCCCAGGGCCAGCGCAGCTCTGCGCGCATCATCGGGGTCGCGGTATAGACCCGGCTGCTGTATCTGCTGTCCTGGGACACCCGGTTCAGATCAACCGCCGTGCCAAGCTCTGCCGCTGCGAGGATCCCCTGCGGCAGCAGCCAGTCGCGCCGCCAGAGCAGGCTCAGCCGCGCCTGCGACATATCCCGCCCGAGGATATTTTCATCCGAGCTGCGGCGGTGGCTGTGAATATTGATCCCGAAGGTCAGCTTGCCGCCGATCCCCGGCGCATCAAAGCGGCGCTGCCAGTCCAGATCGGCGATCAGCTGGGGCAGGCGGGAATTGGCTTCGCCCTCGCGGATCGAATGGCTGTGGCGCAGCCGCGCCTCAATCAGCTCATCGCGGCGCACCCGGCCGATCTGCAGCGTTGAATCGAGGCGGTCATCCTCAGAAAGGTCGTAGTCACGCAGATAGGCGTCATCGCTGACCACCCGCCCGGAGAAATACAGATAAAAGCCGCGCGGCAGGGTGAAACTGCCGGTCGCGGCCAGCCAGCCCCGGCCCCGCGACAGCGACTGATCGCGGCTGGCTGCGCCGTTCAGCTCAATCTGACCGGTGCGGAAGGCCTGGCGGTAGCGCATCCCCAGCGACTGCACATCTTTGCTGGCCAGCAGCGGCAGCAGCGTCAGATCCCGCGAAGACCCGAGCGGGATGAAGTAAGGCACCTCAATCCCGAAGCCGAGCCGCGAGGTTGAGATCAGCCGCGGCGAAAGAATACCGCGCGCGCGGTCCAGAGACGGGTCGGGCATCCGGAAGTGGGGCAGATAAGCCACCGGCACGCCGAACATCCGCAGCTGCGCATTGTCGAAATAGATCTGCCGCTCAAGCTGGTCGTGGATGATCCGCTGGGCGCGGATCTCCCAAAGCGGCGTGGGATTGTCGGCGCAGATCTGGCACGATGAGGCAACGGCGCGGCTCAGCACCGTGTGGCGGCCCTCCACGCGCTGCATCTCGCTGGCGGCCAGCTGCAGCTGGCGGTCCATCACCACGCGGGCGGATTGCAAAATGCCATTGCGCAGATCGGCCGACAGCTCTGCCGCACTGGCCAGGACCACGGTGCCGTCCGGCTCGGTCAGGGTGATCGGGCCGAGGATCTCAAGGCCGCCGGTGGTGCTGTCATAACGCACCTCAGTGGCGCGCAGGACCGCGCCCTTGTGGATCACCTCCACGCCGCCTTTGGCAATCAGCGTGCTGGTGCCGGTCAGCTGCACCTGATCGGCGACCAGGGTGGCGGGATCGCTTTGCTGCGCCGCCGTGCTGAGGGCAGTGGCCGCGACCAGCGCGCTCGAAAGGATCAGTCTGCGCAAAGCCGGCCGCATCAGCCATCCTCCAGGTGCAACAATAAACCAAGTGCGGCGAGAACAGCCACAGTGGGCGGTGCCCAGGCTGCAAGATCAACGGGGATCTGGCCATTCTCACCCAAAACCTGCGCAAAGTTGCGCAAAAAGAACACTGCAAAGCCCGCCAGCACTGCCATCAGGACCCGCACCCCGGTGCGCCCGCCCCGGGTGTGGTGCATGGTAAAGCCCGCGGCAATCAGCACCATGGCCGCCAGGGTCAGCGGCAGCGCCAGTTCACGCTGCAGCCAGACCTGGTGCTTGCGGGCCGAAAAGCCTGCACGTTCAAGACCTTCGATGAACTCGGGCAGATCCCAGATCGCAATCACATCGGGTGTGCTGAAGCTTTCGCGGATCTTGGCGGCATCGAGATCGGTGGCAAGCTCGGCTTTCGTCCGGCTGCGGGCGGTCTTTTCGGGATTGGCGTCGCTGAACTGCCATTCTTTCAGATCGCTCAGCAGCCAGGAGCCCTGGCGAAGCTGCGCGTCACGCGCCTCGATGCGGCTGACGGGCAGGCCCTCGATGTCAAAAGCCAGGAAGGAGACGCCGTAGAGATGCGTGCCGTCATGATTGGCGCGGTCCGCGCGGATCACCACCTGACCCTCAGCGCTTCCCTGACGCAGCCAGAGGCCCTCACGGCTGACCGACAGCACCGAAGGATTGCCGCCCGAAAGCCGGGTCACCAGCTCATCCGAGACCCGGGCGGTCGCGGCGACCATCGGGTTCAGCAGTGTCACACAGACCACCCCCAGCACCAGCGCGCCAAAGACCGGGGCCGCCACCGCCCGAAGGGCCGAGCGGCCCGCCGCACGGATCACCACCAGCTCAGAGCTGCGCGCAAGGCTGAGAAACATCGCGATCGCGCCAAAAAGCGCCACCAGCGGCAGAATACGGTAAAGCCCGCCGGAGAGGTTCAGCGCCGCGACCTCTGCCGCAGACCAGACCCCGGCCTCTTCGATCGCGGCCAGCTTGCGGATCTGCTCGACCATATCGATCAGCAGCAGGATCCCGGCAAAGACCGATGCCACCAGCAGAAAGGAGGTGAAAAAGCGCCGCAGCAGATAAAGGCTCAGCGTCATGTCAGCGCCCTCCGGGGCCGGGTTTCCCGCTGCGACCACCACAAAAGAACGGCAGAGAGCGCGATCCCCATCAGCGGTGCCGCCCAGACCAGCGGCCAGAGCCGCGCATCGCGGACCCCGACGGATTCCGCGCTATTGGCGATCATCTGCACCACCACCAGCCCGACAGAGCCGCCCAGCAGCTGCCGCCAGAGGCCAAAGCGCGAAAACGCCCCGATCAGCAGGGCCGAAAAGCCGATCAGCGCCGCCGCCGTCGCAAGGAAGGGCTGCGCCAGGCGGTTATGCCCCTCCCAGATCAGCAGCGAGCGGCTGCGACCGGTCTCAGCCGCCAGCGCTTCATCAGCGGTCAGCAGCTCCCAGGTTGAAAGCGTGCCGTCATCGCGCCGCGCCGCCGCCCCTGGCCCGAAAAGCGTATCGAGATCATAAGTGAAATCGGCAAAGCGGGTGATGGAGATCCGCATACCGTCAAAGCTCAGCGTCTGCGCCATGCCCTCAACCAGCACCAGCTTTGGCCCCGAGACATTCTTTGAGAGATAGCCGCGCTTTGAGGTATAGGAGGTCCGCGCCTCGGGGTTGCGGGCGTCGGAGAGATAGATATCGCGCAGCTCGCCGGTCTCGGTGATGTCGCGGATGTAAAGCGTGATGCCGTCCACGGGGAACTGGAAAACCCCCGGACGCAGCATCCGCGAGGTGACATTTTCGGTGATCGCCGCCTGACGCTCGCTCAGCGCCTGACGGCTGGCGGGAACCAGGACATTGACCAGCACCATCATGATCAGCGCCACGATCAGCCCGAAATAAAACACCGGCCGCGCCAGCCGAAACGAGGAAAACCCGGTCGCCTGCATGACCACGAGTTCCGATTCACGGCTCAGACGGTTGGTGACATAGGCCGAAGCCGCAAAGGCCGCGACCGGCAGCACCATGCGGATCACATTGGGCAGGGTCAGCGCGGTCATCTCCAGAAAGACCAGCGCGGATTGTCCGTCCCCGATCAGCCGGTCAAACAGCGAGACCGCCCGGTTCACCCAATAGACCGCCACCAGGATCAATGCGAAGAACCCGAACAGCATCAGAAACTGTGACAGCAGATATCTGTCGAATCGGGACAAAGCAGGCATCCTGGGTAAGGTCAGAGATTTGGCCATTTCTAGACCGGAACCCCCCCGGGGGAAACCGGTTTTTCCGGCATTGGTGCCGCTTCGGCAAGGGGTCGCAGGTCCGTCGGGCCGCGGGCTCTGGTCAAGCTTTGGGCTGGGCGTTAGGCTTCGCGCCGAACCGATCCGGAGCGTGACATGACCACACCAGTTGCCATTCAGTTTGACGCCTTTGAGCCCGAGAGCCTTGCCGCTGTAACCGGCCGTCTCGTGCTGCTCTGCGGCGCAGAAATCAAAGGCACGGCTGCGAAAAAGCTTGCCCGTCTGGGCAAAGGCCAGCTTGAGCGGGCGGTCAGCTCAGAGGCCTATGCGAACCTCAAAGCCGGTGAGGCGCTGGAGATCAGCTTTCCGACCGGGCTTGCCTGCGATGTGCTGCAACTCGTGAAGCTGGAGCCGAAGGCCGATGTGGCCACGGCGCGCCGCGCCGGTGCCACCATTGGCGCGGCACTCGATGCGCGTCCGGCCACGGTGATCGCGGCCGGCGTTCAGCGCGCGGCCGAGGTCTCTTTCGGGCTGGCGCTGCGGGCCTATAAATTCACCGAGCGCAAATCCGGTGAGGCCCCGCAAAAGGGCGCGGTGCGCGTTCTGGTCACCGAGCCTGAGGCCGTGGCGGCCGAAGCGGCCCCCCTCGCGGCTGTGGCCGAAGGCGTGTTCTTCACCCGCAATCTGGTCTCAGAGCCTGCCAATATTCTGACCACCGATGATTTCGCAGCCCGTCTGGCGGCGATGCAGGAGCTGGGCCTTGAGGTCGAAATCCTTGAGGAAGAGCAGCTGCGCGAGCTGGGGATGCACACGCTTCTGGCGGTGGGCATGGGCTCGGACTGCCCCTCAAAAGTCGTCGTCATGACCTGGAAAGGCAAGGGCGAGGGCGCTCCGCTGGCACTGGTCGGCAAGGGGGTCTGCTTCGATTCGGGCGGCATCTCGCTGAAGCCCGGTGCGGGCATGGAAGAGATGACCATGGATATGGGCGGCGCGGCGGTCGTCTCGGGCGTCATGCGCGCGCTGGCTTTGCGCAAATCGCCCTCGCATGTCGTGGGGATCGTGGGGCTGGTTGAGAATATGCCCTCGGGCCGCGCGCAGCGTCCGGGTGATATCGTGACCTCGATGAAGGGCACCACGATTGAGGTGACCAATACCGATGCCGAAGGCCGCCTCGTGCTGGCCGATGTGCTTTGGTACACCCAGCAGCGCTTTAAACCCTCGGGGATCATTGATCTGGCGACGCTGACGGGGGCTGTGATGGTCGCGCTTGGGATGGACAATACGGGCGTCTTTTCCAACAACGACCGCTTTTGCGACGAGTTTATGGCCGCCGCCAAAGCCGAGCAGGAATCCGCATGGCGTCTGCCGATGGATGACAAGCTCGATGCCACGCTGAAATCTGATCTCGCGGATATCCGCAACTCGACCGGCTCGCGTTACGGCGGCGCAGGCATCGCCGCCTGCTTCCTGCAGCGCTTTGTTGAGGCCGATATGCCCTGGATCCACCTCGATATCGCCGGGACCACGCTGACGAAAACCGGCACGGATTACGCGGGTAAAGGCGCGACCGGCTGGGGCGTGCGCGCGATCAACCGCCTGATCGCCGCCCGCGAGGTTTAACTCTTGGGCTATGCGCTGTTCTTCCGGCTGTCTCACACCCCTGCGGAGGAGCTGGTGCGCATCACCACCACCCGCGCGCTGGCGCAGGGCTGGCGCGTGGTGATCCGGGGGCGCGATATCAGCGCCCTCGACCGCCTCGATGAGGCGCTCTGGCGTGATCCGGCGGATGGGTTTTTGCCCCATGGCCTTTCGGGCGGGCCGCATGATGCGGCCCAGCCGGTGCTGCTGACCCTGGGCTCTGAGCGACCCAATGGGGCCCATGCGCTGATCACGCTCGAAGGGGCCGAAGTCAGCCCGGAAGAGATCGCTGAACTGGAACGGGTCTGGATCGTCTTTGACGGCAATGACGATCTGGCCCTTCAGGTCGCGCGCAGCCAGTGGCGCGCGCTGACCGGGGCGGGGGCAGAGGCGGAATTCTGGTCCGAGGCCTCGGGCCAGTGGCGCAAAGAAGCGGACAACCGTAAATCCTGAGGAGGATGGGATGAAGGCGTTTTGGGTAGTGCTGGGGGCCGGGCTCTGCGCGTCTCCCGCGGCGGCGGCACTGTCGGGCTGGTATGACAGCGCGGAAAAGATCAGCGCGATCCTTGGCGATGCGGCGCTGGCCGATCAGCACCGCCAGATGCCGCTGCGAAAGATCGAAAACATCGGCACCGATAAAGACGGCGCGGATCTGTGGGAGGTCGAAAGCCAGGACTGCCGCATGGTGGTCCGCCTGCGCGCCCTGCCGCCCAAGGGCATCGGCAAAACCACCTGGGAGGTGGAGGGGCGCGGCGCCTGCGATTAACGCGGATCGCGGCTCGGGTCTTTGACCGCGACCAGATAGATCACCAGCGCCAGAGCCAGCACGGCCGAGGACAGAAAGAAGGCGGCATCCGGCGTCCGCACCGGGGCCGCCGGTGACATAAAATAGCTGAACATCTGCGTGAAGGTCACGGTGCCCGCCAGCATGGCCAGATTGGTCAGCGCAGCAATGCCGCCCTGCAGCTCTCCCTGGGCATTATCCGGCACCATCCGCGTCATCCGCGCCATCAGCATGGGCTGCACAAAGCCCTCGGGGCCGTGGACGAACATCAGCAGGACCACACCCCACATGGTGCCGGTGATGCCATAGCAGGCCGCCGCGATCACGCCGCAGATCAGCCCGATCATCGCCACCCGGTGCTCGCCGAGGCGGCGCACGGAAATGCCGGTCAGCCCGCCCTGGAAGCCCGCAAGGATCAGCCCGAAAATCGCCAGCGTCAGCCCGATGGTGGCCTCGGTCCAGCCGAATTTCGCCATGCCCCAGAAGGGCCAGATCGCGGGATAAACCGCTGAGCCGAAGTAAAACGTCACCAGAACCGCGCAGATCGGAAGCACGCCGGGGTAGGTGGTGAAGACGCGGAAGGCCCCGAAAGGATTGGCGCGCTTCCAGTCAAAGCGGCGGCGTTTGCGCCTGGGCAGGGTCTCGGGCAGCACGAACCAACCGTAGAGACAATTGGCAAAGGAAATCCCCGCCGCCACCCAGAACGGCACCCTCGGACCCAGTTCCCCCAGCAGACCGCCGATGGCCGGGCCGATGATGAACCCGGTGCCAAAGGCCGCGCCCATCAGGCCATAAGCTTTGGCCCGGTTCGCCGGCGTGGTCACATCGGCGATATAGGCATTGGCGATCACCCAGCTTGAGCCGCAGATCCCCGCCAGCATCCGCCCCACAAAGAGCCAGAACAGCGTCGGCGCGACCGCGGAGAGCAGATAATCAAGCCCCAGCCCGAAAATCGCCAGCAAAAGCATCGGCCGCCGCCCAAAGCGGTCCGAGAGATTGCCCATGATCGGCGCAAACAGAAACTGCGCCATGGAATAGGCGAAATACATCCATCCCGCGATGACGGCGGCATCTTCGAGGCCAAGCTGCCCGACCTCTTCGACAAGGGCCGGCAGCACCGGGATGATAATCCCAAAGCCGATCATATCGATCAACACCGTGATCAGCACGAAACCGAAAGCGGGGGCAATGGGGGTCTTCATGAGCTCAGACCGCGGGGCAAAGCTGTGACAGAAGGCCGGGCAACTCAGGATAGGCGGTGATCACCCCTTCCGGAGCCATGTCGCGCACCAGATCGCCCTCGGGGCCCATGGTGACCAGAATCACCGGCACCCCGGCATTGGCGCCGGTTTTGCGGTCGGTGATCGTATCGCCGACCAGAACCGCCCGGTCCCGCCGCCCGCCCGCCAGCTCAATCGCGTGCCACAAAGGCGCGGGGTCGGGCTTGCGGACGGGCAGGGTATTGGCGCCCACCACCGCATCAAAAAGATCCCGCGTGCCAAGCGCCAGCAGAAGTTTTTCAGCCAGATCAATGGGTTTATTGGTGCAGATCCCAATCCGCCAGCCCTCGCGCTTCAGCGCCTCAATGGTGCTCTCCGCTTCAGGGAAAAACCGGGTCTGCGCGCAGATCTCAGCCTCATAGGCGGCCAGCAGCACTGGCTGCCAGCGGTCGAGATCCCCGTCGCCCCAGCCCAGATTAAGCCGCGCCGCGCCGTGCTTCAGCATCGCCCGGCTGCCAAACCCCGCGACCGGGGCATCGGCGGCGGTCAGAGGGCGGCCATGGCCGGCCAGATCGAACGCCTGATTGGCCGCCGCGAGCAGGTCCGCTGCCGTATCCGCAAGCGTTCCGTCGAGGTCGAAGATAACTGAGCGCATGGAACGTCCTGTCGCTTTAGCTGTCGCGCGGCTGCGCCTGGCGCAGGGCCTAACCCTGCCGGACCCGATTGAAAAGCAGTTTCTCAGCCGTCGGTTCCGCTTGTGGCCGCCGCGCCATAGCGCCGCGTCGGGATTTCGCTCTTGTGACCAGACGCGCCGGGCTTTACCGAGGCTTTTTCTGCCGGTATCCCGGCCTGACCCGGACACGGAGAGTGAAATGCTGGCTGAAGACGCGCTTGAGCATCTGAAAACCCTTGGTGATGTGCAAAAAGCTGCCGAAGCTGCTGCCTGGCACAAGGTGGACCGCCCTTACCTGGGCATTGCCCCCGCCGCAATCGACGCGCTGGCCCGCGAATGGCGCCAAAGCCTGCCGCTGGACGCGCGTCTGGCGCTGGCGGACGGCCTTTGGCAGAGCGGCGTTCACGATGCGATGATGGCGGCCGCCAAACTGCTGGAGCAGGCCCGCATCCGTCCCTCGGATGACGAAGCCTTTGCGCTGATCCTTGCCTGGCTGCCGGGTGTCGAGGGCGCGGCGCTCGCGGATCAGCTTGCCGTTGCGGGGGCCAAGCGTCTGCTGGCCGATCCCGCGCGCGTCGAAGCGCTGGAGGCTTTCATCACCGCTGAGAACCGCTGGAGCCGCCGGGCGGCCTTCCTGATGCTCAGCCCCTGGGCCAAGATGAACAACCCCAAGGACGCGGATCTGGTGATCCGTGACCGCGCGCTGGCCTGGGCAGAGACTTTAATTTCGGATCGTAACTGGTTCATCCAGAAGGCAGTTTCGGGCTGGATCGCGGATCTTTCGCGCCATGATGCGGACCGCGCGCGGGCCTTCATTGCAAAGCATGGTGCGGCGCTGAAAAGCTATGCGCTGAAGGAATCCGGGCGCTTCCTGCAAAACTAAGGGTGCAGCGCCCGAAAGGCCGCAAGGGCCTCGGGCGGGACCCGATCCACATGCAGGATGCTGGTGTGGATCGAAAAGACCACCGCTTTGGTCTGCGGCAGGCGCAACAGGGCCTGCCGCTCTGAGCGCAGATAATTGCGGCTGAGGGGTTTGGGGCGAACCTCCCCCTCGCGGCGCGGCTGAAACAGCGCCGGATCCTCATAGAGCAGCGCATTTGAGCGCCAGAGCGGCTGTCCGGGGCGGATGGCGTCAAACAGCCGCTGCACCCGCAGCGCAAGATTCTCGTCATATTCCTTCACCGGGCGATGGATCCCGGTCAGCGGCCTGCCGATCTTTTCTGACAGAGACCAGCTTGCGGGAAAGCACAGGATCGCCGCTTTCATCACATGCTCGCGGCCCTCGGGCAGATGAAGGACGAAATCCTCCTGCACCAGCCGTCCAAGGGTGAGCAGCGGGGCGGTGAAATCGATCTCAACCGCCTCGCCGTCAGGACGGATTATTCTATCAGATTCAACACTATACGCGGCGTTCTTCAACAAAAGAATGAGTGTTTCTGACAGCAGTTCCCGGGCGGATTCCGCTGCCTCGGGCAAGAGGGCGTGGATCTCCGCTGGCCGGGTGCGGATCAGCGCATCGCGCTGCCGCATCTGGCCTGTGAACGCCTCATCCTGAAAGATCCAGGCCTCGGGGTCCAGCGGGCGGATGCCCGGCAGCTTTGCGCCCACCGGGTCCATCCAGGGCATCTGCGGCAGCCGGTCCTGCAGGACCGGCGCAGAGTTTACTCCCACCGTTTCGGGGCTTTGCTGCGTGGCGGGGGACGACGCTCAACCGGCACGCGGCGCAGCGGCGTTGCGGGGGCTTTGGGCGGCGCTGCGGGCTTGTGGATCGGCGGCGGCACGGCTTTCGGCGGCGCTTTTGGCGCGGCGGAGGAGGGCTTTGCCTTTTCCGCCAGATCGCGGGCAATCGCAAAGCTGCCTTTGATCTTTTCGGCGTCATTGGGCCAGTCGCGCGCGATGATCAGCCTGTTGTCCTTCAGCTTTACATTATGCGGATCGGCCTGCAGATATTCAACAAGCCCTGCCGGATTGGGGAATTTATCGGCATGGAACTGCACGGTCGCGCCTTTTGGCCCGGCATCCAGCTTGCCGATTCCGGCACGTTTGCACATCGCCTTGATGCGCATGACCAAAAGCAGGGTGTTCACCTCTTTCGGCACCGGGCC
Source organism: Falsigemmobacter faecalis (assembly GCF_003863335.1). Lineage (GTDB taxonomy): Bacteria > Pseudomonadota > Alphaproteobacteria > Rhodobacterales > Rhodobacteraceae > Wagnerdoeblera > Wagnerdoeblera faecalis. Next base: position 23,119 of record NZ_RRAZ01000022.1, on the reverse strand, counting down.
GAAACGGTCAATCAGTTCTGCCGCAAAGCCCTCAAGCTCGACCTTTCCGGTCAGACCTGACAGGCGGCGGTAAAGACCAAGGCGCACGTCGAGATCGGGGATATAGGCCTCGGGGATCAGCACCGGCACGCCCAGATTGATCTGCGGTGCCCAGTCGCTGTCGAAGGACTGCGGCCCCTCAATCTCGCCCGAGCGGATCCTGGCGATCGTCTCTTCCAGCATGTGCTGGTAAAGCTCAAAGCCCACTTCTTTGATATGGCCCGACTGCTCTTCGCCGAGCAGGTTCCCGGCGCCGCGCTGGTCAAGGTCATGGGAGGCAAGGTTAAATCCGGCACCCAGACTGTCAAAGCTCGCCAGAAGTTTCAGTCTGCGCTCGGCCTGGGGCGTCAGCGGGCTGCGGGGTTTGGTGGTCAGATAGCAATAGGCGCGGGTCTTGGAGCGGCCCACACGACCGCGGATCTGATAAAGCTGGCTCAGGCCGAACATATCGGCGCGGTGGATAATCATCGTATTGGCGGTCGGGATATCGAGGCCCGATTCCACGATTGTGGTGGCCAGCAGCACATCGGCCTTGCCGTCGTAGAAATCGTTCATCCGCTGGTCGAGCTCTCCGGCTGCGAGCTGGCCATTGGCCACGATCACGCTGACCTCCGGCACATGGTCGCGCAGGAACTGCTCCATATCCGGCAGATCCGAGATCCGCGGCACCACGAAGAAGCTTTGCCCGCCGCGGTATTTCTCGCGCAGCAGCGCCTCGCGGATCGTCACGCCGTCAAATTCCGATACGTAAGTCCGGATCGCCAGACGATCGACCGGGGGCGTGGCGATGACGGAAAGGTCCCGCACCCCTGAGAGCGAGAGTTGCAGCGTGCGCGGGATCGGCGTTGCGGTCAGCGTCAGCACATGGATGTCTGAGCGGAGTTCCTTCAGCCGCTCTTTATGGGTCACCCCGAAGTGCTGCTCTTCGTCGATGATCAGCAGGCCAAGGTTTTTGAATTTCACCGCCTGGGCCAGCACCGCATGGGTGCCGACGACGATATCCACCGTGCCATCGGCCAGACCCTCGCGGGTTTTCGCGGCTTCTTTGGCGGTGACAAAACGCGAAAGTGGTTTAACATTCAGCGGGAAGCCTTTGAAACGAGCTTCAAAACTGCGGAAGTGCTGCCGCGCGAGCAGGGTGGTCGGGGCGACCACCGCCACCTGCATGCCCGCCATCGCCGCCACAAAAGCCGCCCGCATCGCCACTTCGGTTTTGCCAAAGCCCACGTCGCCGACGACCAGGCGGTCCATCGGATTGCCCTGGCCGAGATCCTCAATCACCGAGGCGATGGAGCTGAGCTGATCGTCGGTCTCGACATAAGGAAAGCGCGCGCAGAAGGCATCCCAAAGCCCCTCGGGCGGGGTCAGGATCGGGGCGGCGCGCAGGCTGCGTTCCGCTGCCACCCGCATCAGGCGGTCGGCGATTTCGCGGATCCGCTCTTTCAGCTTGGCCTTGCGGGCCTGCCAGGCACCGCCGCCGAGTTTGTCGAGCAGGCCCTCTTCGTGGCCATAGCGCGACAGCAGTTCAATGTTTTCAACCGGCAGGTAAAGCCTGTCACCGCCCGCATATTCCAGCGCCAGACAGTCATGCGGCGCACCAAGCGCATTGATGGTCTCCAGCCCCTTAAAGCGCCCGATGCCATGCTCAATATGCACAACCAGATCACCGGGGGTGAGCGAGGTGGTGCTTTGCAGGAAGTTCTCGGCCTTCTTTTTGCGGCGCGGGCGGCCGATCATGCGGTCGCCTAAGACATCCTGCTCGGACACAACCGTAAGGCCCGGGGCCTCAAAGCCCTGATCCAGACCCCAGATCACCAGGAAAAGCTGGCCCTTGCCCTTTTTATATTCGGGCAGCGCGCGCAGATCGGCGACCATCTCGGCCCCGGTCAGCCCCTGATCGGCCAAAAGCCCCGCCATCCGCTCACGCGAGCCTTCAGAGTGGTGGGTCAGTACCACATGGCCGTGCTGGCGGCGGGCGCGGATGTGATCGGCCAGCGCTCCAAAGAGGTTCAGCCCCTCGGTCTGGCGCTCAATGGCGAAGTTTTTGCCTTTGCGGGCAAGGGTGTCGATCACCCCCGGTCCGGGCGGCTGCGGCGCGCCGTGAAAGCGCACGACCCGGCGGTCGCCAATGGCCCCCATCCAGGCTTCCTCATCGAGGTAAAGCAGACCGGGCGGCGCCGGTTTATAGGGGCTGTCGAGGCGGGCCTTATTGCTCAGCGCTTCGCGGCGGGCGTCATATTGCTCTGAGATCTGGTGCCAGCGGGCATCGCGCACGGCATCCAGCTGGTCGTCCATGGTGATCGTGGCACCAGGCAGGAAGTCGAAAAGCGTGGCGAGGCTGTCATGGAAAAAACCCATCCAATGCTCCATGCCGGCATATTTGCGCCCGGCACTCACCGCCTCATAAAGCGGGTCATCCTGGCCGCCGGTGCCAAATTCCACGCGGTAATTCTGCCGGAACCGCGCGATGGCCGCCTCATCAAGGATGATCTCAGAGACCGGGGACAGATCGACCGAGGTCAGCCGCTCGCCCGAGCGTTGGGTATCGGCGTCAAAGCGGCGGATGCTGTCGAGCTGATCGCCGAAGAAATCAAGCCGCACCGGGGCGTCATGGCCCGGCGGCCAGATATCGACGATGCCGCCGCGGATCGCGCAGTCGCCGGGCTCGGTCACGGTGGGGGAATAGGAAAAGCCCGCCCGCACGAGGAAAGCCCGCAAAGCCGCCTCATCCACCCGATCGCCGACCTGGGCGATGAAACTCGCGCGCAGCACGGTCTCGCGGGTGGGGACCCTTTGCATGGCGGCTGACAGCGTGGTGACCACGATCGGCGGCACCGGCAGCCCGTGGGTGAGCGCGGCAAGCACCGACATCCGCTGGGCCGACAGCTCAGGATTGGGCGAGATGCGGTCATAGGGCAGGCAGTCCCAGGCCGGGAAATGCAGCACCACCCGCGCCGGATCGAGAACGGAAAGCGCTTCGATCATGGCGGCGGCGCGTTTGTCATCGCGCGCGATATGCAGCACCGGGCCTTTGGCGCGGTCGGCTTCGGACAGAACGCGGGTGGCGTCAAATCCCTCGGGCGCACCGCCCGTCAGCAAAAGAGGCATGGGTCAGTTTCCCAAAATCGAGACGGAGAGATTTTGATACATCCCCCACATAGAGGTGACAAAGATCGCAATCATTCCGATCAGTTGTACGAAGAAGCGGTGACGCGAGAGCAGGCGAAAAGTCTCGTCAGCTGCGGCCCCGGCCTCAATCCGCAGGCAGGCGCGGCGGCTGAGCACGGATGTCAGCATCGCAGGCACCAGCAAAAGCGCCAGCGCCTGGGCCAGATGCAGCCCATAGCCAAAGCCCAGCACGACCAGCAGGGTCAGCAGGGCAAAGACCGCGCCGGTCAGAACGGCCCCCCCGGCGCGGGCAATATGGCAGATGCGGCGGGCGTGGATTTCGGCCAAAGCAGTGATATCGCGCAAGACCTGCGGATCGCCGCTGCGCCGCGCCCGGGTCACCAGATCCCAGGGCACGCCCAGCACGAAATGGCTGGCGCGCGACCACATCACGGCCAGCGCTATCCAGAACCAGAGGTTGGAGAAGCTGTAGAAGTCGATGATTTCCGGCAGCAGGCGCAGGATGTCCACCCGGGTCAGGCTCCGTCTGAAAGGCTCGGCACCTGTCTAACGCCGCTCTGCGGCTTTGCCCAGACAGTTCCGCCATAGAGCGAAGGGCAGGGCGCGGTCTTCAGGCTTGAGCGGCGGGGCGGATCATGGCAGGACGGGGCATCTTTGTTGATGGAACCCTGGCCATGACCTTCGCAGATTACCCCGCCACCCGCTTTCGCCGCCTGCGCCGCACGCCGGCACTTCGCGATCTGGTGCAGGAAAACCGCCTGTCAGCGGCGGATCTGATCTGGCCGGTTTTCATCCGCGAGGGTCATAATGCTGAAGAGCCGATCGCCTCAATGCCGGGGGTCTCGCGCCTGACGCTTGATCGACTGCTGGTGCGCGCGACGGAGGCGCATGAGGCGGGGGTGCAGGTGATCTGCCTTTTTCCCTATACCGATCAATCGCTGCGCACCGAAGACTGCGCCGAGGCCTGGAGCCCGGAAAACCTGACCAACCGCGCGATCCGCATGCTGAAAAAAGAGCTGCCCTCGCTGGCGGTGATGACGGATATCGCGCTTGATCCCTATAACGCCAATGGCCATGACGGCTTTGTGGTCGATGGCATCATCGTCAATGACGAAACCGTTGAGGCGCTGGTGAAAATGGCGCTGGCCCAGGCTGAGGCCGGGGCGGATATCCTTGGGCCGTCTGATATGATGGATGGCCGCATTGGTGCAATGCGCGCGGCTTTGGAAGAAAACGGCCATCAGGATGTGACGATCATGTCCTATTCGGCGAAATATGCCTCGTGTTTTTATGGGCCGTTCCGCGATGCGGTGGGCGCCTCGGGGCGTCTGGTCGGCGATAAGAAGACCTATCAGATGAACCCCGGCAATTCCGATGAGGCGCTGCGTCTGGTGGCCCGCGATCTCGCCGAGGGCGCGGATATGGTCATGGTGAAGCCCGGGATGCCCTATCTCGATATCTGCACGCGGGTAAAGCGCGAGCTGCAGGTGCCGACCTTCGCCTATCAGGTCTCGGGCGAATATGCGATGTTGAAGGGGGCGGCGCAGAACGGCTGGATTGACGGCGAAAAATCCATGCTGGAAAGCCTTTTGTGCTTTAAACGCGCCGGCTGCGACGGGATCCTGACCTATTTCGCGGTGGATGTTGCGAACTATCTGAAGGGCTGATCAGCGCCACTTCGCCGCTTTGTCGCCCTGCGGGGTGACAGAGCGGAAAATACTGCCTAGTGTAAGCCGTAATAAGCGGGAACAATCCCGCACAAAGGCGGAGCAGACAAATGACAGCCACCACCCTCCTGCAGCGGCGCGGGCTTCTTATGGGGCTCGGGGCGAGTTTTGGCCTTGCAGCCTGTGCCAATGGCATCGGCTCGACCGGCGGTGCGACGATCGATGCGCGCGTGGATGCCACGCGGGACTATCTTTTCAGCCGCTATCCCGGCACCCGCGATCTGGCGATGAAATCGGTGGGCATCCTTTATATGCCGCTGATCACCGAGGCCGGATTTGGCTTTGGCGCGGGCTTCGGGCAGGGCGCTCTGCGCATCAATGACATCACCGTTGATTATTATTCGGCCACCCGTGCCACCGTGGGTTTTCAGATCGGCGCACAGCAATATGCCCATGCGCTCTTCTTCATGACCGAGCAGGCCCTGGGCGAGTTCCGTCAGAACCACGGCTGGGCGGTGGGCGCGGATGCGCGTTACGCGCTGCCCGATCAGGGCGCTTCGATCGGCAAAGAGAGCACCGAGACGGCCCCGGTTGTGGCTTTGGTCTTCGGGCAGTCCGGTCTGATCGCGGGCGCCACCCTCGCGGGCATCAAATACACCCGCATTATCCCCTGATCCGCACCGATCTGTTGCAGAAATCCCAAGGGCGGTCCGCTGAGGGCCGCCTTTTGTGTCCCGTGGCCCCCTACGGGGGCACGCGTCGCTTGCCCCTGCGGTGGCGGGTGGCTATAGTCCGGGGCAATGATATCCAGGGTGCCCGCACCCCAAATCCAGAGATCGAGCAAACGTGAGCGACCTTCCGGAAGACACCGATACCTCCGCCGAACTGCCTGAGCGTCCCGTCCATTCCGGGCCCCAGGTCGATATCTCGGCAGAGATGAAAACGGCCTATCTCGACTATGCGATGTCGGTGATCGTTTCACGCGCGATCCCGGATCTGCGCGACGGGCTGAAGCCGGTTCACCGCCGCATCCTTTATGCGATGAATGAGGTCGGGAACACCTTCGACAAATCCTATCGGAAGTCCTCGCGCCCGGTGGCGGATACCATGGGCAAATACCACCCCCATGGCGACTCGGCGATCTATGACGCGCTGGTGCGGATGGCGCAGCCCTTCTCGATGAGCCTGGTGCTGCTGGATGGTCAGGGCAACTTTGGCTCGATGGACGGCGATCCGGCCGCAGCTTTCCGTTATACGGAAGTGCGGATGGCCAAGACCGCGAATTTCCTGCTCTCGGATATCGACAAAGACACCGTCGATTTCCAGGACAACTACGACGGCAAAGACCGCGAGCCGGTGGTTCTGCCGGCGCGCTATCCGAATATGCTCGTCAATGGCGCTGAGGGGATTGCGGTCGGCATGGCGACCCGGATCCCGCCGCATAACCTTGGCGAAGTGATCGACGGCACCCTGGCGCTGATTGAAAACCCCGATCTCTCGACCGAGCGTCTGATGGAGATCATCCCGGCACCGGACTTCCCCACGGGCGGTCTGATCCTTGGCCGGGCAGGGGCGCGCAAGGCCTATCTGGAAGGCCGCGGCTCCATCATCATCCGCGCCAAAACCCATATCGAAGAGGTCCGCAAGGACCGTTATGCCATCGTCGTGGATGAGATCCCCTATCAGGTGAACAAAGCCACCATGATCGAAAAGATCGCCGAGCTGGTGCGCGACAAGCGCCTGGAAGGCATCTCCGGGGTGGCGGACGAATCCGACCGGATCGGCGTGCGCGTGGTCATTGAGCTGAAGCGCGATGCGACGCCGGATGTGGTGCTGAACCAGCTCTTCCGCTTTACGCCGCTGCAGGTGAGCTTCGGGGCCAATATGCTGGCGCTGAACGGGGGCCGTCCGGAAACCCTGGCGCTGCGCGATTTCCTGACGCATTTCCTGCAGTTCCGCGAAGAAGTTGTGGTGCGCCGCACCGCCTTTGAGCTGAACAAGGCCCGTGACCGCAGCCATATCCTTTGTGGTCTGGCGGTGGCGGTCTCCAACGTTGATGAGGTGGTGCGCACCATCCGCGCCTCGTCGGATTCTGCCGAAGCGCGCGACAAGCTGATGACGCGCCGCTGGCCGGCCGCTGAGATTGAGGCCTATATCCGCCTCGTCGATGATCCGTCGCATAAGATGAACGACGACGGCACCTATAACCTGTCGGAGACCCAGGCCCGCGCGATCCTTGATCTGCGCCTGCAGCGTCTGACGCAGCTGGGTGTCTCGGAAGTCACCGGCGAGCTCGAAGAGCTGGCCGCGAAGATCAAAGAATTCCTGACGATCCTTGGCTCGCGTGAGCGCATCCTCGGCATCATCTCGGATGAGCTGCGCGAAGTGAAAGAGCTGTTCGCCGTGCCGCGCCGCACCGAGATCGCCGAATGGGGCGGCGATATGGAAGACGAGGACCTGATTGAGCGTGAGGATATGGTCGTGACCATCACCTCGGGCGGCTATATCAAGCGCACGCCGCTGGCCGAATTCCGCGCCCAGCGTCGCGGCGGCAAGGGTCTGTCGTCGATGGCGACGAAAGAAGACGATGTGGTGACCACGCTCTTTGTGGCCAATACCCATACCGCGCTGCTGTTCTTCACCACCACCGGCATGGTCTATCAGCTGAAGACCTGGCGTCTGCCGCTGGCGGGCCGCACCGCCAAGGGCAAGGCCATCGTCAATATTCTGCCGATTGAGCCGGGTGTTTCGGTCGCCGCTCTGATGCCCGTCGATGCGCCGGAGCTGGAGTGGGACAACCTTCAGGTCGTCTTTGCGACCTCGGAAGGCGATGTGCGCCGCAATGCGCTGTCGGATTTCACCAATATCATGCGCAACGGCAAAATCGCGATGAAGCTGCCCGAGGGGGTGACCCTGGTGAACGCCCGCATCGCCGATGAAAACGATGACGTGCTGCTGGTGACCCGCATGGGCCGCGCGATCCGCTTCCCCACCACCGATGTGCGCGTCTTCAAGGGCCGCGATTCGACCGGTGTGCGCGGTGTGAAACTGGCCGAAGGCGATGAGGTCGTCTCGATGGCTGTGATCCGCCATACGGAAGCCACCCCGGAAGAGCGCGTCGCCTATATCCGCATGAAGCGCGCGATGGAGGGCCAGGTTGAAGAGGATCAGGCCGAAGTCGCCGATGACGAAGACGGCGTCGAGGCCGGATCGCTCAACACAGAGCGTTATGCCGAGATGTCGGCGCTGGAAGATCTGCTGCTGACCGTGACCTCTAAGGGTCTGGGCAAGCTGACCTCCAGCTATGACTATCCGGTGCGCGGTCGCGGCGGCATGGGCGTGCGCGCCACCGATGGTGCGATGCGCGGCGGCCCGCTGGTCGCGGTCTTCCCGGTAGAGCGCCCGGATCAGGTCATGCTGGTCACCTCTTCGGGGCAGTCGATCCGGATCCCGGTCGAGGGCATCCGCTTCATGGCCCGCTCGGGCGGCGGTGTGCGGGTTCTGAACCTCTCAGGCTCGGAAGAAGAGATCGTCTCGGTCGCCCGTATCGCGGAAGCCGCTGAGGAAGATGTCATCGGGACTGAGGCCGGGACTGAGGCTGGCGCAGAGGTCGGGGCAGAGGTCCCGGCAGCGGCTCCCGAAGGCGGCAGCCCGCCTGACGCAGGTTCCACCGAGGCATAAGACGGCGCAGGGCCGGCCCCCCGGGGCCGGCCTTCGTGCTGAGGGAAGGCCAGATGTTTGAAGACAATCTCGGGCGGCTGATTTATCTCGTCCTTCTGCTCGGCGCGCTTGGCGGCTGGGCACTGGTGGAGGCGCGGGGCCGCTTTGGTCAGTTCACCCGTCAGGCCCTGGCCTGGGTGATGATTTTCGGCGGGCTGGCGGCGGGCTACGGGCTGGTCAAAGACATCAACTTTGGCAGCCAGCAGGCCCTGGTCAGCGGCGAGGCGCGGCAGCTTGAGATTAAGCGCAGCGGTGACGGGCATTACTATCTGGCGCTGGCCGTGGACGGGGTGCCGGTGCGCTTCATGGTCGATACCGGCGCGAGCAGCATCGTGCTATCCGACCGCGATACCGACAGGCTGAATATCGAGCGCTCAAAACTCGCCTTCCTGGGGCAGGCGCGGACCGCCAATGGCATCATCCGCACCGCGCAGATTACTTTGCGCAATGTCACCCTTGAGGGGCAGGCGATGGGCGATCTGCAGGCCTCGGTCGGGGATGGGCCTTTGGGGGTGTCTCTTCTGGGGATGGAGTTTCTGAACCGTTTTTCCCGGGTTGAGATTGCCCGCGACCGGCTGATCCTTACTCACTGAGCCCCTGAGCCCCTGAGCCCCTGAGCCCCTGAGCCCCTGAGCCCCTGAGCCCCTGGGCCACTGGACGGGTTGCGCAGACCGGGCACCGATTGACGCACCAGTCCATGCCATGGGGCCGGGACCGGGCGCTAACGCCTGTGTGACTTGATTCTGTTCGTGAAATGTTCCAGACATGTTCGATGTCTGATCCGGATCCCACTCTGCCAGCCCATCTGCGCCTGCGGGCGCGGGGCACCGCCTCAAACGCCGTCGGGCGCTTTGAGCGGCAGACGCGTGAGCGGTTTGAGGACGGCTGGGACATCCCCGAGGACGAGCGCCTGCTGCGCACCGAGGTGCGCGAAGAGGTGCCGCGCTCGGCCCTCAGTTTTAACCGCTCGCCCGATCTGCCCTTTGACCGCTCGGTCAACCCCTATCGCGGCTGTGAGCATGGCTGTGTCTATTGCTTCGCGCGGCCCAGCCATGCTTTTCTGGGGCTCTCGCCGGGCCTTGATTTTGAAACCCGGCTGATCGCGCGACCCGGCATCGCCGAAGTTCTGGCGAAAGAGCTGCGGGCGAAATCTTATAAACCGGGTGTGATCGCTCTTGGCACCAATACCGATCCCTATCAGCCGATTGAGGCGCGCTACGGCCTGATGCGGCAGATCCTGCAGGTGCTGTCAGACTTTCACCATCCGGTGGCCGTGACCACCAAGGGGACGCTCATTGAGCGCGATATTGATCTGCTCGCGGAGATGGCGGCGCGGGGGCAGGCAGGGGTGGGGATTTCGCTGACCACGCTTGATCCCGATCTGGCGCGGCGGATGGAGCCGCGCTGCCCGCCGCCCGCGCGGCGGCTGGACATGATCCGCAGGCTTTCTGAGGCGGGGATCCCGGTGCGGCTGATGATGTCGCCCCTCGTGCCTGGCCTCAGTGATCACGAGGCCGAGGCCATCCTGGAGGCGGCTTATAAGGCCGGGGCGCGCCGGGCGACCTGCATTCCGCTGCGCTTGCCGCGTGAGGTCTCGGGGCTGTTTCAGGACTGGCTGGCGCATCATTATCCCGACCGCGCCGCCCATGTGATGAACCGCGTCCGCGAGATGCATGGCGGGCGCGATTATGACCCTGAATTTGGCCGCAGGATGGGCGGGCAGGGGCTTTGGGCGGATCTTTTGAAGGCGCGCATAAAGCTTGCCTTAACCCGGCTGGGCTATGATCGCAGCCCGATCCCTCTCAGCCTTGAGGGGTTTCGCCCGCCGCCCAGGCCCGGCGATCAGTTGAGTTTTTTCTAAGTCCGGCGCGCTGAGGGCTGCCGGTCGCGCGACTTTGACGCGGGCTTGCTTTGACCAGGGCCGGGGGGCCGTGTAAAGGGGAGACTCGGACCACAAGGGACTCTGCGGCGTGATCAGATTCATTACCTCGTTCTTCGGGGCGATTTTCACATTCCTGACGCTTGGCAGCCTGATCGGCGTGCTCGCCGTGGGGGGGGTCCTGTGGTTCTATTCGCGCGATCTGCCGAGCCATGAATCGCTGGCGCAGTATACGCCCGCGACCATCAGCCGGATCTATTCCACTGAGGGGCAGATCATTGATGAATTCGCCCATGAGCGTCGTCTTTACGTCCCCATTGAGGATGTGCCGCCGATCGTGAAACAGGCCTTTGTCGCGGCAGAAGATCAGAACTTCTACACCCACAAAGGCTATGATGCCAAAGGCATGGCGGCGGCTTTGGTCGAAGCGGTCATGACGCGGGGCCAGCGTGTGCGCGGCGCCTCGACCATCACCCAGCAGGTGATGAAGAACTTCCTTCTCGGCGGTGAGAAAACCGGCGAGCGCAAGATCAAAGAGCTGATCCTTGCCACCCGGATTGAGGAGACGCTGTCGAAGGACAAGATCCTTGAGCTTTACCTCAATGAGATCTTCCTCGGGCAGAACTCTTATGGGGTGGCGGCGGCGGCGCAGACCTATTTCAACAAACCGCTGCATGCGCTTTCGATCGAAGAGGCGGCGGTGCTGGCCTCATTGCCGACGCAGCCTTCGAACTTCCACCCCGTCCGTGGCCGTGAGCGGCTGCTGGAGCGGCGCGCCTATGTGCTGCGCCGGATGATGGAAGACGGCTATATCACGCGCGAGCAGCACGATCAGGCGGCCGCTGCGCCGCTGCGCACGGTGCAGGGCGGCGATTACGTCTCTTTCCGCCAGGCGCTGCCGCCGCGCGATTACTTCACCGATGAGATCCGCCGTCAGCTCTCGTCGAGCTTTGGCGAAAAAGAGTTTTTCGGCGGTGGTCTGACCATCCGCGCCACCGTGGATCCCGAACTGCAGGAAGTCGCCGCCAAGGCGCTGCGCGACGGGCTTGAGAAATATGACCGTGGCCTTGGTATCTGGCGCGGCACCCGCAAAAAGCTTGAGGAGGCTCAGCTTGGCTCGGAAGCCGCCTGGCGTGAGGCGCTTGGCAAGCTGGAGCTGCCCCGCGATGTTGAGGGCTGGTTCCCGGCGGTTGTGCTGGAGTTGACCCGCAACACGGCCCGCATCGGTATTGAGGGCCAGGAGGGGGTCGATCATGAGATCCCGGCCGCGGATGTGACCTGGGCCCGTAAGCGCCTGGAAAACGGTCGCCTGGGTGCCAAAGCCAAGGTGCCTGCGGATCTGCTGGAGGTTGGCGATATCGTCCTCGTGCGCGCGGTGACCAAGGACGGCGCTTTCCAGCGCTGGTCGCTGCGGCAGGTGCCGGAGATCCAGGGCGCCTTTATGGCGATGGACGTGAACAACGGCCGCGTGATCTCAATGCAGGGCGGCTTTTCCTATCAGGACACGGTGTTTAACCGCGCCACCCAGGCGCAGCGTCAGCCCGGCTCCAGCTTCAAGCCCTTTGTCTATGCGGCGGCCCTTGATAACGGCTTCAGCCCGGCCACCATCGTGGTCGATGCCCCGATTGAGGTGAACACGCCCCAGGGCCTCTGGAAGCCGAGGAACGCCTCGAACCGCTTTTACGGCCCCACTCCGGTGCGGACCGGGATTGAGCAGTCGCGCAACCTGATGACCGTGCGGATCGCGCAGGAAATCGGCATGGATGTCGTGGCCGAATATGCCGAACGCTTTGGCGTTTATAAGAATATGGGCCACTTCCTGTCGAACTCGCTCGGCTCGGAAGAGACGACGCTGGCCAAGATGGTCGCGGCCTATGCCATGTTCGCCAATGGCGGTGAGCGGGTCGAGCCGACGCTTGTCGACCGGGTGCAGGACCGCTGGGGCCGCACGATCTATCGCCACGACCAGCGCAAATGCGAAAACTGCTCGGTGGCCACGCTGACCCGGGGTCAGGTGCCGACGATTGACGCGCAGCGTGAGCGGGTGATGGATCCGATCACCGCCTATCAGCTGACCTCCATGATGGAGGGGGTGGTTCAGCGCGGCACCGGTCGCGGCATTTCGGTCGGCGCACCGGTGGCGGGGAAAACCGGCACCACCAATGACGCAAAAGACGTCTGGTTCGTGGGCTATACCTCCAATATCGCGGCGGGCTGCTATATCGGCTATGACACCCCGCGCAGCCTGGGCTCGGCCTCGGGCGGCGGCATGTGCGGCCCGGTCTTCCAGGCCTTCATGCGCGAAGCCGTGAAGAAATACGGCAGCGGTAAATTCAAAGTGCCGCCGGGCGGCTATTGGGTGAAGATCGACCGTCACACCGGCATGCGTCTGGATGACAGCGCCAGCGGTGAGAATGTGATCTCGGAATATTTCCGCGAAGGCCAGGAAGATCTTTACGGCTTTGGCTCTTTTGTGGACGGTGGCTTTGCCATGGGCTCGAACCTGCCGCTCTTTGCCTATGGTGAAAGCGACGGCAGCGATACCACCACCATGACCACCGCCACCGGCGAGACCCGGGCGATCCCGAAAAAGGCCGATTTCGGAACCGTTTCTTCGGGCGGCCTTTATTAATCGAGGTGCCGCCTGCGGGGCAGATCCCCGGGCTTGCGGCATCTGAAACGCTTGCTCTCAGGCTCCGATGGTGTATTTCGGGGCCTGACCTTTTCGTTGTGGAAGAACCCTGTGCGCGCCGAAACTCAGAACCATGTCTCTGCCATCGAGAAATCGCTGAAGCTTCTGGCGCAGCGGATGGACTGGGAAACTGCTCCGCATCGTCTGGAGGAATTCGACGCTCTGATCGAAGCTCCGGACCTGTGGAACGATCCCGCCAAGGCCCAGAAACTGATGCGCTCGCGTCAGGCGCTGATTGATGCCGTCGGGACTTACAAACGCATCGAAGCCGGTCTGAAAGACAATGTCGAGCTGATCGAACTGGGCGAGATGGAAGGCGATGATGAGATCATCCGCGAGGCGGAAGCCTCGCTGAAAGACCTCGTCAAAGATGCCGCCGAAAAAGAGCTTGAGGCGCTGCTGGACGGTGAGGCCGACAGCAACGACACCTTCCTTGAGATCAACGCCGGTGCCGGTGGCACGGAAAGCTGCGACTGGGCCTCTATTCTGGCGCGGATGTATGTCCGCTGGGCCGAGAAAAAGGGCTATACGGTCGAGCAGCAGTCGGAGACCGCAGGCGAAGAAGCAGGCATCCGCTCGGTTGCTTATAAGATCACGGGCCATAATGCCTATGGCTGGCTGAAGTCGGAATCGGGTGTGCACCGTCTGGTCCGCATCTCGCCCTTCGATTCGGCGGCGCGGCGTCACACCTCGTTCTCCTCGGTCTGGGTCTATCCGGTGGTCGATGACAACATCGAGATCGTGATCCCCGACAATGAGATCCGCATCGATACCTACCGCTCGTCGGGGGCCGGTGGTCAGCACGTCAACACCACCGACTCGGCCGTTCGGATCACCCACCTGCCGACCAATATCGTCGTGACCTCCTCGATGAAGTCGCAGCACCAGAACCGCGAAGCGGCGATGAACGCGCTGAAGGCCCGTCTTTATCAGATGGAGCTTGACCGCCGGAACGCGGCTGTGAACGCGCAGCACGCCTCCAAGGGCGATGCGGGCTGGGGCAACCAGATCCGGTCCTATGTGCTGCAGCCCTATCAGATGGTGAAAGATCTGCGCACCGGGGTGGAAACCTCGGACACCCAAGGGGTGCTTGACGGCGATCTGGACCAGTTCATGGCCGCCACTCTGGCGCAGGACGTGGTGGGCAAAAGCCGCGCTGAGGCTCAGGGCGACGATTGATCTGACGGGCCGTTTTCAGGCCGTCCGGGTTGCAAAAGCCCCGCCGTTGACCGGCGGGGCTTTCTCAGATCCTGGGCAGGGTGGCTGCCCGCTAAATCTCCGCCACGGATATATATTTTCCCCGCGTTCCGCCTGTGGCACGCTCTCTTCGACAGGACGGGGAGAGAAGAATGACTGTGTCACTGCCGGCAGCCTCAAAGCTGCCAAAGCCAGCAAAGCTCACCACCGCGGATCTGCGCGCGGCCCTGGCAGAGGGCTGGCGCGACCTGAGGGCTGCGCCGCTTTACGGGATTTTCTTCGCGAGTTTCTGGGTGGCGGGGGGCTGGTTTTTGCTGGCCGCGCTCACCCTCACCGGGCGGATCTGGTGGACCATCCCCGCAAGCTTTGGCTTTCCGCTGCTCGGGCCCTTCATCGCCGTCGGGCTATATGAGGTCAGCCGCCGCCTGTCGCAGGGCGAGGCGCTGAGCTGGGGTGGCGTTCTGGGGGTGATCTTCGCGCAGCGCAACCGGCAGCTTCCCTCCATCGCTGCGGTGATTGTGGTATATTTTCTGTTCTGGAACTTCCTGTCGCATGTCGTCTTTGCGCTGTTTCTGGGGACGAAGGTGATGACCAATATCTCCAGCTCCTTTGAGGTTTTCCTCAGCCCTGAGGGGTTGGCCATGCTGGGCTTTGGCACCCTGGCGGGGGCGGTCTTTGCCTGGCTGCTCTACAGCCTGACGGTGGTGGCGCTGCCGCTGCTTCTGGATCGGGAGGTGGATTTTGTCACCGCCATGCTCACCTCACTGGATGTGGTGAAGGCCAATCCGGGGGTGATGACCGCCTGGGGGCTTTTGATCGCGGTGCTGGTCTTCTGCGCCATGCTGCCGGGGTTTCTGGGCCTTTTTGTCGTGCTGCCCTGGCTGGGCCATGCGAGCTGGCATCTTTACCGCCGCGCGCTGCCGTGACAGCAAAAAGCCCCCGTGCCGGTGGCAGGGGGGCTTTTGAGAGCCGATGTTCCGGATCAGCCGGGGACGAAGCCCGAGCCGCTGACGCCGGTTTGCAGCGGGTCATCCTGACGCTGTACCGAGCCTTCGAAATGCGCACCGCTTTCGATGGCGATGGTTTTGTGGACGATGTCGCCCTCAACCCGCGCCGTCGAGGTCAGCCGCACTTTCAGACCACGCACGCGGCCGATGACGCGGCCGTTGATGACGATGTCATCCGCCACGATCTCACCACGGATCGTGGCGCTTTCGCCCACGGTCAGCAGATGGGCGCGGATATCGCCCTCAACCACGCCTTCGACCTGAATATCGCCGGTGGTTTTCAGATTGCCCACCACCGTCAGATCGGCGGAAAGAATGGAAGCTGCCGGCTTTGTGCGCGGAGCGCCGCCGGAATAATTCGTCTGGGGAGCGCCGCTGGCAGCCATATCGGTCGATTTCTTCTCAGGCTCGGTCGACTTGGGGCCGGGCTCATTAATCCTGGATTTAGAAAACATCACTCGCTGCCTTGATGTAAGTCATCGGATTTGTGGGTCGTCCGTTCACATGCACTTCGTAATGCAAATGGTTGCCGGTAGACCGCCCAGTACTGCCCATATCACCGATTCTATCCCCGCGCGAGACTGTTTGTCCGGATTTAACCCGGATTTGGGACATATGCGCATAGAGCGTCTCGACGCCAAAGGCGTGGCGGATCACCACGGTGTTGCCATAGCCACCCTGCCAGCCCGCTTTGACCACCGTGCCGTCTCCGGCTGCGTTGATCGGGGTGCCGCGCGGTCCGGCGAAATCCGTGCCCGAATGCATCCGCCGCCCCGCACCCTTGGGGTCACGCCGGAAGCCGAAGGGCGAGGTGAAGCGGAAATTGCTTCTGACCGGCATGGCGAAGGGCAGTTTTGAAGCGGCAATCTTATAAAGCGCCATCCGGTCCAGCCCCTCAAGGATGGCGTTGGCCCGGTCTTCATCCTCCGAAATCTCATGGCCGCGCGTCGAGATCCGGAGTGCCCCTAAAGGGCCGCCCTGTCCCGAGTAACCCGATCGGATCGAGCGCAGCACATCGTCAGGCTTCAGCCCCGCATTGCGGAACATTTTATTCAAAGGCTCCATCGAGACGGTGACCGCCTCTTCGAGCCGGCGGAAAATCTGATCGTTGCGCTGCTCAAGCTTTTTCTTTTCATCCGCCACGGCGCGCACATCGCTGCGGGCTTCTTCGGCGGTGCTGACCATCAGGTCGCGCTGCAGCGCGGTGGAGGAGAGCGTCGAGGCCAGCATATCCAGCGTGGCCTCTGTCTCGCGGGCGCGGTCTTTTTCGGGCACACCATCGCCGCCCCGGGCCACCAGATCGGTCTGCAGCTCGGTAACTTCGGTGCGGGCCGCATCACGTTCGCGCAGGGTGCGGCGCAGGGTGTGCTGCACCACATCAAGCCCGGTCTCAACCTCTTTGCGGCGGTCTTCGCTGGCCAGCAGCAGGCTTTGCATCTCTGAGACTTTGGAGAGCGCCTGGTTGAAGCGTTCCTGCGCGCGGATCGCTTCAAGCGCGCGCTCATCGCGTTCCCGCGAGAGGCTGTCGAGACGGCGCTCCAGATCTGCGACCGAGCGTTCGACCTGTTCGCGGGCATTGCCGGCGCTCAGGTGGTCAATCATCACAATGGAGGTGGCAGCAATCATCCAGCCCACCGCCGCGACCGAGACCGCCAGCATCGCAGCCTGCGTCAGCGGGCGAAACCGAATGAACCGCGTGTCGCGGTCCGACTTCAGGAAAAGCCGTTGTTCAGGGAACCGGTGCTCGAGGGCATGGTTCACCCGTTGCAAAAGGCGTTGCGGCATTGGCCGGCTGTCTCCGTCTGACAGGCGCTGGTGCCGCGCCCGGTTCCGTCCCGGCCTGCCGCCTGCGGCATGACCTCTCCCCGGCAAAGATTTACCCGCCCGGTCCGCCCTGGCGCAACCGCTTTAGGGTCGCAGCGGCGCAGCGGGGGCGGGATGCTGCCGATTCCGGCAGGAACCCGCCGATGCAAGTGCAGGTTGTGGGGCGATTGGGGCGTCGCTGTGGGCGATGCGGATTGGTGCGCAATCTGTTTTGTGTTGGGCAGGCGCTCCTGGTCAGCGGGGGGCTTTCGACGAAGACATATGACGCGCGGGCCTGATCCTGCCCGCTGCTGTAGGGCGAACCGGAGGGGGGAAGATCAGGCCCGCGCGACAGAGACAGCAACCGATGGACTTTACCTCGTACAGTCCGGTGTCGCCTCACTTGTCGCTCGATGGGGGATTGCCACCGTGACCGGAGACGGCGCCCGCAGCATGCTTTGCTGACAGGCAGGGCGCATTCAGCGCGTAGCCAACCGTCCTGCACGGCCTTCACCCGTCGTCCTGAATGTCGGGCGGCATCGGAGATTTGAAAAACGAGAGAAGGCTTCCGTGCAGATCGAGGGTGAGCCGTTCCAGATCCGTGAAGGCACCAGGCGAGGGCCACGCAGAGCGGTGTGGATATCTCAGCCGGGCAGGGCGATCAGGGGGGGCGCAGCGCGGAGAATGAGACGCGGCGCATCCACCGCGCGGGGGGGGGGGGCGGACTGCGGGGGACTGCCGGACTGCGCTCACTTCGCGCCTGCCACACATCATGAACACTTCAACTGCCGGTCTCCGCAGCTTTCAGGCGGCTGCGCCCCAACATGGCCCCAGCGGCAGCGCGGGGAGATCGCAGGGGCCAAAGACCACGAAAAACGGCGGTCCCCTGGGGTGGGACCGCCGTCCTGTTCAATAAAGCTGCCACTGGTTACCAAACAAAGATTGCCGACAGTTACAGCCTATCTTCTGGTGTCAGGTGTCACATACCCGGTTCAGGGTAAAATTTCGCAGTATGCGGTATGTTCAGGCCGGAATTTTCTGGCGATCCGGCACTAAAAAAGGGTGACGGGAACAAATTCCCGCCACCCCTGCTATGCAAATATCTTGATGAATGATGCTGGCGAAGTTCTTGGCTCTATAGTGTCACTTTGCCGCAGATGTGCGGGAGGGACATACCCCATTCGGGGTATAATCGGCAATTTTCAGCGCGCTCTTGCCTGAAATCGGCGGCTTTCTGCGTTGATCTGGCGGAAGCTTCACTCCGCACGATCGGTATGAGCGCGCATTATGCTGTCCAGCTTCGTCAGAATGACGTGCCAATGCGTGAGCATGAGGAGATGCCCGGCCTCCGGCAGGCTTTGGATCGCAACCGGGTTTCCGCGCCGCAGGGGATGGCTGAACGTGTCCGGCGGGGCAAAGGGATCTGCGGTGCCGTGAAGGAGATGCAGCGGCACCACGCTCTGCGCCAGAAGGCCGCTCCAGTCCGCCTCAGTGGCCAAAATCCCCCGCGCCAGCGCGCCGGAGCGGCCTTTTTGCGGACGCAGAAGGGTCTGCAGAAGTCCCGCCTGCAGGGCGCTGCGCATCTCCCGGTCGGTGGCGGCGATCTGATCGGGGCCCTGGGCGGTCAGGAGGGTCTCGATCACGCCCGCGTGCGCCGGAGAGGCGGCCAGCATGGCGCGGGTCAACAGCGGCATCAGATCCGGCGTGAAGCGCGCATTGGCTCTCAGCCAGCGCGGCCATCCGGTGAGGGCCCTCCAGTCTGTCGCCTCATGGAAGGGCAAAAGCGGGGCGGCACCTAAGATTGCGGTCACCAGATCGGGGCGGCGCCCGGCAAGGTTCAGCGCAAAGCGCAGATCGCCCCCAAGGCTGAGCACCATCGCCTCGGGCACCCCGAGATGGTCCAGCAGCGCCGAAAGATCTGCGGTGACCCCGTCGAGCTGGTTGACGCTGCCCGGCAGCAGGCTGCTTGCCCCATAGCCTTCCCGGAACGGCACAATCACCCGCAGACCGCGCGCCGCGGCGGCAGCTTCGGCCCGTGCGGGCCAGCGCGCAAGCCCCCAGTCGGAATGCAAAAACAGAAGCGGTGATCCCTCGGGGGTGCCGAATTCCAGATAGTCCAGCCGCCGTCCGCCCGGCAGCCGCAGAACAGAGGTCTCAATCCGGCTGACTCCCGCCCGAGAGGGACGGCTTTGCGCCTCAGGCAGGGGGGCTTTGGGCAGATGCGCGCCCTGCAGCAGTGTCAGGGCGACGCGCACCAGATCGCTTTGGCCGTGGGTCTCGGTCTTGGTCAGGACCGTGCGCAGCTGTGTGCGCACCGTCTCTGCCGAGCGGCCGCGCTGCGCGGCCACTTCTGCAAGGCTCTGGCCGCGGCAGATCGAGCGGGTGATATCCACCTCTGCGGGCGACAGGCCAAAAGCGGCCCGCAGGGTGCGGCTGCACTCCTCGGTCCAGTTCAGCTCTGAGGTCACGATAAGCGCCATGGGCGGAAAGGCCGGCACCGGCGACACCGCGATGCGGCAGATCAGCAGCCCGCCGTTGCCCTGATGGCGCAGGCGCAGCGTCATCGGCCCCTCCATCCGCCCCTCTGCGACCAGGCGGATCATCTGCCGGAGCTTGTTGAGATCCGGTATGTCGAGCGGCAGACGTGACAGCTCCGCCCCGTCGCAGAGCGACAGCGCGCCGGTGGCCGCCTGATTAACCTTCGCGATCCGGGGACCGCCATCAGCCAGGAAAGTTGCGACGCCGGGATAAAGATCAAGCACCGAGCCCGCACCAAAAGTCTGTTCAGCCCGGCTGCCACGCTCCATCAGCTCCAGCGCCAGGGCGATATGGGCGAGCGGCCAGGACTGCGCGGCCGGCGGCAAAAGCCGCTGCGGGGCGGCCCATGCCTCCCAGATTTCCAGAAACCGCTGCAGCCGCTCGGGTCGTGCGGCCAGATCATAAAGCGCATGCAGGATATCGCCTGAGAGTGCCTCTGCCCGTGGTAGACCTCCCGCTTCATCCATGATCCAACTACGCCTGTTGCCACTGGTGATATATCAAGACTGCCCGCCATGCCCCCCGCTGACAATCCATCTTAGGTATATGGTCAGAGACCCCGGCCTATTCCGGGGGGCAAGGGCACGGCGTCAACAGGGAGAGAAGAAAGATGATCCGGCTTTACGGAGTGGCACGTTCGCGTGCAACGCGCCCGCTTTGGGTGCTTTATGAGGCGGATGTGGCCTTTGAGCAGATCCCGGTGATCCAGGCC
Organism: Falsigemmobacter faecalis; assembly: GCF_003863335.1. Lineage (GTDB taxonomy): Bacteria > Pseudomonadota > Alphaproteobacteria > Rhodobacterales > Rhodobacteraceae > Wagnerdoeblera > Wagnerdoeblera faecalis. The sequence continues at coordinate 2,736 of NZ_RRAZ01000022.1, read as the reverse complement.
TATCGGCTGGCGGAGCCGCGGGCAGCGGGCGCGCCGCTGAACACCGCCTCGCCGGAGTTTCTGGCGGTCAACGCCCAGGGGCTGGTTCCGGCGCTGCAGGACGGTGATCTGATGATGACGGAATCGCTGGCGATCGCCTGGTATCTGGCGCGGGTCTATGGCGGCGATCTTGCCCCCCGGACCCCGCAGGAAGAGGCCATGGCGCTGCAGTGGGGCTTTGTGGGCGGCACTGCGGTTGAGGATGCGGGCCTCAGGATCACCAAAGCGGTGACCCTCATGGGCTATGAGGCGGCGATGAAGGATCCGGCGGTGCAGGCCGATGTGGCCGCGCTGCGCCGTCCTTTTGCGCTGATTGAGGCGGGGCTTGAAGGGCGCGACTGGCTGCTGGGGGACCGCTTCACCGTGGCGGATATCATGCTGGCGGAATGCGTGCGCTATGCGCAGACCGCGACGGAGCTGCTGGCCGAATACCCGCGCCTCTCCGACTGGCTGGCCCGCGCGCAAAGCCGCCCGGCTTTTGTGAAAGTCATGGCCGACCGCGCCGCCGAGCCCGCGTGACTGGCGCGCAATGATCCGCCCGCGCCGCATGGTCGCGGCGCGGGCGGGCCGCTTTCGGCGGTAAGCGACCTTGCGAGCGGCGGCGCGGAGTGGTCTATTGCGAGCCTGAGAAACACTTTGAGCGTGCAGGGTATTTATGTCCGACCTTCTGAACCAACAGCCCGAGACCTATGACGCCTCCTCCATCGAGGTGCTCGAGGGCCTTGAGGCGGTCCGCAAGCGCCCGGGCATGTATATCGGCGGCACGGATGAACGCGCGCTGCACCATATGGTGGCGGAAATCCTCGATAACTCGATGGATGAGGCCGTGGCCGGCCACGCCAGCCGCATTGAGGTGGAGCTTCATGAAGACGGCTCGGTCACCGTGCGCGACAACGGGCGCGGCATTCCGGTCGATCCGCACCCGAAGTTTCCCGGCAAATCCGCACTGGAAGTGATCCTCTGCACGCTGCACGCGGGCGGAAAATTCTCGAACAAAGCCTATTCGACCTCGGGCGGTCTGAACGGCGTGGGCTCTTCGGTGGTCAACGCGCTTTCGGATCTGATGCGGGTGGAAGTGGCGCGGAACCGCGAACTTTACGTGCAGGAATTCAGCCGCGGCAAGCCGAAGGGCCCGGTGGCGAAAGTGGGCTCCGCCCCGAACCGCCGCGGCACCTCGGTCACCTTCCACGCAGATCCCGAGATCTTCGGCAGCCAGCATATGAAGCCCGCGCGGCTTTACAAACTGGTGCGCTCGAAGGCCTATCTGTTCTCGGGCGTGGAGATCCGCTGGAAAACGGCCGTGAATGACGGCGAGACCCCGCTGGAGGCGACCTTCCATTACCCCGGGGGCCTCGCGCAATATCTCGGCGAGACCATGGGCAATACCATGACCTATGCCGAGAAACCCTTCTCGGGCAAAATCTCCTTTGAGGAGAAATATGGCGTTCCGGGCTCGGTCGAATGGGCGGTGAACTGGACGCCGATGCGCGACGGCTTCATCCATTCCTATACCAATACCGTTCCGACCCCGGATGGCGGCACCCATGAATCGGGCTTCTGGGCCGCGATTTATAAGGGGGTTCGCGCCTATGGCGAACTGATCAAGAACCGCAAAGCCGATCTGATCACCCGCGATGATCTGATGACGGGCGGCTGTGCGCTGTTGTCGATCTTCATCCGTGAGCCGAGCTTCGTCGGGCAGACCAAAGACCGCCTCTCGACCGAAGAGGCCGCGAAATGGGTCGAGGGCGCGGTGCGCGATCACTTCGACAACTGGCTGGCAGCGGATCCGAAATCGGCGGGCGCGATCATGGACTTCCTGATCCTGCGCGCCGAGGAACGTCTGCGCCGCCGACAGGAAAAAGAGACGCAGCGCAAATCGGCGACCAAGCGTCTGCGCCTGCCGGGCAAGCTGGTCGATTGCTCGGCCACCAACCGCGAAGGCACGGAACTCTTTATCGTCGAGGGCGACTCGGCGGGCGGCTCGGCCAAAATGGCGCGGGACCGCCACAAGCAGGGTGTCATGCCGATCCGCGGCAAAATCCTGAACGTGCTGGGTGCTGCCGGGGCCAAAATGGGTTCCAACCAGGAGATCAGCGATCTTTGTCAGGCGCTTGGCGTGCAGATGGGATCGAAGTTCAACACCGAAGATCTGCGCTACGACAAGATCGTTATCATGACGGATGCGGATGTTGACGGCGCGCATATCGCTTCGCTGTTGATGACGTTTTTCTTCACGCAGATGCGCCCGCTGATCGACAAGGGCCACCTCTATCTCGCCTGTCCGCCGCTGTTCCGGCTGACGCAGGGCGCGCGCCGCGTCTATTGCGGCAATGAGGCCGAGAAGGACGAATGGATCAAAAAGGGCCTCGGGGGTAAAGGCAAGATCGAGGTGAGCCGCTTTAAGGGTCTTGGTGAAATGGACGCCAAGGACCTGAAAGAGACCACCATGAGCCCGGCCACCCGCCAGCTGATCCGGGTGACGATCGATGAAGACGCACCGGGCGAGACCGGTGATCTGGTCGAGCGCCTGATGGGCAAAAAGCCCGAGCTGCGCTTCCAGTATATCCAGGAAAACGCCCGCTTCGTGGATGCCGAAGATGTCGACGTCTGAGGCTTTCTGAGGCTGCCTGTCAAAGCCCCGCCCGATCCGGCGGGGCTTCTCTATTGGGTGCTCATAAGTCAAGCTCCGTTTTG
>NZ_RRAZ01000021.1 GCF_003863335.1 Falsigemmobacter faecalis | reverse complement strand
AGACGAAGGCGCGATCCTGCGCGTCGAAGATCGAAGCCATCGCGGCGCCACCGGTCCGAGCCCGATGGCGGAGGCCCTTGGCGCTCGCGCGGACAGGCCCGGACGCACATCATCCGGCTGTGGCGCATGTCGAACCGGTCAGCCTCGCCCGGATCAGAAGAAAGCGGCACATAGGCCCCGGCCGCCGAGGCTCTGCGACCCCGGTGCGGCAAAGCGACGGATGGCATCCTGGCCGCCCTCACAGCCCAGGGCGCACAGATCTTCGAAGATCCGGATCAGGGTCAGTCGCTCTCTCGACGGCCTGCCGGCATTCGCGGCAGGCAACAGAACCGGCGGGTCCTGCCAGGGGCCGATCCGTGGCATCGGCTGATGCGCACGCCCGCAGCTGAAGTCGGTCTCATCCGACCGCAGGATCCTGCGGACGGTGTTCCGGGAGACCTGCAACTCCCGCCTGATCTTCTTCATCGATCCGCGCTGCACGTAGAAGGCCCGCCGGACCCGCGTAATCGTAGCCACCTCCTCCGTCCGCTGACCCGCAGCGCAGGGTCTGACGATACTTCAGGGGGTCAAAATTGCACGCCGAAACACAATTTCTGACTTCTGCGACCTGCCTGTCGAATGCCTTTGTCTGAGTTGTTTGATGCACTTCATTTTCGTCTCCACCCGATTGCAGCAATGATTCCCGCTTGTCTTAGGAAGACTCCGGCTTCCGGATGATTGGCAGCCACTGCCCGCCCCGCCATTTATGGCGGACAGTGGCGGCGGCTGGATCGTCATAAGCTGGGTCTTGATGGACCGTAATGGAGTTTGATCCGCCGCTGTCTTCGAACCTGGGCCTGAACGGGCACGCGTGTTTGTGCCACGCATGACAGGCACAGGACTGGCACAGATCACTGAACCTACCATCGGCATAAATATCTCAAAACCCATCCCGATGCGTCCCGCAGGAAGATCAGGCCGTACGCCCGTTCGGGAATACGCCCCCGGGCATCCGAGCCCTGACCCTGGAGCCGGACGCGCCAATCTCTGAAACCAGCTTGTTCTCAGAGACTCCCAAATCGCACGCAGGGCGCTGACCAAAGAACGCACGCGCCTGCGCAACCGCAGCCATGTGCAGTTCAACCCGCTTCTGAACCGCCGGATCAAGGCGCGCCTCCCGCTTGTCGGGCGTCAGCTCACCGCGCTCGATGGCGAGACGCACACCATCTTGAAAGTCACGAACCTTTGCAGCGCAAGCGCGAGATCCTGCGCCGCGAGCCATGTCCGCCACTGGTCCGGGGCCATAGCGGGCACGGCGGCTGGAGCCGCCATGTTTGCGGCATTGCCATTCGCAGCTCCCCTCCATCCTGATCCCTTCGCCATTGGGCCCGGAGCAATGGGGCCTGAGTGGCTCAGTGTCGATCAAAAGATAAAGGTGCTATTGACGACGGCAGGGGATCGCCACGTTTAATGGCTGCTGACGGCGGCTTAAGGTGCTGAAATCGGGCGCCGGCCAGGACAGTCCGGGCCAGGAGGCTCTTCATGAACCCCGCGGCCTGTCGCAAAGACAGCCTAAAAGCACCCTCAGAGTCAGACACGCCTGAATGGCTGCGTCGCTCCGGGTCTGTTGGCGGCCACGCTTGCCAGATATCTGTGCTTCCCACGCCATGCCCGCATCAAGACATACGGTCAGCGAACTTCGTTGCTTCAGCGCCTGGTTACAGGAAGGCCAGTTGCCCGTCTTGTCGCGGGGCTTCGGAGGACAGGTCACGCCATGCTTCGAACACGACCCGTCAAACTCATGACTTCCAACAGGATTTGCAGAGCGGCAGCTGTCTGACCATCCAGGACCGCTCGACCGGAAGTCTGCTGGCCCCGGGGGCGGAGCCAATACCGCCCGGGCAGCCTTTCGTGGCCGGAACTGCGGTCATGGGAGGCAGGGTCCGGATACAGTCGAACCCGGCTGCGGGCTTTGGCCTGCAGCCAGGAATAGCCGGAAGACGCGGGCTGGATCACTCGGAAATGTGGTCTTTGTCGGTGCCCCGGGCGGAGTGGGTGATCAGACGCACGGCGCTGCGGCCCCGCACATGGCTCCAGAACCAGTTCCAGGCGACGGCGGCGCGGCTGCGCGCGCCGATCAGGAAATAGATATGGGTGATGCCCCAGAACCACCAGGCCAGTTGCCCGCGCAGGCGCAGTTTGCCAAACTGGATCACGGCCGAGCGTTTGCCGATGGTCGCCAGATCGCCGAGGTGGCGATAGGTGAAATCCGGGGGCGGGGTCTGACCGGCGTGGCGCGCGCGGATCACCTTGGCCACATAGCTGCCCTGCTGTTTGGCGGCGGGCGCGACCCCGGGCACGGGCTTTCCCTCCCAGGCGGGGACGGTGGCGGTATCGCCGATCACGAAAATTTCGGGATGCCCTTCAACCGTCAGATCGTTTTGCACCGGGACGCGTCCGGCGCGGTCGCCCTTCAGCCCCAGCCAGTCTGCCGCCGGAGAGGCGGCAACACCCGCCGCCCAGATCCGGGTCTGACAGGGCAGAAATTCGCCGCCAAGCAGGATGCCATCGTCGCGGCAATCCGTCACCGCTTTGCCGAAACTCAGTTCCACCCCGCGCCGGGTGAGCGATGTCGCGGCATAATCCGAGAGAGAGGGATCAAAGGCGGCCAGAAGCCGCTCTCCGGCTTCAATCAGCAGAATGCGGCTGGCAGAGGTGTCGATATTGCGAAACTGCGGGCGCAGCTTTTGTGCAAGCTCGGCGATGATGCCGGCGAGTTCCACCCCGGTCGGGCCGCCGCCGACGATGGCGAAGGTCAGATGGGCCGCGCGGCGGGCGCGATCGGCTTCGCGCTCGGCATGCTCAAAGGCAAGAAGAATGCGGCGGCGGATCAGGGTGGCATCTTCCAGGCTTTTCAGCCCGGGCGCAAATTCGGACCACTGATCATTGCCGAAATAGGAATGCCGTGAGCCCGTGGCGATGACGAGGGTGTCATAGGGCACCGCCTCGCCCTCGCTCAGCAGAACCTGGCCGTCGCGGATCCCGGTCACGGTGCCAAGAAGCGTGGTCACATCATGGCGGTGTTCCATGAGATCGCGCACGGGCCAGGCAATCTCGGAAGGCGAGAGAATGGTGGTCGCCACCTGATAGAGAAGCGGTTGAAAAAGATGGTGATTTCGCTGATCGATCAGGGTGATCCGCACCCCCGCGCCCTTCAGGCTGCGCACGGTCTGAAGCCCGCCGAAACCTGCGCCGATCACCACGACGTGGTGTGCTGCCGTGCTGCCGTTCTTCGGGTGATCCGTCATGCCGCCTCTCTGAACGCTGATCCCAACTCAGGAGCAACGGTCTAAGGGCGGCTCAGTTTCCTGCGGAATGCGACATGTGTACTCAGGCCTGCGGCCAGAGCGCGCGGGGCGCGGGCGAAAGCCCTTCGGCCCGGGGGGCCTGGGCCGCGCCAAAGCCATGGGCCGCCAGCACCCCTGAGGTGTCGAGCTGACCTGCGGTTACGCGCAGCCGGACCCTCTCTCCCTCGCGGTGATAAAGCTCGGGATGGGCGGCCAGGAACGCCGCGTCCTCGGCTCTCGGGCCAAAGCCGTCGATGAAGTGATGAGCGTTTTTCTCAACGTGACCCAGGCCGAGAAAGCCCACCAGCGCCAGGTCCTGCTGCAGCGCGGTGCCCGGCTCGCAGGTCAGATCCTCGGCTGACAGGAGCCCCGGTTTCTCCCAGAGCGACAGCCGCGCGGCATTGAGGATGGATTTGTAAAACCCCTTGCAGACCTTGGTCGAGACCCCGCGATAGCCAAGCGCCCGGGCGCGTGGCGTGGCCTCAAGGCTGCCGTCGGATTCGTCGATGATGACCGGAAGATCGCCGGTGATGCCGCTGACCGGCACCTCAAAGGCGCGGTCGCGGTGGATCGGCTGCTCAAGGCAGATCAGCGCCTGGCGCAGGGGGGCAAGGGCGCTCTCGCGCTCAAAGGCGGTCCAGAATTCGGTCAGCGCCGCCGCATCGCGGAACTGCTCATTGCCATCGAGGGTGACCCGAAGCCCCGTGCCAACGGGCGCAAGAACAGCTGTGATCGCGCGAAGGCGGGCCAGATCGGCGGGGATATCGCCGCTGATCTTCAGCTTGTAATGCGAGCCGCGGTAGTGGCGCACCACCTCTTGCAGGGTCTCGGGCAGGCCGTCGCCGATGGGGCTGTGCTGGTCCGCTGCGGTCAGCGGATCCGCCAGCCCGACGGTATGGCGCAGGGCCAGGCTCTGCTGCGGGACCTGGGCGGCCAGAAAGCCGCTCAGATCAAAGCCCGCAAGCTCGGGCGTCAGCTCCGTGACCGCCATCCCGGCCAGATTGGCCTTCATGGCCGCCGGAAAACTGACCCCAAGCGCGCGGCAAAGGGCATCGAGTACCGCGCGGTCCAGCATGGCCGGACCAAAAGAGGCGATCAGCGGGTTCAGCCCCTCGGCCTCTGCCGCCGACATCTGATCGCGGTAGCTGCGGGTGAAAAACGAAAATGCGCTGCCGGCTGGCAGCGCCAGATAGGCCTCTGCCGCCAGCTCGACCGAGCGGCGCAGCTGGTGGTGGTTCTGCGCATCCGTCAGCGCGGGGTTTTTATCAAACCATTTCGCACTCAGCGCTTCGGCCGACCATCCGGTGGCCGCGCGCCCGTCGCTCAGCTCAATCCGGACCTGGACGACCAGTTGCAGCCCGCCGGTCGTGGTGGTGACGCCAAAGCGAAACGGCATCCGCATCCGGTAAGGCCGCTCAAATGCGCGGATTTCAACGACCTTCAGATGCGCAGCCGCAGCGCTCATTCCGGCACAAACCCATTGCCTGAGCCCGGTTCCCGGCCCAGCAGTTTGTCATAGATCTGCATCGACAGCCGCCCGAAAGCGGGGCTGACCCGGGTTTCCAGGCTGCGCGGACGCGGCAGATCAATGTCGAGCACCGTATCAATCCGGCCCGGACGCGGCGACATGATGACCACGCGGTCGGACAAAAGCACAGCCTCGGGGATCGAATGGGTGACAAAAAGCACCGTCTTGCGGGTCTGCGAGCTTTCGCCCCAGATCCGCAGCAATTCGAGGTTCATCTCATCGCGCGTCATGGCATCAAGCGCGCCAAAGGGCTCATCCATCAGCAGAATTTCGGGGTCCATCAACAGACCCCGGCAAATCGCCGCGCGCTGCTGCATGCCGCCCGACAGCTCTTTGGGCAACTTGTTCTCAAAGCCCGTCAGCCCGGTCAGCTCCAGCAGCTCCATGGCGCGGTTGCGGTAGGCTTTCGGTTTTTTGCCCGAAAGCTCTGCCGGCAGCAGCACGTTATCAAGGATCGTGCGCCATTTCAGAAGAACCGCGGCCTGAAACACCATGCCCACATTGGGGATCGGACGATCGACTTTGACGCCGTCGACGAGAATGCTGCCCTGACTGCGCTCGCGCAGCCCGGCCACCACCCGCAGAAGGGTCGATTTTCCGCAGCCCGAAGGCCCGACAAGCGAGATAAACTCGCCCTGCCGGACGTTCAGGTTGATGTCGCGCAGCGCTTCGACCGGACCCGAGGCGGTGTCATAGGTCATCGAGACCCGGTCGAGCTGGATGGAGTAATTGTCCACGCGGTTCCGCCTGTTCTTCTAAACTTATTTCTTCACGTCGAGCGGCATCTCAACACGGGTCAGGAAGCCCGCATCAAACGCATCTTCGCATTTCACTTCGGCGGGCAGGCCCATATAGGCATTGACCAGATCGACCGAGGCGCAGGCGCGGGTCATATCAATCGCGCCGATGCCATTGTCTTTGAAGTTCTGCGTCTTCATCAGATCAAGACCCAGCTGCATATTGGCACCAAGGGCGACTTCATCGATCTCCGGCACGGCCTTTTTATAGATCGCCATGGCGGCGGCGGGATCGTTCATCACATCCTGCCAGCCCTTATAAGAGGCCTCAAGGAAGCCCTTCAGCGCATCGGGGCGGTCCTTCATGGTCGCCTCTGAGGCCATGATCGACATGGCATAAAGCTCAAAGCCGTAATCGGCCCAGTTCAGCGAGACGACTTTGCCTTCGCCCACGGCTTTTTCCGCCATCGGGAAGCCGGTGGTGTAATCGGTCACCGCATCGGCGCGGCCTTCGGCCAGGGCTGCGTATTTCGCGGTCGGCTCAATATTGACCCAGTTGATGTCGTTCACATCGAGGTTGTTGAGGCGCGCAAAGGCCGGCCACATCAGGCGCTGGCTGTCACCGGCCGGTGCGCCGATGGTCTTGCCCTTCAGACCCTCCGGGGTGGTGATGGCGGAGTCGGCCTTGGAGAAGAAGTTCATCGGCGAGCTGTCGAAGATAATGCCGACGACTTTCACCGTGGTGCCACGCGCGCGCGAGCCCACGATCACCGCCGCATCGGCCAGACCCGCATCGGCGCGGCCCGTATCCACCTTCGCAATCGAATCGCCCGAGCCTTTCGAGCTTTCCAGCGTCACATCAAGGCCCTTCTCGGCGTAATAGCCCTTCTCTTTGGCCACCCAATAAGCCGCGTGGTCGCCCACCGGGAACCAGTTCATCGCAAAGGTGAACTTCTCGGCGGAAAACGCAGGCGCTGCGGCCAGAGCCGCCATCATCGCCACGGAAGTCAGGAGAGTATTTTTCATTATCTTCAGTCCCTGTTGATTAAAGATGGCTCAGGCTTCGTTCCCCTCGGCCCAGGGCGCGAGAAGGCGAGAGAGAAGACCAACCGCAGCAAAAAGCACGAGGCCGATCAGCGAGATATAAATGAGGGCCGCAAAGGCCAGCGCCGTGTTCATTGAGCTTTGCGAGGTGACGATCACATAGCCCAGCCCATGCTGCGAGGCCACGAATTCGCCGACAATCGCGCCGACCACGGCAGAGGTCGCGGTCACTTTCAGCGCGGAAAGGATATAGGGATAGGCATTGGGGATACGGATCTTCAGAAAGACCTTCCACTTCGGCGCTGAAAAAACCCGGCCCAGATCGATCATATCATGGTCAATCTGGCTCAGGCCGACGGCGGTATTGATGACCACCGGGAAAAACCCGATCAGCGCCCCCATCAGGATGTTCGGGAAAATCCCATAGCCCACCCAGATCAGAAACAGCGGCGCAATGGCCACCTTTGGCAGGGTGTTGAGAAAGACCAGAAAGGGCATCAGCGCGCGGTTGATCACCGGCGACCAGGCCACAAGGCAGCCAAGGAAAACCCCGCTCAGCGCCGCCAGCAGGAAAGCGCCCAGGATGGCGATCCCGGTGGCCCAGATATGGCCCCACCAGCGGATGGTGGGATCAAACATCGCCTCAATCACCGAGGCAGGAGAGGGCAGCAGATAGGGCCGCAGACCCCCGAAGGTGACCGCCGCCTGCCAGGCCGCGATCAGGGCCGCAAACAGCAGAATGGCTGGCAGATAGTTGATAAGTTTGTCTTTCATCCGGCCCATCCTTTACGCCAGCCAGCGTGCAAGATTGGCGCGCACGAAGGCGTCATCGGCCAGATCGGCGTGCAGCGCGCTGACGCGGGTCAACTCTTCTGCCTGACCAGGCGAGAGGCCCTCTGCCGGATCAAGGCACCAGATCCCCTCCAGCAGACCCTGGCGGCGCAGGATCTCATGGCAGCCCGCGATGCAGCCGTGGAAATCATTGGCCACATCAAAGAAGGCGGAGTTGCAATCGGTGACGCGGGCATCGAGCCCCAGAAGATCATCGCTGACAGCGCCTTTTGCGGCCTCATCGCGGCAGCGGTTGAAAATCTCAACCGCGCCTTTGGTCCAGACCGACCAATGGCCCAGAAGCCCGCCTTTAAAGCGCATTGTCACCGGCTGGCCGTCGCGCATCACGGTAAAGGGGGTCACCAGATCAAGGACGATGTGATCGTCATTTCCGGTGTAAAGCGTGACCTTATTCTCGGCCCCTGCCGCCACAATACCGCGCACCACATCGATGGTTTTATAGCGGTTAAAGGGCGCCACTTTGATCGCGATGACATTCGGGATCGCGGCAAAACGGGCCCAGAAATCCGCATCAAGATGCAGACCGCCCACGGCGGATTGCAGATAAAAGCCGATCAGCGGAATTTCTGCCGCCACCGCTTCGCAATGCGCAATCAGCTGGTCTTCAGATTGACCTTTCAGTGCTGCAAGCGACAAAAGCCCGGCGTTATAGCCCAGCGAAACCGCAACCTTCGCCTCAGCCACCGCCTGAGCGGTCGGCCCGGCAAGACCTGCCACCATGGCCAGCTGACGATCGGACCAGGCGGCGGCGGTCTCTGCTGCAAGCGACAGGACGCGGTCGTAAAGCCCGACCTCGCGGATAGCGAATTGCGTGGTATGCACGCCCACCGCCAGACCGCCCGAGCCCGCGTCCAGATAATACCGCGTCAGCGCTTTCTGGCGGCGCTCATCGAGTTCGCGCGCGGCGGTCAGCGCCAGCGGATGGGCCGGGATCACCGTGCCTTTGCGCAAAAGATCAAGGGCTGCCTGCTGCACGGCAGGGGTCGCTTTGCCAGTCATCATCCGAACTCCGCTCGGGCCATAAACCGCTAAGGGTTTGGTATTATGTCGTTTCACTGCGACAGGCCCGCGGGTAGCCGGGCCTGTCAGAACTCAGCCCCGGCCTTAGAAAGCGCCGGTGCGGGCTTCAAATTTGGTGGGTTTGTTATAGGCCACTTCACCGCGTGCGACCCAGTCGGCGACCCAGTCCAGCATCGCGCCCAGCGGCACCGAAGGGTAGCCAAAGAGGGTATTGGCCTGCGCGGTATTGGTGAGCCAGGCGGTCGAAGGCTCGGCTCCGACCAGCTTTGGCTCAACACCCAGACGGGTGGCAAGTTCAGTGACCAGCCAGCGCAGCGAGAGGGTCTCGGGGCCCGAGCAGTTGATCGGCGTGGTCACTTCCGTGGCATGGGCAAGGCAGCGCAGCGCCTGGGCATTGGCATCGCCCTGCCAGATGACGTTCACATGACCCATGAGCGACAGGTCAATCACCGTCCCCGCCTTGATGCGCGAGGCCAGATCGTAAAGCACGCCGTAGCGGCAATCGATCGCGTAGTTCAGGCGGAAAATCCGCCCCGGCGTGCCGTTTTTGCGCGAGAAATGTTCAAACATCCGCTCACGCCCAAGGCAGGACATGGCATATTCGCCGCGCGGCTCGGCCGGCTGGCTTTCCAGCGCGCCGCCCTGGAAGACATCGACCAGCGGATAGACATTGCCGGTCGAGAAAGCCACGATGCGGCTGTCTTTGAAGGTCTCGGCCACCAGAGCGGGGACATGGGTATTCATCGCCCAGGTCAGCGGCTGATTGCCCGATGCGCCGAATTTCATCCCCGCCATGAAGATGACGTTTTTGCACTTCGGCAGCGCTTCAAGGGCCGCTGCATCCATCAGATCGGCTTTGACCGTCTCAATGCCCCAGCCGTTCAGCCGCGAGACCAGCTCCGGCTCTGAGAAGCGCGCAACGCCGATCACACGTTTTTCGGGGGCCGCACGTTTGGCCATCCGCGCAAGGGTCGGGCCCATTTTGCCCGCAACGCCCAGGATCAGGATATCGCCGTCGACCCGGGCCAGATCCGCAATCAGCGCTTCATCGGGGCGGGTCATGAAGTCTTCGAGATCTTCCACACTCTCAAAGCGCGCGGGCAGAGCGGATGTCGCGGTCACGATGGCGTCCCTTTCCGGTCGCAGCTGGCGGGCGACCCTGATGTTCGTCTTATCCTCACGCTAGCGAGAGGAAATCGTGATTTCAACTAATTAGTTGAAATTTGACGCAACGAAAATTCACCAGGGCGGAAGTGTTTGGAATTTATGCAAAACTGACTGACCGGCAGGGTGTGCCGGAGGGTGGTCTGATGCGAGTTTCAGCAGATCAGGACGGGCTCAGGCCCTGAGCCCCTTCAGCACCATGGTCACGATATGGGTGCGATACGATTCAATCACCCCAGGATCCGAGAGGTTGCGCCCGAAAATCGCCGACATGGTTTTGCCATTGGCGAAGTAAAAGAAGGTCATCCCGGCGATCGAGATATAAAGCTCCAGCGGGTCGACACCTTTGCGAAAGATCCCCTGGGCCTCACCATCGCGCAGCGTTGCGCCGATCATGGCGATCAGCGGCGAATTGGTCGCCAGCAGGGTCTCGGCATTTTGCATATGCGGCGCGCCCATGGCGTTCTCATCGGCGAGCATTCGGATGAATTCATTGTGCTGCGCCAGATAGTTCAGCGAGAAATCGATCAGCCGCGTGATCGCCTGTTCCGGGGGCAGAATGCGCAGATCAAGCTCGCGCTCTTTCAGGCGGATCTCGCTGTAGATCGCCTCAAGGGCCGCGCGGTAAAGATCGTCTTTCGAGCCGAAATAGTAATAGACCAGCTGTTTGTTCAGCCCTGAGCGGCGGGCGATATTGTCCACCCGGCCGCCGTTATACCCCGCCTCAGAAAATTCCTCCCGCGCCGCGGTGAGGATCTGCTCGCGGGCGGCCGGGTTCTGGCCACGGGCCGTGCGGTTCTGGCTTTTCGGCATCGGCTGCTCCGCGACAGATCGGATGGGATCCGGCAGATCAGGCCGGGGGGGAATAAGCGACGAGGTGATAGCGGCGCAGGCGGAGGCTGTCCAGAACTTCGCAGTCGATGGCTTTGGGGCGGGCCCGGGACGCCGGTCTCTTGATGATTTTTCTTGACGCAGGCGCGAGGGTCTTTCCTGATCGGTGCAGATTTTGATAACGATCCGGATCCGGCAGGTGAATATGAGTTCAGTTTTGCAACGTCACGCCCCGATGGTGAGGCCGCCCCTGGAACAGGGCACGGGCCGGAGTGTGGCTCCTGCCCCGGACCGGATCACTGAGGGCGCAGTATGAAACCGTCATTCCCACTTTCGCGCCGCATTCTGCTGGGCAGCGCAGCGGCGGCGGGCCTGACAGCGCTTTTGCCCGCCACTGCCAGGGCGGAGGCGGGTTACTGGAGCCCCCTGCGCAGTCCTTCGGGCCCGAGAGATCGCAGCGTTCACAGCGGTCACAGCCTCACGGACAGCTATCTGAACACGGGGCCCTGGCCTGGATCATTGCGCCGGATGGCGGATAGCATGGGCTTGCGCGACGCCGAGCGCAAGATCGTCAAATCGACAATTCCGGGCGCGCCGCTGAGCTGGCGGTGGGATCATAGCACCGATCCCGGTAGTGATGCCCGCCACGACATTGCCGGTTTCCAGACCCTGGTCATCACCGAAGGCGGCCCGCCGCCCCGGATCCGGCCGGATGAGCAGACCGATATGATGGCGCATTCGCTCGATTATCTCTGCCGCTTTGCCGCCAATGCCCTGCAGAACGGCAATAAGGGCGAGGGGCTGCGGGACATCAATCTGTGGTCGATCTGGCCCAGCCTGAACCTCTGGCGTCCGCCGGGCAATCCGGATTGGCAGGAGTTTGCGGATTTCCGCTCCGCTTTGCCGGAATATGGCCGCAGCTTTGAGTTTATGGCCGCCTATGCCACCTGGAAAATGCGCAGCCATTTTAAAGACTTGCCCGATGACTGGCGGATCCGGGTCTTCCCGGGGCATCTGTGGATGGCGCGGGCCTGGGATGCGGCCGCCGCAGGCGAAATACCCGGCATCACGCGCTTTGAAGAGTTTTTCGTCGATGAGATTCACGCCAATGATGTCTGCGGCTATGGCCTGGCCTGCCTGGTGCTGAGCTGTCTTTACCAGAAAGACCTTGGCGCGCGGCAGCGGCTTTTCCGGATGGAGGGCATCAGCCCTGAGCTGCGGGACTGGTTCACGCGCACGGCCTGGGAGGTGGCCTCTGACTACGCTCCGGCGGGTATGGGCGGCAGCAGCCACGCAGGCCTGCTGTGGGACCCTGAGCGGATGAAGGATCCGCTGCCGGACTGGCACCCGCCAGGGCCGCTGCCGGGCTGAGGGGCGAAGGCTCAGCCCATCAGATATGCAACCGGCCGCAGTGACCTGAGTGTCGCTGCGGCCGGTGATCTTTCGGGCCTGCGGCGTTAAATCAACGCAAGGCTGAGCGCCGGGAAGAAGGCCAGCACCAGAAGAACCACCATCATCACCAGGATAAAGGGGAGCGCACCCAGAAAGACCTGCTCCACCCCGACGTTCGGATCGTTCAGGGTGTTGTGAACCGTAAAGACCGAGATCCCGAAAGGCGGGGTCAGCAGGCCGATCTCAACCGCCAGCACGGTCAGCACGCCAAAATGGATCAGGTTAAAGCCAAAGCCATCGGCAATCGGCGCCATGATCGGCACGACGATCAGCAGAATCGAGGTGCTGTCGAGGATCATGCCAAGGGCGATGATCAGCAGGATATACATCGCCAGAAAGCCCGTGGCGCTGAAGCCTCCGTCGCGGATCAGCCCGGCGATGCCATTGGGCAGCCCCGCCACCGAGAGCATCCGGCTGTAAAAGCTGGCCGCGATCAGCAGAAAGAGGATCGAAACCGAGATCGCGCCGGTCTGACGGATGATTTCCCAGGTTTTCTGCCGCGTCAGGCTTTTGCGCATCAGCGCAATGATCAGTGCCCCGAATGCGCCGACGCCACCGGCTTCGGTCGGGGTGAAATAGCCCGAGTAAAGCCCGCCGAGCACCAGGAAAACCAGGGTCACGATGGGCAGGAGCTTGGCCAGCATCTCGCGGCCCGACATCTCGGTCCCCTTTGAGGCGGCCGCGCGGCGCTGACGGGCAGCCTCGGGGTTTTCATAGACAAACCCGGGGGTAAAGCGGGCCATGGCCATGATAACAATGACAAATCCAATGGCCAGAAGCGCGCCCGGAACCACCCCCGCGATGAACAGCGAGCCGATCGAGACCTCGGCCAGCACGCCATAGACGATCATCAAAAGCGAGGGCGGGATCATCATCCCAAGGATCGACGAGCCCGCAACCGTCCCTGCCGCAAAAGCGGTGCGGTAGCCGTGCTGGCGCATCTCGGGCACCGCCACCCGGGTAAAGACCGCAGCAGAGGCAATTGAGACCCCGGTCACCGCCGCAAAAACCGTATTGGCCGCAACCGTGGCCACCCCAAGCCCGCCAAGCAGACGGCGCAGCAGCACTTCGGCCACCGCAAAGGTGTCACGCCCGACGTTGGAGGCGCTGACCAGCAGCCCCATCATCACAAAAAGCGGGATGGTGGCGAAAAGATAATCCGCAATGCCGTTCCAGGCCGTCAGATCCAGCAGCCGGAAGGCCAGATCGATATTGCCGCGCAGGATCCAGATGCCGAGAAAGCCCACGAGGATCAGCCCGATGGCGATATGCATCCCCAAAAGGATCAGCACGACCAGAAGCGCGATGAGCAATAGCCCGATAGTCAGAGAAGTCATGCCCGCGCCCCCCTTGCGATGCGAAAGGCAGCCAGCAGCGCTGCAAGCCCGCCGAAGGCGGCTCCCAGCGTCATCAGCCAGCGGAAGGGCCAGACCGGAATGGTAAAGACACCCTGAACGCCGAAGAACTCACTGGTTGCAAAGGTCCCGGCGCTTTCCGCCCAGCCTCCGGCCACGATCAGCCCGCAGACCAGCGCCGCACAAAGCATGAAGACCACTTCCATGGCGCGGCGCAAAGCCGGGCTGCGCGCGCCGATCAGCTGCAGCAGCAGATCCGCCCGGGTCAGCCGGTCGCTCAGGATCGCGCCCGCAAGCTGCAGAAAGACAATCGCCACCACCGAGCGGCCCGCGATCTCAGCGACCCCCACGATGGGGCTGTTGAGGAAACTGCGGCCGATCACATCGGCCACAATCAGAAACATCAAAAGGAAGGTCCAGACCGAGCCGGTGGCAGAGAGCACCTCTGCCAGCCGGTCCGCCGGGCCACCCGTCACGGGGCCGATCTTCGGAGTATCATCCATTATGCGTGAACCGCAGTCTCATCTCAGGTCTTAAAGCCCCGCATCCCAGTCCCGCAGCGGCGTGACGCCCCGCGCGCGCAGCTCATCCATATAGGCTTTCAGCACCACTTTGCCGGCATCGCCGGTCTGGCCGATCCAGGGCTCAACGATATTGGGCAGGGTACTGACCCAGGCGGTTTTCTCCGCGGCGGGCAGATCGGCAACCTTCAGACCCGCGGCCTGCATATCGACCATGGCTTTGGCCGCCAGCTGGGTCACATATTCGCCATGCGCTTTCGAGGTGACGGGACCTGCGGCGAGGAAGGCCTGCTGCACCGGCTCGGGCAGGCTTTGGAAGAACTTCTCATTGGCCGCGATCGAGCCGAAATACATCGAGCCCGCACCGACCTTCGTCAGATGGGGCGCGACCTCATAAACCCGCGTCGGCAGGATGCCCGAGGCAAAGGACAGCGCGCCTTCGGTCACACCGGTCTGAATATTGGTGTAATAGGTGGTCAGCGCGCCATCGACCGGGGTCGCACCGGTGCCGGTCAGCCAGTTCGCGGCGGTGCCCGGGGCATTGATTTTGCGGTTCTTCAGATCACCCAGCGAGGCAATCGGGAAGTTTGAATAAATGTCATAGCTGTCGGTGATCAGCGAGGACAGATGCCGCATCCCCTGGGCTTTCCAGCTGTCAGCGAGTTCCGGCAGCTCAACATTCAGCTTGTCGAAAATATCGATGAGCATCATGTGATCATCGGTCGCGAAGGGGGCGAAATAGGTCACATTCTGCAGGGGCATGGTCGCCCCCTCCCAGACGGTGCCCACCATGCCGACATCAACGATGCCGTCTTTCACCGCGGCGCGGGTGTCGGTGAATTTGTAAAGCGTGCCGCCGTAGGCCTCGACCCAGTTGATCTTATAGTCACCCTTTTCCGCCAGGATGCGGTCCACCTCGGGCTGGAAGCCATTTTTCATGGCATAGACCCAGATATTGGCCTCAGGGTGGCTGGAGCCGATGTTCACGGTTACGCTTTGTTGGGCATAGGCCGTGGTGCCAAGCAGCAGGGCTGCGGCGAAAGTCAGTTTAGCAGGCATCTTTTATCCTCCCAGATCCGGATGCGCAGTCTCAATCAGTCGCTCAAAGTCCCCATGGCGCGCAAAATGCGCTCAGGCGTCATAGGCATCTGCAAAATGCGCCCGCCGCTGGGGCGGATCGCGTCATTGATGGCATTCATCACCGCCGCCGGCGCACCGGCCGTCCCGGCCTCTCCCGCGCCTTTGGCCCCGAGCAGCGATTCCGCCGTCGGTGTCTCGACATGGGCGATCTGCATATCGGGCATCTCAACCGCCATCGGCACCAGATAATCCGCCATCGAGCCGTTCAGCATCTGGCCATGCTCATCATAGAGGCATTCTTCGTAAAGCGCGCCGCCAAGGCCCTGCACGATACCGCCGCGGATCTGCTCATCCACCAGCTGCGGGTTGATGACCCGACCACAATCCTCGACGCACCAATGCTTCAGCAGCTTCACAAAGCCGGTCTCGCGGTCCACCTCAACATAGGAGGCCTGAGCGCCGTTGGTGAAGGCGAAGGGGTACTCCATGGTGATGAAATGGCGCGTCTGCACCAGCTCGCGCGGCAGACCTTTGGGCAGGGTATCGCCGCGGAAATAGACCACGCGGCCCAGCTCGCTCAGCGGCATCCGCCCGGCGCCGCTCTCCAGATCGACGATCTGCCCGTCGTTGATCGACAGGCTTTCGGGGGCGCATTGCAGCATGGCCCCCGCTACTTCGAGGATCGCGCCCTTCAGCGCGAGCGCCGCCTGAAGCGCCGCTTCGCCGCCGATGCCCGCCCCGCGCGAGGCCCAGGTGCCGCCGCCATAGGGGGTGACCTGGGTATCGCCGGTGATGACGCGGACCTGATCGGGGCGCACGCCCACGCCTTCGGCCACGACCTGCGAGAGCATGGCTTCGGTGCCCTGACCCTGTTCCGTCACGCCCGAAAGCACAACCACCGATCCATCAGGATCCATCCGCACCGTCGCCCCGTCCTGGGCTGAGATGCGCGCGCCGCCGATGCCATACATGAAGGGGCTGGGATTGGTCAGCTCAATGAAGCTTGCAAGGCCGATGCCGCGCCAGATGCCCTTTTCCCGGGCCGCTGCCTGATCACGGCGCAGGGCCTCATAATCCATCATCTCCAGCAG
Source organism: Falsigemmobacter faecalis (assembly GCF_003863335.1). Taxonomy (GTDB): domain Bacteria; phylum Pseudomonadota; class Alphaproteobacteria; order Rhodobacterales; family Rhodobacteraceae; genus Wagnerdoeblera; species Wagnerdoeblera faecalis. Next base: position 58,117 of record NZ_RRAZ01000021.1, on the reverse strand, counting down.
CTTATCCATCGTCGCCTGATGCGACAGCCCCTCAAAGCGCATATTGGCGGGCGAGGTGGCGGGATAGGCATCATCGCGGAAGAAATTCCGCCGCCGGATCTCGGCGGGGTCCATATTCAGCGCCTCAGCGGCCAGATCAACCAGACCTTCCGTGACCGCCGTGGCGATCGGATGGCCCACGGCGCGATACTGACAGGTCGGCGCTTTGTTTTGCAAAACCACCGAGGTGCGGGCGCGGTAATTGGCGAAATCATAGGGCCCGCCGCAGAGGTTCACGACCTGATTGCCCTCAATCGCAGAGGTGCGCGGATAGACCGAATAGGGGCCGATCCCGGTCCAGTCGTCGATGTCAAAGGCCAGGATTTTGCCGTTTTCATCCACCGCGATGCGACCGTCGATCTCATGATCGCGGGCATGGATGTCCGAGATGAAACTCTCAAGCCGGTCGGCGATGAATTTCACCGGACGGCCCAGAACCTTCGCAATGGCTGCGGTGGCGACTTCATCGGGATAGACATGAACCTTAATCCCGAAGCTGCCGCCGACGTCGTCGCAGATCACCCGAACGCGGGATTCCTCCAGACCGAGATGCGTCGCGAGAACCGTCTGGATCATATGGGGGGCCTGAGTGCCCTGCCAGACGGTCAGCTTGCCCTCTGCCGGGTTCCAATCCGCAAGGCAGCCGCGCGGCTCAAGCGTGACACCCGTATGACGCCCGGTTTTAAAACTCGCCGAGATGACTTTATGGGCAGAGGCGAAAGCCGCCTCAACATCGCCCTGCACATGCTCGCGCCGGAAGGCGAGGTTGTCGCCGAGATCGGGGTGAATGACCGGGGTTTCGGGATCAAGGGCGGTGCGGATCTGCGTCACCACCGGCAGTTCGTCGTAATCGATGTTCACCAGCGCCGCCGCCGCTTCCGCCTCGGCACGACTGTCGGCGACGACGGCCACCACCGGCTCGCCCACCCAGCAGGTACGGTCGAGCGCAAGTGCGTGTTGCGGCGCGGATTTCAGCCCCTTCAGATGCGCCAGAACCGCCACCCAGGGCGTGCAATGCGGCAGCAGATCCTGCCCGGTGAAAATCGCGCGCACGCCGTCGCAGGCCGCAGCCTCCGTGGTGTCGATCGCGGTGATCTTCGCATGACCCCAGGGTGAGCGCACAAAGGCCAGATGCAGCATCCGCGGCAGGGTGATGTCATCCACATAGCGGCCCCGGCCCTGCACCAGACGCGGCGCATTGGGGCGCGGCACGGTGCGGCCGATATAGCTGTTCGGGCGGTTGGGATTGCCAAAATCGATGGTCATTTCAGCGCCTCCGCCCGGGCGCGGGCCACGGTCTCAACGGCGTCGATGATGGCCTCATAGCCGGTGCAGCGGCAGTAATTGCCCGACAGATGATCGCGGATCACCTCGCGCCCGGGCACGCCACCGCGCGCCAGAAGATCCGCCGCCGTTGCCAGCATCCCCGGCGTGCAAAAACCGCATTGCAGGGCGTTGCGGTGGACAAAAGCCTGCTGCAGATCGGCAATCACGCCGCGCTCGGTCAGCCCTTCAATGGTCTCGACTTCCGCGCCATCGGCCTGGGCCGCCAGCATCAGACAGCCGCGGGTGATCTCACCGTTGACCCGCAGCGTGCAGGCGCCGCAGACGCCATGCTCGCAGCCCGCGTGAGAGCCGGTAAGCCCCAGTTCCTGGCGCAGAAAATCGGTCAGATGCTGGCCGACGCGGACGCGGGCCTTCACCTTCTGGCCGTTCACCATCAGGCGGATCTGGGTTTCGGTCTGAAAAAGGTCGCTCATGCTGCGAGATCCTCAAGGCAGCGGCGCAGCAGCACCGAGGCAAGGTGACGGCGATAGGCGGCAGAGGCATGCGGATCGCTCTGCGGATCGATGTCTTCGGGGACGGCGGCGAGGGCGGCAGCCAGATCACCGGCATCAAGTGCTGCCATCACGCTGCGGCCCAGCATCGGACGCGGGCCTGTGCCGAAAAACGCAACGCGGTGCCCTGAAGGGCGGCGCACGAGGGCAATCCCGGCCAGGGCAAAATCCCCGGCGCGGCGCGAAAGCTCGCGAATGAGCTGGGCCTCTTTCGCGGCTGCAAGGGGCAGGGAGATCGCGGTGACAATCTCATCCTGGGCAAGATCCGTGACATAGACGTCTTCAAAGAAATCATCCGCCGCCACTTCACGCTCGCCCCCGGGGCCTGAGATGCGGATCAGGGCATCAAGGGCGAGAACGCAGGCCGGAAGTTCCGCAGCCGGATCGGCATGCGACAGCGAGCCGCCGATGGTGCCCCGGGTGCGGATCGCCTCATGGGCGATCAGCGGCACGGCGCGGGTCAGCAGCGGCGCATGTTCGGCGATCAGCGGGTGACGGCCGAGTTCGGCATGGCGGGTCAGCGCCCCGATCACCAGGCGGTCGCCCTCAAGGCGGATGCCTTTCAGCGCCTCGATGCCATTGATGTCGATCAGCCGGGTGTCCCCGCCCAGACCCATATTGATCGCCGCCATCAGGCTTTGACCTCCGGCGATCACTTTCGCATCGCCATCCGCTTCGGCCAGCCAGGCCGTGGCTTCGGCAATCGTCGATGCACGGGCATAGCCCGCCAGCGTCGGTTTCATCTCGTCCTCCCCCCGGATGGGCGTGGTCTCTCCTCCCCACGTCCAGCCGCTTGTCTTTAGTGAGCATATGCTCTCTAACGGGCAATTAGTCGTTCGCAGGGGGCGACTGTCAAGATTTTTCGCAGGAACGTTTGGGGGAGAGCGGCGCCGCATGCATACCGAACCGCCAAAGCCCCGCCGCCGTATGGCGCCGCAGGACCGCCGCCGACAGATCGTGGCGGGCGCCGTCAGCTATTTCGCCGAGACCGGACTTTCGGGAAATACCCGCGACCTCTCGCAGCGCCTTGGCGTCACGCAATCGCTGATTTTCAAGCATTTCCCCACCAAAGCCGCGCTGCACGAAGCGGTCTATGAGCAGGTCTTCCTGAGCCGGATAGAGCCGCACTGGCCCGCGCTGCTGCGCGACCGCCGGCTGCCGCTGATCGCGCGGATGGGGCAGTTTTACACCGAATATACCCGGGCGATCTTCACCTATGAATGGATGCGGATCTTCATGTTCTCAGGGCTTGAAGGGGCCGAGTTGAACCGGCGCTACCTCGGCCACCTGCAGCAGGTGATCCTGTCGCCCATGCTGGAGGAGTTAAACGCCGCCATCGCCCCCGCAGAGGCCACGCCCGAAGATATCTGGCGCTTGCACGGCAGCATCATCTATATCGGCATCCGCCGCTTCGTCTATCAAACGCCGGTGCCGGAGGATGAGGTGCCCGCCGTACTCGACAGCGTGGCGCATTTTCTGGGCCGCTGGCCGGGGCTGGTCTGAAGCGTCCCCCCGCAGAGCCTGCGGAGGGACGTGAGAGAGAGGTCAGCCAAAGACCTTCGTGAGCGCCACATCAATCGCATCGGTGATGCGGTCGATTTCCTCGGCCGTCACGGTCAGCGCCGGGGACAGACACAGCGTGTTGTTAAAGCCCGGCAGTGAGCGGTTGGTCGCGCCGATAATCACGCCCTGGGCCAGACATTCCGCCACCACGGCCTGCGCCTGCTTTTCGTCGACCGGCTCTTTGGCGCTGCGGTCTTTTACCAGCTCCGCGCCAAGGAAAAGGCCAAGCCCGCGCACATCGCCGATCACCGCGTGCTTTTCCTGCAGCGCTTTCAGATTGGCCATGCAGCGCGCACCCATGGCGATGGTATTCTCCAAAAGGCCCTCTTCTTCGATGATGCGCATATTCTCCAGCGCCGCCACCGGGCCAGAGGTGCAGCCGCCGAAGGTCGAGATATCGCGGAAATAGCTCATGCTGTCAGAGGGGTCTTCCTTGAACAGATCAAAGACCCGCTCGGTGGTGACGGTGCAGGAGATCGCCGCATAGCCCGAGGCGACGCCCTTCGCCATGGTGACGAAATCGGGCTCGATGCCATATTGCTGATAGCCAAACCACAGGCCGGTGCGGCCCAGACCGCAGACCACCTCATCGATATGCAGCAGGATGTCGTATTTGCGGCAGATTTCCTGCACACGCTCCCAATAGCCCCTGGGCGGCAGGATGACGCCGCCGCCTGCGGTCACCGGCTCCAGCACGATCGCGCCCACGGTTTCCGGGCCTTCGCGCAGGATCACCTCTTCGATGGCATCAGCGGCGCGGCGGCCGTAATCTTCCACATCCCACTGCTTGCGATACTCAAGGCAATGCGGCACCGAAACGAACCCCTCGGGGTAGGGGCCATATTGCTCGGCGCGCTGCGGCTGGCCGGAGGTGGCAAGGGTGCCGATGGTGGTGCCGTGGTAATCCCGCTCACGGTAGAGGATCTTCCACTTTTTGCCGCCGTGTTTGCGATGCGCGATCTGGCGCACCATCTTATAGACCTTCTCATTGGCCTCTGAGCCGGAGTTTGAATAATAAACCCGGCTCATGCCCGGCATCTTCTCAATCAGCTTTTCGGCAAAAAGCGCGGCGGGCACGTTACCCGCGGCCCCGGCGTAATAATTCAGCTTGATCAGCTGATCGCGCACCGCATTGGCAATGCTTTCGCGGCCATAGCCCACATTGACCGTCCAGACGCCGCCCGAGACCGCATCGAGGAACTCCCGCCCCGTAGCATCCCAGAGCTTCAGGCCCTTGCCCTCCACAAAGACCCGCGGGTCGGTGGTCTCATATTGCTTATGCTGGCTCAGATGGTGCCAGACATGGGCCTTATCCGCGGCGATTACCTGCGAGAGGTCGTTCTTTTTGTAGTCCAGATCCATCGTCTTCTCCTCCCGATCAGGGCTCATTCGCTGTGTTTACGTGACAGCAGATCCATGTGAAACGCCGCGTCAAGGTTATGCATATATCCTTCGGCGCAATGCATGTGGTGGCGCATGATTGAGGCCATGGCCGTGCGATCATTGCGCCGCAACGCATCAAGCAGATCGTTATGTGCCTCAATATTATGCTGCCCGAACTCATTATGTTCCCGCATGCTGCCGGTCCGTTTGGTCACGAGGTCGCGCAGCATGGCATTCAGAAAGCGGCACATCAGCGCGAGAATCGGATTGTCGCAGATTTCGCATAAAATGTCGTGGAAGCCGACTTCCACCTGACGCGCCATTTTCAGATCCTCGCGCCCCGCCGCATCGACGCAGGCGGCGATATTCTCCTCCAGCCGCGCGAAATCGGCGGGGGTGATGCGCCCGGCGACATTCTCGATCAGCATGACCTCAAGGGTTTTGCGCAGATCATAGACGTCTTTGAAGTCCAGATCCTGGAAGTGAAAATACTGCCGCATCTGGCGGATCACCACGTCCGGCGACGTGGCCTGCACCTCCGGCCCGCCGTTGGGTCCGGCCTGCATGATCAAAAGCCCCTCCACCTCCAGCGCCTTCAGCGCCTCGCGGACGGTGCCTTTGGAGCAGCCGAAATGCTCCATCAGGTTTTTCTCATGCGGCAGCCGGTCGCCGGGACCAAGGTTCTCGCGGGCGATCCAGCGGCGCAGCTCTTCCGCGACCTGATCGGAAAGCTTGATCCGCCGGATCGGAGGTTTGCGACCCGGTGCGGCGGTCTGGCCCTCGTCAGGGAGTTCTTGGGTCATCATGGGTCTTCCGGCTGGCGTCCGCGTCGAGCGGATAAATCGGACGCCTGAGATTTTTAAAATCAAAGAGGCTGAAGTCAGATCCGGTGACCCCGCCTCCGGCAACTTCTACCACAGCTTTGGAGAGAGGTTCAAAGACCGGACGGCAATACATCCGTGATTTCAAAAGCAAAACTCTCGCCTCTTCGGGGATCACACCGACCGAGGTGAAGATCCCGCGATCCCAGGGCTCATGGGGCGTCTCAGCCACCAGGATCTTTGCCTCGGGCGTGCTGAGCAGCGCCACGCGCCCCATCTGGCAAAGCATCCCCGTATAGATCGGCCCGGTGACGGTATAATCCCCCGCGCCCAGCCGTTCGACCCGGGCTGTCAGGATCAGGGGGGGGCCGGGCGGGGCAAAATGCTCCGCCGGGATCTTATTGCCAAGCCCGACCGTGATCTCCGCGCCTTCGCCCGCCGCAAAGGCGGCTGCCACCACGGCGGGGTCATGGAAGGGTCCGGCCACCACCCCGGTAAAGCCCGCCTGAAGCACCGCTTTCAGCACATCGATATTGTCGCAGGTGCCGCCCGACATACAATTGTCACCGTGATCAAGCAGCAGAACCGGGCCTTCCCCCGGCAATGCGAGCGCGGCCCCCGCGTCATCAAGCGAGGCTTCAAGCGGCTTTTGATCATAGATAAATTCCGCCCTCCGCGCCCAGATCGCATCGGCGATCTTTTCCAGCGCCGGGGCGGGATCATGGCCGGGCTCGGCCAGCGCCACCAGCGACATCCCCGCCTCGCGGATATCGCTCGCAGGAAAGCCGCCAAAGAGGCTGACATCGACCAGACCCGTCTCTTCCGCAAGCGAGGCGACCGCGTCGAGCATATCGCGCATGACACCCGGCCGTTCTGAATTCATCGGCAGGCTATGCGCGATCAGCGGCAGCGCGAGATGACACAGCGTCAGATCACCAAGCCGCCCGCGCAGCTCCATCGCCTCGCAAACCCGCTCACCGGTTTCATACATGTCGATATGCGGATAGCTGAGATAGCCGCAGATCGCCTGCACCGATCCGGCCAGCGCCCCGGTGACATGGGCGTGCAGATCCAGCGCGACGCCGATCGGCACATCGGGGCGGCGGCGGCGGATGCGGGCGATCAGCTCGCCCTCGCCATCCTCATGGCTGCGGGTGACCATGGCGCCGTGCAGATCCAGCAGCACCATATCGATGCTGTCATCAAGCGCTGAAAGGATAGCGTCGCAGATCTGCTCAAAGGCCGCATCCGCCACCGGGCCGGAGGGGAAGGCATGCGCCAGGATCGGGCAGGTGACCTCAAAGCCGCGCCGCTCTGCCCAGTCGAGAAAAGCGCCTACCGGGGTCTGTTTGCCGCGCGCAGCCGCCAGCGCCTCTGCGCCGTAAACCGGGCGGAAGGCCGCAAGCAGCGTGGGCAGCGGCGAGAAGGTATTGGTCTCATGGTTGACCTGGGCAATCAGCAGTCGCATGGCTCAGACGGTTTCCTTTTCGCGCAGCGCTTCGGCGCAGCGGCGATCATAGCCGAGAACCGCATCCAGCAGTACCTGTGCCCCGGCGGCACATTCCTCAAATGCGGTGCTTTCCGCCGGGTTGTGGCTGAGCCCCCCGGCGGAGGGCACAAAGATCATCGTGGTGGGGGCAAGGCGGGCGATATGGACCGCATCATGGCCCGCACCCGAGACAATCTCCCGCGCACTCAGGCCCGACCGTTCCGCCGCATCGCGCACCGCGCGGATGCAGTCGGGATCAAAGGCCACCGCGGCGACGTCAGAGACCGGCGTCAGCCCCCCGGAAACGCCGGAGCCCGCCAGAATCCGCGCGAAGGCGCTGTGCAATTCGGCATCCATCGCCGCCAGAACCGCGTCTTTCGGGTGGCGCATATCCACCGTCAGACGCACCTCGCCAGGGATGACATTGTTGGAATTGGGACTGACCGAGACATGCCCCACCGTGGCCACCGCATCAGGCGCATGGGCATGGGCGATGGCATCGACCGCGCGGATCAGATCGGCGGCCGGCAGCAGCGCGTTTTTGCGCAACGCCATCGGCGTTGATCCGGTATGGGCGGCGCGGCCCTCAAAGACCGCCTCATACCAGCGCAGCCCCTGAACGCCGGTGACGATGCCGATGTCTTTCCCCTCAGCCTCCAGGATCGGACCCTGTTCGATGTGCAGCTCAAACATCGCCCCGATGGGCTGGCCTTTGGGCGGCAGATCACCGCGCCAGCCGATGGCCTCAAGCGCATCGCCAAAAGAGATGCCCTCGCTGTCGCGCCGCCCATTGACCTGGTCCACACTATAGACGCCCGCAAAGCCGCCCGAGCCGAGCATGGCGGGCGAAAAGCGCGAACCCTCTTCGTTGGTCCAGTTCACCACCATCAGAGGGGCTTCGGTCTCAAGGCCCGCGTCATTGAGAGTGCGGATCACTTCGAGCCCCGCCAGCACGCCCAGCACACCGTCGAATTTTCCGCCCGTGGGCTGGGTGTCGAGATGACTGCCCATGGCAATCGGTGGCAGCGCGTTGTTTTTACCCGGACGGACCGCGAACATATTGCCAAAGAGATCGTGGCTCAGCGTCATCCCCGCCGCCGCAACGGCCGCTTGAAACCAGGCGCGGACCCGGGCGTCTTCTTCGCTCAGCGTCAGGCGGCGGATACCACCATCGGGCGTGCCGCCGATCTGGGCGGTCTCCATCAGGCTGTCCCAAAGACGCTCGCCGCGGATTTTCAGGTTCGTCATGCTCAGGCTTTGACCCCCAGATAGCGGTCACGGGCGTCTTTGTCGCGGATAAATTCCTCGCCCGTGGCGTGATAAACAATGCGGCCTAACTCAATGATATTGTGACGCCGCGCAAGGGCCGTGCAGACGGCCAGGTTCTGCTCAACCAAGAGGATCGACACCCCCGTGGCGGCGATTTTGCGGATCTGCGCGACGATCTCATCTACGATCACCGGCGCGAGCCCCTCAACCGGCTCATCGAGCATCAGAAGCTTCGGCCCGGTCAGCAGCGCCCGCGCGATCGACAGCATCTGCTGCTCGCCACCCGAAAGCTGGCCGCCGCCGTTTCTTTTGCGCTCTTCAAGGCGGGGGAAGATCGCGTAGATATCCGACATCCCCCAGGCCGCGCCCCGCCGCTCGGCGATGCGCAGGTTCTCCTCAACCGTCAGCAGCGAGAAGATCCCGCGGTTTTCCGGCACCAGCGAGACGCCCTGTTTGGCGATGCGAAAGGCGGGCTGCCCCGCAAGGTCCTGGCCCTGAAGCCGCACGACGCCCTGGCCCGGCGTCAGCGCCCCGGCAATGGCGCGCAAAGTGGTGGATTTGCCCGCGCCGTTGCGGCCCAGCAGCGTCACCACCTCACCCTCATTCACGCTGAGCGAGACGCCCTGCAGAATGTGGCTTTTGCCGTAATAGGCATGCAGGTTTTCCACCTCAAGAAGCGCGCTCATGCCATGTCCCCCGTGATCATGGAGCCCAGATAAGCGCTTTGCACATCCGGGTTTTCGCGCACCGCAGCGGGCGGCCCCTCGGTCAGTTTGCGCCCGAGCCGCATCACGGTGATCGTATCCGAGATATTCATCACGATCCCCATGTTATGCTCGATGAAAAGAACGGTGTGATCGCGGCCAAGATCGCGGATCAGCCGTTTCATCTCCTCAATATCCTCAACCCCCATGCCCGAGGTCGGCTCATCCATCAGGATCACTGAGGGCTTTGCCGCCATGGCCATGCCGACTTCCAGGCGGCGCTGCTGGCCGTGGGAAAGCTCACCTGCGGGGCGGTTGTGCACCGCCGTCAGGTTCATCCGCTCCATCACTTCTGCCGCCGTCGCCATGGCCGGGCGATTGGCTTCGGCCATGCGCCAGGGCGCGAGCGCAGCCCAGGGGGTTTTGCCCTGAGCCGCCAGGCGCAGGTTTTCTGAGACCGGCAGCGTCGGGAACAGGCTGGTGACCTGGAAGGACCGCGCGATGCCCTGGCGGACCCGCTCATCATCGCGGAACTTCGTGATGTCGGTGCCGTTCAGCAGGATCTGCCCGTGAGAGGGCATGACCCGGCCGGTCAGCGCGTGAAACATCGTCGTTTTCCCGGCGCCGTTCGGGCCGATGATCGAATGCACCGAGTTGCGGCGGATATCGAGATCCATATCGGCCAGCGCCACGAATTTGCCGTAGGTGACGCCGAGGCCGCGGGTGGTGAGCGCAATATCAGGGCTCAATGCTCCGCCTCCTTCTTCTCAAGGCTTTGATCTTTCTGAAAGAACATCACCCAAAGCTTCTCAATCAGCCCCCAGAGACCTTTTTGCAGGAAAAGCGCCACACAGACGAGCGCCAGCCCCAGCAGCAGCAGCCAGCGCGGCCAGATCTGCGAAAGAACATCGGCAAGGATCATATAGGCCGCAGCCCCGATCACCGAGGCAAAGAGGCTGGTTGAGCCGCCGATGATCGTCATGATCAGGATCATCTCAGAGGTGTGATGTTCAATATTCGCCAGCGGTGCCACACCGATCAGCATGGCCTTCAGCGCGCCGCCATAAGCGGTGACCGCGCCCGAAATCGCAAAGGCTGCGGTCTTGAAAGCCTTGACCGGAAAGCCGATGGCGGCAGCGCGCTCTTCATTGTCGCGCACGGCGATCAGCGTGCGGCCAAAGGTCGACTGCGTCGCCTGCAGCATCAGCGCAAAGAGCACTAGGAACGAGACCGCCACGAAGATATAAAAGCTCCAGGCATTGTTCATAGGCCCGGCCCCCAGATCGGGGCGCGGCACATCCATCAGCCCGTTATCGCCCCCCGTCAGATCCGAGAAGGTATAGGCCAGGAAGTAGAAAAGCTGCGAAAAGGCCAGGGTCAGCATGACGAAGTAAACGCCCTGCCGCCGGATCGACAGCCAGCCCACCAGGGTCGCCACCGCCGCCCCCAGAAGCGTGGCCATGATCAGCACCATCCAGACCGGCACGCCGTAACGGGTCAGAAAAATCCCCGCCACATAGCTGCCAAGGCCAAAGAAAATACCCTGACCGAAGGACAAAAGCCCGGTGTAGCCCAGCAGAAGGTTACAGGCCGCCGCGATCAGCGCATAGATCAGCACCTCCGAGGCAAGGATCCCGGAGCGCAGGAACAAAGGCAGCGCCAGCACCGTCAGCAGGGCGAGGCCAAACTGCACGAGAGGTCGGTTGATCAACAGCATCTCTCACGCCCTCCCAAAGAGGCCGCGGGGCATCATCACGATGATCGAGGCCATGCCGATATAGATCATCAGACGCGCGCCCTCGGGCCAGATCGTGGCCATCAGTGACTGCACCACGCCGACCAGAATGCCCGCGACCAGCGCGCCGACATAAGAGCCCATGCCGCCGATCACCACGACCACAAAGGCGATGGAAAGCGCCTCAACCCCCATGAAGGGCTCAACACCCCGAATGGGCGAGACAAGGCCGCCCGCAAGGCCCGCAAGACCGGCCCCGGCGGCAAAAACCACCGTGTTGATGCGCAAAGTATCATAGCCCAGAAGGGCCATGTTTTCCGTGCTTTCAGAGCCTGCCCGCACAATGGCCCCCAGCCGTGTGCGCTCGAGTGCCCAATAGAGCACGAGGGCCAGCACCGCTGTGAAAGCGATCGTGAAAAGGCGGTATTTCGGATAGATAAAGTCGCCCCAGATCACCACGCCGTTCAGCCCGTCGGGGGCCGCGACACTGCCGCCCAAAGGCCCCCAGAGGATGATCACCAGCTCCTGGATAAAGAGCGCGATCCCCACGGTCACCAGGATGTGGAAGGTATGTGGCAGCTTATATATTCGCCTGAGCAGCAGCGCCTCTGTGACGCCCGCGACCACGGCCACAATCAGCGCCGCGATGGGCATGGCAAGCCAGAAACTCATGCCGCGCTCGACCAGATCATAGGTCAGATAAGCGCCCAGCAGATAAAACGCCCCATGGGCAAAGTTCACAAATTGCAAAAGGCCGAAAATGATCGACAGCCCGACAGCCAGCAGAAAATACAGCATGCCCAGCCCGATGCCATTCAGCACCTGGAAGAGATAGGTCACCAGAGGGTCTCCCGTAAGGATCAGCCGCAGGGCAGGGGCCCTGCGGCTTTCAGGGGCGTCAGCTCAGCTTGCAGCCGGTCTTTGCCACCTCAAGGAAGGACTGACCCGATGAGATCACCTCGGCGAAATCGTCCTTATTGGCCATGGCGGATTTCGCCCGGGCCTTCAGAAGATAGTAGTTTTTGATGACCTGATTGTCTTCGGGCCGGACATGCTCTTCGCCGGTGAGACCGGCGTAAGTCATGCCCTTCAGCGCGGCCTGAACCGCCTTTTGATCGGTGCTGCCGGCTTTCATGGCGGCATCGATCATCAGCTTGGTACAGATATAAGAGCCCGCGAGCGAATAGTTCGGGTTCTCATTATATTTAGCGCGCGTCAGCTTCACCAGTTCGGCATTGGCCGGGCTGTCGATGGTGTGCCAATATTGCGCGCCAAAATAGATCCCCTCGCAGAGATCCGCGCCAAGCGCCTCAAACTGCTCCAGCCCCGAGGCCCAGGCGACGACGATGGTCATGCGCTCTTTCAGACCGAAAGAGACAGCCTGGCGCAAAGTATCGGCGCATTGTGCCCCGAAGTTCAGGATCAGCAGCACATCAGGTTTGGTGGCAATGGCATTGGTCAGATAGCCCGAGAATTCCTTCTCGGTCAGCGAGTGGTAAGAGTTGCCGACCAGCTCCAGCCCCTTCTCCTCCAGCACGTCTTTGGTGGCCTGCAACAGGCCCTCGCCGAAGACATATTGCGGGGTGATGGTATACCAGCGCTTGGCATTGGGCAGCGCATCAATGATCGGCCGGATCGACTGGTTGATCGCACCAAAGGTCGGCACCGACCAGCGGAAGGTGGCGGCATTGCATTCCGTGCCGGTGATCTCATCGGCACCGGCGGTGGTGATGAAATTCGCGCCACCCTTATCGGCCTCTTTGCCCATGGCCAGCGATTCCGACGACAGGATCCCGCCTGCGAAAAGCTGAATACCCTCCTGCTGGATCGCATCCTGAACTTTGCGCACCGCCGTGGCGGGCTTGCCTTCGGTATCAAGATCGAAGGTCTTCACCTCGCGGCCATATTTCGCCGTGGCCTCTTCTGCGGCGATGATCGCCCCCATCGAGGCATATTTGCCATTGGCAGCATTGCCGCCCGAAATCGGCACCGGAATGCCGACTTTCAGCACATCGCCCGCCGCAGAGGCGTGGCGCAGAAGTCCGGGGCTGGCAAGGAAAAGCCCGGCGCCAGCAGTGCTCAAAAGTAGTTTTCTTCTTCCGATCATGATGGTTCCCCGTTGGATGCGTGTTCGCTTATCAGTTCTTATAGTCGTAACTATACGGATAGATTTTTGATTCCGTAAAGCGATTTTGATCGCGCTGGCCTGCAGATCATCACCGGCCGGGCCTGGGCCATGGGCTCAACCCTGGCTGGTTGAAAGAGGCTTTCTGGCAAGCTATTGCTGAGGTTGAAATTTACCAGGATGGCCTTCCTGAGGGGCGCCGCGCAGCGGACCGGATTCAGTGCCTGTTTTGCAGGCATTGGCTGAGTTGACTGTTCGCGGGGCCCGGACATCCGCGCCTTTCCAGCCGTAGAAACGCGCGAGCGCCCGGGAATTTAGTGCAGCAGGCTTACCGCCGCCCTGACCGGCCCTGCCGGCGCGCGGCTGCACAAGGTGCCTCGCAAAGCTGTTGACAGGCGGGACGGGGCGCGACACAGTCCTGCCCATAACCAGGGGTGCTTCCGCGACGGGGGCTGAGATGCGCAGATCTGCGCGAACCCTTCACAGCTGATCCGGATAATGCCGGCGGAGCGAGGGACTTATGTTTATTGGCGCGCAGGTGTCACTTTATCCGATGACCCGTGATTTTGTCGGGGTCATCCTTTCGGGGCTTTCGGCCCTTGATCCTTACCGCGATGCGCTCCGGATTGAGACCGATGACATCTCGACCCTGATGGTCGGGGCACCGGGTCCGCTGCTCGACGCCATCCGCGATCTCTTTGCCGGGGTTGCAAAGGGGCCTGCGCATGTGGCGATGCATGTGACCCTGTCGCGCGGCTGTCCGGGAGAGCCGGATGATCCCTCCTGCGCCTGCGATGTCCTGTCAGTCGCGCAAAGCCAGCCCCTGGCCGAGCGTCAGCGGCTGGCGCTTGCAGCCGTGACGGCGGCCCCCCTCAGCGGGGTGGAGATTGACCTGCAGTTCTCACTTTATGTGATGGGCAGCGGCGGTCATATGGATGAAATCTATGGCTGCATCGCTTTTCTGAAAGAAAGCGGCACCTTTTTGCGCTCAAAGAACTTCTGCACCCGGCTGCGCGGCGATGCCGGCCCGGTGTTTGAGACCCTGCGCCAGGCTTTTCTGCGCTTTGGCCCGGCAGAGGGGCATGTGACCATTGATCTGACCGCCTCGGCCAACAGCCCTTCGCCGCGCTGATCTTCGCAAAGAGGATTGGACATGCTGTCGCGCGTGCTGCCGCCGCTGGCGCTTTTTGCGCTGCTTTTCGCTGCCTGGGAGGGCTATTGCCGCCTCAGCGGGGTCTCAGAACTGGTGCTGCCGGGGCCCTCTGCGGTCCTGCGGGCGCTTTACATCCATCGTGAGGCGATCGGCGGCCATGCCCTGGCCACGCTTCTGGTGGCGGTGCCGGGCTTTGCGCTCTCCGTCAGTTTTGCGGTGCTGACATCGGTCGCGCTGCACTTTTACCCAAGGGCGGAACGGGCGGTGCTGCCGGTTTTTGTGGCCAGCCAGACCGTGCCGCTGGTGGCGCTGGCGCCGCTGATGATCCTGTGGTTTGGCTTCGGGCTTTTGCCGAAAATCCTGCTGGTCATTCTGGTGACCTTCTTTCCGGTGCTTCTGAGCCTGCTGTCGGGCTATCGCCAGACGCCCGCGGCCTTCCGGGATCTGCTGCGCAGCATGGGCGCGGGGCGAAGGCAGATCTTTCTGCGGGCGACCTGGCCCTCGGCGCGGGGGGCCTTTTTCGCGGGGCTCAGGATTTCCGCCACCTATGCCATCGTGGCGACGATTTTTGCCGAATATGCCGGGGCGCGACAGGGCATCGGGATCTGGATCCTGGCCGCAAAGAACAGTTTTCGCGCCGATCTGGTGCTGGCGGCGGTGCTGGTCTCTGCCCTTCTGACGCTGGGCCTGCTGGGGGCTTTGCGCGCGATTGAGGCGCTGAGCGCGCGCGGTCCGGCGAGGCGGCACCATGCTTGAGATCCGCGGGCTGACCCTCCGGGCGGGGGGCCGGGTATTGCTGCAGGATCTCTCGCTCCAGGTGCCGGGGCAGGGGATCACGGCCCTGCTGGGCGCGTCCGGCTGCGGAAAAAGCTCGGTGCTGAAATGGCTTGCGGGCATCCTGCCCGAGGGGGTGCAGGCTGAGGGCGAGGTTCTGGTTGACGGCCAGCCGCGCCCCACAGGCGACCGTCTGCTGGCTTACCAGCCACAAAACGATGCGCTGTTTCCCTGGCTGACGATTGCTGAGAACGCCGCCCTCGGGCTGCGCATGGCCGGAGTTTCTGCAAAATTGGCCACCGCCCGGGTGCTGCCGCTTTTCGCGCCCTTTGGTCTGGCGGGAACTGAGGGGCTTTATCCCGAAGACCTCTCCGGCGGCATGCGCCAGCGGGCGGCGTTTTTGCGCACCATGGTGCAGGAACGCCCCTTCGTGCTTCTTGATGAGCCTTTTTCGGCGCTGGATGCCGTGACACGGCTGAAGATGCAGACCTGGCTTCTGGCGCGGCTTTCGGCCACGCCGCGAGGGGGCCTTCTGGTCACCCATGATCTGCAGGAGGCGGCGGCACTTGCCGACCGGATCTGCGTCATCACAGCCGGACACGGCGTCACACTGCCCGTCGATATGCCCCATTCTGAGCGCACAGAGGCCGCCATGGCGCCCCTGCGCGAGACCCTGAAATCCCTGCTTCTGGAGGAATGCCCGCCATGATCCGACCCCTTCTGACCGCCGCTTTTCTCACGCTTCCCCTGAGTGCTGCCGCGCAGACACCGCTCTCCGTCGCGCTCGACTGGACGCTGAACACCAATCACATCGGCATCATCGCCGCGCGCGACCGCGGGTTTTACTCAGCTGAAGGGCTGACGGTTGAGGTTTTACCCTTCTCAGACACCAGTTCTGCGGCGCTGGTGGCCTCGGCTGCAGCTGATTTTGGCTATCTTTCGGCGCTGGCCTTTCTCAGCGCAAAGGCGGGTGGCGCGGATCTGACCGCGCTTTGGGCCACCATGCAGCATGAGACGGGGCGGCTGGTCTATAACCTTGATAACACGGAGATTAAGCGCCCCGCAGATCTTTCGGGCAAAACCTATGCCGGTTTCGGCAGCGCCTGGGAGGCGGCGCTGATCGCCACCATGATCCGCCATGACGGCGGCACACCCGAATGGGATAGCGTGACGCTGGGCACCGGCGCTTATGAGGCGCTGGCCTCGGGCGCGGTGGATTTCACGCTGGAAGTTGCGACCTGGGAGGGGGTGAACGGCCAGCTTCTGGGCCGCCGTCAGGGCAGTTTTCGCTATCAGGATTATGGCGTGCCCGACCAGCACAACGGCTATATCGCCACCCGCGCCGGCCTGCTGAGCGAACAGCCCGAAGTGGTCGCCGCCTTTATGCGCGCGACTAAGGCGGGCTATGACTGGGCCGCAGATAACCCCGGGGCGGCGGCAGATCTGCTGGTTCAGGCCGGAGATTTCCCCCGCCCCGAGCTGGTTCACGCCTCAATGGCGGCGATCATGGCGGGCGGCTGGCTGCGCGATGAAAGCGGCGAGACCGGCCGCATCCGGCCGGAGCGTTTCGCGCAGATGGCGAAATTTCTCTATGACAGCGGGGTGTTAAAAGACCAGAGCGGTCAGGCTCTGGTCTGGCCGGGGGATGTCTCGGACTGGTATGACCAGTCCTGGCGCGACTGAGCGCGCTCAGACGATCTGCAGCCCGCCGCCGCCGAGGATCCTTGCGATCGATCCGGCGGCAGAGCGCGGGGTATAGGCCCCCGTCACACCGCCAAGCGAGGGGGAGGAGGCCTCAATGACCCAGGCGAGACCCTCGCCCGTCACCTCAATGCGGTGCTCATTCACGCCCTGGCCGGGAACGGCGATGATGCGGCTGAAGGTGCGGTCCATGCCCATTCCGGCCAGCGCCACGGCGGCGTGGACATTGACGTTGCGCGGAAACTTCAGGCAGGCCTCACGGGCCGCGCCTTCAAAGATCACGCCCTCGGTCTCGGGCGGCAGGCCAAGGCTTTTGCCGCTTTTGCGGGTGGTGATGGTGACGCTTTGCAGGATCGGACCGGCATCGGCCAGACCATCAAGCCCCAGAACCGCGCCATGGGGCAGATAGAAGCGGCGACCCGAGCGGGCGGCCCCTTCGCGGATCTGCGCCTCAAGGGCTGCATCGGCCAGAGCGGTGCCGGAAAACGCACAGAAATCAGCACTTTCCAGCACACGCGGCGCATAATCGGCCACGACCTGCGCGACAGAGGTCTCGATCACCAGATCGGCCCCGCGCGACAATGCCTCTTCGGGATCGGCTGTCGCCACACCCGGCGCGAGGTTCAGATCGGCAATCTTCGCCGGATCACGGTTGAGCACGAAGACCAGCTCAACACCCTCGTGCTTTTTCAGCTCTGCCAGAACGGCGCGGCCAATGGTGCCCGCTCCGAAAATCCCCACTTTGCGCTTTTGCATCTCGGTCCCTCCGATTTTTACTGGCTTTACCCCCGGGAGACAGGCTTCGCGAGAGAATTCAGCTAATTTTCTTGCTCCGCAGCGCAAGGCTGCCTAGCATTCGGTCATGAATAGAGCATTTGACTGTGGGGGAGCAGCCCGAATGTTCGACGTTTTGATTGCAGAAGATGAACCGGCCATTTCTGAAACACTCAGCTTTTTGCTGGGGCGTGCGGGGTGGCGCTGTGAGACGGTGGCGGACGGCGAAGCCGTGCTGCCCGCCCTGCGACGGCGTCGCGCGGGGCTGGTCATTCTTGACATTATGCTGCCCGGGCGCAGCGGGCTTGATGTGCTGCGCGCGCTCAGGGGCGACAGTGATTATGCGCGGCTGCCCGTGCTGATCCTGACCGCGCGCGGGCAAAAGGCCGACCGTCAGCTGGCGCTGGATCTGGGGGCGGATGGCTTCATCTCAAAGCCCTTTGCCAATGATGAGCTGATCCGCGAAGTGCAGCGCCTTTTGCAGGGCTTTGCCGCCACCGGCGGGCGCTGAGCCATGCCGCAGCGCAGTCAGACCCAGGAGGAGGCGCGCCGCAGAGACCTGGCGCTGGTGCTGCCCGCGCTTGGGGTGCTGCTGCTGCTGCCGCCGCTGCTTAATCTTTTCACCCGCCGGGTGCTGGTCTGGGAGATCCCGCTGGAGGTGATTTACCTCTTTACCGTCTGGGCCCTGCTGATTGTCGGGGCCGCGGTCTATTCGCGCCGCGTACGGGCCGGGCGCGATCCGGGATGATGCTGTCAGCCGATTTTGTGGTGCTGGCCTCGGTCAGCTATGTGGGGTTGCTGTTTCTTCTCGCCTGGGGCTCGGACGTGTGGTCGCGCCAGGGACGGGCGGCTTTTCTGCGCTCGCCGCTGGTCTATACGCTGTCGATCTCGGTCTATTGCACCAGCTGGACCTTTTATGGCGCGGTGGGCACGGCGGCGCGTAATGGTCTGGAATTTATGGCCATTTACATGGGGCCGACGCTGGTTTTTGTCGGCTGGTGGTTCGTTTTGCGCAAACTGCTGCGCATCGGTCACGGGCAGCGGATCACCTCAATCGCGGATTTTCTGTCGTCGCGCTATGGCAAGTCGAGCCGGATTGCCGTGCTGGTCACCATCATCGCCACGGTGACCATCACGCCCTATATCGCGCTGCAGTTGAAGGCGATCACCGCCTCGCTGCAGGTCATCACCCAGCAGACCGCCGGGCCCTCGCGGCTTTCAACGCTGGACGATGCGACCCTGGCGCTGATCGTGGCCGCCGGGATGGCGGTCTTTACCATCCTCTTTGGCACCCGCAATGTCGATGCGCGCGAGCAGCATCCCGGCGTGGTCGCGGCCATCGCCTTTGAGGCGGTGATCAAGCTTGTGGCGCTGGTGGCGGTGGGGCTGTGGGTGCTGACGGGGGTCAGTGACGGCCCCTCTGACATCTTCGCGCGCGCCACGGCTGCGGGCTATGAGGTGCATGAGGCCGCCCCCTTTGGCTCCCGCTGGGTGACGGTTCTCTTTCTTTCCGCGGCGGCCGTGATCTGCCTGCCCCGGCAGTTTCAGATCACCGTGGTCGAAAACAGCAACGAAGATCACCTGCGCACCGCCTCCTGGGCCTTCCCGCTTTATATGCTGATTATCAGCCTTTTTACGCTGCCGATCGCCTATCAGGGCCTTGCGACCCTGCCTGCGGGGGCCAATCCGGATATGTTTGTGCTGACCCTGCCACTGGCGGCGGGGCAGGACGGGCTGGCGCTTCTGGCTTTTATCGGCGGGTTTTCCTCGGCCACTTCGATGATTATCGTGGCCTCAATTGCGCTGTCGATCATGGTGTCGAACCACATCGTTCTGCCGCTGGCGCTGCGGCTGACCGATGATCTGAGCGAGGCGGGAACCCGCGGCTTTGCGCGGCTTTTGCTGATGAGCCGACGGGTCTCCATCGCGCTCATTCTGTTTTCGGGCTTCATCTATTTCTGGCTGACCGGCGAAAGCGGGGCACTGGCGACCATCGGGCTGATCTCTTTTGCGGGGGTGGTGCAGTTTCTGCCCGCGCTTCTGGCGGCGCTTTACTGGCGGCGCGCGACCATGGCGGGGGCGCTGTCGGGCCTGTCGGCGGGCTTTATCCTCTGGGCCTGGACGCTCTTTTTGCCAAGTTTTGCGGCCTCGCATCCGCGCATCGCGGCCTGGGTCCAGGAGGGGCCATGGGGCATCGGCCTGCTGCGCCCCGAAGCGCTTTTTGGCATGACAGGGGTGGACCCGCTGGTGCATTCGATCTTCTGGAGCCTGTTGGTGAACGCAGGCCTGCTGGCGCTGGTCTCGCTTCTGACCCGTCAGAGCGCGACGGAGCGTGACCAGGCCGATGCCTTTGCCGACTGCTTTGCGGCCCCTGCGCCGGGAACGGCGGTGGCGCGGGCCAGGGTGGCGGCGGAGGATCTGTTCTTTCTCGCCGAGCGGGTGCTGGGCTGGACCCGCGCGCAGGCGATGTTTTCCGAGGCCGGAATCGCGCGCGCGGGGGCGCGGGCCGCAGACGCTGTGCCGCCTGCCTTTGTCAGCCGCCTGGAGCGCGAGATGGCAGGGCTGATCGGGGCGGCCTCCGCGCATATTCTGCTGTCAAAAATCGTCGAGGGGGACGGGCTGTCGCTGGAAGAGGCGATGCAGATCGCGGGCGAGACGCTGCAGGTCATCTCGCATTCCAATGAATTGGAACGCAAATCTGCCGAGCTGCGCCTGACCGCCCGCAAGTTGCAGGAGGCCAATACCAAACTTCACACGCTGCACCGCCAGAAGGATGATTTCCTCAGCCAGGTCAGCCATGAGGTGCGAACCCCCATGACTTCGATCCGCTCGATCTCGGAAATCCTGATGCGCGAGAGCGATCTGCCTGAGGGGCAGCGGGGCCGCTTTGTGGAACTGATCCACCAGGAAAGCCTGCGGCTGACGCGGCTGCTGGACGAAATCCTTGATCTCAGCGCGCTGGAGCATGGTGAGCGCGACTGGCTCAACCGCCCCATCGACGGCAGCGCGGCTCTCGCGCGGGCCTGCGATGTCTGCGAGGCGCTGGCGCGGCCGCGCAACATCCGCATTCACCGCGCCGCCAAAGGCCCGCAGGTCACGGTGGCCGGGGATCCGGACCGCCTGGCGCAGGTCTTCATCAATATCATCGCCAATGCCATCTCGCACAACCGCGCCGCAGATCCGGTGGTGCTGGTCACCGCCGAGGTGAAGGAGGGGGCCTGGGTGGTGGAGATTTCCGACAACGGCAGCGGCATTGCGCCTGAGTTCCGCGAGGCGGTCTTTGAGAAATTTCTGCGCCTGACGGCGGCGCCGGGCACCGCCGGGGGCTCGCTGCCGGGGCTGGGGCTGGGGCTCAGCATCTCCAGCACGATCCTGCAGAAACTCGGCGGCCGGATTGACCTGGTTGAGGGGCCGCTTCCGGGCGCCTGTTTCCGCATCACCCTGCCGCTGCCCCGTCCCCGCAGCCCTCAGAGCGGCGCTGTCAGCATCGCCGCTTCCTGACGGTGACTGCAGGAGGGCCGCGGGCAAAGCGCACAGGAAGGCCCCACCGGCACCGCCGGGGTCGTGCCCGAGATTTTCAGATCGCTGCCGTAGACCGTGCGGTCCGCCTGCAGCAGATCACAGGCCAGCATGATCGAGAAGGTCAAAGGCGGCTCGCGCCAGCTGGCGATGCGTTTGGGCACCGCCTTGGCGATCAGCAGATAGCGGTGGCCATTGGGAAATTCCGCAACCTGGCGCACCACATCGGGCGCGGCGGGGGCCAGATAGACCGGCCAGATCGGGCAGCCGTGACCGCCCCCCGGCCAGGACAGGCCATGCACCGGAAAGCGCTTGGTCAGACGGCCCGAGGGGTCAGCCCGCAGAAAGCCAAAAGGCACCCCCTCTGCGCCGGGGCGGCGCAGGGTCACCAGACGGTGGGCCGCCTGCTCAAAACTGGCCCCAAAGCTGTGCGACAACAGATCAATGTCATAGCGGTGCCGCTCTGCCGCTTCGAGGAAGCGGTCATAGGGCATGATCATAGCCCCCGCCCCATAAGAGGCCAGCGCCGAGCGTGCAAGGCGGCGGCCTTCGTCCGAAGCGGGGCCGAGATCCGCGCAGAGCCGGTCGAGCACCTCACCTTCCGACAGCGAGACGATCTGCCGGGCCAGCTGAAACCGCCGCGTCGCCTGGGGGTCTGAGCTGCGGAGCCAGAGCGTGCCGCCCTCGCGCCGCACCCGCTGCGCGCCGTCATCCCCCGTGCGGCGGCAGCGCAACCCGTGACGGCGCTCCAGAATATCGGCCAGATGCGCCTCATCGGGGGGGCCGTCCAGGGTTTCGCAGATGCGCTCTGCCGCCGCCTCCAGCTCGGGGAAGTGGTTGTTCGCGGCGATAAAAGCGTCCTCCACCTCGCGCACCGGCGACAGACCGCTGCGCCGCTGGCTTGATTGCTCAAAATAGCCCGCAAGGCCGCGCATGGTCTGGCTGAGACCCCGGGCCTCCTGCATGATTGAGGTGGAAAACCGCGCGCGCTCGGCCTCGCTGAGGTCGGGGACCTCGGCCAGGATTTCAGCCCCCGAGCGCAGCCCCGTCATACGGTTGAGCGCCTCATGCAGCATGGCCGACAGAACCGGATCCGAGGAGAAGCGGTCGGAGAGATAATCAAGTTCCGCCCCCGCCTCTGCCTGGGCGCGGTGCAGCCGCAACAGCGCCTGCGCCAGTTCGGGAAAGCGCGCCACCAGATCGCGCAGATCGCCCTCAGGCGGGCTCAGCCCGATCAGCAGCGGATCGGCCAGAACCTCCTCCAGCCGCTGCAGCAGTTTTTGCTCGCGCGCGCCGGAGAGGTCTTCGGGCAAAAGCCCAAGGCCCTCCGCGATGCGGTTGAGCAGCGCCCCCCCCACCTCGCGACGGTCGGCCTCAATGAGATTGAGATAGCTTGCCGAGATGCCCGACGCCGCTGCAAGTCCGGCCTGCGACAGGCCCATCTCTTTGCGGCGACGGCGGATTTTGGGACCAACAGGGGCGCGCATGGGCTGAGCCTCGGGCTGAAATATCTTCTTAAGAATTTGTAAATTCTTTACAGAATAGCCAATGGTTCCAGAAAGTCTTTACAAAAAAATCCTGCATTCTCAGTTTATTATTGAGAACCTTTCCTGACTGACCTCTCCTGTGACGTGGAGTGAGGACTCTGTTTCAACCAGGGAGGAAGAGACGTGACGAGACTTCTGATGAACCGGCGCGGGTTACTGCGCACCATGGGCGCGGGGGCGGCGGCGACGATGGCCTCGCCGATGTTCTTTACGCGCGGCGCATGGGCCAATGAGTTCTGCAACAGCCCCGAAAAGAGCGGCAAGATCATCTTCGGCTTTAACGTGCCGCAGACCGGATCTTACGCCGAAGAGGGCCTGGAGCAGCTGAAAGCCTATGAGCTGGCGATCAAGCATATCAACGAGGGCGGCGGTATGCTCGACACCCTCAAGCCATTGTCGCTGAAAGGCAATGGCGTGCTGGGCAAGAAGGTCGAGTTCGTCTCGGGCGATACCCAGACCAATACCGACGCCGCCCGCGACGGCGCGCGCCGCATGATCGAGCGCGATGGCGCGATCATGGTGACCGGCTCGGTCACCTCGGGTGAGGCGATTGCGGTGCAGTCGCTCTGCCAGGAAAAGGGCGTCATTTATATGGCGGGCCTGACCCATTCGAACGACACCACCGGCAAAGACAAGCGCCGCTATGGCTTCCGCCACTTCTTCAACGCCTATCAGTCGGGCGTGGCCATCGCGCCGCATCTGGCCAGCGCTTACGGCAAAGACCGCCGCGCCTATCACCTGACCGCCGATTACACCTGGGGCTGGACCCAGGAGGAATCGATCAAAGCCGCCACCGAGGCGCTTGGCTGGGAAACCGTGGCGACCGTGCGCACGCCGCTGGGTCTGGGCGATTACTCGCAGTATCTCACCCCGGTTCTGAACTCGGGCGCGGATGTTCTGATCCTGAACCACTACGGCCACGACATGGTGAACTCGCTGCCCCAGGCCGTGCAGTTCGGTCTGCGCGACCGTCAGGCCAATGGCAAAGACTTCCAGATCGTCGTTCCGATGTTCTCGGAACTTATGGCCGTGGGCGCGGGTGAAGCCGTGAAAGGCATCATCGGCACCTCGAACTGGCATTGGGCGCTGGAAGATGCCGGAACCCAGGCCTTCACCAAGGCTTACGGCGAAGCTTATGGCGTGCCGCCGAGCCAGGCCGCCCATACCGGTTATGTGCAGGCGATTCTTTACGCGGATGCGGTGGAACGTGCGGGCAGCTTCTATCCGCCGGAAGTCATCAAAGCACTTGAGGGTCATGAGTTTGACGGCGTGGGCATCGGCCCGACGCTTTATCGTGACAGCGATCACCAGTGCTTCAAAGACGTTCTGGTGGTGCAGGGCAATGACAATCCGTCCAGCAAATTCGACGTGCTGAACGTGATCGGCAAAGCCACCCGGGATGAGGTCACCTATGACCCGTCGATCTTCGGTGGGGAGCTTGGCCCCTACGAGCCGAACCAGTGCTGATTTGAGCCTGTCGCCGGGCCGGGGAGAGGAGCCCCGGCCCGCACCACAGCCGCCTTTCAACAAAAAGCGGGTCCGAAAACCCGTCCGGGGGGGAGAATGAACGCCTTTCTTGCGCAATTGCTGAACGGGCTCGACAAGGGCGGGGCTTATGCCCTGATCGCTCTTGGTCTGACGCTGGTCTTCGGCACTTTGGGCGTGGTGAACTTTGCGCATGGCGCCCTGTTTATGCTGGGCTGCTTTTGTGCGGTCGCCTTCCGCGCTCTTATTACCATTGAAACCATTACCATCGATCCGACCAAACTGTCGCCCTGGGGCCAGCCTCTGGAGATCCGCACGCCGGTCGTGCAGGACTGGCTGGGCAGCTGGGGCACGGTGATCGTTGATTATTCGGTGCCTTTGTCGATCCTGCTGACGATCCCTGTGATGCTTGCCATCGGCATCGGCATCGAGCGCGGGCTGATCCGGCATTTCTACAAACGCACCCACGCCGAGCAGATCCTGGTGACCTTTGGTCTGGCCATCGTCATCGGCGAAGTGGTGAAAGCGGGCTTTGGCCCCAACCCCTGGCCGCAGCCGATCCCGAATGCGCTGCGCTCTGCCGCTGATATCGGCCGCTGGATCGGCATGGAGCCGGGCGCGCTGACCTATCCCTGGTGGCGGATGATTTATCTCTTCTTCGCGCTTTCGGTGATTGCGGGCGTCTTTGCCTTCCTGCGCTTTACCACCTTCGGGATGGTTGTGCGGGCCGGCATGGCAGACCGCGAAACCGTGGGCTTTCTGGGCATCGATATCGACCGGCGCTTCACCGTGGTCTTTGGTCTTGCGGCCGTGGTCGCGGGGGTTGCGGGGGCGATGTATACGCCGCTTTTGCCGCCGAACTATCAGATCGGCATGGATTTTCTGGTCTTAAGCTTTGTGGTGGTCGTGGTCGGCGGCATGGGCTCATTGCCCGGTGCGGTGCTGGCGGGCTTCCTCCTTGGGATTTTGCAGAGTTTTGCCTCTATGACCGAAGTGAAGTCGATCATTCCCGGCATTGACCAGGTCATCATCTATCTTGTCGCCGTTATCATTCTTCTTGTGCGTCCCCGTGGTCTGATGGGTCGGCGCGGCGTGATGGAGAGCTGAGATGTTATACCTCTCCAAAACCGACCGGCTGAAACTGCTGGCCTTCGCGGCTGTGGTGCTGCTGATGCCGATCTGGCTGACGCCGCTGGGCGCGGCCTATCCCGGCCTGATGCAGAAATTCGCGATCTATGCGATTTTTGCCATCGGCTTTAACATTCTCTTTGGCCTGACCGGCTATCTTTCCTTCGGTCACGCCGCCTTCCTTGGGGTGGGCAGCTATACGGCCGTCTGGTCGTTCAAACTGCTGACCATGGATATTCTGCCCGCCATGATCTTTGCGGTGATCGTCTCGGGGATTTTCGCTCTGGTCATCGGGTTTTTCTCGCTGCGCCGGACGGGGATTTACTTCTCGATCCTGACGCTGGCTTTCGCGCAGATGTGCTACAGCCTGGCCTATTCGGTGCTGACCCCCATCACCAATGGCGAAACCGGGCTTTTGCTGACCCGCAATGACCCGCGCATCATCGACACCGCCCTGGGCGCGGCCCATGTCGGCGCTGAGGGGCTACCCTCGCCGACCTTCCTTGGCATCGCAATGAGCGGCTATTCGGGCTTTTACCTCTGCGCTGTGCTGCTGATCCTTGCGTTTTTCATCGCGCAAAAGATCTTCGCCTCGCCCTTTGGTCTGGCTTTGCGCGGCATCAAATCGAACCAGACCCGGATGATCTATACCGGCTTCAACACCAAGCCCTATACCCTGGCGGCCTTTGTGATCTCGGGCATGTTTGCCGGGCTGGCAGGTGGCCTTCTGGCCGTCACCGATCCCATCGCCGGGGCCGAGCGGATGCGCTGGACGGAATCGGGCAATATCGTTCTGATGACCATCTTAGGCGGTGTCGGCACGCTGATCGGTCCGGTCATCGGGGCCTGGGTGATCGAATACTTTGAGAATATCTTCTCAGCGATCAACAAAAACATCCTCAATCAGACCTTCGATTTCCTGCCTGATGGGTTGCAAAACGTCATCGTCACCGTGGCCTCCAAATTCGTGGGCGAGGGCTGGCACCTGACGCTGGGTCTGCTCTTTGTCTTCATCGTGGTCTTCCTGCCGGGCGGCCTGGTGGAGGGCTGGCAGAAACTTATGGCGCGCTTCCGCGGCAAGGGGAGGGAAAAGAAATGAGCACCACTCCCAATATCGTCCTTCATGCGGCGGATGTGTTCAAAAACTTCGGCGGTCTGCGCGCGCTCTCGGACATTGATCTGCAGATCGAAGAGGGCAAGACCCATGCCATCATCGGGCCGAACGGCGCGGGCAAATCGACGCTTCTGAATGTCATCATCGGGCGCATCCCGCCGACCTCTGGTGCAGTGATCTTTGACGGCACCGTGCTGACCGGCAAAGCCCCGCATGAGATCAACCAGCTTGGGATTTCACGGGTCTTTCAGACGCCCGAGATTTTCGCTGACCTCTCGGTTTTGCACAATGTCATGGCGCCGGCCTTTGCGCGCCGGGACGGGGCCTTCCGGCTGTCGATGTTCCGCACCACCGCGCGCGAAGATGAAATCCGCGCCGAGGCCGAGCATCTTTTGCAGGACTTCGGCATGTGGGAGCGCCGCAATGACCACGCAGGCGCGCTGTCCCGCGGTGACAAACGGCGGCTGGAGCTGTGCATGTGCCTGATCCAGCACCCGCGGCTGCTGCTTCTGGATGAGCCGACGGCCGGCATGTCGCGCCATGACACCAACACCACGATTGATCTGCTGAAAAAGATCAAAAGCCGTGGCATGACCAAGGTGATCATTGAGCATGACATGCATGTGGTCTTCTCGCTGGCCGATAAAATCTCGGTGCTGGCTCAGGGGCGGATCATCGCCCAGGGGTTGCCCGAAGACATCCGGGTCAATCCGGATGTGAAGAAAGCCTATCTCGGGGGGCATACCGAATGAGCAGTGACGTCTTTTTTGAGCTGCGCGACGTGCATGCCTATTATGGCGAAAGCTATATCGTTCAGGGCGTCTCCATGAAGATCAACAAGGGCGAAGTTCTTGCCCTTCTGGGCCGCAACGGGGCGGGCAAAACCTCAACCCTGCGCACCATCGCGCGGGCGGATGATCCGGGCATGACGCGGGGCGAAATCTGGCTGGAGGGCCAACCGGTCCATGCCATGAAGTCCTGGCAGGCCTCTCAGGCGGGGATCCAGCTGGTGCCGGAAGACCGCCGGATCATCCCCGGCATGACGGTGGAGGAGAACCTGATCCTCGCGCAGGTGGCCCCCAACAAGGGCTGGTCGCTCGATCAGATCTACAGCCACTTCCCGCGTCTCGCCGAACGCCGCCAGCAGGAGGGGGTGACCCTTTCGGGCGGTGAGCAGCAGATGCTGGCGGTCGCCCGGGCCCTTGCGCGAGAGGTGAAACTTCTGCTGCTCGATGAGCCCTATGAGGGGCTTGCCCCGGTGATCGTCGAGGAAATTGAGCATATTGTTCAGGACATTAAAAAGTCCGGCATCACCACCATCATCGTGGAGCAAAACGCCGTCGCCGCCCTGAAAATCGCCGACCGCGCAGTGATCCTTGATACCGGCGAGCTGGCCTTTGAGGGCTCGGCGCGCGAACTTCTGGCCGATGCAGACCTCAGAAACCGCTATCTCGCGATCTGAGCCGCAGATCCCCTGAGGCGGCGGCCCCCTTCCCGTGGCTTCAGGGGTTAAGGTCCGGCAGAGACAGCTCTGCCGGACCTTTCGTCACCTCCGCCGCCGAAGTTTCGTCACGTCGGTTTGACGGGTTTTGGTGTTCTTCCTCTTGCGAAAGTGCCCGCGCCTGGCTCCGATAGCGCCCGAAACCAGCCAGGGAGGATAAGATGGCGTCAGGGTCAGTTGTGATGGGGCAGATGATGAATCGCCCGCTTTCAATCCCGGCAGTGATGGACTACGCCGCCGACGTTTACCGCGACCGGCGCGTCCTCTCGGCGACGGTTGAGGGCGGGCTTCACGACTATACCTATGCCGAAGCCTGGGTGCGGATTGCGCGGCTCGCCCATGCGCTGAAGGCGCTTGGCATTGGCCCCGGTGACCGGGTCGCGACCCTGGCCTGGAACGGCTATCGCCATTTTGAGCTCTACTACGCCATCGCCGGGATTGGTGCGGTCTGCCATACCATCAACCCGCGCCTCTTCCCCGAGCAGATCGCCTGGATCATGAACCATGCCGATGATCGGGCGATCTTTTTCGATCTGACCTTCGCGCCCCTGGTCAAAGCGCTTGGCGAGAAGATGCCCAAAGGCATCCGCCAGGTCTTTATGTCGGATGAAGCGCATCGCCCCGAAGGCCTGGGCACGGAGACGCTGGCTTATGAAAGCCTGCTCGCGGGTCAGCCCGACAGCTTTGACTGGCCCGATCTGCCGGAGGATGCGGCCTCGGCGCTGTGCTATACCTCTGGCACCACGGGCGATCCCAAGGGCGCGCTTTATTCGCACCGCTCGACCCTGATGCATGCTTTTGGCTCGGTGATGGCGGTGCCGCAAAGCTATGGCGAGGCCTCGCGGATCCTGCCGGTGGTGCCGCTTTTCCACGTCAATGCCTGGGGGCTGCCCTATTCCGCACCGCTGACCGGGACGGACCTGATCTTTCCGGGCGCAAAGCTCGACGGGGCCTCGCTTTTTCAGTTGATGGAGACCACCGGAACCACCGGGGCCTGGGGCGTGCCGACGATCTGGCAGGGCCTGATTGCCGAGATGCAAAAGCAGGGCCGCAAGCCGAAATCGCTTGAGATGCTGCTGATCGGCGGCTCGGCCGTGGCGCCGGCCATGATTGAGCTGCTGGAAGATTTTGACATCCGCACCGTGCACGGCTGGGGCATGACAGAGATGAGCCCGATCGGCACCACCTCGCGCCCGAAAGCCGCCCATGACCGGGCTGAGCGGGTGAAGAACGCGACCCCCCAGGGCAAGCGCATCTTCGGGATTGATCTCAAGATCGTCGATGAAGAAGGCCAGGCTCTGCCGCGCGATGACCAGGCCACGGGCGAGCTTTTGGTGCGCGGACCCGGGGTCATCTCGGGCTATTTCAACGCGCCGCAGCACACCGCCAACGCCTTTGACACCGAGGGCTGGTTCCGCACCGGCGATGTGGCGCGGATCTCGCCGGAAGGCGATCTGACCATCGTCGACCGCACCAAGGATCTGATCAAATCGGGCGGAGAGTGGATCTCCTCGATCGATCTTGAAAATGCTGCTCTGGCCTGCCCCGGTGTGGCCATGGCCGCCGCCATCGCCGTGCCGCATCCCAAATGGGATGAGCGCCCGCTGCTGGTCATCGTCAAAAAAGAGGGCGCAGAGGTCACCCCTGAGGCCGTGCGCGAAGCGGTCGCCGCCCGGATGGCGAAATGGCAGGTGCCGGAAGATGTGGCCTTTGTCGCCGCCCTTCCGATGACGGCCACGGGCAAGATCTCGAAAAAAGATCTGCGCAAAGAGCTGGGCGACTATTTTAACGCCTCCTGAGGAGGCATCTGAGCCCGGCGGCGACAGGCCGCCGGGGTCTCACCGGTCCAGTGCCGGAAGGCGCGGGAGAAGACCGCCAGCGAGCTGAATCCCAGCTCCCAGGCGATGGCCTCAATCGGTTTGCGGCTGCCGGTCAGGTCGCGCAGCGCCAGATCGCGGCGCAGATCATCGCGGATCGCCTGAAAGCTTTGCCCCTCGCGGGCCAGATGACGCGAGAGGGTGCGGGCCGACAGCCCCAGACTGCGGGCCGCCGTGCCCAGCCCCGGATCCTCGCGCAGATGCTCCTGCAGATGGGCGCGCAGGCGCAGATGCAGCGAATGGGCCACGTGGCGGGTGAAAATCCAGTCGCGCGGCGCACGGGCCAGAAAACCGCTCAGATCATGATGCACGCGGGCGACGGGCAGGGCGGCCAGACCTGGCGCGAACTGCAGTTCTGCCTCTGCAGCACCAAAGACCACCGGGGCGGGAAAGATCACCGCATAATCCCCCGCAAAACCCGGGCGGGCAAAGGGCAGCCGCAGCTCGCGCAGCGCCAGCTCATGCCCCGCCAGCCAGGACAGAATGCCATGCGAGAGCTTCAAAAGCAGCATCTGCCCGAAGCGGTTCGGCTCGGCCCCGGTGAAGGTCAGCCGCAGCAGGCCGGGCCGGGGCTGCGAGAGATGAACCTCATCAAGGAGCAGGTTCCAGAACTGCGCAAAACGGTGCAGCGCCGCGCCAAGGCTCTGCGCCTCCAGCACCACGGTGCAGAGATATTTCAGCGCGCCGCGCCGCACCGGACGCGCCCAGAGGCCCATCATCTCATCGCCGCTCTGCGCCACCACCGCCCGGTAAAGCCGCACCACCTGATCGTGGCTCACCCGCCCTTCGGCCTGCGCAAGACCCGTCTCGCGCAGCAGCGCGCTGAGCTCTGCCGGGGGCAGAAGTCCGCGCAGGGCGGTGATCCAATCGGCGGTGAATTCCGCCGAGAGCGTGGCGAGATATGCTGAATCAGCCCCCTCTGCCCGCGCCTTCACGGCATTCTTTTCCGCAATATTGGCCATATTTGCAAAATCCCTGTCACTGCCCGCCATATCATGCCCCGCGCCCCGCGGCTAGCATAGCGGCGACAGATGGAGCGCCTGCATGAGCTATAAAGCCCCCCTTGAGGAAGTGATCTTCGCCCTGGAGCATATCGCCGGACTTGCGGAATTGTCCCGCCATCCCGGGCTTGAGGCGGCCGATCCGGAAACGGCGCGGGCCGTGCTCGCAGAGGCCGGGCGGCTTTGCGAAGCGGTGATCGCACCTTTGAACGCGCCGGCCGACCGTGCGCCCTCGACCTGGTCGGGTGGCGAAGTGAGCACCAGCGCCGGGTTCAAAGAGGCCTGGGGCGCCTATGTTGCGGGCGGCTGGCAGGGGTTGTCGCATCCGGAGGAATTTGGCGGCCAGGCGCTGCCCAAGGTGATCGGCGCGGCGGCGACGGAGATGCTGAACGCCGCCAACCTCAGCTTTGCGCTTTGCCCGCTGCTGACCGACGGGGCCATTGAGGCGCTTTTGACCGCAGGTTCTGAGGAGATGAAAGCGCTTTATCTGCCAAAGCTCATCGCCGGGACCTGGACCGGGACCATGAACCTGACCGAGCCGCAGGCAGGCTCCGACCTCGCCCTTTTGCGCACCCGGGCTGAGCGCACCTCAGAGGGCAGCTACCGCATTTTCGGCACCAAGATTTTCATCACCTATGGTGAGCATGATCTGGCGGAAAACATCTGCCATCTGGTGCTGGCGCGCACGCCGGATGCACCCGCAGGTGTGCGGGGGATCTCGCTCTTTCTGGTGCCGAAATATCTGCCCGATGCACAGGGCAATCCCGGCAGCCGCAATGATGTGCACTGCACCTCGATTGAGCATAAGCTCGGCATCAAAGCCAGCCCGACGGCAGTGCTGCAGTTCGGCGATCACGGCGGCGCTGTCGGCTTTCTGATCGGCGAGGAAAACCGCGGGCTTGAGTATATGTTCGTCATGATGAACGCCGCCCGCTTTGCCGTGGGGATGCAGGGCGTGGCCCTCTCCGAGCGCGCTTTGCAGCAGGCCACCGCCTATGCGCGTGACCGGATCCAGAGCCGCCCCGTCGATGGCTCTGCAAAGGCCAGCGTGGCGATCATCCATCACCCCGATATCCGCCGCCTTTTGATGAAAATGCGGGCGCTGACCGAGGGGGGCCGGGCGCTTGCCTATTACGCCGCCGCGCTGAATGACCGCGCCCATCACGGCGAGGGGACCGAAGCGGCGGCGCTTTATGAACTCCTGGTGCCGCTGGTGAAGGGTTTTTGCACGGAAAACGCAGTGCAGGTTGCCTCGGACGGCCTCCAGATCCATGGCGGTATGGGCTTTATTGAGGAGACCGGCGCGGCGCAGCATCTGCGCGACGCCCGGATTTTACCGATCTATGAAGGCACCACCGCGATCCAGGCCAATGATTTCCTCGGCCGCAAGATCCTGCGCGACAGTGGCCGGACTGCGCGGGTTCTGATCGCGCAGATCATGGCGACCGAAGCCGATCTGGCCGCCGGAGGCCGCAGCGCGCGCGATTACGCCATGAACCTTGGGGCCGCGCGCAAAGCCTTTGAGGATGCGCTGTCCTGGAGCCTTGAGAAGGCCGGAAGTGATCCCAATGCGGCCTGGGCAGGCTCGGTGCCGCTGTTGATGCTGGCGGGAAATCTGGTGGCGGGCTGGCAGCTGGGCCGCGGTCTTCTGGCGGCAGAAGCGGCGCTGCGCACCGGCGGCGACGAGGCCTTCCTGAAAACCCGCATCGCCGTTGCGCAGTTTTACGCGGCCCATCTGCTGCCCGAAGCCGCGCTGCAGCGCGACCGCATTCTTTACGGTGCCGCGAGCGCCCTTGCGCTTGCACCCGAGGCTTTCTGAAAGGGACGACCCATGCATAAACCCTATCTCAGCGTGACCGAAGACGACGGCATCGCCATTGTCACCCTCTCGCGTCCGGAGAAGCGCAACGCCATTGATGAGGCCTCCGTCAATGAGATTGAGGCCTGGTTTGCCAATATTCCCAAACACATCCGTGTAGTGCTGATGAAGGCTGAGGGCGATCACTTCTGCGCCGGCCTCGATCTGCGCGAGCATCACGATAAGGTCCGCTCGGGTGTGGAATTCATGCGGGTCTGTCAGGGCTGGCACCGCGCCTTTGACCGCATCCAGCACTCGGGCGTGCCGGTGGTGGCTGTGATGCAGGGCGCTGTCGTGGGCGGCGGGCTGGAGCTGGCCTCTGCCGCGCATGTGCGGGTGGCCGATACCTCGACCTATTTCGCGCTGCCTGAAGGCACGCGGGGGATCTTCACCGGCGGCGGCGCCACGGTGCGCACCGCGCGGATCATCACGCCAGGCCGCATGGTCGAAATGATGCTGACGGGCCGTGTGGTCGATGTCCATGAGGGCAAGGCCATGGGTCTTTGCCACTACATCTGCGATGCGGCCAAAGGCGACAAACCGGCGGCAGAGCTGGGGATGGAGCTGGCGCGCAAAATCGCCGGCAATGCGCCTTTGTCGAATTACGCCATCGTCACCGGCATTCATAAAATCGCTGATATGTCGGCCACCGACGGGCTTTATACCGAGGGCCTCATCATGGCCATGGTGCAAAGCGGCGAGGATGTGCAGACGCGGCTGGGGGATTTCGTCCACAAACGCGCCCATAAGGTCACGCTCGAAGGCTAAGACAAAGGCCCCGGTTTCCCGGGGCCTTTTCCGTCACTCCTCCAGAACGTCGCGGTTCTTTCGGAACGAGGGCAGCGCCATGGCAATGATCGCCCCCGCCGCCAGCAGATAGAAACCGATGGAGATCGGCGAGGAAAAGACCGCCATCACATCGCCGCGCGACAGCTGCAGCACCCGGCGCAGGTTCTCCTCCATCATCGGGCCAAGAATAAAGCCCATCAGCAGCGGCGCAGGCGGCAGGCCGATCTGCACGATCAGATAGCCCGCAACCAGCATCACCGCGCACATCAGAACTTCATAGCTGTCGTTCTTCAGCGACCAGGCCCCGATGCAGCACAGGATCACGATGGCCGGATAAAGCAGCCGGTAAGGCACGCTCAGCAGCTTCACCCAGACGCCGACCAGCGGCAGGTTCAGGATCACCAGGATCACATTGCCGATCCACATCGAGGCGATCAGCCCCCAGATCAGCGCCGGATTGGTCTCCATGACCTTCGGGCCCGGCGTGATGTCGTGGATCATCATCGCCCCGACCATCAGCGCCATCACGGCGTTCGAGGGGATCCCCAGCGTCAGCAGCGGAATAAAGGAGGTCTGAGAGGCCGCGTTATTGGCAGCCTCAGGGCCTGCCACACCGGCAATCTCACCCTTGCCGAAGTTCAGCGGGCGTTTGGCCAGACGCTTTTCCATGGCATAAGAGGCAAAGGAGGCCAGCGCAGCGCCGCCCCCCGGCAGGATCCCAAGGAAAGAGCCCAGAAGGGTGCCACGCGCCGCAGGCGGGGTCATTTCGGCAAGCTCGCTCCGGTTGGGCATCAGCCGCGAGATTTTCGCAGTGCCCTTGGGGCCGTCATCGCTTTCGCCGAGGTTCTTCACGATCTCTGCAAAGCCAAAGACCGCCATGGCCATGACCACGAAATCCAGCCCGTCAAAAAGCTTCATCGCGCCAAAGGTAAAGCGCTCATCCGCGGTGACGCTATCAAGGCCCACGGTCGAGAGCAGGATCCCGACCAGCACCATGGCAATGCTTTCAATCAGCCGCGCATTTGACAATACGGTCGCAAGGATCAGCCCCAGCACCATCATCGCCAGATATTCACCCGGCCCAAAGCTGAAAGCCACCTGCGCCAGAGGCCGCGCCAGCGCCATGATAAAGACGGTCGCAAAGGTACCCGCGATGAAGGAAGAAATCGCCGCCGTCGCAAGCGCCACGCCCGCACGGCCCTGACGCGCCATCTGATAGCCGTCAAGCGCCGTCACCACCGCCGAGCTTTCACCCGGCAGGTTCACCAGAATGGCCGTGGTCGAGCCACCATATTGCGCGCCGTAATAAATCCCCGCCAGCATGATCAGCGCCGCCGTCGGATCCAGCGCATAGGTCAGCGGCAAAAGCATCGAAATGGTTGCCAGCGGCCCCAGCCCCGGCAGCACCCCGATCAGCGTGCCCAAAAGACAGCCCATGAAGGCATAGCCCAGGTTCTGCAGCGTCAGCGCCGTGGTCAGCCCCAGAATGGCGTTGTCGAAGAATTCCATATCCGGCCCTCAGAAGTTCGGCCAGACCGGGATGCGCATCCCGATGCCGTAGATGAAGATCGCCACTGCGGCGAGGGCCAGGCCGCAGCCCAGCATCAGCGATTCCAGCGCGCGGAACGGCTTTTCCGCCGCCCCCGCCACCAGAACCGACAAAATGACCGTGACCACCATGCCCAGCGGATGCACCGCCAGCGCGAAGATCAGCACCGAGGCCGCGATGGCCGCCAGCCCGCGCCAGTTGAACCCGTCAATGCGGCGGCCTGAGCGGCTGAGGAAATCCTGCACCAGAATAACCACCGCCAGCACCAGCAGCAGCGCCGCGGCGCCGACCGGCATCACCCCGGGACCAACCCGGCGGGCGGTGCCCATCGGAAGCTCCATCCCGAAGAACAGAAAGAAGAGAGATATGACAAGGAAGGTCAGCCCTGCCGCCGTTTCGCGCCGCATGTTCTGCTCCGGGATCGGTCGTGTCAGAAAGGCCGCCCGCACCGAAAGGGCAGGGGCGGCCCGCAGAAGAGAGAGAGGCTTATTTCAGCGAAATGCCTTCGGCCGCCGCTTTGAACTTGGCGATCTCAGCCGAGATATAATCGTGGCCCGGCTGGTGACCCTTGAGGTTCACCACGCTGCGGCCGTCGGATTCAACCTGAGCGACGATCGCGGGCTCGTTCATGACTTTGGCCATGGCCTCTTCCAGTCGGGCGCGGATATCCTCGGGGGTGTTTTTCGGCACCGCAAGGAAGGTCCAGCCCACGTTGACCGCATCAGGATAGCCCGCCTCAGCCACGCTTTGAATATCAGGGCTGGCTTTCAGACGCTCGCCCAGCGTGACGCCGAGGACCTTCATCTTTTTGTCGTCAACATAGGGCGCGACAACGGTCTGATACTCAAAAGACAGATCAATCACGCCCGCCGCCAGATCGACCATCTGGGTCGAGCCGGAGGTATAGGGGATATGCTCCAGATCGATCCCGGCGGCGCGTTTGAACAACTCTCCGCCCAGATGCTGCGCCGTGCCCACCCCCGGCGAGCCGAAGTTCAGATCGCCCGGGTGCTCTTTGGCATAGGCCACCAGTTCCGCCATGGTGTTGAAAGGCGCATCATAATTCGCCACGATCAGCTGCGGCGAGGCCGTCACGCCATGGATGAATTCAAAATCACCCAGCGGATCATAGGGCAGTTTCTCCGGGCTCAGCGCCGCCTGGATCCCAAAGGGACCCGAGGTGGCCAGCAGCACGGTATAGCCGTCCGGCGCCGCGATGCGGGCCTCCTGCGAGCCGACAATCCCGCCTGCGCCGGGCTTGTTTTCAACAATCACCGGCTGGCCCAGCTCGGCCTGCAGACGCTCGGCCAGACGGCGCGAGGTGATATCGGTCACGCCGCCTGCGCCAAAGGGCACGATCCAGGTGATCGCACGATCGGGGAATTCAGCAAAGGCTGCGCCCGAAAAAGCAGCCGTCGCAGCGGCGGCCAGCAGAATGGCTTTCATCATCTTTCCTCTCAAACCAACGCCGGGGCAAAGCCTCCTCAGCTTTGATCTCCTGGCGTCTCCCTCTCTGCGCTATGCAGAAAAGGCTATCCCCTGAGGGGAAAGGACAATATGTCGCAGCCAGTGTAAATGGCCGGATTGGCGTGATTTTTTGCAAAACAGTTCTGCATATTTTGCGCAGCGATATTTAATTTCGGCGCTTGCAGGGCGGGGGCAGCCCCGGAAAAAAACCGCCCCGCCCGTCCGTTTTTTTCCGCTCAGGCAACCCTATTGCTGAGCGTGCCGATACCCTCAATTTCCACCTCGATCAGATCGCCGCTTTTCATCGGCCCGACCCCTGCAGGCGTGCCGGTGATAATAACGTCCCCCGGCTCAAGCGTCATGATCGAGGAGATAAACTCAATCACCTTCGTGGTCGGGAAAATCATATCCCCCGTGGTCGAGGCCTGTTTCACCTCACCGTTCTGCCGCAGCGAAATGGCGAGCGTGTCCGGGTCTTTGCAGGGCACGATCCAGGGACCGACCGGCTTATAGGTGTCAAAGCTTTTTGCGCGGGTGAACTGGCCGTCTTTCTTCTGCATCACCCGGTTTGAGACGTCATTGGCGCAGCTGTAGCCCAGCACCACCGAAGCGGCATCCGCCGCCGCGACATTGCGGCAACGCGTTCCGATGACGATCGCGATCTCGGCCTCATAATCAATGCGGTCCTGCGCGTTGTCGAGCTGGATCACCTCATCCGGGCCGATCACCGCCTCGGGCGAGACCATGAAGATCATCGGCTCTTCCGGGATCGCCATATTCGCTTCCTCGGCGTGAAGGCGGTAGTTCAGCCCCACGCAGATCAGCTTGCGCGGCTGAACCGGAGCCAGCAGCCGCACCGCATCCTGCGCGATCACCGGACCTGAGGGCGTGAGATCGCCATAAGGCCCCTGCGGCAGCGCACGAATGCCCTCTTCCAGCCACAGACCCCACTGCGTCTCACCCTCATGCTCAAAACGAATAATCCGGCTCATCCTGTTCCCCCTGTTGCAGAATTTCGCGCAAGAAGGGACCGGTTTCGCGCCAGGGTCAAGAGAGCTGATCGGCGATATAGCGCGCAATCGGCATCGCCGAAGTGGCCGCGGGTGAGGGCGCGTTCAGCACCGCCGTCAGCCCGCCTTCCGATTTGATCAGGAAGTCATCCACAAGGCTGCCGTCGCGCCGCACCGCCTGGGCGCGGTTGGCTGAGCGGTAGATGCTCAGATCCGAAAGCTGCACCGAGGGGCTGTATTTCTGCACCAGCCGCAGATAGCCGCGCCTGAAGAGCGAAGCGCGCAACTCATCGAAGCTGGCTTTGGGGTGCTTTGCCAGCAGCCGCCAGAGGCCGGGATAGCCCAGACTGTCAAAGCTGTCGCGCAGATCGACGGAGAAATGGCCGTATTTCTCACGCGCAAAAGACAGCACCGCATTCGGCCCCACGGTCATCGTGCCATCAATCATCGGCGTCAGATGCACGCCCAGAAAGGGCAGCGCCGGATCGGGAACCGGATAGATCATCCGATGGGTGATCCTGCTCAGGGCCTGAGGCAGCACGAAATATTCGCCCCGGAAGGGCAGAATGCGAATGCCGGGATCGATCCCCATCAGCTTCGCCACCCGGTCCGTGGCCAGCCCCGCGCAGGCCACAACGCGCCCGGCCTGCACCTGCTGCCCGCCGATCGTCACGGCATAGCTCCCGCCCCGGCGTGCGACTTCGGTGACCGGCGCATGAAAGCGCAGCTCTCCGCCCGCGGCTTCGACATCGGCCAGCAGGCTGCGGGTGATCCCGGTGTAATCGGTGATCGCGGTTGAGGGGATATCCAGGGCCGCAACCCCGGTCACATTCGGCTCCAGCGCGCGCAGAGCTGCACGGTCGAGGGGATACGCTTCGACGCCGTTTTCGGCGGCGCGGGTGATCAGATTTTGCATCCGCGCGTCTTCGGCGGCATCGGTCGCGACGATCAGCTTGCCGCGCGCCTCATAGCCGATGCCGCGCGCCGTGCAAAAAGCCCGTGTCTCTTCAAGGCCTTCGCGGCAAAACCGCGCTTTCAGACTGCCGGGGGTGTAATAGATCCCCGAATGCACCACCCCCGAATTCCGTCCGGTCTGGTGAAAGGCGGCGCGGCTCTCTTTTTCGGCCACTAGGATCCGTGTCCCCGGCTGGCGGCGGCTGAGTTCCGCCCCAAGGGCCGCGCCAATAATGCCCGCGCCAATAATCACCGTGTCAAAAACCGGTCCCGTCGTCATGCGCCCCGCCCTTCAGTGCCCGCGATCACGCCAGCGCAGCAGGCGGGCCTCTGCCATGCTGACCAGTGTTGAAGACACATAGCCGATCGCCCCCAGAAGGATCACCCCCGCAAAAAGGTCGGGCGAGCGGTACAGTCTGGCCGACACCATGATGTAGTGTCCCAGCCCGTCAAGCCCTGCAATCATCTCACAGACCACCGAAAGGATCAGCGCGGCGGTGACCGAAATCCGCATCCCCGCCAGAATATCGGGCAGCGCTGAGGGCAGCACGATCTTGCGAATGGTCTCAATCCGGCCCATCCGCAGCGCCTTTGCCACCTCATAAAGCCGCGGCTCAACCGAACTAAAGCCCTGCACGGTCGACAAAAGGATCGGCCAGAGCGTGCCAAAGGTGATCACAAAGATCGCCATGGCATTGGACAGGCCCATGAAAGCAATGGCAATCGGGATCACCGCCGAAGCGGGCAGCGGGCGCAGAAACTCCAGCAAAGGCGAAAAGATCCGGCGCGCCAGAGGCGAGATCCCGATCACCGAGCCAAGTCCCACCGCCACCACCGAGGCCACCAGCCAGCCAAAGAACATATGCTGCAAAGTGCCCAGCGTCTGGCGCAGCAGAACGCCGTTTTCAAAGCCACGCAGAAGCGAGGCCCAAGCCTTATCCGGCCCCGGCAAAAACAGCGGCGAGATCGCGCCCGAGCGTGAGATCAGCAGCCAGATCCAGACAACGCCTGCCGCCACCAGCACCGAGACGCCGCGCCCCATCAGCCCGGAAGTGAGAAGATACCTCATTTCACTCCCTCACCGGCCAGCGCCGCGCGGCCAAAAAGTTTACGCTGCGCCAAAAGCAGCCCCGCGTTCAGCCCAAGGCCCACAAGACCGATCCAGATAAAGCAGGCCAACATCAGATCCGGGCGCAAAGCCTCTCGTGCGGTCATGATCTCATAGCCAAGCCCCTGCGGGTTAACGGCAATCTCAATCGTGACCGAGACCACCAGCGCAAGGCTGGCCCCCAGACGAAAGGCCACGAAAAGCCGCGGCAGGATGGCCGGCAGGATGATTTTCCACACCATCGCCGGTTTTGAAAGCCGCAGCACCCGGGAGACTTCGCGCAAACGCGGCTCCACCCCGCGCACGGCAGCGCGGGTCAGGATCAGCATCATGAAAAAGCAGCTTTTGCCGACGATGGCGAATTCCATGCCATAGCCAAAGCCAAAGACCATCAGCGCCACCGGCAAAAGGGCCACCGAAGGGATCGGGCGCAAAGCCTCAATCGTGACCTCCATGGCGCGGTCCAGCGCAGGCACCAGCGCAAAGGCGATGCCGAGCAGCAGCCCCGGAATGCCGCCCATCAAAAGCCCGCCAAAAGCCCCGGTCAGGGTTTTCAGCGTGGCGGCGGGCAGCCGGCCATTGGCGAGGTTTTCCAGAAGTGTGACAAAGACTTCGCTCGGCGGTGCCAGGCTTTCGGTGGTGATGTTGGACAGCCGCAACCACAGCTCAAGCGCCAGCAGCAGCCCCGCCGGAAGCGCAAGGCCCAGCCAGTTCACCCGCAGGCGCGGGACAGCGGCCGCGCTCATGCCTCAGAGCCCTTGATGAAGTCAAAAAGCTCCCGGCGAAGGCGCAGAAACTCAGGTTCTTCGCGGGTCGCAAGCTGATCCCGCGGGCGGGGCAGGTTGACGG
This sequence comes from Falsigemmobacter faecalis, assembly GCF_003863335.1. Lineage (GTDB taxonomy): Bacteria > Pseudomonadota > Alphaproteobacteria > Rhodobacterales > Rhodobacteraceae > Wagnerdoeblera > Wagnerdoeblera faecalis. The sequence goes on along the minus strand of NZ_RRAZ01000021.1, from coordinate 17,993 downwards.
GCACGTCAATGCCCACACGGCCCGGATGGGGCAAAAGTCCAATGACACGGTCGCCAAGGTAGATCGCCTCTTCGAGATCATGGGTCACGAAGATCACCGTGGTCTGCGTGCGGGCGACCAGTTCCAGCACCTCATCCTGAAGGCCCTGGCGCGTCATCGCATCCAAAGCGCCAAAGGGCTCATCCATCAGCAGAACCGAGGGATTTTGCGCGAGGCAGCGCGCAATCTGCAGCCGCTGCTGCATACCGCCTGACATCTCGGTCGGATATTTACCGCCCTGACCGGCGAGACCCACCAGCGCCAGCAGCTCTTCAATCCGGTCGGCGCGCCCGGCTTTTGGCACTCCCCCGGCCTCCATCGCCAGCGAGACATTGCCAAAGGCCGTGCGCCAGGGCAGCAGCGCTTTGCCGTAATCCTGAAACACAATCGCCACATCCGCGCGCGGCGCAGACATCGGCTCGCCGTCAAAGAGCACCGCCCCCTGTGTCGGCTGATAAAGCCCGGCTGCCAGCCGCAGAGCCGTGGTTTTACCGCAGCCCGATGCACCGATAATGCAGGTGAACTGCCCGGCGGGAATATCAAATGAGATATTCCGAAGGATCGGTTTCTGACCAAAAGCCAGAGTTGCGCCGGAGAAAGAGAACTTTGGAAGCGCCGTCACGAAGGGAATTCCTTGTCAGGGTCAGCCGGTCTGCGCGTAGACATAGGCCAGCGTCGTTTCGAGATGATCGCCAAGCAGCTTTTCGGCCCGCGCCATATCGCGGGAGAGCGCCACTTCGGCGAGATCTTCATGGACCCGGATGAAAGTCTCAGGGTCCTTGAGCTCGGTCATCATCAACCGGCGGTAGCGATACGCCTGGTCATAAAGTTCAACCGCTGTGGCCAGCAGTCGCGGCGCCGCGCAGGCGGAAATCATCGCCAGGTGAAAGGCCTTGTGCAGCGCGTCGTAGTCGGGATGACCCTCCGGGGCCTGCAGCCCCTCACGGCGCACAAAACTCTTCAGCCGGTGCAGCGCGGCCACGATGCCGGCCTCCCAGTCGTCGCCGCCACGGCTGATCGAGCGGCGCAGCGCCTCTCCCTCAACCAGACGGCGCAGCAGGGTCAGATCCTCCAGATCCTCGCGGCTGGTGTCGCTGACCCGAAAGCCACGCCGCCCGATTGAAACCACCAGACCCTGAGACACCAGCCGCGACAGCCCCTCGCGCACCGGGGTCGACCCCATGCCAAGGCTTTGCGCCAGCTCCACCACGCCAAGGCGGTCGCCGGGGGCGTGCCGCCCGGTCAGAATGTCCTGGCGCAGCACCAGGGCGGCACGTTCGGCAAGGGTCAGGTCCGGGTCGGTGTTCAGATCGTTCACGTCAGCTCAACAGGTCAGGTCTCAGGGGGCGAGAAGATTTGCGGCATCCACGCTGCCCTGAAGAAGGTTTTGTTTTTTCATCAGATCAAGCCACCAGCCCAGGCCGTCGGCGGTGATCTCGGGCTTATACTTTGAGGGCGGCGTTGCGCGCACCAGCTCAGGCTTCTGCTCGGTGAATTTTGCCACCGAGGCAATCGCCACTTCGCGGTCCGCCTCAATCAACGCCGCAGCTTCGGCGATGGCGGCGCGGAATTTCTGCACCGCCTCCGGGTTGGCCGTCGCCCAGTCGCGGGTGGCAGCGTAAAAGATGATCGGTGCATCGCCGCCCAGTTCTGAGACGAACTTCGGACCCAGATGGCCGGTTTTCGATTCCAAAATCCGCGCCACGATCGGCCCGCCCGACAGCACCGCATCCACCGCCCCGGTGCGGATCACATCCGGCATCGAGGGGAACGAGGTTTCCACCAGATTGACCGAAGCCGGATCAACGCCGTTTTCCATCAGATAGCGCACGAAGAGAATGTGGATATAGGCACCAAAGCCCGGCACGCCGACTTTTTTACCGGCAAAATCCGCAGCCTTTTCAATGGTGACGCCGTCACGGATCACCGCAACAGTGCCCTCGTTTGAGGCCTCATGCATATAAGAAGCACCCGCCACTGCTACCAGATCAAGCCCGCCATCGGCGGCCTGCAGGAAGACCGATGAGGTCGGCCCGCCGATTTCGAGCGAATTCGACAACAGCGCCGGCGGGATATTGGAGTTGAGCGCGATCCGCGTCATCTCCACATCCAGACCCATTTTCTCAAAGATGCCATTGTCGGCCGCCACCATAGCGGTGCCGCAATCGGCCGAAGACGTGCAGCCGATACGGATTTTCTGCGCAAGCGCCGGGCTCATGGCAAGGGCCGTCAGCCCCCCCGCCAGTGCGAAGGCCAGAGACTTTTTCATATGTTCCTCCCCTTTATACGCAAAGTCTCTCCTCCGTTGACTTCGCGATATTTTATCGACAATCCTTTCGATTGTGCATCGTGTCAAGCGATCACAACAGGGAGGACTTCATGAAACTGGCCACTTTTATGGCCTCAGACGGCCCGCGCATCGGCGTGGCGCTGCCTGAGACCGGACGCCTTCTCGACATCCGCGCAGCGGCCGAAGCTGCGGGAGAGATGCGGGCGGATTATCTTTCCATGCTGGCGCTGCTGGATGGCGGCGAGGCGGCACTCGATGCGGTCCGCCGCCTGTCCGAGCGCGCTGCAGACCCGGGCCTGACCCATGATCTGGCCGCCGCACGCCTGCTCGCCCCGCTGCCGGAGCCGCGGCAGATGCGCGATGGCATGAGTTTTGAGACCCATATCCGGCAGTCCGGCTCGGGCAAAGGCCGTGCGCTGGCCGCCGCCCGCGCGCGCGGCGATGCGGCGGAAGAGGCCGAAATCATGGCCCGCGAACTGCCCGAGCTGCCCGAAATTTACCGCCAGTTGCCGATTTATTATTTCACCAACCGTCTGGCAGTCTGCGGGCCGGAAGATGTGGTGACCTGGCCGCGCTATAGCAAAGTGATGGATTACGAGCTGGAATTCGGCATCGTCACCGGCAAAAAAGGCAAAAATATCAAAGCTGAAAATGCCCGCGACCATATTGTCGGCTATACCATCTTCAACGATTTCTCTGCCCGCGATCAGCAGATGCAGGAAATGCAGGGCCGTCTGGGACCGTCAAAGGGCAAGAGCTTCGAGAATTCCAACGCGCTTGGCCCCTGGATCGTCACCAAAGATGAAATCCCCGATCCCTACAGCCTGGGCATGACCGCACGGATCAACGGCAAAACCGTGGTCAAAAATACCAGCCGCGACATGCTCTTCAGCTTTGAAGAAATCCTTGCGCATGTCAGCCAGGATGAATGGATCCATCCGGGCGAATTTTTCGGCTCGGGCACCGTGGGCAATGGCTGCGGGCTGGAGAACGGCTGGTTCCTGTCAGACGGCGCGGTGATTGAGCTGGAGGTCGAGAAAATCGGCGTGCTGCGCAACCAGATCCGCACCGCAAAAGACTGACCAAAGGGTCCCTCAGGGAGAAGTGAACATAATGCGCATTATTGACCTTTCCGTGCCGCTGGCAAATGACGTGCCCGCCGATCCGCCCGGCAATGATCCGAAGATCGAATATATCAACCACCAGCAAAGCCTGCCGGGGATTTTGAACTTCTTTCCCGGCCTGACCGCCGACCAGCTGCCCGATGGCGAAGGCTGGGCGGTTGAGCGGATCCAGTTGTCGACCCACAATGGCACCCATCTGGATGCGCCCTGGCATTACCACCCGACCCAGGATCACGGCAAACCCGCGATGCGGATTGATGAGGTCCCGCTGGAGTGGTGTTTTCAGCCCGGCGTAAAGCTTGATTTCCGTCATTTCCCGGATGGTTACGTTGTAACCGCTGCGGATGTTGAAGCGGAGCTTGCCCGCATCGGTCACAGCCTCTCGCCGCTTGAGATCGTGGTGATCAATACCTCCGCCGGGGCGAAATTCGGGCAGCCCGATTACGTCGCAAGCGGCTGCGGTATGGGCTATGAGGCGACGATGTATCTGCTCGACCGGGGGATCCGCGTGACCGGCACCGATGGCTGGAGCTGGGATGCGCCCTTCGTGCATACCGCGAAGAAATTCGCCGCGACCGGTGATGGCGCGCTGATCTGGGAGGGTCATAAAGCGGGCCGCCACACGGGGTACTGCCATATCGAAAAGCTGCACAAGCTGGAGGATCTGCCCGCCACCGGCTTTAAAATCAGCTGCTTTCCGGTGAAAATCGAGAAAGCCTCTGCCGGCTGGTGCCGCGCCGTGGCGCTGCTGGATTAAGCGGGGCGGCCCCTGCGGATCGGCGGGGGCCTCTCGTCGGCCGGGCGTTGCAGACCTTCTGCCGCGCCCGGGGCCGGATTTCTGTCTCTGCGCCATTGTCCAAAGATTGAAACCTTAAGCGGTTTCACCCGTTCTCTCCTCAGACAACCGCAAGCGGCAGGAGGAGACGGGGCGCATGCCAGAAGAAGCGACCGCGCTGAGCAGTCCCTATTGTGGCCCCGCGCCGGGGCCTGAGGCGCTGATGAGCAGCTGGAACACCGACCCGGTTTTGCTTCTGGCACTTGGGGTTATGCTGGTGGCGGGGGTGCCGCGGGCGGGAAACAGATCGGTCTTTCTGCTGGCCTGGGGCTTTTTGGTGCTGGCCTTCGTCTCGCCGCTCTGCGCGTTGACCAGTGCGCTTTTCTCGGCACGTGCGCTGCATCATCTGCTGATCCTGGGGGTGATCGCGCCCTGTCTGGCGATGTCGCTGCCCCTGCGCCGAACAGCCCCCACTCCGGCCTTTGCGCTGACCGCCCTGGCGCTGGTTGCATGGCATATTCCTGCGGTTTATTCCGCCGCCTGGGAGAGCCGCGTCGTCTATTGGCTGATGCAGGCGCTTTTGCTGCTTCCGGCCTGGGGCTTCTGGTCGGCGGTCGTCGCCACCGGGCCGCGCAATGAGGGCTTTGCGACGGCGCTGATGATCGGCGCACTTGCGGGGATCATGGGGCTGATCGGCGCGGTTCTCACTTTCTCAAATCATCTGCTCTACCCTGAACATCTGGTCGGGCCGCTTGCCTGGGGGCTTGATCCGCTGTCCGATCAGCGGGCGGCGGGGCTGTTGATGTGGGTGCCGGGGCTGCTGCCCTCAGGGATTGTTGCGGCGATCATCGCCCGGCGGGCCTGGGCGCGGGGGCTGGCCGCATGATCGCGGCGCTGAAGTTTCTTCATATCGCGGGCCTGATCTGCTGGTGTGCCGCGCTGATCGCGCTGCCGCTTTTGCTGCAGGGGCATGGCGCGGCGCGGGGGCAAAGGCAGTATGACCGCTTTCGGCTGCTGACGCATATTGGCTATATCGGCTTTGCCACCCCCGCCGCTCTGGTCACTGTGGCGGCGGGCACAGCGCTGATCTTCGCCGCCGGGATCTTTGAGCCCTGGCTGATTATCAAGCTGGGGTTTGTCGCCGCTATGGTGATGATCCATATCTGGTTTGGCCATATGATCCAGCGGTCCGGCGAGGAGCGGCGCAGCCGCTGGCGGGCGGCCCCGCTTGCGGGTCTGGTGGTGGTGATGCCGCTGATGGCGGTGGTCCTCGGGCTGGTGCTGCTGAAGCCCGCCCCAGGACCTTTTCGGGACCTGATCCCGGCTCAGTTCCTGTCCCCGCGGGTCTCGCCGCCATGAGCAGACCCCGCCGCAGTCTGTGTCCCAAGGCCATAATCAAAGACCAGCTTGCCACCGTGCCAGCCGGTCATAGCGGTCATTCCCGCCGCCAGAAGCGAGGTCAGTATCCCCCAGGGCAGCACCGCCGCGACCGGATCAGAGAGCCGCAGCCCCCAGTTCAGCCCCAGAACCGACAGGAGCATCACCGCGAGGATGAAATGCGTCCAGCTTGCCGCCCGGATACGAATGCCCGGAACCAGCAACAGCTCAGCCGTGCCCGCAAGACCCGCAAGGATCCCCATGAGGAACCCCACCCCCGCAGCCCAGAGTGCCGCACGGGGCCAGAAGGGATCGCCCGTCCACCAATAGAGTGCATCCGCCCCAAGGGTGCTGGCGCAGAGCGCGATCGGAAAGGTGACCAGCATGGCATGGATCGGATGACCCGCGACGGCAATTTTGGATTCGGTCCGGTGAAAGCTCCGGTGCTCATGGATCGGGTCGCTCAGTCTGCGGCGGGATCGGCGGGGGCTGGGCATCAGGTCTCGCACTCCTCAGGCGTGTGGGTCTGTCGGGGGTCGTCAGGAAAACGGGTGGGGCTGCGCATGGTTCCGCTGTGCGCGGTGGCGCTGCTGGCGGGCTGTCGTGGCCCGCTTTCGACGCTGGAGCCGAACGGGCCTGCGGCGGCAGTGATTGCACTGCTGTGGTGGGCCATGCTGATCGGTGCGGGGCTGATTACGCTTCTGGTGCTGGCGCTGGTCTGGCGCGGCTTTGCCCGGCGGGCGGATGATGGCCCGGGCGAAGGCTTCTGGATCCGCGGCATGGGGCTTGGATTTACCCTCAGCATCCTGGTGCTGGTCGTCGGCGCCGGCATCCGCACGGGCGAGCGTATTCAGCCCCATCCCGATCCCGGCGTGCTGCGGGTAGAGGCGATCGCCCGTCAGTGGGAATGGCGCTTTCGGCAGCCCGGGCCGGGTGGCGCGCTGATTGAGACGCTTGGGCGGCTTCATATCCCGGCGGGACGCCCGGTCGATGTGGTGATCCGCTCAGAGGATGTGATCCATGCTTTCTGGGTGCCGCAGCTGGCGGGAAAGATGGATGCCGTGCCAGGGCGGGATAACCTTCTGCGCATTCAGGCAGACCGCCCCGGGGTTTACCAGGGCCGCTCGGCTGAGTTTTCCGGCACCGGATTTGCCGGAATGCTCTTTGAGGTCCTGGCCTGGGAGGGCGACACCCCACCGCCCTTCACCGACAAAGATGCCGAAGGAGCGCGCGCAGAATGACCCCCCCCCAACCCAATCTGCCGCAATCCGCCCTGAAACTGCACCGCGAGCTGGACCGCGTCTGGGGGCGGCCACCGGGGCTGCGCGGGATCCTGATCTCGGTGAACCACAGCGAGCTTGGCCTGCGCTTCATGATCGCGGCCTTCGTGTTCTTCGCCATCGCGGGCTGCCTGGCCATGCTGATCCGGGCGCAGCTGGCGACGCCCGCCGGGGCCTTCCTGGATGTCGGGCTTTATAACCAGTTCTTCACCATGCACGGCAGCCTGATGATGTTCATGTTTGCCGTGCCGCTGCTGGAGGGGCTTGGCATGTATCTGCTGCCGAAGATGCTGGGGAGCCGTGATCTGGCTTTCCCGCGCCTCTCGGCTTTCGGGTGGTGGTGCTATTTCTTCGGGGGGCTGATCCTTCTGACGGCACTGGCCGCAGGCGTGGCCCCCGATGGCGGCTGGTTTATGTATACGCCCCTCAGTTCAAAGGCCTACAGCCCCGGGATCAACGCCGATGTCTGGCTGCTGGGGATTACTTTTGTTGAGATTTCCGCCGTGGCAGCGGCTGTTGAGATCACCGTGACCATCCTGCGGATGCGCGCGCCGGGGATGAAGCTCACGCAGATGCCGCTCTTTGCCTGGTATATGCTCGGCACCGCGGCGATGATGCTGGTGGGCTTTCCGCCGCTGATCCTGGCCTCGGTTCTGCTGGAGCTGGAACGCGCCTTCGACTGGCCGTTTTTTGATGTCACCCGCGGCGGTGATCCGATGCTCTGGCAGCATCTGTTCTGGCTCTTTGGCCATCCGGAGGTCTATATCATTTTCCTGCCCGCCGCAGGGGCGATCTCTACGATCCTGCCGGTGATGGCGCGCACAGAAATCCTTGGCTACGGCGCGATTGTGGCGGCGATCCTGGGGTTGGTGTTTCTGTCTTTCGGGCTTTGGGTGCATCATATGTTCACCACGGGCATTCCCCATATGGCGCTGGCGTTTTTCTCGGCGGCCTCGGCGCTGGTGGCGGTGCCAACGGCGGTGCAGATTTTCGCCTGGATCGGTACGCTGTGGAAAGGGCGGCCTGAGATGCATCTGCCGATGCTGCATCTGATGGGATTTTTCTCGACCTTCGTGATGGGCGGGCTGACCGGGGTGATGCTGGCCATTGTGCCCTTCAACTGGCAGGCCCATGACACCGCCTTTGTCACCGCGCATCTGCATTATGTGCTGATTGGCGGATTTGTGTTTCCGATGATGGCGGCGGCGGTCTACTGGATGCCGCTCTTCACGGGCAAAGCCGCTGTGCGGGGGCCGGGGGTCATGGCCTTCTGGCTGATCCTGATCGGCTTTCACGGCACGTTTTTCCTGATGCATCTGACCGGCTTGATGGGTATGGCGCGACGGATCAGCACCTATCCCGACAATCCTGAATGGATCTGGCTGAACCTCAGCAGTTCCTTTTTCAGCTTCATCATGGCCGCGGGCTTTGCGCTTTTTGCGCTGGATCTGATCCTGCAATGGCTCTTTGGCGCGAAATCGCGGCGCAACCCCTGGGGGGCGAAAACCCTGGAATGGGCCATGCTGATGCCCGCGCCGGGCTACAACATCGCCTCCCTCCCCCTGCCCGGCCAGGCTGCGCTGCAGATTGCCCGTGGCGAGGGAGCCCTGCCTGGCGCGCCGCGCGATCGCCGCGAGACCCTGGTGGTCGATGCCCTCAGCGGTGAGGCGCGCCATGTGGCGGTTCTGCCCTCAAACAGTGCGCTGCCCATTCTCAGCGCGGCTGTGATCGGGGGCTTTGTGCTTTTGATGCTGAGCAGCTTTTATGTGGCGGCGGGCTGCTGGCTTTTTGCCGTGGCGGCAGTTTTTTGGCAGTGGCAGCGCTGGATGGGCAGCGCGCAAGGCGAGGATCTGATCCCCGCAGCGCCCGGACTTTACCTGCCGGTGCACCATGAGGTCCCCGACAGTCTGGCGCGCAGCGGGCTGATCTGCCTGCTGATCGCCAATGGGGCGCTTTTTGGCTGCTTCCTGTTTTCGCTGGGCTTTTTGTCGGTGATTGCACCGAACTGGCCTGCCCCGCAAAGCGCCCTGCCCGCAGAGCCTGCGCTGCTGCTGTCGCTCGGACTTGCGCTGTGCCTGGTGCTCAGCAGCCTGCTGGCCCGACCGCGCCTGGGGAGCGGCGCGGGTCCCGCGCTGATTATTCTGATCCTTGCGCTTGGCGCGGTGATCGGGCTGGCGCTCATTCTGGAGGACCCCACGGCGCATGCCCGCAACGCGCTGCGGGCGGCAGCCTTAGGCTATATCGCGCTTCACTGCGTCATCGCGGCTCTGCTGGCCGGGCTTTGCAGGGTTCAGCGCCGCGACGGGAGGATGGCCGCGAACCGGCCAGGGGCGGCCCCGGTCTGGCGGCTCTGGCAGGATTACACCACGGTGACGGCGCTTTTGCTGATTGCCACGGTCGGATTGCAGGAGGGGCTGTCATGAACTGGGCCACCCGTGCCTTGCTGGGACCGGGTCTCTGGGCCCTGGCCTTTGCGCTGATCTATGCGGTTCATGGCCTTGGCTGTGCGCGGGGGTGGGTGCTGCAGCCTGCGCCGCTGGGCAATCTGCATGTTTTCACGCTGAACACGCTTTGGCTGGCTGCACTTGCCGGAGCCATAGTGATCCTGTGGCGAACACCGCGCGGCGACGGCACAGGGGCGCAGATCGCACGCGCCGGGGGCTGGATTGGCCTGGCGTCCATCGCACTGACGCTGTTTCCCGTGATGGGCCTCAGCAGTTGCGAGATCCTGCCGCCGTGAGCCGCGGTGATCAGGAGAACACCCCGGACATAACAAAAGCCCGGAGATCCTGAGGATCTCCGGGCTCTGTATCTCCCGTCTTTAAACCTGACAGCTATGCAAGCACACCAATTCGAGAATCAGCGGCGATAACCATCAGAAGGCGGGTTATTCGTACCTCAGGCGAGACGAACGTTGGTCGCCGACTCACGACCGTCACGGCCGGTTTCGACGTCGAACGAGATCTGCTGGCCTTCGTTCACGCTGCGGATGCCAGCGCGCTCAAGAGCGGAGATGTGCAGGAAAACGTCGTTCTTGCCGCCTTCCGGAGCAACAAAGCCAAAACCTTTGGTCGAGTTAAACCATTTCACGGTGCCCATAGCCATCGTGGAGTTCCTTTTATAAACGCCACCCGCAAAATGCGATGGCCCGGCAAGCGCGATGATCGAGAACTGCGCCGAAAGACCAGGCCCAAAAACGTAACTGCAAACACAAGATGCGCGTTAAGCCCGAAGATAACAAGAGGGTATTTTAAAAATTTTCACACAGGCCCCCGAATTTTCCCAGCAGCCGCGAAACACTGTGAAAAATCGGACAAAACCGGCCAAACCCGCTATAGCTGAACCGCAGCCTTTCGCTGCTGAGGACGGCACCGTGCAGATGTTCACCATGAAGCCAAAGTTCGATCTCTCGGCGTTTCTTGCCGAAAAATCCGATCCGGAGCGGATCCGCAAATATCAAAAGAACCGCCGGATCAAAGATACCCGCAAGGCCGCGACCGCCTCGGCGGAGCCTGAGGTGAAATCTGAGACGCCCTGAACGCCTCTGACGCGGGCTCCTGCCCCACAAAGGGGCAGGAAAAGGCCGGGCCATTCCGTCTCAGATCCAGCCGGTCAGACCCGTCGCCGTGGTGCCCGTAGCGCGGATGCGGCGGGCAAAAAGCGGATAGGTTCCGGGCAACAGCTCGCCCGTTGTATAGGTCTGCGCATCGCGCGAGCTGATAAAGCTGAGCGTCCCCCCTTCCCCGCCGATTGACACCGCGCGCACCGCCTGTGCCAGATCGCTGCTGTCAGAGGGCGTCACCGCAAAACCGCCGATCGCGGGACCAGCGGGGCCGAGGGCGTGGCTTTTGAACGGATCACTCATGCTGTCTCCTGTCAGATAGGCCGGGAACCGCCCGGGCGTCACGGCCAGATAACCGCGCAAAGGCTTACACTTTCCTGGGCCTGCGGGCGCAGCCGGGGCCTCATGATCTGGACTTTTGACGCCAGAGCCTGCAGGGTCGCGGTATCGCCCCCTCTTTCGCGCAGACAGATCCAGTGAGCACAGACCCCGCCGCCGAGACCGCCTATGTTTATGTTCTGGCGACAAAAGACGCGCGGGGTGTACGGACTTATGTCGGCTGGAGCCTGGACCCTGAGCGGCGTCTGGCGGAGCATAATTCAGGCCGCGCCCGGGGCGCGAAAAGCACCCGTGGCGCATATTGGACCCTTGTGCATCTTGAGCCCTGCGCAGACCGCCAAAGCGCGATGTCACGCGAATGGCACCTGAAGCGCGATCACCGCTTTCGCCGCCGCCTGCGCGAGAGCTTTACCCCGGGATCTTCCGGCTGAGCGGGGCCCCCGCCAGCCCAAAGCGCCAGGGCAGCTCTTTGGCCCGGCTGATGCCGATGCGCGGACCGCAGAGCACGGCACCTGTCGTCTTTTCTGTGAGACAAAGCCTGAGAGGCCCGGTTGCGAAATCCGTGCCGTCGTCGTCCAGGCTGACCCCGAGGCTCTCACAAAGCCGCCCCGGCCCTGCGCAAAGCGGCAGACGCCCGCTGCGCCGCTTTGCCATGAGATCGAGCCCCTCAACAGGCGCAAGGGCGCGGATTAAAACCGCCTCTCCTGGCCTGCCCACCACATTCAGACAGAGATGTACCCCGTAAGCGCGATACACATAGGCCCGCCCGGCGGGTCCGAACATCGATCTGTTGCGGGGGGTGAGCCCGTTGAAGCTGTGCGAAGCGGGATCATCCGCGCGGTAAGCCTCGGTCTCAACAATCACACCAGAGGCGCCCCGGCCCTCCAGCCTCACCCCGATCAGGTCGCGCGCGAGCGACAGCACATCGCGCAGGTAGAAGTCAGAGGGTGGCGCTACAGTCATTCTGCGATCTTCAGCATGGGAAGGTCTGATCCCGCAGTTTGTGCCGGACCCGCTGGCCTGTCCAGCGTTCCGGCACGACCAGAGAAGAGCCGTGGCCCCCGGCGCGGAATCGCCATCGCCAGGTTGCGAATCTGCTTGTCAGACGGCAGCTTGCGTGCCAGAAACTTTTCTGTCGCTAAATCCGCATGTTTGTGCAATTCTGCGTCAACTCACATCACGCCCGACAAGAGGCACCACAGCATATGGCAGGCACAGCTCGTCCCACGCCCGGATCCATCGCAGGCAGCATCAGCTCAAGCGCGGAACGGCTTTCGCATGCGTTAAATGACCATATGCGCAACAGTTTTCACCCGGAAGTGCGGAAAACTCTGCGCAAATTCCATCCGGCTGAAGTGGCTGAACTGACGGGGATCAGCCTGTCGAATCTGCGCACGCGGCATCAGGAAGGCGATTTTCCGGCAGTTGAAACCGACAGCCGCGGTCGCCGCCTCTATACCGCGGCCGAGATCGACGCGATTCGCGACGTCATGGTGCGCACGGGCCGCAATGGCGAGATTTACCGCCCCGGCCGGCGCGAAGGTGATGATCTGCAGGTCATTTCGATTGTGAATTTTAAGGGCGGCTCCTCAAAAACCACCACGGCGATTCATCTGGCGCAGCGCTATGCTCTGCGGGGCTACCGGGTTCTGGCACTGGATATGGATCCTCAGGCCAGCCTGACCACCATGTTTGGCTATCGTCCCGAGATTGAGTTTGCCGACGGCGGCACGATCTATGATGCGCTGCGTTACAGCGACCCGGTGCCGCTGAGCCAGGTGATCCGCAAAACCTATTTCCACAATCTCGATCTCGCGCCTGCGGGCCTGATGCTTTCGGAATATGAAACCGAGACGGCTTACGCGCTGCAGCACCGGATAGAGCCCGCTTTCACCCAGCGTCTGGCCATCGCGCTGGAAGAAATTGAAGAGAATTACGACCTCGTCATCATCGATTGCCCGCCGCAACTGGGCTTTACGACCATGACCTCTCTGCTGGCCTCGACCGGTCTTCTGATCACGGTTGTGCCCTCGATGCTTGATGTGGCCTCCATGGCACAATTCCTTGAAATGGCTGGGGAAACTGTCCGAACTCTGGAAGAAATCACCGGTCCGACCGACTGGCGGTTCCTGAAGTTTCTGATCGCGCGTTATGAGCCGACGGATGTGCCGCAGTCGCAGATGGCGGGCTTTTTGCGCTCGATCCTGCTCGATCAGGTTCTCAATACGCCCATGCTGAAATCCACCGCCATCTCTGACGCCGGGATGACGCAGCAGACGATCTATGAGATCGACCCCTCTCAGGTCGTCCGCCGCACACTTGAGCGGATTTTGGAGAGCGTAAACGGGGTTGCAGACGAGTTTGAGAAGGTCCTCCAGGAGGCCTGGGGAAGGAAAGTTTAAGACATGGCACGCCGTAATCTGTTTCAGCCCCCGCCGCCCCCTGCCCCGTCCAGCGAGGCTGCGGGGGCGCCACGCTTTCCCAATACCGGCACGATGACGGGGATGAAATCCACCCTGCGCGATATGTCCAGCAATGCCGTGCGCGAAATCGACCCGGCGCTGATTGAAGACGATGGCCCGCGCGACCGCCTGGCCTTTGGTCCGGAGGCCGTTGCGGAACTGGCTGAGAGCATCCGACTGCACGGTCAGCAGGTGCCGATCATGGTGCGCCCGCTGCGCGACCAGCCAGGGCGCTATCAGGTCGTCTATGGCCGCCGCCGCCTTGCCGCGCTGCGGGTGCTTAAACAGCCTGCGCGCGCGATGGTCCGCACCCTTGATGACACCCAGGCGATTCTGGCCCAGGGCCAGGAAAACAGCCAGCGCCTTGACCCGAGTTTCATCGAAAAAGCCATGTTCGCAGCGCAGCTTGGCGAAAGCGGTCATACGCAGAACGTTATCCTGGATGCGCTGGCGATTGATCGCCCGATGCTGTCGCGGATGCAGAAAGTTGCCCGCAGCCTGCCGATGAGCCTGATTGAGGCCATTGGCCCGGCCCATGGTGTCGGCCGCCGTCGTTGGGAAGATCTGGCCGATGCCGTGCGAAACAGCGGAATTGATTTTGGCAAGCTGATCAAGGATCTGGACGCCGGTTCGGCCGGCCTGTCCTCCGATGACCGCTTTGAATCCGCGGTGCAGGCCATTGCCCGCGTCGGCGCCGCCCCTGCCCGGCCCGCGATGCGCGACGCCCTGCGCCAGATCACCTCTGAGCAGGGACAGCCGCTCGCTGAGTTAAAATCCGGTGCACGCAGCCTGACGCTGAAGATCGACAACCGCCAGAACCCGGGTTTCGCGGCCTGGCTTGAGGCCAATGCCGAAGAAGAGCTTCAGGCGCTTCATCGCCGCTGGTCTGACATGCAGACCTGAGACTGTAAATAAAAGAGAAAGGAGGAACGGCCAGCCCAAAAAGGAACGAGCCCCCCAAGGTTTCCCTCGGAGAGCCCGATCTGTGTTCAGCAAACCAGATCTGCCATTCCTCTCCATAAGAGTCAAGTCCGGCAGTTTCTGCCGTAGGATTTTTGCTGCCTTTTGACAGCAGACGGGCCACTTTGACGGGCGCGACCGGAGACAGGTTGCCCGAAGACAATGATCCATCAGAGATTTCCCTCACAGGATGAGGGCCTGTCGGTGGTGCGCAGCGCCACGCCAGACCCTGTAAACATGGCTGAACTGCTGCCGGTCCTGCGGCTTTGCGCAGCGGATCTGGGCCTGAGCCCGCAGGTCCTGAGAACGCTGGAAGTCCTGCTCAGCTTCCTGCCACCGCAGCGCAACCACCATATCGTCTTCGCCTCGAATGAAACTTTGATCACGCGGGCAGGTGGCCTCAGTGAGCGCAGTCTGCGCCGCCATATCGAGGCTTTGCGGGACGCAGGCCTGCTGACCCGCAGCGACAGCGCGAACCGTAAGCGCTTCACTCGTTTTGATCCGGTTGAGGACCGCGTTTTACGCTTTGGCCTTGATCTGTCACCGATTTTCGCAGGCTATGGTGAGCTGAAGGCCCGTGCAACTGAAGCAGAAGCACGCCTGCGCCAGCTTCGTTACCTGAAAGCACGCCTGCGCGCGGCAGCCGCTCGGCTGCTGGTGGTGGATCCGGATCATGAAGCAGCGTGTGATGCCCTCAAAGCCGCCCGGCGGAATATCACGGCTGATGAACTGAAAGCGCGTCTTGAGACTCTCCCGGCAGTAAACGACCACCCTGCCCTGCCCACTGCCAACCCTGCAACTCATGATTTGTCCGGCAGTGACGGACAAATTGACCGTCATCATCATAGTCTCAATAAAGAACATTTAGATAAAGATGCTGCCGAGACTTTGAATTTGTTGATAGAGCTTTGCCCTGAAGCCTTAGCTTTTGCCGAAAGCCCCATCCGCACGGAACGAGAAGCGCTGGCGCATGCCAGGATGTTGGCCCCAATGATGGGTATTTCTGTCCAGCATTTTGATCAGGCAGTTGTTCGGCATTCAGCCATGACGATCACGGCCCTTGTCTGGCATTTGCTGCAGCGTGGAAGTGCTGTGCGGCATCCTTCGGCCTATTTCTATGCAGCTGCATTAGGTCGGAGCATCGAACAACTAGACCCAATCAGGTGGTTTCGAACTGGCGTGAGAAAATTTGTCCGCGGACAAATGAACGTCGACCGTTGTCCGCGGACAATTATGGAGGCGCCGGTTGCCCATGAGTGCGTCAATCGTACTGACAGGCTGCTGAAAAAATCCGGCGCGCAGGACGGTTATTCTTCACCGCGGCCGGTTTTGCTTTGATTTTTCGTCCTAATTGCATGCCGTGTTTGCCTAAGATCGTCATGCCGCCAACAATTTCGGCAGCCTTGCGGGATTGCTGGCTGCCATGGCCCTGATGAAGCGTGCGCATGAATCCGATGCCGCGACAGGCAGTTTGTGCAATTCCTCCGATGGTTTTTGCCCAGCCGAACGCGTCCGCGATCCGTTTGCGATGTTTGAAGGACATGGCGTATCCCTTGTGGCGTGTAGTCCGACGATCAATGGCTGAGTGCTGTGATTTCCGGGCAACATGGGGTGTGACACAAGCTTTTCGCAGGTCGGACACGAAGGAGGCGACATCGAAGTTCCGGTCACCACCCAACGTCAATCTGCGGGTGGACCCGGATGACTGACAATGGATCATGCGACGCTGCGCTCTGCCCGTCCATCATCCTGGGTCAGATCGCCCTGCACGATCAGGCCCGCACGGTTTTCCATCAGCGCATGGCCAATGTAGCACACACTGGCACCCGGCGACTTCCTGTAAAGCCCGTGCCTGCGGATCCGTTGCCAAGGCATGAGTTGCGTTGCTGCGCGTCTCCGCGCGGAAATCGACTGCCGCATTGCGGCTCTGTGGGTATCTGGCCGGCTTCGGTATTCTGGGACGTGACTGGCGCTAGGATGTCGGCTTGCAGGCCTGGAAATATGCCTGGAGCATCTCTTCCGGGGCCACTCCCCCTTTCCGGCGAAAACTCTTCATGGAAGCCCAGGCTTTGACCAGAGTGCCATCAACCGAGAAATGCTCATCGGACAAGAGGGACTTTACCTCACGATGGGCAAGGATCGCCGCCATGATGCGGCGGGACACGTCCGTGTGCAGCAACCGATCACGGTGCTTGCTGAATACGGCAGGAACCCAGACACGCTCCTCCACGCTCAGGCCCAAGAACCCGCACAACAGCAGGCTGTCGTTCATCTGCTCCATCGTAAGACCGCATGATTTTTTCATCGGCCGCCTCTGACCGCTCAGCGGTTACTCTGCTCAGAGGCGGCGCCGGCCGTCATTGTGATGGAGGAAGGCATGACCCACAAAGGGATTGGGCTGTTTGTCGGGATAGATGTTTCGCAAGACAAGCTGGCCGTCGCATTGGCTGATGCCGGAGCTCAGGGCGATGCGCTTTATCCGGGAGTTTTTGAAAACACCCCTGTCGGCGTTGAAAAACGTCTGAAGAAGCTGTCGGGGTACGGCGGGGTTTCTGCCTGCTATGAGGCTGGACCCACTGGTTACGGGCTCTATCGACAGATACATGCACACGGCTTTGAGTGCTGTGTCGTCGCTCCGTCCCTTATCCCCTCCCGCGCAGACGGCAGAGTGAAGACCGACCGGCTGGATGCCATGCGTCTGGCGCGCCTGCTTCGCGCGGGCGAACTGGCACCGATCTGGGTGCCCGATGTGACCCATGAGGCAATGCGCGATCTGGTTCGGACCCGCGAGAGGGCAGCAGAGGATCACCGCCACAAGCGTCAGCTCATCACGGCCTTTCTCTTACGGCACGGACAGAGCTGCCCGAGAACCAGGGCCTGGACGATGCGGTATCTGCGCTGGCTGCAAACCCTGTCCTTCGGCCACCCTGCCCATCAAATTGCTCTGCAGGAAATGCTGCAGGCAGAGCGGCACGCAAATGAACGCCTCGAAAGATTAACCCGCCATATTGAAGCGCGGGTGCCTGAGTGGGACCTGGCACCCGCCGTGAATGCGCTCCAGGCTCTGCGCGGCGTCGCGCTGATCAGCGCAGTGACATTCATGGCTGAGGTCGGGGAGGGGCGCCGGTTTGAGATACCGCTCAGGCTGATGGCTTATCTGGGGTTGGTGCCCAGTGAATATTCTACCGGCAAATCAACCCGTCGGGGCGGCATCCCCCGTGCCGGAAACGCGCGGGTCCACCACATGTATTGAGTTCGGTCTGAATAATTCTCAACCGTCTGATTTTACGCAGAATTGTTGTAATTTTTCTCGTTTTCTGTTGCAGGATTTCGGGTAATCTCGTTTGAAACTCTGTAATTTCGGTTCTGGCCATGAAGCACCGTCCTCGCATTGAAGAACAAGATGACCTTTTGCGGCCGCGCCTGGTCGATCTGATCGATCCGCGCCATGAGCTGGTGAAACTGGCCGGTTGTTCAGTCCCGGCATCTGGTGGATCGGATCGAGGATGAATCTTTCCGGCTCTGAAGTCCAGATTTTGCAGATGTATTCGTAGGGCGTCAGGCCGTTCAGGGTCTTCAGCCTGCGGGCGTAGTTGTAGGCGGCCATGTCGTCTCCAAGGTGGGCCCTGAGCTGCTGGTGATCCTGATAGTGGAAGCGTTTGACCGTTGCCTCTTTGATGGTTCGGTTCATCCGCTCCACTTGGCCATTGGTCCAGGGGTGATTGGGCTTTGTCAGCCTATGCTCGATGCCGTGCGCGTCACAGATCATGTCGAAGGTAAGCGCT
>NZ_RRAZ01000020.1 GCF_003863335.1 Falsigemmobacter faecalis | reverse complement strand
AAACCGCAACCGCCTGAGTGTCCGGTGAAACGGGGGCCAATACAATCACCCGAGGCTGGAGCTTTCGGGTGTTTGGCCGGGGCTCGGGCCGGAAGTGGCGCCCCGGGATCGCAGTGTCCGGGATCGCTGCGGGGCATTCCCGAGTGACGTCGTCGACCACGTTGAGGCCCCGGAAGCGATGACCGCCCGCGAACTGGTCAGGAACGAACCGAAGGTCCGCGAAGCGAAATCCAGCGACCAGCGCGCCTTGGGCAGCGCCTCGACCAGGATCGGGGCGCGTGTCCTGATCGCCTTTCGCCGGGCCTTCCGCCTGCGCACCGTCAGGCCTTCCTCGCGGCAGAGCCGACAGATCCGATTGATCCCGGAAGGCTCGCCTTCGCGCCGCAGCAGCACGAAGAGCCGCCGATAGCCGAACCTTCTGGCTCGTTGGCCACAACTCCCGCAACCGCCCAGGTAGCACCGTGTCCGGTTCAGGCCGGGCCCGGTAGCGGACCATTTTGCGATCAGCCCCGGCCATCTGACACGCCCCTGCTGCGCGACAAACAGTCCCCCGGACCGTTTGTTTCACGCTTGCAGGTCCGAGAGCCCGGGTAAGGACGTCAAATGCGCGACCGCCCCGCGCTTCACGGGTTCGCCATGGCCTTGAACCAGTGGCGGCTCATGGCTCACCGTCACCAGTTTTTGAAACCAGTTCCTTCATCGCGGTGAGATCGGGCCTCTGTTCCGCCGGCAGCGTCTTCAGCCTGGCGTTCTCATCTTCCGGTGTCTTCAGGCGCTTTGCCTCCGATACCGTCATGCCGCCGAATTTGGCCTTCCGGTTACAGAAGGTGCCTTCCGACAGGCCGTGACGGCGGTAAAGGTCAGCGCATTTTGCACCTGCCTCGTGCTCGGCCAGAAGGCCGATGATCTGTTCGTCCGTGAATCTCGTTCGCTTCATTGCCGGCCTCAAGCCGGGCCGGGTTCTCATCAACGGTGGAGAACAAATCCCGTGGCAGGTCATCTGCAACCGAGCATCCCAAATCTCAGCTGGCCGGCCTTTCATCGCTATCTGCAGCGTCAGGGATTCCACGCCCTGAGGGTGTCGGCGGCGACAAGCCCAGGCGGCAGAAATTCAAGCGCACCCCGATTGGCTTTTTCCACATCGATATTGCCGAGGTGCAGACTGCGGAAATATGAGGCGGATCAGCAAACGATCCGGGGGATTGTTTTCCCGTTGAACGGTTAAACGCTTCTATTACGAGGAGCATGGCCAGCTTAAAGCTACACCCTGCGTCGGGGTTGACGGTCGACGGGACTGTTACTGATCCCTCCACACCTCCAACTGCGCGCGCCGACGTCAGACAGTAAATCGCAGCGGGGAAATGAAGTCCGGGCGGCCTCTGCCCTGAGGGGCGGGGTCGTTACGCAGCCACGGCGGGCACGGATCTTTTATTCCCCTTCGCAGGAGTTCCGAAGGTATCCGTGCTCAGGGTGGATCTTCCCCCTGGCATATCGAAATTCCCGCTCCGGGCGGAGGCGCTGTTGGCGACCTTATGGAGCAGGGATCAGAGTGGCGGGAGAGTGACGGATTAGCGCCTCGCATAAGACGAAGTGCGTCATCAGACAGCGGGCTGGCCGTGGCGGATTTTCCGGGGCCCGCCAGCACCGCTGAGCCTGCAGATTTTATCTCTGCCGTTCCTTTCCGTCGGGAGACAGGATAACCACATACCTATCCGCAACAACATGGGCGTTCCAAAGGTGAACCGAAGTACCCCACCCTACTCTAGACCGCTTCAGTCGCAGCTTAAGGTGATGCTGTGATTGAAGCTCTTCTTCTTCTTGCGTTCGGTCTTGCTGTTATTATAGCGAATATCGCGGCTACAGCCTATTTTGTGGCTCAGGAGTTCGCGTATATGTCGGTTGACAGAACGCGGCTTGCGGTCAGTGCCGCTGAGGGTGACACCTCCGCCAAACGCGCGCTGGATGTGACCAAACGCACCAGCTTTATGCTCTCGGGCGCTCAGCTCGGGATTACCATCAGCGGTCTGCTTGTCGGCTTCCTTGCCGAGCCGATGGTCGGTGAACCCCTGGGCGTCCTGCTGGGTGGCCTTGGTGTGTCCCCCGGCATGGGCGTCACCATTGGCACGCTTGTCTCGCTGAGTGTGGCGACCGTGGCGATGATGATTTTTGGCGAGCTTTATCCCAAAAACCTCGCCATCGCAAAGCCCCAGCCTCTGGCTCAGAGCCTTGCGCGGTCCACGCTGATTTACCTGAAGGTCTTTGGCCCGCTGATCGCCTTTTTCGATTTTTCGGCCAATGTCTTCCTGCGCCTGCTGCGGATCGAGCCGGTGCATGACCTTGACGTCAGCGCCACGGCGGAAGATCTGCCCCGGATCATCGCGGATTCGCGTGAAAGCGGCGATCTGCCTGTTGAGCAGTCCCTGATGATGGACCGCATTCTCGATTTTCCCAATCAGAATGTGGAACACGCGATGGTGCCGCGCTCGCAGGTGGGCTCGGTGAGCACCAGCACGACCCTTGGGGAGCTGCAGGCTCTGATGTCGCGCGCGCACAGCCGCTACCCGGTGCTCGACGGCTCGGATACGCCCGTGGGCGTGGTCCATCTGTCTGATGTCCTTGCGGGCATGGATATGGCCGATCCTGAGGCTTCGGTGCAGACGATCATGCGCCCGGCGACGGTGATCCCGACGCTGATGCCTTTGCCCGATGCGCTGGAGTATCTGATCAGCTCGGACAATCAGCTGGCCTGTGTCATCGATGAATATGGCGGCTTCTCCGGCGTTTTGACCCTTGAGGATCTGGCCATGGAGATCGTTGGCGAAATCACCGATGAGCATGACCTCGAAGCCCCCGATGCCATTACCCCGGACGGGGACAATATCTGGGTGATGGACGGGGATGTTCACCTCGACGAGGTACACCGGGCCATCGAATATGATCTGCCCGAAACTGAGGCAGAGACCATCGCCGGCCTGCTCATTGATGAGCTCGGCGCATTGCCGGCGGTCGGCGCGCGCGTGTCCATCGGGCTGCCGACAGATCCCGCAGAGCTGGTTTCCGATGAGCCCATGCGCCGCTGGCTTGAGGCCGATGTCCTTGAGGTGGAGCGCCATGTGCCCACCCGCATTCGTCTGACCCTGATGGAAGCTGCAATGACGGAGGACACAGAATGATGAAAGACCCCGTCATTGTCACTGTGATCACCCTCGTGCTAATCGCCTTAAGTGCGCTGTTTGTGATCATCGAATTTGCCCTCCTCGGGGCACGTCGTCACCGTCTGGAAGAGCTGGCCCCCGAGAGCCTCTCGGCGCGTTCGGCCCTGCGCGGCATGAACGATCTGACCATGATGCTGGCGCTGGCGCAGCTTGGGATCACGGCCTGCACCTTCGCACTTGGGGCCATCACCAAGCCTGCGGTGGATGGCTGGATTGAACCTGTGCTGTTGTCGGCCGGTTTGCCGGGCTGGATCGCCGGTGGCTCTTCCTTTGCGATGGCCTTGTTCGTGGTCACCTTCCTGCACCTTGTGGTGGGGGAAATGGCCCCGAAGTCCTGGGCAATCGCGCATCCCGAGCGGTCGGCCCGTTCCATCGGTGTGATCGCTCAGGCGCTCGCCTGGCCGCTGCGTCCGCTGCTGCACTGGATGAACGTGATCGCCAACAGTCTGGTACGCGCCTCTGGTGTTGAGCCGGTGGAAAGTGCGGCTGTTGGCGGGCGTGATATCGCGACCATCCGGCAACTGGTGGAGCATTCGGCGAAAGTCGGCGCTCTGGAGCCGGGGATGGAGCGTCAGCTGTCGGGCTTTATCGGGCTCAGCAGCATGCCGGTGAGCGATCTGATCGCCAAAGGCGCGCGCGTGATCTCGGTTCCCGCGACGGCCAAGGCTTCCGATGTGCG
Organism: Falsigemmobacter faecalis; assembly: GCF_003863335.1. Taxonomy (GTDB): domain Bacteria; phylum Pseudomonadota; class Alphaproteobacteria; order Rhodobacterales; family Rhodobacteraceae; genus Wagnerdoeblera; species Wagnerdoeblera faecalis. The sequence goes on along the minus strand of NZ_RRAZ01000020.1, from coordinate 71,741 downwards.
CGCCGCAGCGCGTCAGTCCGGGCATATGCGCATCCTGATGGAAGCGGGTCGGGGTAAGCCCATGTCATTCATTCATGTGCGTGACACCCTGATGATGGCCGATGAGGCGCAGGCTTCAACGGTTGCACGCCCGGCCCTCAGCCTTGACGCGCAGATGCCGGTCTATGAGGCACTGGCCCGTCTGCGCGGTGCAGGGGTGCAGATTGCCACCGTGAAGCGCGGCAGTGAGTTGTGCGGTATCATCACCCTGGCCGATATCCTCAGACTGGTGCTGCCGGCGGGGATTGCGGTGACCAAAGAAGCGACCCCGGGTCCGGCCTGATCAAAACCCGGCCGGGCCTGAGGCTCAAACGGTTCCATCACTGCGCCCGCCGATCATGGCGGGCGCAGTGTCGTTTCCGGAGCGGCCCTGACAGAGGGATGACCGCTACGGTCGGGCATCGGCTGCAGCAAAGCGTTGCGCTTTCCTTTCGTGTTTGTTCCTGCCCTTTGTGGTGGGAGCCTCTCGCGGGAAGGCAAGAAAGCTCCTCCGGACACGCGCGTCATGGAAGCGCCGGGATGAGCCATCGGGACGTCTCTGCGACGGCACGCCCGCATAATCGCAGCCCGAAAGCCCGTCTGCCCCTGGTCCGGGGGCGGGGTTGAGGCGCGGTTTCGGCTGGAAGCCGGGGGAGCCAGCAATCGGGCATTTTTTGCCCGGGCGACTGACCCTGCCAGGTTGCAGTGCTTGCGGGAACCGGTCAATCTGCGGTGATAAGGCTGCCTCATAAGGCCGGTCGGAAGACGGCGGCAAAGCCGCGCGCTATGTCCTGACCGGCTGAGCCATTTCTGCGCAGTCGGTACGCGCCTGAGGGTGGCAGGCCTCAGCCAGCCTCGAAATATTATTCAGGGCCGATGGGTTTCAACATGATCTGCAAAGCGCATGGCATTGCGCATCGGCGGACGAAGCCCAACCCCTCTCCGGGGTTTAATGAAGCAGAAAACCGTCCGGGCCTGCGCGGGTTCAGCTTTTGCTCGGAGTGGCAGCGGTGCTGCGACTGTGTTTCCGCGACGCATGCTCAGGTCGGGCAGAGGGGCCACAGCTCAGGGGGGGCTGGGGTGGCACGCTGCCCGTATCAGGCTCATCCCCATCCCGGCGCATAGGTCGCGGGCAATATGGCCGGCTGTTGCGATGCCCGCGGCCCTTCGTCCCGCAACCGCCTCACGCCATACGAGTGCCGTCGCAAAATCCTGACTTCAGCGCCGAAACGATCCGCGGTATAGCGGGGTTGATCGCCAGACAGCTGCTTTACGCCTCTGCAGCTCAGACCCCGGGCGGCGTGTCACAGGGGGCGGGGCAGGAAACCGTGGCGCGCGGGGTTTCTCTTGGCGGGGTTCCGTGATGAATGGGGGCAGGCGGCCTGCGGGCCTGAAGAAAGGGATCTGTCATGGCCAAAACACCCAGTGTGCGCGTCGATAAGTTATTGTCCTCCATGGGATATGGATCCCGCAAGGAGATGGCCCGCATGGCTGGGGCAGGCGGGATCCTGCTGGACGGCGAGGATCTGACCGATGTCTCGGCGCGCATTCCCGTCACTGCCGATCTGCCGCAGCGCCTGGAAATCGACGGCGAACCGCTGGATCCGCTTGCGGGGCTTGTGATCCTGATGAACAAACCGCTTGGGATGACCTGCTCGCATAAAGAAGACGGCGGGCTGGTCTATGATCTGCTGCCGATCCGCTGGCGCTCTCGTGATCCGGCGATTTCGACCATCGGGCGGCTGGACAAACAGACCTCAGGCCTTTTGCTGCTGACCGATGACGGCGAGCTTTTGCACCGTGTCATCAGCCCGAAACGGCAGGTCCGCAAGACCTATTTCGCGACGCTGGCGCGACCGCTTGCGGGCAATGAGGCGGATATCTTTGCCTCTGGCACGCTGATGCTTGAGGCGGAGACCAAACCCCTGGCCCCGGCGCAGCTTGAGGTCCTCTCACCGACTGAGGCGCGGCTGGCCATCACCGAGGGGCGCTATCATCAGGTGCGCCGGATGTTTGCCGCCGTTGGCAATCACGTCGTGGCGCTGCACCGCGAAAGCCTTGGCGCGCTGAGCCTGCCGGAGGATCTGGCGCCGGGAACCTGGAAGCTGCTGACCGCGGCAGAGATCGCCATGATCTTTGACGGCGGCGAGACGCGCTGAGCGCAGAGCATCCCCGCCCGACGGGCTTTGGTTTCGCATCAGCCCCTGCCGTTCTGACGGGGCGGTGTATCAGATCCGCGCGTTAGATGCCGGCTGCGGGCGCAGCCGGTCTTTTGGATCAGGTCTTCGCGCCCCGAAAAGCCAGGGGCTAAGCTCGTCGGCGCCCATGCGCAGGGTGGGCGTGATCTGCGAAGGTCAGCTCAAGTCCCCGGCCCCGGCCCCAAGGCATGTCATCGCCGGAGAGCGGGGCAAACCCGCAACAAGGGCCGAAGCCGCCTGGCTGGATTTCCCAACCAGGCGGGCGATCTCGTCTTCCCCGGCATCGTTACCATCAACCGATATAATTTCCCCGGCACGGCCGGGATCCCGGCCGCTGGCTGCGCCTGAAGCGGCAAAGGGTCATCCCGGCTGCAGCTGATCTGCGACATGACGCTGTTTAAGGGGGCAAAATCAGGCGGCGATGCCTCCCTCTGAGGAGGTGAAATTTGCACGCCGAAACACAATCCTGATCTGCCACCTGAGACTGCCGCCCGATGCCATAACGGACTTTTCTGAGATGCCACCCTGGCAGAAGGTGCCGGGGGCGGCATCCTGACCTGCAGGGTCATCCTGCCTGCGGCGCGATAGCCGGAGGCAGGAAATTTATTGCCTGTCAAACACTCACAGGCAGAAGATCAGAGACTTGACGAAATTGTATTCGATTGGATACAATAGGATACATGACAGATTCAACCAGTTCCGCTGCCGACGCGACGCCCAATGGGGTCGTTGTTTATCGCCGCCTTCTTGAGGAGATCGGCGACGGGATCCTTGCGCCGGGTGCCAGGCTGCGGGAGGTGGATCTGGCGGCGCGGCTGGGCTATTCGCGCACACCAGTGCGCGAGGCGATCCGGCTTCTGGAAAGCGACGGGCTTGTTGTGCATCTGCCCCGCCAGGGGGCGGCGATCCGTGTGCTCGATTATGCTGAGGTGATGGAGCTTTATGAGATGCGGATGGTGCTGGAGGGCACCGCCGCACGCCTCGCCGCCCGGATGGCGGGGGAGGCTGAGCTGCGCCAGCTGCAGGCGCTCAATGAGGACTTCCGCAACGCGCCCGATGAGGCCCGCGCCGTGGTCCTTAATCGCCAGTTCCACCAGATGCTGCTGGAAGCGGCCCGCAACCGCTTTTTGCAGCGCTCTGTCCGGGGGCTGCAAAAGACCATGCTGATTTTGGGCAAAACCACGCTCCACGACCTCGACCGCACGCGTCTGGCCGCGCAGGAGCATGACACCATTCTGGCGGCGCTGTGTGCCCGTGACGGGATCGCGGCAGAGGCCGCGATGCGCGCGCATATGGAGGCCGCCCAGGTGGCACGGCTGCACATGCTGCGCGCCTTCAGCCCGACCATTGAGGATTAGACCCGTCCTGCGGGCAGAATGAGGAACGAAATGTCGAAGCAGAAATCACAAAGCCCCCGGACGGCCGCGCCGGGGGGCGGTGGGAGCCTGTGGGATGTGGTGGTGGTCGGGGGCGGCAATGCCGCGCTCTGTGCTGCGATTACCGCCGCCGAGGCGGGCGCGAAGGTGATTATCCTTGAGGGCGCGCCGAAGTTTTACCGCGGCGGCAATTCGCGCCACACCCGGAACTTCCGCTGTATGCATCAGGGACCGGTGTCGGTGCTGACCGGGGTTTATGAAGAGGAGGAATATTACAACGATCTCCTTCTCGTGACCAAGGGGCGCACCGATGAGCATCTGGCGCGGCTGGCGATCCGCACCTCTGAGGAATGCCTGCCCTGGATGGAGGCGCATGGCGTGCGCTTTCAGCCTTCGCTGTCGGGGACGCTGTCGCTGTCCCGCACCAATGCCTTTTTCCTTGGTGGCGGAAAATCACTGGTCAACGCCTATTACAACTGCTGCGAAGATCTGGGCGTGACGGTGGTCTATGAGGCCCAGGTGCAGCATGTGACCCTGGAAGGCGGCCGCTTTAGCGATGTCGAAGTGTCGATCCGGGGCGGGGCGACCGAGAAGATCCGGGGCAAATCGGTGGTGCTGGCCTCGGGGGGCTTTCAGTCTGATACCGACTGGCTCACCCGTGCCTGGGGCCCGGCGGCGGCGAATTTCCTGATCCGCGGAACGCCCTATAACCGCGGGGTGGTGCTGAAGAATATGATCGATCAGGGCTGCGAAAGCGTCGGCGATCCCACCCAATGCCACTGCGTGGCGATCGACGGCCGCGCCCCGAAGTTCGACGGCGGCATCGTCACCCGGCTTGACTGCGTGCCCTTCTCGGTGGTGGTCAATAAAGACGGCGACCGCTTCTATGATGAGGGCGAAGACACCTGGCCCAAGCGCTATGCGATCTGGGGCCGTCTTGTGGCAGCCCAGCCCGATCAGGTTGGCTTTTCAGTGATTGATGCGAAGTCGAAAAACCTCTTTATGCCCTCGGTTTTCCCGGCCACAGAGGCCAATACGATCGAAGAGCTGGGCGAAAAGCTTGGGATCAACGGTGCGAGGCTTGCCGCCACGGTCTCGGCGTTCAATGCCGCCTGCCGCCCCGGGACGTTCCATCCGACCGAGCGCGACGGCATGGCCACCGAGGGGCTGACACCGCCCAAAACCAACTGGGCGCGGCCCATCGACCAGCCGCCCTTTTATGGCTATTCGCTGCGCCCTGGCGTCACCTTCACCTATCTCGGGCTGAAAGTGTCGGACAAAGCGCGGGTGCAGCACGCCAGCGGCCCCCTGGAAAATGTGTGGTCGGCAGGCGAGATGATCGCAGGTTCAATCCTTGGCGAGGGCTACCTGGCCGGGTTTGGTATGACAATCGGCACCGTCTTCGGGCGGCTCGCAGGCCAGGAGGCCGCACATCATGTCCTTTGAGACCCCCGGTCTGATCAACGAGGCCCGCCGCCAGATCGAAATCTGCAACGCCTGCCGCTATTGCGAGGGCTTCTGCGCCGTCTTTCCGGCCATGACGCGCAATACCGATTTTGCCGCCGGAGATCTGAGCCACCTTGCCAATCTGTGCCACAACTGTCGGGGCTGCTCTTATTCGTGCCAATATACCGAGCCGCATGAATTTGCGCTCAACGTGCCGGCGATCCTTGCCGAAGTCCGCCAGGACAGCTGGGAGCGCCACATTCGCCCCGCGGCTCTGGCGCGCGCGTTCCACAGCAGGGGCGTGGCCATCATGGGGCTGATGGTGCTGGTCATCGCGGTGTTCTTCTATGCGGCGCGCTCGGGGGGGGAGGGCAGTTTTTACGCCGTGTTCTCGCATAACACGCTGGTTGCCCTCTTTCTTCCGGCCTTTGTGCTGCCGCTTCTCAGCGTGGCGCTTGGCCTGCGCAGCTATTGGCGCGAAACCGGAGGCCGCCGCATCACGCCCGGTGATCTGAAAGGCGCTTTCGCTTCGGTCGCGGTGATGAAAAACCTTGCCGGGGGGCATGGCGAGGGCTGCAATTTTGAGAAAGAAAACCGCTACAGCCAGCGCCGCCGTTTTTCGCATCAGGCGATCATGTATGGCTTTCTGCTTTGCTTTGCGGCTACCGGCATCGCCACGCTGATGCATTATCTGCTCGATATGCCCGCGCCCTACGGCCTTCTGAGCCCGCCAAAACTGCTCGGCATTCCGGGCGGGATCCTGATGGTGCTGGGCGGGGTCGATATGATCCTGAGCAAGCTCAAAGCCGATCCAACCCTTGGCGCGCAGCGCGTGTGGGGGGGCGAGATGGCCTTTGTGGCGCTGCTTGTGGCGGTCGCTGCGAGCGGGCTGGCGCTTTATGCGGCCACCGGGAGCACCCTCATGCCGGGCCTGCTGGCGCTGCACCTTGGCACCGTTTTGACGCTCTTTCTGCTGCTGCCCTTCTCCAAGATGGTGCATGGCTTCTTCCGCCTTGCGGCGCTGATCGTGGAACAGCAGAAAAAACGCGGCTGACGGCTGCGGGCGCTGATCGGGGGGGCCGCGATCTTTCGCCACCGCGCCGCGCGTGCCGTCTGATCTGGTGGGGGGTATGAACAGGCATCGTCGTGCGCAGAAGACCAGACTTGCGAAGCGCGGTATTGCCTGAGCGGATGTACCCGTCGCACGGATACGCAAGCCCTGCTCTCATGTGCCGCGGCCCTGCCACCGAGTGTCAGCACGCGCGCCCCTGTCTGGCGCGGTCGTCAAGTGCAACGGCCAGAGGGTTAAAACCCTCAACACTATGGCTGCCCTCCTGACGTTGAACGCGCCCGCCGAGGCCATCGCCACCAGATTGCCCGGGAGTGCGCTGCGACAGCTGCGCCTTGCCTGCACCATCACCGCGTGGCGCGCTGCGCATGATGTTCACCCTGTGCAGCGCTTCCGGGCCGATAATGTCGAGCCGCATGGCCCTTTCCCCGGACCTGCGGGGCAGATTTGCTGATGCGGGTCTGGCCACCACCGGGAAGCACAGGTGGGAATGTTCGGGCAGCGGCGCGGCTGGCGCGAACTCCGACACGGCGGGGCGCTTTATGCCTGGGCCTTAAAAAAGGCGTCGCCGCGCAGGCTCTGCCCGGTGGGCTACGCGCGCAACTCCGGCGCGAAGAGCATGGTGAGGGGGCCGTAACCCCCGCATTTAAGCCGCATCCTGCGGCTCTCTCGGGCATCAGGCAGCGAAATAGCCCCGGTCCGCGCGGTGATCTTGCCTCTGTCCGGTTCTGTCGGAGAACTCCGGCACGGGTTTCTCTGCCGAAGCATTTGCAAGCTCGCAGTGTTTTGTTGCGTGGCAGAAGTCCTGCGCATGTGCTCAGGCTGAGAGGCTGGTCTATAATGGTGACCCCCCCGGCCGCAGGAATAGCGTGACCTGGCCATCTGGTGTTGGCGGTCGTTTTCGGCCTGCCGCTGCGGCAAAGGATGGGGCTGGTCGCCAGCCTGATGGCGATGACGGGGCAGGATCCTGTATCGGCAGGCAGGCCTGATGGCGCAACTTCCCGCAGATGAAGCGATCGGCTCGGTTACGGCCAAGGTGCCTGTGGCACCAGAGGATGCCTTAGCGCGATGGCCAGGCAGAGAGCCGAAGCGCGCGGCCTCATCGGAACGCGGATGCCTGGAAAGGGGCTTGCGCTGCTGCCGGTCCCGCACCGGCCTCCTGCGTGGGAGGCCAATTGGAACCGCTCAGACGGCTGCCGCCTCCGAAGTCCTGTTGAGGCGCGGATGACCTTGCAGCTTCACTCAGGGTCTTTGGCGATGGCATCGCCGGGATCACGGCAGTTGGTTCAGCCTGCAACGGAAAACGGCCCGCAGCCGATCAGCGCCACCACGCCGCGGGCGCAGTTTCCGAGTGTGGGCGTGAAGGCAGAGCGGGGCGTGCTGGAAATGTCGCGCGGAAACTTCAACGAGGTCAGCGCCATAGATGCCATTGGCATGAGGAAGGAGGCGACAATCGCGATGCCGGCGACACTGCGCATCCTTTGGCCACTGCGCGGCGGAAGAAGAAGGAATGCAACGAAGAGGTGATCTCACGACAGCTCCCCGAGCTTCGTTAAGCCATGGGGGAAGACCCCGGTCAGCATTATGTTGCCGGGCATAACCAAAACAGCCATGGCAGCGGTTTCGGTGACGCAGAGTTTGAGGAAGACTTCTGCGCAGAAGAAGAGGTTAATCGTTTGCGTTGTGACGCCCGTGCGGCCGAGGAGTGACGCCAGCGCGATGTCGGACATCGCCATGGCACCCGGTCAGCGCAGAAAGAAGGTGGGGCGGTCGTCGGTAACTGAAGCACCCTGATCAACCAGAGCTTCGTCCCGCAGTTGGCACCTTCAATCCGGCTGGCCTCAGGGCCGTCTCGCGCAAGCGACAGGATCGGCGCGGTAGCGATCAGAACAATAACAGCCAGAAGCCAGGGATCGCGATGGTCCAAAGGGCAAACCTGAAGGCGCAGGGGCCAGGACCAATGACGCCGAAGACCCAGGTCAGGACGACGTACAGCCGGGCGGGTATCATCCGCCAGGTACCGCCCGAGGAAACCGGAGCACCCTCATCGCTAAGGTAAAAGGCGCGGGCCAAACCGCGGCCTTTCCATAGAGCGTTGATCATGTGAGGCATCGAAAACCTGAAGATCATCCGGATTGGCAGCGAAAGCGCGAGCTGGATGCCTGACGTTCAATGAGTTTCAAAAGGAGCTCTCGCTGAGGACGCAGATCAGGGTCTCCGGCCCGCGCCCTTCTCTTCCGCCTGTAGGCGTCATTGTGATCGGCGCGAAAGTGATCTTTGTGGTGTGGAAAATGGGACAGCCCGGCATAGGTGCCAGAGTAGCGCCAGATGGAACCTAAAACTCCGGCGGGACGCGACGTCAAACAGCCAGCCCCGTCGGGGCGGGGGCCTTGGGCCGTGTCGTGGCCATCTGCCCGGGGCTTGCGCCAGCGCGGTTTTCAGCGCCGTCCCGGATGCTTTCTAAACGGGGGGCATCAGCCTGGGCAGGTTGAACGGCGTCAGACTTCTGATGGCGCAAGTGTCACTTTCGCCATTCCCGATGGTCTCACGCCTTGTTGCAGTGCGGTGAAAACGGGGGGGGGGCCGTCATCCGGGTGCCGAGGCCGGGTTTGCGGCGCGGGACGCGGCCTCGAAAATGATCTATGTGGCCGGTGCAGAGTGAACAATCAGCCGGGCGGCGGCCAGGGCAGATAAGATGTGCCTTCAGAGGCTGATGAGGAGTTCTGTTCTTCAGCGGGCCGTGAATGCAGGGGCGCCCGGAAAACTCTTGCTGTCCGATCTCATGAACCGGCGTTTGACAGTGCCCCGGCGTTAACCGAAGGCCATCTTCGCCCTGAAAGAGCCGGCCGGACGAAACTGCGGCCCGAAAGTCAGGGACTTCGGGCCGCGTCACTCGTACCGCACAAAACTGTCGGGCTGATATCTTACATCGCGGGAAGGATGGCGATATCGCGGACATTCGCTCCCTCAATCCGGCCGGCTTCGGTGGTTGCGCCGGTTTCCAGATTGACGGAATGGAAACCGCCCTCCACGACGAGCCAGGCCGCATTGCCGCCCTTGCCATCAGAGGCGATGTCGAACCCGGCCTCGACCGGCTTTACACCGATATCGCCGATGGGGTTCAGCTTGCCGTCATTCGGCGGATCCTGCAGCACCAGCCAGCCCGCAGCACCATCGATGTTGAAAAGCTGCGTCTTTTCAGTGCCTTTGTAGGAATTGGTATAGGCTCCTGCGATGACGTTCGGGCCGGTGCCATCGGCATAGGCGTGGCTGCCGTCGGTCACAACTTCGCCGGTTTCCACCGTCACCCGAAGGCTGGTGCCATCACTGCCCATCACGCGCAGCTTGTCGGCGACCGGGTTGAAATCGACCGTGGCAGAGACGCCATCGGCAAGCTTTGTCGCCAGAGTGCTGACTTTTGTCGCAACGCCGGTCATCGGGTCAATGCTGGCCAGCGTGCCATCGGCGAAGACGCCGTAAAGCATCCCGTCGGCCGGGCGCACATCGATGCCAAGGAGACGCCCCTCGACGCCGGTCACGCTGACGCCGCCGGTGCGGGTCCAGCTTTCGGTGTCGAGCCAGTGCAGGTCCTTCTCGCCCGAGAGGCCGACAACAGTCGCGGCCAGGGCCGGCGCGGCAAAGGCCGTAAGCAGCAGGCCCGCAGTGACCGATTTGATCGCATTCATGGTCAAATTCCTTCTTTGGTTTGGGTTTTGCCGGTCGTCCCGGCACTGACGGGCCATAGTCCTGCGGGAGGGAGAGACCGCAGAAGACATGGCCCGGGTCGAGCCGGAGGTGTCAGCCCGCCGGCATCAGAACCTTGTCGATGACGTGAATGACGCCGTTTGACTGGACGACATCGGCAATGCTGACCCTGGCCGCACCGCCGGTTTCATCGGTCAGAGTGACCATGCCATCCTTCAGCTCAGCGGTGAGTTTGCAGCCGCCAAGTGTCTCAATCACATGGCTGCCGCCGTCCTCGGACACCATTTTCTGCACATCGGCGGCCATGGCTTTGGCGCCGACGACATGGCAGGTCAGGATCTTCACCAGCGTCGCTTTATTTTCAGGCTTCAGAAGCGTCTCAACCGTACCCGCAGGCAGGGCGGCGAAGGCCGCATTGGTCGGGGCGAAAACCGTGAACGGCCCCTCGCCCTGCAGCGTTTCGGCCAGGCCTGCCGCCTGGACTGCGGCGACCAATGTGGTGTGATCGGCCGAGTTCACCGCATTTTCGACGATGTTTTTATCGGCGAACATGGCGGCCCCGCCGACCATGGGATTGTCCTGTGCCAGCGCCACGCCAGCGGTGGCCAGCGCAAAACAGCCTGCGAAAAGGGCTTTCGTAAAGGTCTTCATGTCTCTTCCTCCCGAAATTGTCGGCCCCGATGTTCGGGGTACGGAAGAAGACACGCAGGGCGGCTTTGGAAAGTTTCAGACCCCGGTGAATTTTCTTTGCGATTTTTTCACAGGGATCCGAAATGCGGTCTCAGGTGATCAGATATCGAGCAGATCGCCCACCGCCAGAACCGGCCCGGTGGGCTGCCCGGTCGGAGAGCCGCCGGGCGGCTCAAGACTGATCGCCATATGAGAGGCCGTGGACATCAGCGCGCGGATCTGATCGCTGGTGACGGGCACCCGGGTTGAAACGCCCGCCGGGATCACGCCCAGCGAGACCGGGTTTTCCGTGCCCCGCGCGATCCAGAGCTGGAAGTCGCGCCCCTCGACCGGATCGCCGCTCATATGGGCCAGGCTGACGCTGCCGGTGGCTGAATCGTAAAGCACCAGATAGGTCACGCTGCTGCCCTCAGCCGTCAGCGAGGCGGCAAGCCGGTCTGTGCTCACGGCAGGGCGCAGGCCCGGCAGGGCGACGGCCAGCAGAAAGGCGGCTGTCGCCACCCCCGCAAGCCCGCGCCAGAGCGCAAGGCCGGACCAGATCCCGCGGCCTGCAGGCGCCACTCCGAACAGCCGCAGGTCCAGCGCGCGCTTGACGGCCGGCGGCAGATCGGCGGGGATAAAGCCCTCGGCCATCGGGGCAAGACGCTCTTCCCACGCGGCCACAAGGCGCGCGAATGTGGCGTCCCGCTCCACCCGGCGGGCCAGTGCCGCCTGATCGGCGGCAGGAAGTCCGCCCAGTACAAATTCAGCGGCCAGCAGGTCATCGCCGCCTTCAGAGAAATCTTTGTCCATCCCGGTGTCGCTCATCTTTGCAGACACTCCTTCAGCCGCATCAGGCTGCGCCGCAGCCAGGTTCGCATCGTGTTCAGCGGCACGGCATGGCGGGCCGCCAGATCGGCATAGCTGTCACCCTCCATATAGGCTGCGCGCACCGCATCGGCCCGCTCTGCCTCCAGCTCGCCCAGACATCCGTCCAGTCTGCGGCTCTCTCCCGCTGCGACGGCGCGGGCCTCGGGGCCCGGGGCCGGATCGCGGATCTCCAGCGCCGCATCTTCGATCCCGCTGACTGCCTCGCGCCGGGCGCGCAGCCGGTCGATGGCCTGATGCCGTGCCACCGCGATCAGCCAGGACATCGGGCTTTGCCCGGTGACCGCAAAGCGATCCGCTTTCAGCCAGATTTTGACAAATACCTCCTGCACCGCTTCCTCTGCCTCTGTCCTGTCTTTCAAGACACGCAGGCAGGTGCCAAAGAGTTTCGCCGAAGTGGCCGCATAGAGCCTGTCGAAGGCAACCCGATCCCGCAGAGCCACCCGGAGGATCAGGTCCGAAATCTGGTCGGGAGTGCTGTCAGAAGTCATCATCGCTCCAGCCTGTTCAGCCGATCATGCGGTGGACAGCGGGATGACACAAGGGAGGAGAGCGATCGGGGATGCGCGTCGTCTGCAAACCGGCAGGCGGAGTGTGTTTCTGCGAGCCGCGGGAGCGACGGCAAGTCCCCGTTAAAATCCCGGCTTTAATCGCTGCCGGATTTTTCAGACCGAACAGGTGTTTAGCGGATCATCCCGCCCGCGCACCGGCGGATAGCCGCCCTCCGCAAAGCTGCGGCCGGGGGCCGGATGACGCTGCCGCAGGGCCGCTGCCCGGGAACAACCGGGCGCGCGGAGGGTTTCGTCTGAGAGCAGCCAGGGAGAGAGACATGACGGATCGCGCCAAATATTCCCCCTATACCCAGCCGACCGGGGGCTGGGGTTCGGTCCGGTCTCTCATAAAACATGCGACCCGACAGGGTGCCGTATCGAGCGCGCCAGGCCTTGTGCGGGATCACAATAAAGTGGGCGGCTATATGTGTACCAGCTGCGCCTGGGCCAAACCTGCCAAAGCGCATCTGGCAGAGTTTTGCGAAAACGGTGCCAAGGCGACCTTCTGGGAGTTGACCTCAAAGCGCGCGGGTCCGGATTTTTTCGCCCGTCATACCGTCACTGAGCTTTTGGAATGGTCGGATTACGAGCTGGAGAATTCCGGCCGTCTGACCCATCCGCTGCGCTATGACCCGCAGAGCGACCGATATGTCGGGACCTCCTGGGAGGCGGCCTTCGCGGAGATCGGCGCGCAGATGCAGGCCTTTGAGCGGGAGGCGGTTGTCTTTTATGCCTCAGGCCGGGCCGCGCTGGAAACCTCTTACATGTATCAGCTGCTGGCGCGCCTTTATGGCAACAACAACCTGCCGGACAGCTCCAACATGTGCCACGAGACGACCTCGGTGGCTCTGCCTCAAAGCATCGGCACGCCCGTCGGGACCGTGCTTCTGGAGGATTTTGAAAAGACCGACTGCATCCTTTCCTTCGGGCAGAATGTAGGCACCAATGCGCCGCGCATTCTGCACAGCCTGCAGGAGGTCCGCGGGCGCGACGTGCCCGTCGTGGTGTTCAACCCGCTGCGCGAACGGGGCTGGGAAGCCTTTGTTAATCCCCAGCGGCCGGGCCAGATGCTGACGAACCGACCGACCCGGATTGCGACCCATTATTATCAACCCCGTGCGGGCAGCGACATTGCCGTGATGACGGGCATGGCCAAAGCGCTTTTTGCCTCGGACGATGACGCCAAAGCCTCCGGCAGCGCCCCGGTGCTCGATCATGCGTTCATTGCGGCCCATACCCACGGATTTGCGGATTTTGAGCAGATGGTGCGCGGGGCGTCATGGGAGGAGATCACCGCCGCCTGCGGCCTGACCCGCAGCGCCGTTGAGGACGCCGCCGGGGTCTATGCCCGCGCGACATCCGTCATCGCGATCTTCGGGATGGGGCTGACCCAGCATAAGCTCGGCGTTGAGACGGTGCAGATGCTGGTCAATCTTTTGCTGATGCGCGGCAATATCGGGCGGCCAGGCGCGGGGATCTGCCCGGTGCGCGGCCATTCCAACGTTCAGGGGCAAAGAACGGTGGGGATTGCCGAGAAAACCGCCCTTGTCCCGCTGGATGCTCTGGCGCGCCGCTATGGCTTTGAGCCGCCGCGCAAGGACGGGATGAACACGGTTGAGGCCTGTGAAGGGATCATCGACGGCAAGGTCCGGGGCTTTATCGGGCTGGGCGGTAATTTCGTGCGCGCCATCCCCGAGCGCGGCCTGATGGAGGAGAAATGGCGCGGGCTGGATCTTTCCGTGCAGATCGCCACCAAACTGAACCGCAGTCATCTGATCACCGGGCGGACGACCTATCTGCTGCCGACGCTGGTGCGATCGGAAATCGACGCTCAGGCCAGCGGGCCGCAGATCGTCACGATTGAGGATTCCACAACCTGCATCCATGCCTCGCGCGGCATCCACCGACCGGCGGCTGAAACCCTGCTGTCCGAACCCCGGATCGTGGCCGAAATCGCCAAAGCCGCCCTTCCGGCCAGCCCGGCGGTGCCCTGGGACGCCTGGGTTGGCAATTACGCGCTGGTCCGTGATGAGATCGCCGCGATTTTCCCCGAGGATTTTCATGATTTCAACGCGCGCCTGGATGTGCCCGGTGGGTTTCCCCGGCCTGTTCCGGCCCGCGAACGTCTCTGGGAGACGGAGACGGGAAAGGCCAATTTCAAAGCCCCATCGGCGCTGCATGCCAGTTTCGATGACGGTCTGGATGACAGCGTTCTGCGCCTGATCACGCTGCGCTCGAACGATCAGTTTAACACCACGGTCTACGGCTATGCAGATCGTCTGCGCGGCATTCATCACTCGCGCATGATTGTCATGATGAATGCGGCAGACCGGGCGCGGTTCGGGATCGCCGAAGGGGGCAGCGCGACGCTGTCCTCTGCGGCAGGGGATGGGATCGCCCGCCGTGTCAGCGGCCTTCAGGTCATCGATTATGACATTCCCGAGGGCACCATTGCCGCCTATTTTCCCGAATGCAACGCGCTGATCCCGCTGTGGCAATACGCCGAAGAGAGCAAAACCCCGGCCGCCAAATCGGTGCCGGTCCGCATCAGCCCGGAAGGCGGCCCCGATGGCCGATGAGACCGCAATGCCGGACCCGGCGGAGCTGACAAAGGCTCTGTTCAAAGACCTCAGGGAGAAGGCCGCACTTCCCCCCGGCTCTAAGATGGTTCTGGGTTTTCTGGCCGGGGTTTATATCGGGCTCGGCGGGCTTTTCGCCACCATCGCTCTGGCGCAGTCGGCCCAGCTTCCCTTTGGTGTTGCGCAGGTTCTGGCGGGGCTGGTCTTTTCGCTGGGGCTCGCCCTGGTTTTGATTGCCGGAGCGGAGCTTTTTACCGGCAATACATTGATGGCGGGACCCGTCGCAAACGGCTCGCTGGGCGCGGGACAGGCAGTGGGTGCCCTTGCGCTGGTTTACGGTGCAAATTTTGCCGGAGCCCTGGCGCTGGCGGGCGCGGTCGTGCTGTCGGGCGCGGCAGAGAGCGGCGATGGGGCGGTCCGGCGCGCCGCCGTGGAGCTTGGGGTGAGCAAGCTCGACAAGTCTTTCGGAGCGACCTTCGTCAGCGGCATCCTCGCCAATATGCTGGTCTGTCTGGCAGTCTGGATGAGCCATGCGGGCAAAACCGTGACCGCGAAAGTGGCGGGCCTTCTGCTGCCGGTCACAGCCTTCGTGGCCGCAGGGTTTGAGCATTCGATCGCCAATATGTATCTTTTGCCTCAGGCCTATTTTTTGCAGGGCGAAGCACTGGATCAGGTGATTTCGGTCTTCGGGGTTCTCTGCAATCTTGTGCCCGCCACAGCGGGAAATCTGCTGGGAGGCGCCGCCATAGCGCTCTGCTATGGCTATGTTTATGCGGGAACTGAACCATAGCTTCCCGCGCGCGGACAAGGCTGAGACGGCCTGAGCGAAAGTGCCCCGGTTTGCGGCCACGCGCGCTGGCTCCGGTGCGGTTGGTCGCGAGAGCCAGATCTGCGGGATCATGCGAAAGCTGTCGGATCAGAAGGACTGGTCTGAACTTTTGCTCCTGGGCACTGCCGAAGAAATCCTGTCAGGATCCAGGATGTGGAGCAATCGCATCAGACGTTTCGCGAGAGGTTTCCTTCGAAGCCCGCTACGACGCGCGCAACAGGTGTGGCGAAAAACAGGCATTTAAGCAACGGCGCGCCCTGACGGGCTGACCTGTTGCGGCTTTGACAGGGCCGGCCCTACCAGATCATCTGAAAAAGATCGCCCGCATGAGGACATCGCCTGAGGGGCTGCGGGCGGGGCCTGTACTATGCAAGCCGGTCATGCCGCGAGAGGTGCAGTCGTGCTCCGGTAATCATCCCATTTTGACGGGACTTTGGCGTAGAATTCACGCAGCCAGTTTCAGATTTTGGGCTGGTGTCATGCCGCCAATGCCCATGTTGGGACGGTCGTGATTGTATGTCCAGGGCCAGCTGGTCGCGATGTCCTGCACCTCCTCGATGCTGTCGCAGATGTAGAGGTCCAGCCACTCGTGCCTCACCATGCGATTGTAGCGCTCGATACAGGCGTTCTGTTGGGGTTTTCCGGGCTGGATATGGTTCAGCTCAATGCCTTGAATGCCGGGCTGTGGTTCCGGCACGGTCGTCTTGCCATGGCCTTCTCCCCGCGCGCAGCATCATGCTGCTCAATCACCGGGCCCGGCTCATACGCGCAAAATCCACTTATCCAGGATGTTCAGATTTCACGAACCACCGCTGTCTCTCGCGGGCCAATGGCCTTTGACGGCTCAGTCCTCAACGGTTTCACAGCCCTCGGGATACCGACGACCGCGCGTGTGGCAGGGGCGGTCTGGCCAAAGGCCGCGCCATGCAACAACGCCCCTTCGGGGAAAAAGGTGTTCGTCGTTTTGCTCAGACGCTCCGGAGGGGGAGCTTCGGGTAAACCCGGTGTGGTTCAGTCTCTTTGCCGCCAGGAGATGGGGCAGAGAGAGACAGCGGCCTGCCCCCGACTGCGGTGAGGCAGTCGGGGGCAGGCCGGGGGCGTCTTCAGACCGTGCCGCTCTCGCGCAGGGCCGTGATGGCTTCGGCGCTGTAGCCCAGATCGCGCAGCACATCGTCGGTATGCGCGCCCAGACGCGGGGCCGGGGTGCGGAAGGCGGTGGGGGTTTCCGACATGGTGAAGGGCGTGGCCACAAAGCGGCGGTCTTCGCCATCCACTTCGGCGTGATGGATGCCGCCAATGGCCTCAAGCTGCGGATGGTTCGCGGCCTGCGCCACGTCCTGGACGATGGCCACATTGACCTTCACGCGGCCCATGCGCTCATAGACTTCCTGGTTGGTGAACTGGCGCGTCACTTCGGACATCACCCCGATCAGCGCGTCGCGGTTCTGCATCCGGCCTTCGCGGGTGTCAAAGGGCGGGGTCAGCAGATGCGGGGCCTCAAGGGCTTCGACGCAGCGCAGATACATCTCCTGGGTCGGCGCGATGATGACGGTATAGCCGTCTTTCGTCGGGAAAGCCTGGTTTGGCACCGAGAGATGGGTGGCGGTGCCCATGGCGCGGTGCACATAGCCGGTGACCCAGTATTCCTGATAGAAATAGCCCATCAGATGCGCCGAGCTTTGCAGCAGCGAGGTGGTGACCTTCTGGCCCTCTCCGGTGCGGTCGCGGTGGATGATCGCGGCCAGAACCCCCGCCACCAGCGACATGCCGGCGTGCAGATCGACAATAGCCGAGCCGGCGCGGTTCGGCGGGCCATGGCCGTCGCCGGTGATGGCGGCAAGACCGGAATGGGCCTGAAGCTGCAGATCATTGGCGCCGATATGCGACATCTCGCCTTTGTCGCCAAAGGCATGCAGCTCGCAATAGATCAGGCGCGGGTTGATCCTGCGGACTTCCTCATAGCCGAGGCCGAATTTCTCCATGGTTCCGGTGCGGAAGTTGGAGATGCAGACATCGGCCTCTGCCAGCAGCCTGCGCGCAATCTCACGGCCCGCTTCGCTTTTCAGATCCAGCGTGATCGAGCGCTTGTTGCGGTTGAAGGCCTGAAAGGTCGGGCCATAGCCCATCATGAGCGGATCCGTCGTGCCAAGCGTGCGGCAGCCATCGCCTTTGCCGGGATCCTCGATCTTCAGCACATCCGCGCCCAGATCGCCCAGCGTCTGCGCCGCGTCGGGACCGGCGAAGATGCGCGAGAAATCGAGAACTTTCGTGCCTGCCAAAACAGATTTCATGGGGCTTTCCTTCAGACGTCAAACAGGGCGGCAGGGGTATCCAGCGGAACCGACTGCAGAGTTTCGCACAGACCAAGCCGGGTCACCGCGAGGGGGAGTTCGTGAAGCGAGAAATACCGGCAGGCCTGCAGCTTGCCGCGGTAAAAGCGGCTGTCCGCCTCACCCGGATCCGCCTCCAGCGCGGCAAGCGCAACGGCGGCCTGGCGCAGCCAGAGCCAGCCGATGACCACATGGCCAAAGGCATCCAGAAAGACCGTGGCATTGGCCATGCGCCGCGCCACATCCGCGCAGCCGCGCAGCGCCGCCGAAGCCGTCTCCAGCGCCGCGACAGCGCGGGCCAGGGCCTCACGGTCGGCTGCCAGCGCCCCGGCACCTTCGGTTGCATCAAGCGTGTCGCGCATCTCACCGATCAGCGAGGCCAGGGCCGCGCCCTGATCGCCGCTGATCTTGCGGCCGACAAGATCCATGCCCTGAATGGCGAAAGTGCCCTCATGAATATGGTTCAACCGGTTGTCACGGTAGAGCCGCTCCAGCGGATAATCCCGGGTATAGCCATAGCCGCCAAGGATCTGGATCGCCCATTTATTGGCCTCAAGGCAATGCTCAGAGGGCCAGGATTTCACCACCGGGGTCAGCAGCCCAAGCCGCAAAAGCGCCGCTTTGCGCGCCTCTTCATCGGGGTGCGAGGCCGCATCATCCACCAGCCGCGAGCAGTAAAGCGACAGCGAAAGTCCGCCCTCAACGGCGGTCTTTTGCTGCAAAAGCATCCGGCGCACATCGGTGTGCTCAATGATCGGCACCATCGGGCTTGCGGGATCGCGGTCCGCAAGCCCGCGCCCCTGGGTGCGGCTGCGGGCGTAATCGGTCGAATAAAGATAGCCGTGCAGCCCCGCCATGACGGCGGCGTGACCCACACCGATGCGGGCCTCGTTCATCATATGGAACATATATTCCAGACCGCGGCCCGGCTCGCCGATCATCTCGCCCAGGGTCTCGCCGGTCTCGCCGAAATTCAGCAGGCAGTTGGTCGTCGCCCGCTGGCCGAGTTTGTGGTTGAGACCCGCAAGCGCGATATTGTTCGGGCCTGTAATCCGGCCCGTCTCATCGGTGCGCATCTTCGGCACCACAAAGAGCGAGATCCCTTTGCTGCCCGCAGGCGCATCGGGCAGTTTCGCCAGCACCATATGGACGATATTGTCGGTGATCGCCTGCTCACCGCCCGAGATCCACATCTTCGAGCCGGTGATCGCATAGCTGCCATCGCCCTTTGCCACCGCGCGGGTGCGGATATCCCCCAGCGAGGAGCCCGCCTGCGGCTCGGAGAGGCACATGGTGCCGAACCATTCTCCCGCAATCATGCGCGGGAAAAAGCGGGCTTTCTGGCTTTCCGTGCCAAATGCGCTGAGCAGGTTCGCAGCCGCGATCGTCAGAAAGGCGTAGTTTGAGACCGGGGTATTGGCCGCCACCACCATGCCGCTTGCGGCGGTGTAAAGCGACCAGGGCGCACCGATGCCGCCTTCCTCCTCCGCGAAGGGCAGGGCGAAGAAACCCGCGTCCGCATAGGCGCGCAGGGCCGCTCCGGTGGCGGCGGGCTGCTCGACACGGCCCCCGACGAACTGCGGCTCCTGGGCGTCCACCTCGGCGGCGATGGGCAAAAAGACATCTTCGGCCAGCGCCTGAGCGGTGTCGAGGATCTGCCCCATGGCCTCACGGTCGAAGGCGGCAAAACGGGCGCGACTGGCGAGGTCCTGCGTGCCAAGAAGCTCATAGAGCAGAAAATCGAGGTCGCGGCGGTCGGTGATCATGGACATCTGGCACTTCCGGAGCTGGGTCTGAGGGAGAGGGCGCGGCGGGCAGATCTGCCCGTCCCGCAGGTCAGCGGCCGCATCTCCCGCGAGGGAGCAGGGGGCAGAGCACTCAGATCCGGCACCATCCGCAGCAGAGCAGGGTGGCGCATCAGCCCCCTTTTGCCCGCTTCGGTGCCGATCCGGCCTGCGCAATGCACAGGGCCATCCTGCCGAGACGGGAAGATGGCACCTTTTTGCGGCGCAACAGACTGGATCACGGTGCTGAGCATTCTCCCCCACAGCTGCCGGAAGGCGCGACCTGATTACGCAGGACCGGGGCCCGGGGCAACCGTGCCCGGGCCGTTCCCCCCGCGTTTCAGGGCTTTGCAATTCAGTTCTGCATCAGAGGCTGAAATCCTGCGGGTCACTGTCATCGCCGCTGGCCACTCCGGCATTGCCAAAAGAGGTCCAGCCGCCGTCGACATAAAGGATCGCCCCGCTGAAATAAGAGGCTTTTTCGGAGGCGGCGAACCAGACGGCATCGGCGATATCCTCCGGACGGCCCATATCGCCCATCGGAATGCGGCGGCGGATCGCTTTGATATCAATCCGGCCCTGCGCTTCCAGATCCGCGGTCGCGGGCGTGCGCATATAGCCCGGTGCCACGGTGACCACGCGGCGGCCCTCGGGGCCCAGTTCCGCCGCAAGGCAGCGGGTCATCACGTCAATCGCCGCTTTCGAGGCGCCATAGGCATGGCGCGGCGCAAAGGGCAGGAAGCTGTTGATCGAGCCGATATTAACGATCACACCGCCGCCCGCAGGCATCAGGCGCAGGCTTTCGCGCGCGCAGTGGAAGGCGGCGGTGACATTGACCTCGAGGGTGCGGGCAAGATCTTCGCCGCTTTGCTCAAAGGCGGGTTTGAACTGATCGGCGACGGCGGCGTTATTGACCATCACATCGACCCGGCCAAAGCGCGCAGCGATACCGGCAAAGAGCCGCTCTACCGCGGCATCCTCGGTCAGATCAAGGTTGAGGCCAAGGTGCTGCGGGCCAAGCTCTGCGGCAAGCACTTCGGCGCCTTCGCGGTCCACCAGGATCAGGCTGTCACCGGCTTTTGCAAAGCGCCTCGCGGTTGCCGCGCCAATGCCGCGGCCGCTGCCGGTGATCAGCACCACCCGCGCGCCTTCGCGCGCAGCCGGGCGGGCAAGCTCTGCCGGGGGGGCACCATCGACGGGCGGATGGGCATGGCCGGGCTGGTTAAAGGCCTGCCAGCCCCCATCCACCGCCACCACCGATCCGGTGACATAGCGCGCCTGGGGCGAGGCCAGCCAGGCCAGCACCGAGGCGATCTCATCAGGGCGGCCAATGCGGCCCAGCGGGATGCGCTGCCGCACCAGCGCCAGATCGGCTTTGCCGCTGCGCTCAAGCTCTGCCACCATCGGGGTGCGGATATAGCCCGGAGCCACGGCGTTCACGCGGATGCCCTTTGAGGCCCATTCCGCAGCCAGGGATTTCGTCATCGAGATCAGCGCAGCCTTGGAGGCGGCATAGGCATTGCGGCGCGGATTGCCCAAAACCCCCGCCTGAGAGGCGGTATTGACGATCACACCGCCCGGCTGCATCCGCTTTGCGGCCTCACGCGCCATGGCGAAGGGGCCGTAGATATTGACCTGAAAGGTGCGGCGGAAATCTGAAAGCGGCGTCTCCAGCGTGGGTGCCATGCTTGGGCCGAGGGCTGCGTTATTGACCAGCACATCGACGGGCGCGTTCTGCGCATCAAACCAGGACCAGAAGGCCGCGATCTGTGCCTCATCGCCGAGATCCAGCTCATAGGAGAGGTGCTCCGCGCCATAGGGTGCCAGGATCTCTGCCACACCGCTGCCGGGCAGATCCACCGCCACCAGCCGGTGGCCGGTTTCAGCGAATTCGGCCAGCAATGCCTGACCGATACCACCGGCGGCACCGGTGATGATTGCAAGCTTCGTCATTCTCGTTTCTCCTCCGGAGCGGCTGCTCAGCTGCCGGTTTCAAGCCGTCTGAGCAATCCGCCGCGATACAGCAGCCCCTCGGCCTCGGCGGTGTGAATGGTCTGAACCTGGCCGGTAAAGACGATATTCGCGCCCTGGCGCTGGCTTTGAATGATGGTGCAGTCCATGCTGACCACGGACCGGTTCAGAAGCGGGGCACCCGTGGTCCCCCGCGTCCAGGTCTGGCTGCGCGCAAAGCCCTCCGCCGCGCCGGCCTCGACAAAGCTGCGGACCATCTCATGATGCTCCTGCGCCACGAAATTCACCGCGACCACACCGCTTTCGCTGAGCGCCCCGGTGAAGGGCGCATCTTCGCGCAGGCTGATCAGCAGGCTTGGCGGCTCTGTGCTTCCGGCGCAGATGGCGGTGGCCGTCACGGTCTGTGCCTGATCGCGACCCGCAAGCTGCGTGGTCAGGATCACAACGGCGGCGGGAACCTGGTGCAGCGCCGCGCGGAACTCATCCGCGACAACGTTCTGACCTGAAATCTGGCCAACTGTCAAAATAGGCTCCAATGTCATTTTCCGTCTGCGGTCCGGCACCCCTGGAGGATGCGGGACACAGTCAAAGTGATTACCCCGAAATATCGTTGAACTGATATACGGGATCTGTCGGGAATGCACTCCCCCGCGGGCCGCGCGGCCCGAAACGGCTGGCCTCATCTTCCTCGGGCGCGGCAGAGGTCTCGACCCAGTCATAGACCACCAGACGGTGCAGCACGCGCCAGTCTTCGCCCCGCTTTTCAAAGACATCGCAGTAGCGCCCGGTCAGCGCCGCCTGACCCGGACCCGAGCGCTGCAGGGCCGAGAAATAGCTCTCCACATGGGCGCGGGCCGGGCTTTGAAACTCGATCAGGATATTGCTGACAAGGTGGATATTGCGCGGCGCTTTGGCAAAGGCTTCGCTGCATTTTGCAAAGAAGTTCTCAACCGATCCGCTGGCCATGGCACCGTGCTGATCCGTGCCATCGGGCCAGTAAGCGCCGCGCAGCGCCGCCTCATCGGCGCGGTCGATGCCGCGGCAATAGCTATAAAGGCAGTCGCGGATCGCCTCACGGTCCAGCAGTTCGGTCAGACGGTCAGGATTGCGAAAAGGCGCCATGGATCAAACCTCCTGCGACTGGCCAAAGCGCGGCTCGGCAATGCCGGTGACGCCCAGGCCCTCAATGGCAAACATATGGCCCCCCGCGGGATGGCGCGAGACCGCGCGTCCGGTGCCGGAATCCTTGATCGAGGTCATATAGAGAATGTTCAGATCAGGTCCGCCGAAGGAGAGGCAGGAGGGCATGTCGATCGGCGCATCAATCAGCCGGTCCAGCTGGCCTTCGGGATCAAAGCGGCCGATCTTGCCGATCTGCACCAGGGTGATCCAGATATAACCCTCACTGTCCACTGTCGCACCATCCGGACCCGAGCCATAGGGCTTGGTGTCGACGTGAATGCGCGGCTCCTGCAAAGCGCCATCGGCACTGTCATAGCGATAGGCGCGGACCGAGCGGTCCATGCTGTCGGCGAAATACATCACCCGTCCGTCCGGGCTGAACGACAGCGCATTGGAAATGCGGATGCCATTGGCCAGAACTTCGGTTTTGCCGCCCGGGCTGACGCGGTACAGCTCGCCCCTCGGCTCGGCATGAATGCCCATGGTGCCGCAGAGAAACCGCCCCTGGCGGTCCACTTTGCCATCGTTAAAGCGCACGCGCTCATCCGGGGCTGCGAACTGAAAATGCGGGGTCAGATCGCCGCTTTCGGTGTCAAACTCATAGATGCCGTCCTGCAGGCCGGTGATCAGACGACTGCCCTGCGCCAGCCCGACCGAGCCCACCATCGAGGGCATCTGCCACTCGTCAAAACTGTTGCGGCGGGTGTCGTGGCGGTGGATCTTCCGGCCCACACCATCGACCCAATAGATGACTTCGTTCTCGGCATCCCAAACCGGGCTTTCGCCAAGCAAAGAGGGGGTGACCGAAATCCGGCGGGCGCTGAGCAGCATGGCAGGCTGATCCTGATCCTGGAGCAAGTAAACCCGGTGCCGCCCCGTGGCGGCACCGGAGAAAAGTCAGCCTTTGAGGGCCGGGCAGGCGCTTTCATCTGCCGGGGTCCAGGCATCCACACCGGCGATTTCGCCGTTGATGGTGTAGTAATCCCAGGCGTATTTCGACTCCGACGGTGCCTTGATCGAGGCCGAGAGCATCGGGCGCATCACCTGACCATCGGCGCGGATCGGGATGTCTTTATGGATGAAATCCTCAACCGGGGTTTCATGCATTTTCGCCGCCACGGCTTTGCCGTCATCGGTGCCCGCCAGGGTCACAGCCTTCAGATAGTGCTTCACAGCCGTATAGGTGGCGAGATGCGCTTCATTCGGGGCGCGGTTGTTGAAGACCTTGCGGAAACGCTCTGCAAAGGCGCGGGTCTCTTCATTCGAGTCCCAGTACATCGCCGAGCCGAAGCGCAGACCCTGGGCGGTTTCCAGACCGATCGAATGGATCATGTTGATCTGCAGACCCAGCGGCGCCAGGATCTGACCGGCCTCCGCAATGCCGAATTCTTTCGCCTGTTTCACAAGGTTCGCAAAGTCAGAGCCCGAGTTCGCAATGCCGATGACTTTGGCACCCGAGGCCTGGGCCTGCAGCAGCTGCGCCGAGAAATCGGTGGTATTGAGCGGATGCAGAACCGAGCCCAGCACCTTGCCGCCCGCCGCCTCAATAAAGCGCGTCGCATCGGCCTGATACTGCTTGCCGAAGGTGTAATCGACGGTGATGAAATACCAGCTGTCCTGACCATCGGCCAGCAGCGGCAGAACGGTGCCCTTGGGCAGCGCATAGGTGTCATGCACCCATTGGAAGGTATAGGGCGAGCAGGCTTTGCCGGTCAGATCCGGGCTTGCGGTGCCGCCCAGCAGATAGGGCTTTTCATTGGTCTTCATGATCTCGGTGACCGCCAGCGCGATCGACGAGGCCGAGCAGCCGACGATGGTGTCAACGCCGTCCTGCTCGATCCATTTGCGCGCTGAAGCCACGCCGATATCGGGCTTGTTCTGATCGTCCGCCACCACAACTTCGATCTTGGTGCCGTTGATTTCATTGTTGAAATCTTCGATCGCCAGACGCACGGCCGCAGTCGAGCCGGGGCCGCAGTTGTCGGCATAAACGCCCGACTGGTCGTTCATCACGCCAATACGGATGACATCGCCCGACATCTGCGCAAAGGCCGGCGCGCCGACCAGTGCGGTCGCGCAGCACAGCGCTGCCAGATGCCCGAGGCGGGTTTGAAGCTTCATGGTCATATGTCTCTCCCCTGAACCGATGGCCGCTCTCCTCAGCAGGCACCGGATGGCTGAACGGCCTTTCCCCTTCCGCCGGGGAAAGCCGCAAAATTACGAAAATGCGAAGGTCATGGCGCCATCGACCAGCAGCATGTCACCGCTGATCCAGCCCGCATCGTCAGAGCCAAGGAAGACGGCCGCATTGGCGATATCTTCCGGCTCACCCAGACGCTGCAGCGGCACGCGCTTGCGGCGCCGCTCCCAGCCCTCCTCGTCGATCACCAGATTGGCCCCGTCGGTGCGGGTCGAGCCCGGCGCAATGGCGCAGACACGGATGTTATCAGGCCCGAATTCTGCCGCCGCTGAACGGGTCGAAGCCGCCACCGCCGCCTTGATGGCGCTGTACATAATGCCATGTTTCATCGCCAGCAGCGCCGAGGGCGAGGCGATATTGATGATGGCGCCGCCACCGGCAGCCCGCATCTGCGGCAGCACCGCCTGATAGCCCCAGATCACGCCCTTGAAGCCGACATCGATCATGCGACCGATCATCTCTTCAGTCTGATCCTCCAGCGGGCCATAGCGGTTCCACATGGCGTTATTGACCAAAAGCGTCACCGGACCTGCGGCTTCGCGCAAAGCCTCCGCCGCCGCCAGGACATCCCCGCGCTTTGCGACATTGCCGGTCAGACCAATCGCCTGACCACCGGCTGCCCGAATGGCCTCTGCCGCGCCTTCCGCGATCTCGGGCTTGAGATCAAGCACACCCACAAAAGCACCCTCACGGGCATATGCCTCCGAGATAGCGCGACCAATTCCGCGCCCGCCGCCGGTCACAAGTGCGACCCGGCCTTCCAGTTTGCCAGCCATCAGGCTCTCCCTCCGTCCGGGCAACCGCGCAAAGGCGATGGCCGGGCCTCAACTCCAGGTGGCAGTCCGGCCATATCTCTGCCGCAGCCGCAGAAGCGACCGGGCCGTCAGACGGTCTCGGAATATCCACCCTCCGTGTCGCCGCACCCGAACCTCCTTCGGGCCCCGGGGGGACGTGCAACACCCTCTCAGAGAGCATGGCATGGGCCGCGCGCCGCCACCATGTCTATTCTATACTGTCAGAAAATTTCATATACGTGAAGTTGAGAGACGGAGGAGGGAATCGTCATGCAGGCTCATCAGGTGAAATCCGCGATGCGGGCCCTTGAAATTCTTGAATATTTCAAGGTCAACCAACAGCGCCGCTCGATGTCAGAGATCGCCTCTGACCTCGGCTACCCGCAGTCCAGTGCTACGGTGCTTCTGAAGACGCTGATCACGCTGGGCTACCTCAGCTATGACCGCGGCGAGCGGGCCTATTTCCCCACCCCGAAAGTCACAGCCCTCGGCGACTGGATCCCCATGGCCCTCTTCGGCAGCGGCACCATCCTCGAGGCGATGCGCGACGTTCATGCCGCCACCGGCGAGGGTGTGTTCATCGGAACCCGCAACGACATCTATCTGCAATATACCCGCACGGTTGAATCGATCCATGCGCTGCGCTTTCACATCGATGAAGGCTCCATCGTGCCGCTGACGCGCTCCGCCGCTGGCTGGATGCTGCTCTCGGATCTGCCGCGCGACCGGCTCGACAAACTGGTGCGCCGCGCCAATATCGCCTGCAAAGTGCCCGAGCGGGTCAGCCTGAAAGAGATCGAGGCCCGCATCGCCGAGATCCGCGAAAAGGGCTATGCCCATGCCGAAAACGTGCCCCTTGAGGGCGGATCCACCATCGTGGTGCCGCTCTGCGCCCGCATCCAGGGCCAGCCCGCCTGCCTCGCGCTCGGCGGCGTCACCCAGCGGATCAACGACAATTTCGACCGCTATCTCTCCATCATGAAAACCGCCGCCGCCTTCGTGGCCGAGGCTGAGCCTTTCAACTCCCCGATCCGCATCGAGATCTGAGAAAAACGCCCCGGCCCCCGCAAAGGGACCAGGGCGCCTGATCTTTGGCTTTTTTAAAATACTCCCGCCGGAGGCCGCCGCGCAGCGGCACCCGGCGGAAATCCCGGCGCTTACTTGGCGCGACGCGCCCGGATCCAGGCGTTCAGCTCGCCCACGATGCCGCGGCGCAGGAACATGATCACCAGCAGCAGGATGACCCCCTGCGAGATCAGCGCCCATTCGCCCAAAGTCGCCAGATGCTCATTGAGCCAGATGATGAAAGCCGCCCCCACCATCGGACCGGTCAGCGTGCCCAGACCGCCCAGCAGCGTCATGATGATAACCTCCGACGAGATCGGGAAAGACACATCGGTCAGCGTGGCGAATTGAAAGACCGTGGCCTTCATCCCGCCCGCCAGACCCGCCAGACCCGCAGACAGAACCAGCGCCAGCAGCTTGAACCGCTCGGGCTTAAAGCCCAAAGATTCCACCCGCGCGTCATTGTCACGGATCGCCTTCAGAATATCGCCGAAGGGCGAATGCACCACGCGGTAGAAGAAGGCCACAGCCGCCACCGTGATCGCCAGCACCACATAGTAATAGCTGAAGCCCGAGGTCACATCGATCAGCCCCAGAACGTCTTTACGCGGAATATTCTGCATCCCGTCTTCGCCGCCGGTGAAAGAGGACTGCAGCAGGATGAAGTAAACGAACTGCGCGATGGCAAAGGTGATCATGGCAAAGCTGATGCCCGATTTCTTCACCGCCACAAGGCCGACCAGAAAGCCTAAGCCCGCCGAGAAAAGCGCCCCGGTCAGAATGCCCAGCTCCGGCGTCAGACCCCAGTTTTTCACAACCCAGCCGGTGATATAGCCAGCCGAGCCGAAAAACATCGCATGGCCAAAGCACAAAAGCCCGGTATAGCCCAAGAGCAGGTTGAACGAGCAGGCAAAGACGATGAAGCACAGGATCGTCATCAGGGTGACCGGATAGACGAAGAAGGGCGCCACCAGGGCTGCGGCCAGAACCGCCAGCGCGATCAGCAGATTTTTCGACATCACGCTTTCTCCGACGACGAGAAGAGACCGTTGGGCTTCATCAGAAGGACCGCGATCATGACCACAAAGACGACGGTGCTCGCGCCTTCGGGGTAGAACACCTTGGTCAGCGCTTCAGCCAGACCCAGGATATAACCGGTGACCACAGCCCCCATGATCGAGCCGATGCCACCGATCACCACCACCGCAAAGACGGTGATCATCAGACCCGAACCCATCGAGGGCGAGACCTGATAGATCGGCGCTGCCAGCACGCCGCTCAGCGCCGCCAGACCCACGCCAAAGCCGTAAGTCAGGGTGATCATACGCGGCACGTTGATGCCAAAGCTTTCGACGATATCGGGACGCTCATTGGCGGCGCGCAGATAGGCACCGAGTTTGGTATGCTCAATCAAAAGCCAGGCACCGATGCAGGTCACCACCGAGAAGCCGACAACCCAAAGGCGATACCAGGGCAGGAACATGAAATCGAGCCGCAGACCACCGGTGATCGGGCTGTCATAGGGCAGACCGGTCGAGCCATAGCGCTGACGGATCAGCCCCTCAATGATCAGCGCCAGCGCATAGGTCGCCAGCAGCGCATAGAGATGATCAAGATGCTGCAGTGGCCGCAGGATCACCCGCTCCAGCAACATCCCAAAGGCCCCGACCACAATCGGCGCAATAATCAGCGAGCCCCAATAGGGGATCCCGAGATAATTCAGCCCGAGCCAGGCCACAAAAGCGCCCAGCATATATTGCGCGCCATGGGCAAAGTTCACCACGTTCATCAGGCCGAAGATGATCGCAAGACCCATCGACAGCATGGCATAGAACGAGCCGTTGATCAGCCCGATCAGCAGCTGCCCGGCGAGGAGTTGCGGAGAAACGAAATCAAACATCCGTCAGACCCCCAGATAGGTTTTGACGCGGGCAAGATCCTGGCGGATCTCATCGGCGGTCAGAATATCGACCACGTGACCGTGCTCAACGACGACATGGCGGTCGGCGACGCTGCGCGCAAAGCGCAGGTTCTGCTCAACCAGGATGATGGTGAAGCCCTGGGCCTTCAGCTTCAGGATCAGCTCGCCGATCTCTTTGACGACGACCGGGGCCAGACCCTCGCTTGGCTCATCGAGCAGCAGATAGCGCGAGCCGGTGCGCAGGATCCGCGCGATGGCCAGCATCTGCTGCTCGCCGCCCGAAAGCTTGGTGCCAGGGCTTGAGGCGCGGCGCTGCAGGTTCGGGAAGGTCGACAACAGCTCTTCGGTCGACACCCCACCCGGGCGCAGAACCGGCGGCAGCGCCAGGTTCTCTTTCACATTCAGCGAGGCGAAAATCGCGCGCTCTTCGGGGCAATAGGCCAGACCCTTGCGCGCGATTTCATAGATGCGCTTGCGGATCAGCTCTTCGCCCTGAAAGCGGATCGAGCCGCTGCGCTTGCGCATGATCCCCATGATCGCGCGCAGGGTCGAGGTTTTGCCCGCCCCGTTGCGCCCGATCAGCGTCAGAACCTCGCCTTCGCGCACGTCAAACTGCATGCCGTGCAGCACTTTGGATTCGGCATACCAGCCATGGAGATCCTCAATGACGAGGCCCGGCTTGCCGGTGGGGTCAGTCTTCATCGACGCCTCCCATATATGCGGTGATGACGCGCTCATCAGAGGAGACCTCAGCATAGCTGCCCTCGGTCAGCACTTCGCCGTGTTGCAGCACGGTGATGCGGTCACACAGCGTCGCCACGATCGACAGGTTATGCTCCACGATGACCACGGTGCGGCCTTTGGCGGTCTCACGGATCAGCTCGGTGATCGGTTCCAGATCCTCATGGCCCATGCCCGCCGTCGGCTCATCGAGCAGCATGACCTGCGGCTCAAGTGCCAGGGTAGTGGCAATCTCCAGCGCGCGCTTTTTGCCGTAGGAGAGATCTGCGGCCTTCGCATCGGCCATATCCGCAAGGCCGACCTGGTCGAGCAGCTCTTTTGCGCGGGCGTCAAGGTTGCGCAGGCTGCGGATCGGGCTCCAGAAATGATAGCCCGTGCCGTGGTTTGACTGCAAAGCCACCCGCACATTCTCCAGCGCCGTCATCTGCGTGAAGGTCGCGGAGATCTGAAACGAGCGGACCAGCCCCAGACGCGCCACATCGGCCGCACGGATGCGGGTGATGTCCTGGCCGTCGTAGGTGATGACCCCCGAGGTGGGGGTCAGGGTCTTGGTCAGCAGGTTAAAACAGGTCGTTTTCCCCGCGCCGTTCGGCCCGATCAGCGCATGGACCGAGCCGCGGCGGATGGAGAGATCGACGTTATTGACGGCCGCAAAGCCGCCAAAGCGTTTCGTCAGCCCGCGGGCCGTCAGCACATAATCAGTGCCCGGATCCGTCTGGTGTCTGGTCATAGGTTCCTCCCGCCCCCTTATTTTCGGGGGTCAGCCCGGCAGCCGCAGAACGGCTTTGGCCAGAATGTTGCGCTGGATCTCATTCGAGCCGCCGAAAATCGCCGGGGCGCGCGAGTCGAGATAAAGGTTCATCGCGTCGATCATGATATCGTCGGCGTCCAGATCGTCGTTGAACCGGGCTTCTTCGCCCACGATCTCCAGCATTTCTTCGGTGATGCGTTGATAAAGCTCGGTGTTGAAGAGTTTCAGTACCGAGACATCGGCCCCAAGCTCGCCGCCCTGGCGCAGCACGCGGGCAAAGCGCTCAAAGGCAGAGCCAAGGTCATAGACATCAAGGCGCAGTTTCGCAAAGCGCGACACGAAGGCCGGATCGTTGAAAGCGCCCCGCGCTTCCGCCAGCGCCTGCAGACGCGCCAGGGCATATTCGGGCCGGGTCGGCGCGCCAAGGAAGATGCGCTCATGGCTGAGGACGGTTTTCGCCAGCGTCCAGCCCTTGTTCTCTTCGCCCACCAGGGCCGAGACCGGAACGCGGACGTTGTCGAAGAAGACCTCGCAGAAATCGGCCTCTTCGCGCAGGTTCGGGATCGGACGCACGGTCACGCCCGGCAGATCCAGCGGCGCCAGCAGCACCGAAATGCCCTGTTGCGGCTTTTTCGCGTCCTTATCGGTGCGCACCAGCAGCAGGATCCAATTGGCGCAATGCGCCAGCGTGGTCCAGATTTTCTGGCCGTTGATGACATAATCATCGCCGTCACGCACCGCGGTGGTGCGCATCGAGGCCAGATCCGAGCCCGAGCCCGGCTCGGAATAGCCCTGGCACCAGACATGCTCGCCGGTCAGGATCTTCGGCAGGAAGAACTCTTTTTGCTCGTCCGAGCCGTAATGCAGCAGCAGCGGGCCGGTCAGGCCGATGCCGTGATCCGGGATGCGCGGGCAGCCGAGGCGGGCCCATTCTTCCACGTAAATCATATGTTTGGCCGGGTTCAGACCCATGCCGCCATAGTCCTGCGGCCAGAGCGGCGAGAGCCAGCCCTTGTCGGCCAGCGCCTGATACCAGACCTTCACCTCTTCATAGAGGGGGCGCTGTTTGCGCATGAAGCGCAGCTCAGCGGGGCAGTTGGCGTCAGCCCAGGTGCGGAAGATCTGCCGGAAGTCTTCGTCCGGCATGGCGTTCCAGTTTTGCTGTGCCTCGGCCATTATACGTTGTCCTTGAACACGGGTTTACGCTTTTCGAGGAAGGCCCGCATGGCCTCTTTCGAGTCCTCATGCTGCGTCATCTCATTGGTCAGATTCTGCTCAAAGCGGTAGCCCTCGCGCAGCGGCATCGAGCGGACGGTATTGATCGCGCGCTTGGCAAGGCCGATGGCTTTCGGGCTTTTCGAGGCGATGTTGTTTGCCATCTCCATGGCCGCCGGCAGCAGCTCTTCCAGCGGCAGGCAGGCCTCAATGATGCCGCGGCGGTAGGCTTCCGCTGCGGGCAGGCGGTAGCCCGTCAGGATCATGCGGCGCGCCAGCGAATGCGGGAAAAGCGACATGGTATGGGCGGCACCGCCCATCAGGCCGATGTCGATTTCCGGCATGCAGAAGAAGGCATTGTCAGAAGCCAGGATGATATCGGCGTTGATGATCGGCGCCATGCCCACGCCCAGTGCCGGGCCGTTGACGGCGGCGATCACCGGCTTGTTCATCTCCATGACGGTATTGCCGACTTCGCGCATCCGGCGCATGTGGCGGGTCAGATTGCCCGCAACACCGCTGACCGAGGTGCGCTGTTTGATATCGGCCCCGGCCGAGAACATCTTCTCGCGGCCGGTGACGACGATGCAGCGCACATTGCTTGCCTCATAAAGCTCGTCAAAAACTTCGAGGAATTCTTCCGTGAAGGCCAGCGACCAGGCATTGACCGGCGGCGCATCCATTTTCACCAGAGCCACATGGTTCTCGATGGTGACTTTGATCAGTTCGTTTCTCATGGGAGGACCTTTCAGGCAGCGCGCTCAAGGGCGAGGAACTGCAGGCGCAGCGCCTCGGGCTGGCCGAGCGCGGAATTCAGGGCGACGGCGCGTTTCATGTAATGGCCGATGTCGCATTCATCGGTGAAGCCCATGGCACCATGCAGATGGATGGCGCGGCGGCCCACGGTGACCGCCGCATCACCCGCGCGGGCTTTGGCGGCGAGGATCGAGAGATGCGCGGCCAGGGCATCGCCCTCGTCCTGGCGGTCGCAGGCATTGACCACGGCCGAGCAGGCAAATTCCGCATCGGCCCACATATCGACCATGCGGTGCTGCAGCGACTGGAAGGCTGCGATCGGCTTGCCGAACTGCACGCGCTCAGAGGTATAGCCGACGGTGATTTCCAGCGCCTTTGAGGCATTGCCCGCAAGCTCTGCCGCCAGCGCGAGACGGGTGGTATTGACGGCGGCCTCAGCCAGAGTCAGGCCCTGACGCGACAAAATGCGGTCAGCGGAGATTTCGGCGTTTTCCAGCGCCACGCGGCCAAGCTGCGCGCCGTCCAGCGTCGGGCGCAGGGTCACGGTGGTCAGCGCGCGCGGCACAGCGACCAGCAGCACCTCATCCCCCTGTGCTGCCAGCACCAGCAGCTCATCGGACGAAGCCGCGGCATTGACGAAATGCGCCTCACCGCTCAGCGAAAGACCGCTTTGCGTGGCTACAGCTTTCAGCGGCG
Source organism: Falsigemmobacter faecalis (assembly GCF_003863335.1). Lineage (GTDB taxonomy): Bacteria > Pseudomonadota > Alphaproteobacteria > Rhodobacterales > Rhodobacteraceae > Wagnerdoeblera > Wagnerdoeblera faecalis. The sequence continues at coordinate 39,007 of NZ_RRAZ01000020.1, read as the reverse complement.
ACAGCGCGCCATCCACGCCCTGAACCGCCGGGGTGACGACCAGCGAGCCGTCGATCAGCCCCTCGATCAGACGCGCGCGCGCGGCGCTTTCGTCGGACTGCGACAGCAGCGCGCCTGAGAAAACCGCGAGGAAAGCCAGCGGCTCAGAGATCAGCTCGCGGCCAAGCGCCTCGCTGAGCACGGCCTGCGCGCGCGGACCCAGACCCGAGCCGCCCAGCTCTTCGGGGATGCTCAGGCCCAGCCAGCCCGCATCGGCCATGGCCGCCCAGAGGTCGCGGTCAAGATCGCTCCCCGCCGCCCGGCGGGCGCGCATCCGGGTCGGGCCATGGAAGTCGGCGGCAAAGCCGCTGACGCTGTCGCGCAGCAGGCCGAAGGTGCCGTCTTCATCGTCAAAGATCATCTGGGGCATGGAAACTCCTGGTCTTCATCGGCGCGGCAGGACAGGGCCCGCCACGCGAAAGGAAAGGGGGGAGAGAGGGCCTTGCGGCGCGCCCTCAGGCCGTAGGCAGCACGTGGTCGCGGAACTGCTCGCGCAGCTTCAGCTTTTGCACTTTGCCGGTGGCGGTATGGGGCAGGGCGTCGACGAAAACGACGTCATCGGGCAGCCACCAGCGCGCCACGCGCTCAGAAAGATAATCGAGCAGGGCTTTCGGCTCGGCCTCAGCGCCGGGCTTTTTCACCACCACCAGAAGCGGACGCTCCTGCCATTTGGGATGCGGCACGCCGATCACCGCGGCTTGCTGCACGGCGGCATGGCCCATGACGGCATTCTCAAGATCGATCGAGCTGATCCATTCGCCGCCCGATTTGATCACATCTTTCGAGCGGTCGGTCAGGGTGACATAGCCCTCGGTGTCGATACGGGCGACATCGCCGGTGGGGAACCAGCCGTCGGCGTCAAGCTGCTCGCCGCCCTCGCCGCCGAAATAGCCACGGGTGATCCAGGGGCCACGCACCCAGAGATCGCCCGAGCGGGTGCCATCCTGCGCCAGGGCTGCGCCCTCTTCATCGGTGATCTTCAGCTCAACACCGTAGACCGCGCGGCCCTGGCGGACCTTGATGTCGATCTTTTCTTCCTGACTCAGCGAGGCATGCTTGGGCAGCAGATTGCCCACCGCCGCAACCGGGCTGGTTTCCGTCATGCCCCAGGCCTGAACGACGGGCACGCCGCCTTTCTCAAAGGTCTCGACCATGGCGCGCGGCGCCGCCGAGCCGCCGATCATCAGCCGGGTAAAGGGCAGATCCGAGACCGCAGCGCCGGGGGTGTTTTCGATATATTGCAGCAGGCTCAGCCAGACGGTCGGCACGCCCAGCGTGAAGGTGCATTTCTCAGTGGTGGCCAGCTTATAGAGGCTTTCGCCGTCGAGCTTCGGCCCCGGCAGCACCAGATTTGCGCCGCACATCGCCGAAGCATAGGGCATGCCCCAGGCGTTGACGTGGAACAGGGGCACCACCAGCAGCGTGGTATCTCCCGACGAGAGCGCCAGCCCGTCCACGGTGCAGACCATGAAGGAATGCAGCACGCTCGAGCGATGGCTGTAAAGCACGCCCTTGGGATTTCCGGTCGTACCTGAGGTATAGCAGAGCGACGAGGCGGTGTTTTCATCAAAGACCGGCCAGTCAAAGACGCCTTCTTCAGCTGAGAGCAGCGTTTCATAGCACAGCGCGGGACCTGCCTCTGCGGGCATATGCGCCTCATCGGTCAGCGCCACGAAATGGCCGATCCCCGGCAGGCGGTCGCGCAGATCGCCGACCAGCTTTGCAAAGGTGATATCAAAGAGCAGCACCGTGCTGCCCGCGTGGTTGACGATATAATCGATCTGCTCGGGAAAGAGCCGCGGGTTGACGGTATGCAGCACCGCCCCCATGCCCGAGACCGCGAAGTAAAGCTCCACATGGCGGTGGGTGTTCCAGGCCAGCGTGGCCACCCGGTCGCCCGGTTTTACACCGAGCTTTTCCAGCGCCTGCGCCAGCCTGCGCACCCGCAGCGCCAGCGACTTCCAGGTGCTGCGCACCAGCGGACCTTCGCAGGTCGCGCTGATGATTTCCGATCCGGGGTGATAGTTCTCTGCATGCTCAAGCAGCGATGAGATGAGCAGCGGACGATCCTGCATCAGGCCAAACATAGTTTCCTCCCACAGCGCCTCACACCCCCTCCGGTGCCAGCGCTATATCTGAATTGTTCAATCCCGCCCGGGGATTGTCAAAGCACAACGCATCCGGGAAGTTCTCATTCACAAATGTGAAGTTTAATATAAATCAATGCATTGACAGGATTACCCTGTTTCCCGCCTCACCGATCCGGCGATGCGCAAAACGCAGCATAAACCCACCGGCAGACCCGCTGTCGGGCTGCCGGTGGCGAGGGCCTGAGCCTTCAGGATTTATTCGGCCGCGAGGGCGCGGACGGGCTCAAAACGGAAGGCGTGGAAGCCGTCTTTTGCCGCCGCTTCACAGGCCTCGGCGTATTTGGCAAAGCCGCCGGTGAACATGGTCAGGCCCTGCGATTTGCCCTGCACATTGGCGCCGACATACCAGGTTTTCGCCTTGGACAGCAGCGAGCGTCCGGCCGCATCGCGGATCTGCTCCATCCAGGCCTCTTCGGCGCTCTCGCGCGGCTCCATGGCGGAGAGGCCGTTCTCATCCATATGGCGGATCGCACGGGCGATCAGCGAGATATCCGTTTCATTGATCCGGATGATATTGGCCAGCGCCGAGGGGCCGTTCGGGCCGACGGTCATGAAGAAGTTCGGAAAACCCGCAATGCCCACCCCGAGGAAAGAGCGCGGGCCGTCCTGCCATTTGTCCTTCAGCGTCAGCCCGTCGCGGCCTTCCACATCAAAGGCCATCAGCGCGCCGGTCAGACCATCATAGCCGGTGGCGAAGATGATCATATCCAGTTCAACCTCACCCGATCCAAGGCGAATGCCCTTCTCGGTGATCTCAAGGATCGGGTCTTCCACGCAGTCCAGCAGATGGACATTGGGCAGATTATAGGTCTCATAATAGCTGGTATCGAGGCAGGCGCGGCGCGCAAAGACCGGATAGCCGCGGGGCTTCAGCTTTTCGGCCGTCACCGGGTCCTTCACCACGTCGCCGATCTTTTCGCGCAGGAATTCAGCGACATAGTCGTTGGCCTCCTGGTTGGTCATCAGATCCGAGAAGGTGCCAAGGATGCACAGACCGCCGAGTTTCCAGGCATCTTCCAAAAGCGCGCGGCGGGTTTCGGGCGTCACGGAATAAAACGCGCGGCTCGACTGCGGGCGCAGACCGCCGACGGTGGAGGCGCGGGCCGCGGCGCGAAGGCCTGCGTAGTTGCGCTTCACATCGGCGACATATTCGGCCGAGAGCTTCTGGTTGCGCATCGGCATGGTAAAGCTGGGCGTGCGCTGGAAGACGAACAGCTCACCCGCCTGGGGGCCGACTTCCTGCACGCATTGAATGCCGGTGGAGCCGACGCCGATCACACCGACGCGTTTGCCGGCATAGCTGACCGGATCCTGCGGCCAGGAGCCCGAGAGATAGGATTCGCCCTTAAAGCGGCCGTAGCCGGCAATATCGGGGGTCTTCTGGATCGACAGCGGCCCGGTCGCCATCACGCAGTGGCGCGCGCGCAGGGTGTCGCCCTTGTCGGTGCTGACATGCCAGATCTGTGCCGCCTCATCCCAGCGGGCGCCGGTGATGCGGGTGTTGAAGCGGAAATGTTTGCGCAGATCGAGGCGGCTGGCCACGAAATCGATATATTTCAGCAGTTCCGGCTGGGCGGCGAATTCTTCCGACCAGGTCCACTCCTGCTCAATCTCAGGGGCGAAAGAGAAGGAGTAATCGATGCTCGGCAGATCGACGCGCGCGCCCGGATAGCGGTTCCAGAACCAGACGCCGCCAAGGTCCGATCCGGCCTCAAAGCATTGAATGTTCAGGCCCATTTCCCGGAAGGTATAGCTGGCGCACATGCCGCCGAAGCCGCCGCCCACCACGATGACATCCAGCACATCCGCCGCGCCGCTGTGGCTGGTTTCCAGATCTTTCATGCGATCCTCCCAAGATCTCTGTGACAGCCGGGCGTGCCTGCGCAACGCGCAGGCACAGGCCCCGACACTCCCTGGGCCCAGACTTCGCTGATTGGGCGGGATCTTCCAGAGCTAATGCCTATCTGCATCATTCATTCACATATGTGAATTATCGGCAGGTTCACCCCGCAGCAGCGCCCAGAGCCTCATCCAGATCGAAGCCGTAAAGCTCATAGCCGCGCCGGAAATCGCGCATATGCCGCGTCATCCACAGACCCGCCCTGTCGGCCTCCCCGCAGGCCAGGGCATCAATGATCGCGCGATGCGCCTGCAGCATCCGCGCCCGGGTCACCAGGGGATCCGCCGGGGCCTGCATCAGCCGCTCCAGCGCGGGGTAAAACAGCGCCGAGATCGGCTCGCGCGCCAGCAGCAGCGCCTTATTGCCGCCGATCTCGGCGATGCGGCTGTGAAAGGCGATGTCAAAGGGGGTGATGGTCTCACCCTTTGCGGAAGCTGCGGCCATGGCCTGATGAATGTCCTCCAGGTCTTTGATATCAGAGGGTTTTGCCCGCAGCGCCGCACCCGTGGCCGCCGCAGGTTCCAGCGCCAGCGTGACCTCCAGCAGCTCGCGAAAGGTCACACGCTGCATCATCAGCGCCCGCGAGGCGCGTGGCGCCAGCTCCGCATGATCGGGCAGGCGCACGTAGAGCCGCCGCCCCGCCTCGCGCTGCACAAAGCCGCCCTCTTCGAGAATGCGCAGCCCTTCGCGCACGGTATGACGGGCCAGTCCGAACTGCGCGGAAAGCTCGGTCTCAATCGGCAGCAGCGCGCCAGGCGGCAGAGAGCCGTCGAGAATCCGCGCCTCAATGGTGTCGCAGACGATGCGGTAGGCCGGCACGGCGGCGATCTTTTTAAACATTCCCACGCTCCCTCAAGCCGCGAAATCCCTTCTAACATGGCAGGCGCGCCCGCGAAATGCAGACTTGTTGGACAATTGAACTTCCGCTAACGCTTGGGGAAATCGCCGTGGCCCGGAGGGGGGTGGCGGCGCGCAACACCGCTTCAGGCGGGGGGAGAGCGCGGGCAGGACCGCGCCGCAGAGCTTCGCCCCGTCCGCGCATTCAGGGGGTATCCATGCCGGTTTCCAGTCAGATCGTGAACGACATCGGGGTCATCGTCTTTTCCAATCCGCCGCTGAACCCGATTTCCGCCACGGCGGGCATTCCCCAGGGGATCGCTGCGGAACTCGACGCGCTGGAGGCGCAGCCGGGGGTCAGAGCGATCGTGCTGGCGGCAGAGGGGCGGATGTTCTCGGCCGGGGCCGATATCTCAGAGTTTGACCGCAATGCAGCTGAGGTCGGTGGCCCGATCCGCGCACTCATCGCGCGTCTTGATGCCTGCCGCCTGCCGCTGGTGGCGGCGATCCAGGGCTCGGCGCTTGGGGGCGGGCTGGAGGTGGCGCTTGGCTGCGATTACCGCGTGGCGGCTCAGGATGCGCGCTTTGCGCTGCCGGAGGTGACCCTGGGCCTGATCCCGGGCGCGGGCGGCACCCAGCGGCTGCCGCGTCTGACCGGGGCGGTTCGCGCGCTGGAATGGATCGCCGCAGGCAGCACGATCACGGCAAAGACCGCCCATGAGGCCGGTCTCGCCGATGCTCTGGCTGAGGGTGATCTGCGCGCGGCGGCTCTGGCCTTTGCGGCGCGCGTGGCCGCTGACGGCCGCCGCCGTCCGCGTGATCTGCCGCTCAACACCGAGGGCTTTGACGAAGCCGTCGCCGCCCTGCGCGCAAAGCCGCAAAACCCCGGCCTGCGCATGGCCGTTGAGGCGGCGATTGCGGCGGTCAGCGCCGGGCAGGGCGCTGATTTTGATGCGGGCCTTGCGGAAGAATACCGCATCTTTGACGCGCTGCTGGTTTCGGAACCCGCCCGCGCGCTGCGCTATGCTTTCGGGGCCGAGCGGGCGGTTGCCCGGGTGCCGGGGCTGGATCCCGCGCTGCGCGCCGCTGAGATCCGCCGCGTCGCGGTGATCGGCGCGGGCACCATGGGGATCGGCATTTCGCTGGCCATCGTGCAGGCGGGGCTGCAGGCACGGGTGATCGACCTGAACCCCGAGGCGCTGGAGCGCGCCCGCGCCCGGTCAGAAGCCACGATCCTGCGCAACCGCGACCGCGGGCGTCTGTCTGAGGCCGCGGCAACCGCCCAGATCGCGGCGCTGAGCTACAGCAGTGATTTTAGCGATGTCAAAGGCCATGACCTGATCATTGAGGCGGTCTTTGAGGATATGGGCGTGAAGGAAAAGGTCTTCACCGAGCTTGACCGCCTGGCCGATCCGGGCACGATCCTCGCCTCCAATACCTCGACCCTGGATGTCGACCGGATCGCAGATTTCACCGCGCGGCCCGAAGATGTGGTGGGGCTGCATTTCTTCAGCCCGGCCAATCTGATGAAGCTGCTTGAAGTGGTGCGCGGGGCGAAAACCTCGCAGCAGACCCTGGCCACGGTCATGGGCTTTGCACGCCAGATCCGCAAAGTCGGTGTGGTGGCCGGGGTCTGTGACGGCTTCATCGGCAACCGCATGTTTGAAGAATATCTCCGCCAGGCCTATCTGCTGCTCGAAGAGGGTGCGCTGCCGGCCCAGGTCGATGGCGCGATGGAACGCTGGGGCATGGCCATGGGGCCTTTGCGCACCATGGATCTGGCAGGCCAGGACATCGGCTGGAACATCCGCAAACGCCGCGCCGCGGAGCAGCCTGACCGGCCCTATTCGCGCGTCCCCGATCTGATCTGCGAGCAGGGCTGGTTTGGTCAGAAAACCGGGCGGGGCTATTACATCTATGCAGAGCCTGGCGCAAAGCCCGGGGTTGATCCGGAAGTCGAGGCGATGATCGTGGCGGAATCCGCCCGTCTGGGCCTCGTGCGGCGGCAGATCTCTGATGAGGAAATCGTCGAGCGCTGCCTTTTCGCCCTGACCAATGAAGGCGCGCGCCTGCTCGAAGAAGGGATCGCCGCGCGGCCGCTCGACATTGATACGGTCTGGATGAACGGCTATGGCTTCCCGCGCTTCCGGGGCGGGCCGATGTTTTATGCCGATCGTGTGGGCCTGCCGAAGGTTGCGGCACGCATGGCCGAATTTGCCAAAGGCAATCAGGGCTGGGCCTGGGCAGCGGCACCGCTGATCACCCGGCTGAACACTGAGGGCCGTGGGTTTGCCGCGCTGAACGAAGGGGCGAAGTGATGGCGCCGCAGCTTTTCGATCTCTCAGGCCAGGTGGCAATCGTCACCGGCGGCTCGCGCGGCATCGGCTTTCAGATGGCGCGTGCGCTTGGCCGGCAGGGCGCGGCCCTGGTGCTGACGGCGCGCAAAGCGGCGGAACTGGACGCCGCGCGCGAGGCCCTGGCCGCCGAAGGCATCCGGGCGCTGACTGTGGTCTGCGATCAGGCCGATCCTGGCGCCGCCACTGTGATTACCGATGCGGCGCTTACGCTGACCGGGCGGATTGAGATCCTGGTCAATAACGCCGGGACCACCTGGGGCGCGCCCGCCGAGGACTATCCCGATGAGGGCTGGCGCAAGGTCATGGCGCTGAACCTTGATGCGGTGTTCACCCTCAGCCGCGAGGTGGCGCGGCGCGCCATGCTGCCTCAGGGCTATGGGCGGGTCGTCAATATCGCCTCGGTCACCGGCCTGACCGGCAATCTGCCCTCAATGGAGGGGACGGTGGCCTATAACGCCTCCAAGGGCGGGGTGATCAGCCTGACGCGGGCCATGGCGGCGGAATGGGGCAGCCGGGGCGTGAACGTCAATGCGATTGCGCCGGGTTATTTCGTCTCCAAAATGACGAAAGGCACCGTCGACAGCCATGAGGAAGCGCTGCTCGCCCATACCCCGCGCGGCCGCCTTGGCGCAGAGCAGGACCTGGCCGGTCCGGTTCTGCTCTTTGCCTCGCGCGCGTCAGATCACATCACCGGGCAGACCCTGGCGGTCGACGGTGGCTATTCCGCCCTTTGAAAGGTCAGACCGGTGACAGACATTCTGCTGCAAAGTCTCAGCCTGCGCTCGCGCCTGACGCCCGGCGGGGCGATCCGTCTCAGCCTTGAGCCCCAGGACATCCGCCCCCCCGGGGGCGATGAGGTGGTCCTGCGGATGGAGGCCGCGCCGGTCAATCCGACCGATCTCAATCTGCTGCTGGCGGGCGGCGATCCGGCGCTGGCGCGTCAGGACGCAGAGGCCATTGAGATCGCGCTTCCCGCGCCGCTGGCGCAGCTGAACCACCGCAGGCTCAATCTTTCGGTGGCGCCGGGGCTGGAGGGGGCCGGGGTGGTGATTGCGGCGGGGCCTCAGTCCGAGGCGCTGATCGGGCAGACGGCGGCGGTCTTCGGCGGCGCGGCCTTCGGGCAGCACCGCCTGGCGCGGCCCCGGGACTGTATCTTCTTTGGCGCGGGCTTTCCGGCTTCGGAAGCCGCTTCGAGCTTTGTGAACCCGATGACCGCGCTGTGCATGATCGACACCATGCGCCGCGATGGTCATCGCGCCATCGTCCACACCGCCGCCGCCTCCAGCCTTGGCCGGATGCTGGAGCGGCTCTGCGCTGAGGAGGGCATCCCCCTCATCAATATCCTGCGCTCGGCGGCATCGCGCGACGCCGTTCTGGCAGAGGGGGCGCGCTATGCCCTCGACAGTTCCGATCCGGGGTTTCATCACGCCCTGGCGGCTCTGGTGGCGCAAACGGATGCAAGCCTTGCCTTTGACGCCATCGGCGGCGGCACGCTGGCCGCGCGGATCATGGCCGCGATGGAAGAGGTCTTCGCCCCACCGCCTGAGGCCTATGACATCTACGGCTCGCGCCGCTTGAAGCAGGTCTGTATTTACGGCGGGCTGACGCCGGGCGCGATTGAGATCCCGCGCGGCTTTGGCTCTGCCTGGAGTGTCAGTGGCTGGCTGATGATGAACCATATGGCGACGCTCTCGCCTGAGAAAATCGACAGCTTCCGTGCCAGGGTGCGCGGGGGCATCCGCGGGGTGTTCCGCACCAGCTATGCGGAAGAAATCACCCTGCAGGATCTTCTGAATCCGGCGCGGCTCTCGGAGATCCGCCGCCTGTCGGGGGGGCGTAAAGTCCTGCTCAGGATGTAAAAATTGCTCCCCGCCGGTCCTGACCGGCGGGGGCACTCCCGTGTGTTACGGCGCATTCGGCGTCACCCGCCAGACCGCGTTTGAAAGATCATCCGCGATCAAAAGCGCGCCGCGCGGATCGACCGTGACGCCCACCGGACGCCCGCGGGCCTCTCCGTCTTCTGTCAGAAATCCGGTCACCACATCCACCGGATCCCCCGCAGGCGCGGCCCCGCTGAAGGGCACAAAGACCACCTTATAGCCAACCGGATCTTTGCGGTTCCAGCTGCCATGCATGCCGACAAAAGCGCCTTCGGCGAACTGCGGTCCCATCACGGGGTCCGAGAAATGCACCCCCAGAGCCGCCACATGCGCGCCAAGCGCGTAATCGGGCGTCAGCGCTTCGGCCACCTTTCCGGGGTTTTCGGGCTTCACACGGCGGTCAATATTCCGGCCCCAGTAACTCCAGGGCCAGCCATAGAACCCGCCATCCTGCACAGAGGTCAGATAATCCGGCACAAGGTCCGGGCCGATCTCATCGCGCTCATTCACCACCGCCCAGAGCGTGTCGCTGCCCGGGCGGAAGGTCAGCGCCGTGGGATTGCGCAGCCCGGTGGCAAAGGGACGGTGGCGCCCGGTTGCGGTGTCGATTTCCCAGACCATGGCGCGGTCTGCCTCAGCCGTCATGCCGCGCTCGGTGATATTGCTGTTCGAGCCGATGCCGACATACAAAAGCGTGCCATCGGGGCTGATCGCCATGGCCTTGGTCCAGTGATGATTGAGCGCCGAGGGCAGCAGGGCCAGCAGCTGCGGCGGGCCCGCGGCCTCTGTCTGGCCGTCGGTATAGTCAAACCGCACCACCGCATCCTGATTGGCCACCCAGATATTGCCCTCTGAAAAGGCAAGGCCGTAGGGCGAATTGAGGTTTTCGGCAAAGACGGTCTGCACCTCATAGCTGCCGTCGCCGTCCGCATCGCGCAGAAGCGTCAGCCGGTCACCACCGGGCTCGGGGCTTTTGCCCAAGCCCTTGATGAAGCCCGCGATAATATCTTTGGGCCGCATCGCAGGCGCGCCCTGGCCCTTGCCCTCTGCCACCAGAATATCGCCATTCGGCAGCACCAGAAGCTGGCGTGGGATCTGCAGGCCGGTGGCAATCGCGCTGATGCTGTAGCCCTCAGGCACCTGCGGCAGCGCGCCCTCCCATCCGGCGGGACGCGGGATGGTCATTTCGGGCAAAAGCCCCTGCGCAGGCGCGGGCAGGGTGGGCGAAGGCCCCGTCTGCATGTCCTGGGCCAGAGCGGGCAAAGCGAGGGCGGCGAAGGCGGATGTCAGGATGAAAGCGCGCATCAGTCGTCCCCCCGATCCGGAAATCCGCGCCAGGCGATCCATGACGCAATGAGCGCAAGCAGCGCCGAGATCCCGGACCACCAAAGCGCATCAGGCATGATCCCCCAGGCGTCACGCGCGTGAATGAAGGCATTGAAAAGCCCGGTAATCCATGCCGCCAGCAGGGCTGCCCCATACCAAAGGACGCGCCGTGCCCCCCCTGTGCTGCGCCGGGAGATATAGCTGACCACCGCAGCCAGCAGTGCGACGCCGCCGAAGACGAGCCCCGCTGCATTCAGCCATTCCGCGAAATTCGACCATTGGATTTCATAGGTCTGCGCATAGGCAAGATCGGCCAGAAAAGTCCCCGAAAAGAGCGGGAAGAAAAAGGCCAGCAGGAGGGCATGAAACGGATGAACAGAGCGTGCTCTTCGCGGCGGAATCTGGGCGGAATACACGTGCGGCATCTCCTCTCTGGGCCTGCGCCGGAGAGCCGCAGTGCCGGGTTTACTGTGCACTTAACGGTTGAGGCGCCGATAAGTTTCAGCCTCTCTCCCGGGGGGGAGTGCAGCCGGGTGCCCGGAGGGGGACATCCCCCGGGTTTCGCGCGGCCTGTGTCGCTCGACCTTCCGGCCTGCCATTTGCGGCCTTATCGGTCAGAACGGGCGGCCGGGAAGAAGGCGCGGCGAGGTCATTCCTGCCTGACAGGCTGGTGAAACATGGCTCGCCATTTGCAGTGCAACTGCCGGGGGCCTGACGCAGGGCACGGAGCAGACGAGAGGATGGCCGGAAGTCGGCCTGGCCTGCGGCGAAGTGTAGCGGTGACGGGAACCTGTAGCATTGCGCGGAAGATGCGGTGGCGGCGACCCGGCTCTTATTTCCCGTGTGTCTTCCAGCTGTGCCCTTCGCTGGAGCTGCGGCGGCGGATTTTCTCATCCGCGGCATGCCCTGTGACCGCGGCCTGGCGCTGCAAGAGAGGATCGATCAGGTGTGGGGGATCCGATGGGCTGCCCCTGTTTGGGGATCGACAGGCGCGCTGACGTTTGACGACCGCCTCTGCGCGCGGTCGGTTTGTGTGCCCCTCGCGCGCGTGAAGACCAAAATCTGCAGGCGTTTATGCTGCGGGCATCTGGCCCGGGCGCTGGCGGCCTGCGGTGCGGGCGATGAAAAAGGGCCTCCCGCCCGGGGGAGGCCCTTCGGACTATCCATGCGTTTCAGGCGGTGAGCGCGGTGAGCGTATCCGCCCAGGGGGCGTCAAGCCGCGCGGGTGAGAGCAACAGGATCTCTGCGATCCGCGGCTCGGCGGCGGGCCAGGCGCTGAGGTTGCCAAGAATTTTGCCGGTAATGGCCTCATCGGAGAAGGGCTGGTCCGCCCCGCCCGGCGCGCTCAGGCAGTCGCCCGCCAGCACTTCGCCGTTTTGAAGCGTGATCCGCACCAGCGCGGGGCGATCATTCGGCCAGGGCAGATCCTGCGGATAGGCGGAAATCGTCACGCGCGCGCGCAGCGCCACCATCTCAGGGTCCGAGAGCGAGGCCCGGTCGAAAGCCGAAGCCCCCGCATGGCCTTTCAGAAGCGTGCTGACCGCGATGTGCTGGATCGAGAATTTCGCGGCAAGGCTGGTCCCGGGCTGCGGGCGGTCAAGTTTGCGGCCCTTCCAATGGGTGGCAACCTCGACCGAAGCCACCTCTGAGGCGGCGATCGCGCGGCCATGGGTTGCCGTCAGGACAGCCTCGACCGTGGAATGGGCATATTGGCAGCAGGCGTGCATCTTGTGATAGCCGCCGGCGATTTTCCATTCCGTACCAAGGCCTTCGATCAGGGCCTCCGGATTGGTCTCACCCCCGAAGATATCGGCAAAGACTTCCGTCAGCGACCAGGGAGAACCCGTCAGCCCAAGGGGCGCCCAGTCCACCGCGCGGATACCGTTTTGCGCGCAAAGCCCCGGCCAGATATTGCGGATCAGCGCGCCCGAGACCGCATGATTGAAGGGACCCGGCAGGCAAAGGGTGGCCGCCGTGGTGATGGCCTTAAACGCCGTCTCCGCATCCGAACCGCGCAGTTTTGCCACCGCAGCGGCGGCGCCCACGGTCGCAAGGCCGCCATGGGGATGCAGCACCAGACCGGGGAAGCTGAAGGCATGGGCGACGCGCGCCACGGTCTCATAGCCGACGACCAGGGCCAGCAGCATCTCGCGCAGCGTTGAGCCACGGGCCTCGCCCTCGGCCAGCAGCGCGGGGATGCAGTAAAGCGCTGCATGGCAGACCACGGCGCGGTAACCGCCGTCAAGCTCAGCCCAATCCGCAGCAGAGCCATTGGCGAGCGCCGCCGAGTAGCGGTCCATTTTCACCGCGGGGCGGCTGCCGTCGAGGACCGAAGCCTCTGCCACACCGGCCACGCGGGCCAGACCCTCGCGCAGCGCGGCAAGTTCCGGCTCGGCCCCCGCCACCACCAGAGCGGCGAGATCGTCGCAGAACACCCGCGCCGCACGGATGCGGATGTCCTCGGGAAGGTCTTCCCATGTCAGCGCGGCGCTCCGCGCTGTCAGGGTTTTCAGAGCAGAGGCAACGGCCTCATGGATCTCAGTGCTGACGGGAGTGCTCATAAAGGGTCCTTCCTTCTCAGCCGATCATCGAGGGCAGCCAGGTCACAATGGCCGGGAACATGATCAACAGACCAAGCGCCAGAACTTCCATCGCGATGAAGGGGGTAACGCCCGCAAAGACCTGCTCCAGACGCAGCGGCACCGGTGAGGAGGAGCGCACCACAAAGACGTTCAGCCCCACAGGTGGCGTGATCAGTGAGATCTCGCACATCTTGATGACCACAACGCCCAGCCAGATCGGGTCATAGCCCACATTCATCATCACCGGGAACATCACCGGCAGCGTCATCACCATGATGGCGATCGGCTCAATGAAGCAGCCAAGGATCAAAAACAGGATGCCGAAGGCCAGCAGATAGGTAAAGGGCGCCAGATCCTGCAGGATCAGCCAGTCCGAGACCGAAGCCACAAGCCCGGTATAGGTCAGGAAGCGCGCAAAGAGCATGCCGCCAAAGACCACAAGGAAGATGGTGGCTGAGGACATGATCGCCTCAAGGAAGGTCTCACGCAGGGTCTTCAGGCTGGCGCGGCGCTTGTAAAAGACCAGAAGGAAGGCCCCGAAAGCACCGACAGCACCGGCATAGGTCGGGATGAACCAGCCGCCGTAGATGCCGCCGATCACCACACCGAAGAGCAGCAAAATGCCCCAGGTGTTTTTCAGCGAGCCGATCTTCTCTTTCATGGTGACATTATGCTCGGGCATCGGGGCATGTTCGGGCTTCAGCTTGGCCCAGACATAGATACAGAGCAGGAAAATGAAGGCCGTCATGATGCCCGGCACAATGCCCGCGATCAGCATTTTGCCGACCGACTGCTCAGTCGTGATGGCATAGATCACCATCAGAACCGAAGGCGGGATCATGGCCGAAAGCACACCGGCCGAGGCAATCGCCCCCGAAGACAGCCGCTTGTCATAACCGGCAGCGGTCATCTCGGGCATGGCCATTTTGGTGAACACGGCCGCATTCACCATGGTCGAGCCGGAGGCCGCGCCAAAGGCTGCCGAGGCGATGGTGGTGGTCATGGCCAGACCACCGGGCATTTTCGCAAACCAGTTATAGGCCGCGGCATAAAGATCGGTCGTCAGCCGCGCCTGTGTGGCGAGCGAGCCCATCAGAATGAAGAGCGGAATAACCGCAAGGGTAAAGCTGTTGACGGTGGCAAACGGCACCGAGCCCGCCTGGGCCAGGGCTGCAAATTCGCCCATCGTCATATAGATACCAAGGATGCCGCAAAGCCCCATGGCCACGCCGATATGAACACCGGCAATCATCAGAAAAAACAGCAGACCGATCACAAGGATCGCTGCGGTGGCTGGATCAAACATCTGGGTAGGCCCCCAATGGAAGTTTCTGGCAGGTCCCGGACCCCGCCGCAGACGCCAGGCGGCGCGGCGGGGTCCGGCAGGTTACAGGGGATCAGCCGAATTCCAGCTCATGCGGATTGCCGAAGTGGGTCAGGTCGTACCACAGATCCACCAGCAGCTGCAGGATCATCAGGCTGGAGCCAAAGACCAGGATCCAGCGCGCGGGCCAGATCGGGAAGGCCACAAGACCCGAGGTCGATTCGCCGATTTCCCAGGCATAGACCGCTTCCACTCCGCCCTGCCAGGTCAGCAGGAAGAAGAAAGCGATGCCCGCCAGCGAGGTGATGATATCCATCACCGAGCGCATCTTTTTGCTGACCTGCATATAGACCAGCTCAACGCGGATATGGCTGCGCCGGATCTGTGCCCAGGTGATGCCGCCGAAGACGACAAGCACCATGGTGCTTTCAGTAAACTCCAGGGTGCCGGGGACCGGACTTCCAAGGTGGGTGCCAACGATATCGGCTACGCTCAGCAGCATGGCAAGCAACAGCCCGATGCTGCCAAGGGCGACAGAAAATACCGCCAGTTTTTCGATGAGAGTTTTCATCCCGGTCTCCGTTCGTCAGGGTTTGTCTGTGCTGCGCTTATTGCGCGGTGCGCTCACGCCAGACTTTCGCGACTTCCGCCGCCTGATCGCCCTGACCACGACCTTTCAGATCGTTCACCCAAACGTCGAGCAGATCGGGGGTTTTCGCTTTCCAGGCGGCCAGAGCTTCGGGGCTCAGCTCCAGGATTTCGCCGCCACCGGCCTTCACGCGCTCAATCGAGCCTTCGACGTGGGTGTTGCTCCACTCGACATAAGCAACCTGCGCAGCGGCGGCTTCTTCGGTGATGACCTGCTGGATATCTGCCGGCAGGCGCTTCCAGGTGCGGTCCGAGATCACCACGAGGTGGCCTGCAATCGCCATCGCCGGGCCGCAGGAGAATTTGCCTGCTTCATAAAGGCGGTAGGCGTCGATATTGCCCATGTTCACGAAAGAGTAATCAATGGTGCCGCGGTCGACGGCTTCATAAAGATCGCCCGGCGGAACGGTGACCGGGGTGGCGCCCACAGCGGTCATCATATGCGGGATCAGCGCGCCGAAGCTGCGGATCTTTTTGCCTTTCAGCTTTTCCGGATCCTGGCAGTCTGCCGATTTGCCGGTCAT
Organism: Falsigemmobacter faecalis; assembly: GCF_003863335.1. Lineage (GTDB taxonomy): Bacteria > Pseudomonadota > Alphaproteobacteria > Rhodobacterales > Rhodobacteraceae > Wagnerdoeblera > Wagnerdoeblera faecalis. Next base: position 23,440 of record NZ_RRAZ01000020.1, on the reverse strand, counting down.
GTAATAGCTGTCGACCGGCTGGTGGAAGAGACGGTGGATGCCAAGGCGGGACATCTCATCTTTGAAGGGCTGCAGCTCTGAGAAGGAGTAATCCGCGATCTCAATCGCCTGAGCCGGGCTGTTGAACACAAAGGGGGTCTGCAGCGCTTTGGAATAGAGCAGCTGATCGCCGTAATAGCCCGGCACCACGCCCGCGAGGTCAATCGCGCCGCGACCCACAAGGCCCAGAAGTTCCGAGTCTTTGCCCAGACCGCCCGAATAGACGATATTGATTTTCACCCGGCCATTGGTGCGCTCTTCCACGCGGGCCGCGAACTCCTGTTCGACCTTCACGAAGGGCGAGTTCGACAGATAATGCCCGAAGTTCAGGCGAAACTCCTGCGCCGTTGCCCCCGAGGCGGCAAAAATTGCGCTCATTGCGGTCATGCCCAGCAGGGCGATCGTTTTTTTCATGGTGTGACTCTCTGTTGGGGCGCAGGGAGAGTACGTCGCGCCAATCGTTACAATCATAGAAAACTGTTTACAGTTTGCTTTGTTGTTGTGAACTGTCAATACTGCGCCTTACGTCTGAAGCCGTAAAAATTCTCCTGAACACCCTTTGCTGAAGAAAGTGTCACTTCCAGATGCCGACCTCTGCTGCGCCCCTGGGCGCTCTTGATCTGCTGGCCGCGCGCCTCTCCTGTCGCGCCTTTACGCAGGAGCGCCTTGCGAGCGATGAGCTGAACGCCATGCTGCGTGATGCGCTGGAGGCACCCTCCTCCTGCAACCAGCAGGCCTGGCATTTTGTGGTGCTGGATCAACCCGAAGATCTGGCGCGCGCCGCCGATCTGGCGGGGGGCAATCCGCATTTCCGCGATTGTGCGGCGCTGGTCTATCTGTGCTTCCAGAAGGGCTGGACGCATGACAATTTCTCGGTGGTCCAGGGGGTTGCGGCAGCGGGCTATCATCTGATGCTCTCAGCACATCTGCGCGGCTGGGCCTCGGTGTGGAACGCGGGCACCGGGGATCCGGTGGCCGTGCGTGATCTTCTGGGGCTGCCCGCGATTTTCGAGAACCAGGGCGCAATCGCGCTTGGCCGCGCGGCCCCTGACAGCCCCGCGCGCAAACCCCCGCGCCGCGCGCTGGAAACTGTGGTCTCTTACGGGCGGTTTGAGCGGCCTGAGGAGAGTATTTATCCCGCAAAACCCGCGCCCGCCTATCCCTTCCATGCGATCTCGCGGGTCTCAAACCCCTTCGCCGAGTGGAACCCGCAAAGCTGGTCCTGGGCGCAGCTTGCCGATTACCGCGCCTATAGTGTCTGGGCAAAATCGCCCCTCGCCGGTGTCTATACCTCGCGCCGCGAAGGGGCTGCGACCAGGGCCTGGCTCGATATGCTGGCCCCGCTTCCTGAGGGCGCAAAGGTGGCAGAACTTCTGCCCTGGGGCGGCACCAGCACGACCCTGCTGGCCGGGCGTCTGCCGGAGGATGCACAGCTTCTGGTCGCCGAGCTGCACCCCCACAACCTCACCTTCATCCGCGACCGGCTGGAACGAGAGGGCGTGACGCGGGCCATGGGAGAGATCCTCTGCCCCGATGGTCACCTGCCCTGCGAGGACCGCAGCCTTGATGCCATCGTGGTCCCGCAAAGCCTTGAACATATGGCAGATCCCGCCCTGATGCTGGCGGAAATCGCGCGGGTTCTGAAGCCCGGGGGGCAGCTTCTGATCTCTGCCCGCAACCGTGTTTCGCGGGCAGGGGCTGACTGGGCGCGGGGGGAAAGCCAGGGCCAGGTCCCGCTGCAGGGGCCCTGGACGCCGCTGCGCCCGCGCGCGCTGCTGGCGCTTCTTGCGCCGCATTTTACCATCGAAGAGCTTGCGGGTCTGGGGCTTGCCCGCGAGGGCGGTGCCGATGCGCTGCGCGGCAGCCCGCTTCTTTGGCGCCGCCGCGCCATTGCGCTGCGCGCGCGTCTGCGCGGTTGACGGCAGCGCCTGCCCGGGTAGCGCTCCGGGCAGGCGAAGATCACGCCCGGTGGGGCTGACCGGGCAGGGTTTCTGCGGGCAGGCTGCGGATATAGTCATTCACGCCGCCCACCGTGGTGATCCACAGATCATCGCGGTGTTTCAGGATGTGATCGAGCGCGCGGCGCAAAGCCCGCAGCCGGTAGGGCTGGCCGAGGATGAAATTATGCGTCACCAGCGAGAAGACCAGCGGGCGCTTTTGGGACTGCAACAGCAGCTCATCAAACTGATCGATGATCATCCGCTCAAACGATGCCGCCGCTTCCTGACGGAACACCATTGCGGGGCTGTCGTTCAGCTCCACCGAATAGGGCACCGAGAGGATATGGCCCTGGCGGGTGCGCATCCAGACCGGCTGATCGTCCAGCGGCCAGTCGAGCATGAACTCATAGCCCTCTTCCTGCAGCAGATCGAGGGTGACCTCGCTTTGCGCAAAATAGGGGCCCATCCAGCCTTTGGGCTGTTTGCCGGTCAGCTCAATGATCTCGGCGGTGGCCTCTCGGATCAGGCGGCGCTCTTCTTCTTCCGGCAGCACATCCTGGCGCTCTCCGTTCGAGCGGCCATGCGCCACGATCTCATCGCCGCGCGAAAGGATCCGTTCGCGGATCTGCGGATATTGGCGCAGCACCCGCGAGTTGATGTTATGCGAGGAGGGCAGGCCATATTCGTCCAACAGATCAAAGAGATACCACTGCCCCACCCGGTTGCCGTAATCGCGCCAGGCGAAATTGCGATGCGTCTGCGGCGCGGTCAGCGTGGCGCTGTCGCTGCCAAGTCCGTCGCGGTAGCTGAAGATCTCAATGTTATTGGCGATGCAAAAGGCCAGCTTTTTGCCGCCGGGCCAGTCATAATGCGCCCGCTCAGGCAGGGGCGACCAGTCATAGCGGCCATGTTCGCGCAGTTCCATCTTAAGGCTCCCGGAAGTTTCTTAATGGCGGTCAAAAATCCGCTGTAACGCGTCAGGATCACGGGTTTGCTGCAGCGCGAGCATCAGAAGGATCCGCGCCTTCAGCGGGCTCAGATCGCCCGAGGCGATCCAGCGCTCCCGCGTCAGCCAGCCGCGCCGCGCCACCCGGCCCGACCCTGCACGACAGGCCTGGACCACGGGGGTGCCCGCACGGGCCGCCTCGACAAGCGCTTCGCGCTCCAGCGTCGGGGCCATGCCGGGGGCAAAGCCCGCGGAGATCAGACCTTCGGCCCTGGCGGCAAGGCAGGCGCGCACCATCACGCCATCATTTCCCGCATAGGCATGCAGGATATCGACGCGGGGCAGGGCGGTGAGGCCGGTCAGATCAAAGGCGGGACCTGCGTCACGGGGCAGGGCGGGGGCGTAAAACACCACGCGGTCGGGATCACAGACACCGATCGGCCCATGTGCGGGCGAATGAAAGGCATCCAGCCGGAAGGTCGAGCCTTTGGTCACATCGCGGGCGCTGTGGATCTCATCATTGAGAACCACCATGACGCCGCGCCCCCGCGCCTCTGGCGCAGCAGCGGTGCGCAAAGCATTGATCGCATTGGCCGTGGCGTCAGAAGACAGCGTATTCAGCGGCCGCTGTGCGCCGACGACAACCACCGGGCGATCACCGGGCAGGGTGAGCGAGAGGAAATAAGCCGTCTCCTCCAGCGTGGCGGTGCCATGCAGGATCACAAAGCCCGCGATCTCAGGGCTTTCAGCCACCGCTGCCATGATGGTCGCATGAAGCCGCAGCCAGTCTTCCGGCCCCATGGCACTGGAGCCGACAGAGCGGAAAGCCAGCGGCTTTAACGCAGCAAACTCCTGCAGTTGCGGGAGTTCCTCAAGCACCTCATGGACCGAGAGTTTCCGCCCGGTCTCCGGATACTCCATGTAATCGCGGGGATCGGTCGCGAGCGAGGAGATCGTCCCCCCCGCTCCGATCAGCCCGATCAGGGGCAGGTCGCTCATTTCAGCCGCGCCCTTTCAGTTTGCGGTGCTGATAACGGCCGTGGCCCACGGCATCCGCGACCAGTGCGCCGCCCGTCACCACGGCGCGGCCGCGCACGAAGGTATGCTCAATCGCGCCTTTGAAGGTCTTGCCCTCATAGATCGAATAGCCCGCCGAAGAGACGACCCTGTCGCGGGTCAGCTGCCATTCGCGGTCCAGATCGACCAGCACGATATCGGCATCAAGCCCCAGGGCCAGGGCGCCTTTCGAGGTCAGCCCCATCAGATGCGCCGGGTTTTCCGAGAGCACCTCGACCAGACGCTCCAGCGGCAGACCCCGGGCGTGATAGCCCTCGGTCAGCATGACCGGAAGCAGGGTCTCCATGCCGGGGCAGCCGGGCGAGGCGGCCCAGATGCCATTGTCTTTGCTGGAGATATCGCGGTGGACGTGATCGGTCGCAACGGAGTCGATCTCGCCCTCAGCGATCCCCTGCCACAGGCGGTCACAGTCTTTGCGCGACCGCAGTGGCGGGTTGATCTTGCCCACAGCGCCGATCGGGTCGGTCACGTCATGGGTCAAATAATGCGGGCAGGTTTCAAAGAAGATCTCATCCCCGGCTTTGCGGCGGGCCAGACCCGCCTCAAGCGCTGCCGCCGAAGAGGTATGCACCACATAAAGCGGCGCACCTGCCACATTGGCGAGATAGGACGAGCGCTGCACCGCCTCGCCTTCCACGAAATCCGGGCGCGAGGCATCCCAGGAAGCAAGGCCCCCTTTGCCTTCGGGGTCCGCCTTCATGGCGCGGTCGCGCAGCACCCAGGCGACCTCGATGTTTTCGGGATGCGGCGCAACCATGCCGCCGTGCTGTCCGGCCAGTTCCGCAAGGCGAAAGAAGAAGCCGTCATCAATATCCGGAAGGCCCAGGCGCTTGCCCTCACCGCCGCGGTTGTTCATGAAGATCTTCAGCGTCGGCGCACCATATTCGGTGATATAGGCGGGAACTTCGGCCAGCTGCTCTTCGGTCGAAATGATGAAGTGATAACCAAAATCGATGCGCGCCCCGGCTTCGGTGACATCGCGCACGCCCGCGAAGATCTCAGAATGTTTCTCCGAAGAGAGCAGATAGGGCACCATGGTGGTCACCCCGCCGATGGCGGCGGAAGCGGTTTCCACATCGGCATCACGCGGCGCGCGCGGGCGGGAGATGTCTTTGCCGTGACCCAGGTGCAGGTGGGCATCAATCACGCCCGGAAGGGCGACAAGCCCTGTCGCATCAAGGGTTTGCGCGGCATCAGCCGCAGCACCCGGCGACAGGATGGCGGCGATTTTACCGCCCTTGATGGCGATATCGCAGGCGGTGCGGCCGGTGCCGGGAAGCACGGCCTCGGCGCCGCGGATGATGAGGTCAAATGCGGACATGGGTTTACTCCTGCGCGGAAATCTGGCGCAAAGCCGCACTGACGGCGCGGCAGTCGGGGGCCTGGGCAAGCGCGGCCAGCGCGCTCAGAAGGGGGTGTGCATCCGCATCGGGGGCAAGCCGTGCGAGGTTGGCGGTGAATTTCGCGTCCAGATCGCTTTGCGCGGGCGGGCGCGAGCCATTGCCGTAGACATCCGCGATATGGCGCTCAACCAGGCGGCCATCTTTCAGGGTGAGCTGGAGTTTCGCGTCAAAGCGCTGCGGGAAGGCGCTGCCCTCCAGCACCGACCAGGTCGAACGGGCGGCAAGATCGGCCACCCCTTCGGAGAGCGGCCCCTCAAAGCTGGCAAGATCCACTTTCCCGTCAACCAGTTGCATGGCCACAGTGACGGGCAGCGACCAGCGGGCTTTATGGCCCGAGGCTGCCACTTTCTCAGCCCAGGGCTCGGCCACGATCCCGGCGGTGCCCTGGGGCGCGTAGCAATGGAAGCGCGCGACATCTTCGGCGCGGATGCCGTCGCGCATCATCAGCGAGGCCGCTTCGACGAAGGGATGCAGATAATGGCAGCAGGGGTAGAACTTATAAGCCGCATCCTGCAGATGCCAGACCGCGCCCAGCTCCTCGATCATCGCCGCAAAGCGGGCGGGGGCCTCGGCGTCTCCAGCGAACTGGCGGAAAAGACCAAAGCGACCCTCAAGCGCGGTCGCAGGCCCGGTCATCCCGGCCTGTGCCAGATCGGCGGCAACAAGCCCTGCATGGGCCGCCCAGCCGGGATGCATGGATTTAACGGTGGAGCCATTGGTCAAAAACTCAAAGACGCCCGAGGCCTGGCTCAATGCGATGCCAAGGGCGGCCTCGGTCTGCTGCGGGTCAAGGCCCTTCAGATCCGCCGCGATCCCGGCCGCGCAAAGCGCCCCGCCGATCGAGGTCAGCTGAAAGCCGCGGTTCTGAAAACCACCCGCCGCCGCCAGACCCATGCGGATAAAGACCTCATACCAAAGGGTATAGGCACGCAGCACTTCCGCGCCCGAGCGGCCATGGGCCTCTCCGGCAGCCAAAGCCGCCGCCGCCAGCACGCAGGAGCCATGCACGATTGAGCCGGTATGGGTGTCGTCATATTCGAGGCTGTGGATCAGCCCGCCATTGATCAGCGCGGCGGTCTCGGGTGGCAGACCATGGGGCAGGCCGTAAACCGAAGCAGGCCCCTGTCCGGTCTGTGCGGCCGCATAGCGCCGCCAATGGGCGCCGGCCTCTGAGCCGGCGGCACCATGGCCCACGCCCACCGCATCGGTGAAATGGCGAAGGGCCGTTGCGCTCACCGCCCCGGGCAGATCACCCAGGGTGTTGAGACGGGCAATAACCGAAGCGGTGAGGGCCATGTCTCAGACCTCCAGATCGCGGGCGGCGGCGAGGGCAGCCAGACGGCCAAGCGCGGTCGCGGTCAAAAGACCATTGCCCGAGGCATAGCCAAGCGCGCCTTTTGCGCCCGAGACACCCGCCGCAGCACCGCCGCCTGCATAGAGCCCCGGGATCGCGCTGCCGTCTTTGCGCAGCACGCGGGCATCATCGTCCACGGCCAGACCGCCCTGGGTGTGGAAGAGCGCCGGAAGCGTGCGGCAGGAGTAGAAGGGCGCCTGCAGCGGGGCCATACCGAAGTTTTTGCGGCCAAAAGCATCGCCTTCACCCGCAGCAGCGGCGGCGTTATAGGCGGCGACGGCGGCTTCAGCGGCAGCCCCGTCGATGCCCTGCGCGGCGGCCACTTCGGCAAGGGTATCGCCTTTCTTCAGGCCCTTATGCTCCCAAAGCTCGGCGAATTCTTCTTCCTGCATCGCGATCTCAAAGATGCGCTGATCAAAGATCGCCCAGGAATGCTCGCCCTGCTCCAGCACATGGCGGGCATAGCCCGAATAGCCCAGCGATTCATCGCCAAAGCGCTTGCCGTCTTTATCCAGCAGCACACCGCCTTTTTCGATGGTGGTCCAGCTGAGGATCGAGCCATGGGGATCGGCCACGGCGGCATAGCCCTGATAGGCGTTCATGTTCAGGAACTGCGCCCCGAGTTCTTCGCCCCAGATCATCGCCTCACCGTCAGAGCCGAGGGCGCCGAAATACTGCGCGCCTGCGATCTCGGGGATATGGCGGGCGACCAGCTCGCGGTTATTGCCAAAGCCGTTCGAGGCCAGGATCACCGCGCGGGCGCGCATTTCCACCAGCTCACCATCGCCGGTGTCGATCATCGCGCCACAAACGCGGCCCTCTTCCACGATCAGGCTGCGGGCCGAATTGCCAACCGCCAGCGGGATGTCGCGCTTTTCAACGGCGGCGATCAGATCATCCACGAAGTCCTGACCCCGGCGCGATTTCGGCGCATGCAGACGGTTGGTCGAATGGCCGATGTGTTTATAGGCGGTGACCAGCTCCATCCGGCAGCCGATGTCATCGATCAGCCATTCCACGGTCTCTGCCGAAACCTCGGTCATGCGGCGCACCAGGCCCTCAGCCTCGGTCTCGCCTGCGATGCCCATCAGATCGCGGAAATAGGTCGCCGGATCATCCGCAATCCCCGCTTCCTTCTGAAACCGCGAGCCCGCCGCCGGAACCGAGCCGGTCGAGAGGGCCGAATTGCCACCGGCGCGGTCATTTTTCTCAAGGATCGCCACCGACAGGCCTTTGTCATGGGCCTGAATGGCCGCGCAGAGCCCGCAGGCGCCTGCACCGATGATCAGAACGTCAAGTTCGTCGCTCATAATATAGTCCAGTTCTTCCGGCAGCGGTCAGGCGATTTTGTCGAGCGCGGCGATGACGTCATCCGTCGGCGCCACGTCGGCATATTTGTAAGCCATGTCAAAGAGGTTGACGGCATGCGAGACATGCGAGCGGTCGTAGCAGGCATCTTCCGGCACGGTGCAGCGGAAGTTATAGGCAAAGCCGTCCACCACCGAGCCGCGCACACAGCCCGAGGTTGAGCAGCCAACGACCACAAGGCTGTCAACGCCCAGATCAATCAGATAGCTCGCCAGCGGCGTGCCAAAAAAGGCCGAAGGGTGCTTTTTCGGCAGCAGAATATCGCCTTCCTGCGGCGCGATCTGCGGCGGGAACTCATAGCCCTTGGCAGCAACACCCAGCAGAGCAGGCACTTTGTCGCCAAGGCGGCCGGTGTCAAAGGACTGCTTCGGGGCAACATAGGGGTAAAGCACTGGCCAGCCTTTGGCGCGGAACACCGCCAGCAGCTTTTCGATATTGGCCATGGCATCCCAGGCCACCTGACCACAGGAGGTTTTAAACTCCTCGATCGCGTCAAAGAAGGGGGCCGGTTTGGTGCCGGTGGTGCGGTACTGCACGTCGATAATCACCAGAGCCGGGCGTTTGCCCAGGCCCGTCGGGCGGCCGAAGCCGGCTGCGTCATAGGCGCGAAGATCTTCTTCGCTGATGATACCATCCCAGGGGCGCGTCATCTTCTCTCTCCCGCTCAGAATTTGTACTTGGCCTCAAGGGCATCCCAGTAATCTTTGTTGACCGCGCGCTGGCGCTCATCAAATCCGGCCAGCAGGTCAGCGACGCTGTCGAGGCTGCCTTCATCGCGCAGCGCGGTCAGAACGTTATGCGAGGCGCGCAGCGCCGCCTGCAGCGTGGCATTGGCGTAAAGAACGATCGAGAAGCCGTTTTCTGCCAGCACCTGACGACCCGGATCCGGGGTCTTGCCGCCAAAGACGATGTTGGCAACCTGCGGCACCGACAGCTCTTTGCCGATGCGGGCCAGTTCTTCGAACGAGGCAGGGGCTTCGACGAAGGTGATATCGGCACCGGCCTCAATGAAGGCATTGGCGCGGTCGAGGGCGGCGTTCAGCCCCTCAATCGCGCGCACATCGGTGCGGGCGATGATCTGGAAATCCTGATCCTTGCGGGTGTCGACAGCCGCTTTGATTTTCGACAGCATTTCATTCAGCGGAATGACTTCCTTGCCGTTGAAATGGCCGCATTTCTTTGGGAAAACCTGATCTTCCAGCTGAATGGCCGAGGCGCCCGCGCGCTCAAAGAGACGCACGGTGCGCACGGTGTTGACGGCATTGCCAAAGCCCGTATCGCCGTCCACGATCAGCGGCAGGCTGACCACATCGGCGATCGAGGCCACGGTTTCGGCCACTTCCGTCGCCGTGGTCAGGCCGACATCCGGCACGCCCAGACGCATATTGGCCACGCCCGCACCGGTCACATAGCAGGCCTCAAAGCCCAGATCTTCGATCACCCGGGCGAACATGGCATTGGCCGCGCCGGGAACCGTCATGGCATTGCGTTGGGCGACAAGTGATTTCAGCTTTTGTGTCGGGCGCATATCTTTAATCCAAAGGTCAGATCGGCCCCTTGGGTGGGGCCGTTGGGCAAAAGATGCGCTGCAAGCAGAAATCTGTCAACAGTTTGCATTACTCAGATGAACAGTTTTCACATCTTCGCGCGACCCTCTTCACAGATTGCCTTTTATTCAGCCGATATTGGCCATGCGGTAGGCACGGGCAGAGCTGATATGCTCCCGCATGACGCGCTCAGCGCGGTCGGGATCGCGGCTGCGGATGGCTTCGACGATGTCGAAGTGCTGACGAAGCGCCTCTTCGGCACGGCCCGGGCGCATCGAGGATTTCAGGCGCGCGATGCGCAGCTGGTAGTTCACTTCGCTCATCAGAATGCGCTCAATATTCGGGCTGCCGGAGGCGCGGGCGATGGAGATATGGAATTCTTCATCCGCCGAATGCTGGCGATAGCCACGGGCCTGGGCTTCGCGGATCTCGGTCTCGTCGCGGCGCAGCAGGCGTTCGGCCTCATCGGCCCAGCCGGGGGGGGCGTGAATGGCGGCAAGCCGCGCGGCCATGCCTTCCAGGGCTTCGCGCAGATAAAACAGCTGCTCCAGCGAGTCGTCATCAAACTGAATGACCCGCACCCCAAGCCGGGGCGAACGCTGCACGAGTTTGCCTTCGAGCTGCTGCAGCGCCTCGCGGATCGGGCCGCGGCTGACGCCCAGCTGGCGCGCGAGATCAGATTCCGACAGCTTTTGTCCCGGCTCAAACTCGCCCGAGGTGATGGCCGCCACCACACTGTCCAGCGCTTCATCTGCGAGCGACCGGATTTTAATCGGTTCCAATACGGCTTCCTTCCTGTCGGTTTAATGTACACCAGAAATAAAAGGCTGAGCGGGCTCAGCCTGGCGCTTGGATCATGCATGCCATGCGTCCCGATATGGGGAAAGCAAAAATTGCTGTCTGATCCTGCGGATTTAGCCGCCGCGAAGCCGAAGGCGCAAATGCGCAGCAGAGCGGTGCAAAAGGCATCAGCCCGACGCCTGCGCAAAGCGAAGCGCAGTGAAATTTTACTGCGCAGCAGGCTTCGCGCTTGCATTTCCGCGCTATTTCGGCAAATTTTGCCGCAATTTTCTGAATGGTTCATACCTTTCAGTTTTGTGCAGACCAGGAATGCCCTATGACCAGACTTGCCATCGATATCGGAGGCACCTTCACCGACGTCGTGCTTGAACACGGCGGTCAGATCTCTTCGCATAAGCTGCTGACCACCCCCGCCGCGCCGGAAGTGGCCGCCCTTGAGGGCAGCGCCTGGCTGGTGGCCGATTGCGGGCTCAGCCTTTCGGATGTGCAGACGGTGATTCACGGCACCACGCTGGCGACCAATGCGCTGATTGAGCGGCGGGGCGCAAAGACCGCGCTGGTGACCACTGAGGGCTTCCGGGATGTGCTGGAAATGGCCTATGAGAAGCGCTTTGAGCAATATGACACCGATCTGCAGCTGCCGCAGCCGCTGGTCCCGCGCGAGCTGCGCTTTACGCTGCGCGAGCGTCTGACGGCGGAAGGTCAGGTCCTGGCAGCTCCGGACCGCGCGGAGACCCTGGCGCTTGCCCAGCGTCTGAAGGATGCGGGGGTTGAGGCCGTGGCGGTGGGCTTTTTGCATGCCACCGTCGATCCGCGCCATGAGCTGCAGGTCCGTGACTGGCTGGCTGAACTGCTCGATCCAAAGGTCACGATCTGCCTGAGTTCGGAGGTCTCGCCCGAGATCCGCGAATATGAGCGGTTCTCGACCACCGTCGCCAATGCCTATGTCCGGCCGCTGATGGCGCATTATCTGCGCCGCTTTGATACGCGGCTGCGGGCGCGGGGCTTTGACGGGCAGTTCATGCTGATGCTCTCGGGCGGCGGGCTGACCACGCTGGACCAGGCCGCCAAGACCCCGATCCGGCTGGTGGAATCCGGTCCTGCCGGGGGCGTGGCCCTGGGCGCGCGGGTCGCGCGTGAGCTCTCTGAAGATCGCCTGCTGGCCTTTGATATGGGCGGCACCACCGCCAAGATCTGCTTTCTCGAAGAGGCCATTCCCGCCACCACCCGCCGCTTTGAGGTGGCCCGCGCCTGGCGCGACATCAAAGGCTCGGGCCTGCCGGTGCGGGTGCCCACGACCGAACTGGTTGAGATCGGCGCCGGCGGCGGCTCGATCGCGCGGCGTGACGCGCTTGGGCGTCTGGCGGTGGGGCCGAAAAGCGCGGGCTCGGTCCCGGGGCCTGCCTGTTATAACCTGGGCGGCACCCTGCCGACGATCACCGATTCCAATGTCGTCCTTGGCAAGCTGCGCCCTGAGGGCTTTGCCGGCGGCAAGCTGACGCTGCTGCCCGACCTCGCCCATCAGGCCGTGGCGCGCAATGTGGCAGAGCCGCTGGGCATGAGTTCCGTCGAATGGGCCGCCGCAGGTGTGCTGGAAATCGGCGAAGAGGCTATGGCCAATGCCGCGCGGGTCCATGCGATTGAGCAGGGCAAGGATGTGACGCGCTATGCGCTGATGGCCTCGGGCGGGGCGGGGCCGCTTCATGCGGTGCGGATCGCTGAAAAGCTGGGGATTTCGCGGGTGATCATCCCGACCTCGGCGGGGGTCGGCTCGGCGGTGGGCTTTCTGAGCGCGCCTGTAGCCTATGAGGTGGCGCGCTCACTGATCCTGGCGATGGAGCGTCTGGATCTGGGGCAGGTCACGCGGCTGCAGGCGGGCATGCGCGAGGAGGCCTCTGCCGTGGTTCTTCCCGCCCTGGGGGCGGGGGAAGAGGTCAGCTACACCTGGGCGGCCGAGCTGCGCTATGCGGGCCAGGGCCATGCGCTGCGCGTGGGCCTTGCCGCTCCGCTTGCCGATGCCACGGATCTGGCCGCCCTGGAGGCGCGCTTTGTGGCGCAATATCTGGAGACCTATGGCACCACGCTGGATGGCAATCCCATTGAGATGGTGGCCCTCAGCCTGATCTGCTCGGGCCCGGCAGTCGAAAGCCTGGCGGTGACGGAAGCGGCCACCGCCCATCCCGCCGTGGTTACAGCGCGTGCAGAGGTCTTTGATCCGGTCTGCGGCGCGCGGGTCGATGCGGCGGTGCTGCCGCGCCGCGCCCTGCAGCCGGGGGCTTTTCACGCCGGTCCCGCCCTGGTCACCGAGGCGCAGACCACCACCTGGGTGCCGGGCGGCTGGGATCTTTCCCTGCATGCCCTTGGCCATGTCATTCTTGATCGCGGGAGCCGCCAATGAGCCTGAAATCGCAGCCCACCGCCTTTGAGCTGGCCGCAAAACCGCTGTCCGATGCCGAGATTATCGCGCTGAATGTGATGTGGAACCGGCTGATCTCGGTCTCGGAAGAGCAGGCCAATGCGCTGCTGCGCGTGGCCTTTGGCGCGATCGTGCGCGAATCCGGTGATCTTTCGGCCGGGGTCTTTGACGCCGAAGGCCGCATGATGACCCAGGCCGTCACCGGCACGCCGGGGCATGTGAATACCATGGCCCGCTCGGTCAATGCCATGCTGGAGAAGGTGCCTGCGGCGACCCTTGTTGAGGGGGATGTGCTGGTCACCAATGACCCCTGGCTGGGCGCGGGGCATGTCTTTGATTTTGTTGTTGTGACGCCGGTGTTTCTGGGCAGCAGGATCGTGGCCTATCTCGCCTCGACCTGCCATATCGTCGATATCGGCGGGCTTGGCTGGTCGGCGGAGGGGCGCTCGGTCCAGGAAGAGGGCGTGCTTTTCCCGGTGATGAAGCTGCGCAAAGCGGGCGTGGTGAATGAGGATTTCATCAATATCGTCGTGGCCAACTCGCGGGTGGCCCGTGAGGCGCGGGGCGATATCATCTCGCTGATGTCGTGCAATGATGAAGGCCTGCGGCGGCTGCTGGATCTGATGGCGGAATACCGCATCGACAGCCTGCAGCCGCTGGCGGATTTCATCTTCGCCCGCTCGGCTGCCGCCACGCGTGAGGCGATCGACCTGCTGCCGGAGGGGGTCTATCAGTCCGAGGTCGAGCTTGACGGCTATGACAGCCCGATCCGGCTGCAGGCGAAAATGACCATCGGCGGCGGCGTGATTGAGGTGGATCTCGACGGCTCCTCGCCGCTGGCGCCACGCGGGATCAACTGCCCGCTGGGCTACAGCCAGGCCTATGCCTCTTTCGGGATCAAGGTGGCGGTCGCGCCCCATGTGCCGAATAACCATGCCTCGCTGGAGGCGATCCGCATCACCGCACCGCCCGGGCTGATCGTCTCAGCCGAGCGGCCCGCGCCGGTGACCGCGCGCCATGTGGTGGGCCAGGCGCTGCCGGATCTGATGCTGGGCTGTCTGTCGCAGGCGCGCCCGGGGCAAATCCTTGCCGAAAGCGCAGGTGCGCTTTGGGTGCTGGCGATTTCGGGCCAGGAAACAGGCCCGCAGGCCCCGGCGTTTGCCTCGCTGAATGTGGCGCTTGGCGGCATGGGGGCGCGGCCAGGCTCTGACGGGCTTTCGACCACGGCCTTTCCCTCGGGCGTCGGCGCGGTCTCGGTTGAGGTCGCGGAATCCGTGGCGCCGCTTCTTTATGAGCATAAGGAATTTGCCCCCGACAGCGGCGGCGCCGGGCATTGGCGCGGCGGTCTGGGCCAGGATATCCGCGTGCGCGCGCTGAAGGACCAGCCCCTCACCGTCTCGGCGGCGGCCTTTGAGCGGCTGCGCATGGGCGCTGCGGGGCGTGAGGGCGGTCTGTCCGGCCAGCCGGGAGCGGCCTCGATTACCAATGGCCAGGTGATTGACAGCAAAGGGCTTTATATCGTCCCCCCGGGCGAGGCCCTGGTGCTGCGCACCCCTGGCGGCGGCGGCTTTGGCGCGCCGCAGAGCCGCGATCCGGCGCTTGTGGCCCGTGATCTCGCCCGCGCAATGATATCAGAGAGCGCGGCCCGCGATCTCTATGGCCAGAAAGACCGCTGAGACGGCCGTCAGCACCACAGGAGAGGACCCCTATGTTCAGGACTACGCTTGCCCGCAGCCTTGCGGCCGCCTCGCTTCTCGCGCTCACTGCCGGTGTTTCGCTGGCAGAGACGAAGATCGATTTCTCCAGCCCCTGGCCCGAGAACAACTTCTCCGCCATCTCGGCGCGCAAATTCGCCACGGCGGTCAATGAAGCCACGGCGGGCGATGTGGCGATCACGGTGCACCAGGCCTCTGAGATCGGTGTGACCGGCTCGGGCTCGATGTCGGCGGTGGAAGACGGTGTGGTGCAGATGGCCAGCTATCTGCTGTTCCTGCAGGCCGGTGAAGAGCCGCTGCTGGCCATCGACACGCTGCCCTTCCTGATCCGCGGCCAGGAAGAGGTGAAGGCCTTCCTGGAAGTCGCCGCCCCCGCCTATGAGACCATCGCTGAGCGTCACAACCAGAAGATCCTTTACTATGTGCCCTGGCCCTCGCCCGGCGTTTACTCGCGCAAAGAGATCACCTCTGTCGGGGATATGAAGGGCGCACGCATCCGCGCTTTCAACCCGGCCAGCTTCAAGTTCCTGTCGCTGATGGGTGCCGCACCGCTGGAAATGCCCTGGGGCGATGTCGCCTCGGCGCTGGCGGCTGGCACCATTGACGGGGTGGCCACCTCGACCTCCTCGGGGGTGGACGGCAAGCTCTGGGATCTGACCACGCATTTCAGCCCGATGAAATGGTCGACCTCGACCGATGTGGTCGCGATCAACCTTGATACCTGGAATGAGATCTCGCCGGAAAACCAGGCGAAGATCGAGGCGCTGGCCGCTGAGATGCAGGCCGAATTCTGGGCGCTGAGTGCGGCGGAAGATGACACCAAGGGCGCGATCCTGGCGGAAAACGGTCTGAAAATCACCGAGGCCAATGAGGGTCTGATGACGCTTATGTCCGAAAGTGGCCGCACCATGTGGAACGAATTTATCGCCCGCGTGCCCGAAGCCGGTCCGATCATTGAGGCCTATACCGCCAAAGTCGGTAAATAACAGTTCCCGGGGCGGGCGTCCGCGCCCCCCCTTTTCCATCGGAGCGATCATGCTGCGCGGCTATCTTGCCTTATCTGACCGAACATCCCGGGCTGCCGAAACTCTGGCCGTTCTGCTGCTTTATGGCTTCTGCGCCCTGATGCTGGCAGAGGTCTTTGCGCGCGGCTTCATCGGCACCAGCCTTGCGATGAGCTGGGAGTTTTCTGCCTTCGCCATGGCGGGGGTGTTTCTTTTGGGCGCGGGCCCCGCGATGCGGCATGGCGCGCATGTGCGGGTAACGCTGGTCCAGGGCCTCTTGCCGCCGAAAGGCAGGCGGGTGCTGGAAGTGGTGGCGATCCTGGGCGCGATTGCCTGTGCGGCGCTGCTGTTCTGGATCTTCACCAGGCTTTTCCTGAACTCCTGGGCGAAAGATCTGCGGCAGTCGAGCTATACCGCCACCCCGCTGATCTGGCCCCATGCGCTGGCGATGCTGGGTGCGGCGCAATTCGTGCTCGATCTGGTGGCGCGGCTGATCCGAACCCTTCTCAATGAGCCCTCCGAGCAGCCGCTGCCGAAGGTTCCGGAGCTGACTGATGCTTGAAATCGGCCTGTTTACGCTTTTCCTCTTTGGCGCTTTCCTGATGAGTTCGGTCTGGGTGGGCCTGTCGCTTTTCGGGGTCGGCTATCTGCTGCTGGCGGTGTTCAAGCCAAACCTGCCGCTGGTCACCTATGCCGGCAAACTCCTCTGGACCTCGGTCAGCGCGCAGGAGCTGCTGGCGCTGCCGCTCTTCATTCTGATGAGCGATGTTCTGGTCTCAGCGCATCTCGGGCGCTCGCTTTTCTCGGGCCTTGCGCCCTGGGTCAGCCGCCTGCCGGGCGGGCTGATGCATGTGAATGTCGCAGGCTCAACGCTTTTTGCCGCCGTCTCAGGCTCATCAGCCGCGACCACGGCGATCGTGGGTCGGGTGACCCTGCCGGAACTGGAAGCGCGCGGCTATCCGCGCCGTCTGGCGGTGGGATCGCTTGCGGGGGCCGGGACGCTGGGCTTTCTGATCCCGCCCTCGATCATCATGATTATCTATGGCGTGGCCGCGCAGCAGAGCATTCTTGAGCTGTTCATGGCGGGGGTCGCTCCGGGCCTGCTGCTGGCCACCATCTTCTTTTGCTATATCGCCATCGCCCATGTCGTCAGCGGCGGTGTGACGGACGATAAGGTCTATACCTGGGGCGACCGGATGCGGGGCCTGGTGGAGCTTGGTCCCGTGGTGGCACTGGTTGGCGGCATCATGAGCGCGCTTTATCTGGGCCTTGCGAGCCCGACAGAGCTTGCGGCGGTGGGTGTGGCAGGTGCGATGATCCTTTCCGCCATCCGCGGGCATCTGAGCTTTGCCTCGCTGGCCGCTGCAGGCCGCTCGGCGGTGGCGACTTCGGCGATGATGGGGCTGATCATGGCGGGGGCGGCGCTTCTGAATGCCTCGCTGGGCTTTCTGGGGCTGCCCAAGGCCATTGCGGGGCAGATCGTGCTGCTGGAACTTTCACCGCTGATGCTGATTGCTTTCCTTTTGCTTTTTTACGTGCTGATCGGCATGTTCCTTGATGGCACTTCGATCATCGTCATGACGCTGCCGATCACGCTGCCGCTGGTGATTGCGGCGGGGTTCGATCCGATCTGGTTCGGGATCTTCATCGTCATCGCGGTGGAGATTGCCCAGATCACGCCGCCGGTGGGCTTCAATCTCTTTGTGATCCAGTCGCAGACCGGGCATAGCATCGGCTATCTCTTCCGCGCGGTCTTCCCTTTCTTTCTCATCATGCTGGCCTATGCCATGCTGCTGGCGATCTTTCCGGAGATCGTGCTGTGGCTGCCCTCCAGAATGTGAGACTGATGACTGTATCGCCGCCGCGCTATGCGCAACTGACGGAAGATCTGCGGCAGCGCATCACCGGGGGCCGCTTTGCCCTTGGTGAAAAGCTGCCCGCCGAAATTGAGCTGGCGGCGCAGTTCGGCGTCAGCCGCGCCACCCTGCGCCGGGCGCTCTCGGAACTCGAAACCGAGGGTCTGGTAGAGCGCCGCCGCCGGGTGGGCACCGTGGTCGTCTCGGACCGCCCCGGCCAGAGCTTCCGCATGGCCGTGCGCAGCTTCCCCGAGATCATGAGCCTGACACAGATGTCGCGGCTGCAGATCCTTGGCAGCCGCCATGTGCCAAACGGCAGCTCCCCGCGCCTGCAGGGCCGCGAAAGCGCCACCGGCTACTGGCTTGAGATTGAGGCGCTGCGCTATCTGGCTGCAGACGCCCGCCCCGTGAGCTGGCTGGTGATGTATGTCGATGGCCGCTACGCCGGAATTCAGCCGCATCTCACGGAGGCCGGGGGGGCGGTTTACCAGCTTATCGAGCGCACTTTTGATTTGAAGATCTCGCGCCTGCGGCAGTCTGTGGGGGCCTGCCTGTGTCCCGACGTGGCGACCAAACCCCTTGGGCTCAGCGTGAAAGATCCGGTGATTGAGCTCGACGCCGAACTCTTCTGCGGCGAAGACCTGATCGAGATCACCTGCGCAGTTTATGATCCGGGCCGCTTCCGGATCACCTCGGATGTGGTGCTGGGCTCGGTCTGAGCCGGGGGGCGCAGTCCGACACCAGGCGCCTCTGGCCAGGAAGGCTCCGAGGCGGCGCGGTGACGCAATGCGTCGCTCCCGCCATCACAGCAGCGCGCGAACTTCGCTCTTCGCAGCGGGGCGGAAATGTGCCAGAATACAACCATGACGGTAATTAGAATGTAAAAATTCCCGCTTAGGGTATGTAAGCACATGAGCGGCAGATCGGTTCGTCGCATTCTCATTACGGGGGCCGCCGGCTTTATCGGGCGGAACCTCAGCCTGCGCCTGTCGGAGATCGAGGGCATCGGGGTAATCCCCTTTTTGCGCAGCAACAGCCCTTCAGATCTGCCGGGACTGCTCGCGATGTCTGATGCCGTGGTCCATCTTGCGGGCGAGAACCGGCCCGCAGACCCGGCTGCTTTTGCGCAGGTCAATGCGGGCCTGACGCGCAGCCTTTGTGACGCGGTGGCGGCGACGGGGCGGGCCATCCCTCTTGTACTGGCCTCATCAACCAGGGCGGAAGACGACAGCCCCTATGGGCGCAGCAAGCGCGCCGCCGAAGTGGCCGTCGCAGCGCTTGCTGAGAGAACCCTTTGTCCGGTCAGTATTTTCAGACTTCCAGGTGTCTTCGGCAAGGGCAGCCGCCCGGCCTATAACTCTGTCGTGGCAAGCTTTTGCCATAACATTGCGCGTGGCCTGCCGATCCGGATTGACGATCCGCAACGGGTTGTGCGGCTGGTCTATATCGACAATGTCATCGACGCGATCCTCGCGGCTTTGCAAAATCGCCAGCCCGGTCTTGCCTGGCCGGAGGTTCAGCCGGTCTGCAACCTCACTCTCGGCGCGCTTGCGGATCAGATCACGGCGATCTTTGACAGTCGCAAGACCCTGATCACCCCGCGCTGTGGTGCCGGCTTTCTGCGGGCGCTGCAGGCGACCTGTCTCAGCTTTCTGCCGCCCCAGGCGTTTTCCTGCCGCCTGTCAGCGCATGAAGATCCGCGCGGCCGCTTTGTTGAGATGCTGAAGACCCCGGACAGCGGGCAGTTCAGCTATTTTACCGCGCATCCCGGGGTCACCCGGGGCGGACATTATCATCACACGAAATCTGAGAAATTTCTGGTGGTTGAAGGCGAGGCGCTGTTTCGCTTCCGCAATGTCTTTACCGGCGAAGAGGCGCAGTTGCGCAGCACGGGTCTTGAGCCGCGCATCGTCGAGACGGTGCCCGGCTGGGCGCATGACGTCACCAATATCGGGACCGGGCCTTTGATCGCGCTCCTGTGGGCGAGTGAGATTTTTAACCCTGACCGCCCCGACACCATCTCAGCAAGGCTCAGCGCATGAAAAAGCTGAAGGTCATGACCATACTCGGAACCCGGCCTGAGATCATCCGGCTGTCGCGTGTTCTGCCGCTGCTCGACCGTCACTGCGATCATATCCTCGTTCATACCGGGCAGAACTATGACTATGAACTCAATCAGGTTTTCTTTGAGGATCTGCAGATCCGCAAACCCGATTATTTCCTCAACAGTGCCGAGGGCAGCACTTCGGCGGCGCAGACCATAGGCAGGCTGATCACGGCGGCGGATGCCGTCATGCTGGCACAAACCCCGGAGGCGCTTCTGGTGCTGGGGGACACCAACAGCTGTCTTTCGGTGATACCGGCCAAGCGCCGTCAGATCCCGATCTTTCACATGGAGGCCGGCAATCGCTGCTTTGATCAGCGGGTGCCCGAAGAAACCAACCGGCGGATCGTCGATCACACCGCCGATATCAACCTGACCTATAGCGCCATCGCGCGGGACTATCTGCTGCGTGAGGGGCTGGCGCCCGATCAGGTGATCAAAACCGGCAGCCCGATGTTTGAGGTGCTGACCCATTATCTGCCGCAGATCCGCGCCTCAGATGTGCTGTCGCGGCTGGGGCTGGCCCCGGATCACTACTTCGTCGTCAGCGCGCACCGCGAGGAGAACATTGAAACGGCGCGGAATTTCAGCCGCCTTGTCGCGGTGCTGAACATGCTTGCGGAAGAGCAGGCCGTGCCGGTGATCGTCTCTGCGCATCCGCGTCTTCGCAGGCGTGTTGAGGCGGCGGGCGTGACCTTTCATGCGGGGGTGCGATTGATGAAACCCCTGGGGTTTCATGACTACGTAAAGCTGCAGACAGAGGCGCGGGCGGTGCTTTCAGACAGCGGCACCATCACGGAGGAATCCTCCATCCTGAATTTCCCCGCGCTCAATCTGCGCGAGGCTCAGGAGCGCCCGGAGGGCATGGAGGAGGCCTCGGTGATGATGGTTGGCCTTGACCCCGTGCGGGTGCGCCAGGGCCTCGCGATCCTTTCCGCCCAGGGGCGCGGCGATCAGCGGATGCTGCGGCAGGTGGCCGATTACGCGGTGCCCAATGTCAGCGAAAAGGTGCTGCGCATTCTGCACAGCTATACCGATTACGTGAACAGAGTGGTCTGGAGAAAGGAGTAAATCATGCGCCTTGTCCTGATTGCGGATTGTTTTCCGCCGCTGCGCACATCCGGCGCGGTGCAGATCAGGGATCTGACGCGGGCGCTTGTCGGGCAGGGGCATGAGGTGACGGTGCTGCTGCCCGGCACCGATCAGCCCGAGGCCTGGCGCCAGGAAGAGGTCGATGGCGCCTGCATCCTGCGGCTGAAAACCCCGCCGACAAAGGATATCAGCTATTTTCGCCGCACTCTGGCAGAGCTGATTATGCCCTATGCCATGGCCCGAAATTTTGCCCGCAGCCCGCTTGCGCAGAGGCGCTTTGACGGCGTGATCTGGTATTCGCCCTCGATCTTTTTCGCGCCGCTCGTGCGGCGGCTGAAGCGCCGAAGTGGCTGCCAGAGCTATCTGATTTTGCGCGATATCTTCCCGGACTGGGCCGCCGATCTGGGCCTTTTGCGCCGACAAAGCCTGCCCTTTCGCGCCCTCAGCGCGGTGGCGCGCGCGCAATATCGCGCGGCCGATGTGATCGGTGTGCAAGCCCGGGGCAACCTCGCCTGGCTTCGCGACCTGCCCCCCCGCACCCGCGCGGAGGTTCTGCAAAACTGGCTCGGCGAGGCGGCCAGCGCCCCGGCCCCGGCCCGGATGGATCTCAGTCCGCTCGCCGGGCGTAAGATCTTTCTTTATGCGGGCAATATGGGCGTGGCCCAGGGCCTGGATGTGGTGATTGATCTGGCGCGCGCCCTGCAGCACCGGGAGGATGTCGGCTTTCTCTTCGTTGGCCGCGGCAGTGAGGTGGCACAGCTGCGCAGGCTGGCCGGGGGGCTGCCGAACGTGCTCTTTCACGGCGAAACAGACCCCGATGAGATCCCCGGGCTTTGCGCGCGCTGCAGCGCCGGGCTGGTCGTTCTGGACCCGCGTCACCGCACGCATAACATCCCCGGGAAATTCCTGGCCTATATGCAAAGCGGCCTTCCCGTGCTGGCCTGTGTGAACCCCGGCAACGATCTTGCGACGATCATCCGCTCAGAGCGCGTCGGTCAGGTTGTTGAACATCGCGACCTTGCCGCGCTGCAGCGCCGGGCCGGGGAGCTTTTGGAAGAGATCCTGAGAGACCCTGAGCTTCCCAACCGATGCCGCGCGCTGTCGCGCCGCGATCACACAGCCCATCGGGCAGCGGAGCAGATTTCGCAGGCGCTTGCAGTTGGTCAACCCAAAAGAAAGTAAATTCCAGCCGGTCGGTCCCGGGATCTGGTGTCCATACGCACCGCACGACCTCTGCCAGACTGACACGTCTGAGCCGTCATGACGCAGGCCATGGTGTATCAGCAGCTCTAATTTGAACACATGTGTCTCCGTGCGCTTTATCAAACCATTTCTGTCCTGGCTGCCGCAGCGCATTGGCGATGGCCCATGACATCTGGCGATCACAATACTCGCGAGGTTACGGAGCTTTCCCCGCAAACGCTGAGCTGCCGCCCTCAGGGCCAGATCGCGCAGAGAGGCGGCGCGTGCCGCCGGGAACAGGACCTGTCGTAAATCTCTTCGCCATCCAGGGATCACAGGCACCTTCTGGTGTTTGATCCCATGGTTTGAGGGTGCGATCCTTTCGATAGATTGGAAGAAGCCCTGTGGGACAGGCTTGTCATGGCCGCGCCACGACCAAGCAGGTCGTCCGAGCTGCAATACTGAGGGCTTTCCCGCCATCGGCTCAACGGCAGGCCCGACTGATGGCAGCCCTAAGCCGCGAGCCCGGGAGTGAGGCAGATCGTTTTCCCGGCGAACCCCAGGACCGTAGCCAGGTGGCGTAAACAGTCTTCGGTGGAAAGCCAGAAGAGCCCCGTTCGACGGTTTGAACCGGGGACGAAGAGGCGATGGTCGTCGCGTTCCGTCGCCACACTCTGCCGCCCTTGGACGACTCTTCAGCCCGGCATCCCGCATCTCAGCCCGTCATCGTTGTCTGCAGCGACATGGGATTTCACTGCTGGAGGATGTCAGCGACGAGAAACCAAAGCGTCAAAAGTTCCGGCGCACCCCAATCGGCTTCTTTCGCGGCGCAGTCCTTCGGTTCATATCGATAGGCATTGGCCCCCGTTTCACCGAACACTCAGGCGGTTGCGATTTGGCTGCAATGAACGCGCGTGGGGAGCGCATCTTCAGCCCTGAGTGCGGGTGGTTTGCGCTGTAGTCCCCGAACCAGCCCCCGATCAATCCAAGAACGGTTCGGGCATCCGACAAAGGCGTGATCCGGGCGTGGTCGCGCTTGAGGGTCTTCACGAGCGCCTCCGAGATCCCGTTGCTTTGGGAGCTTCTGATTGGTGTGAAGCAGGGTTTCAGGCCGATCTGGCGGGCAAAGGTCCGGGCTTCTTTGGTGATATAAGGCGAGCCATTGGCTGTCTGCATCTCGATGACGGCAGGGGTGCAGCAGGCACTAAAGCGCCGCTCGACCGCTTCCCGCATAATGTCACGGAGATCCGAGCCGCTGAAGCCGGCGTTGACGACAGCTTTCCATGCGATGATTTCGCTGTCATGGCATCGATCCTGCTGGAATGTCGCCATTCCAGCAAGTGAACCCAAAGCCATCCGAGTGAGGTGGCTGCGGAAATCTGAACAGCCGGGATAAGTGGATTTTCCGCGTATGAGCCGGGCCAGAAATTGATCCAGCGGATCAATTTCCCGGCGATTGAGCAGCATGATGCTGCGAGTGAGGAGAAGACCATGGCAAGACGACCGCGTCGGAACCACAGCCCGGCCTTCAAGGTATGAGGAGGATCAGAAAACAGTCCGGGTATGGGCAGGACAAGCATTTGATCCGGGGGATCG
>NZ_RRAZ01000002.1 GCF_003863335.1 Falsigemmobacter faecalis | reverse complement strand
CAAAACGGAGCTTGACTTATGAGCACCCAATAGAGAAGCCCCGCCAGGGGGCGGGGCTTTCAGACCGTCTGAGAAGATCAGCGGCTCTTAGTCTTCGCTGCCATGCACCCGGTTCCAGCGGATCGAGGACCAGAGCGCCACACCAATCAGCGCCGCCCCGCCCATGCCGGTGATCACTTCCGGGATATGGAACAGCGACTGGACATACATGATGATCGACAGGATCAGGATCGCATAGAACGCCCCATGCTCAAGGAAGCGGTACTCGGTCAGCGTGCCCTTTTCGACCAGCATGATGGTCATCGAGCGGACATACATCGCGCCGATGCCAAGGCCGATGGCGATGACAAAGAGGTTCGAGGTCAGCGCGAAGGCCCCGATCACACCGTCAAAGGAGAAGCTGGCGTCCAGCACTTCGAGGTAAAGGAACGCGCCCAGACCACCCTTGGCCGCGCCCTCCAGCATCTGCTGGCTGCGGTCCAGAATGCCGCCCAGCACTTCAACCATCAGGAAGGTCAGCAGACCCCAGACGGCCGAATAAAAGAAGGTATTGGCCGCGACCGGACCCAGTTTCGGATCATCCGAGCCCGCGATGATCTTGGAGAAAATCATCATCACGATCAGCACGACCGCAATCTCAATGCCCTTCACCGAAGAGTAAGACACCGCTTTCTCTTCCACCCAGCGGACCCAGTGGATGTCTTTTTCGTGGTTAAAGAAGAAGGACAGCGCCACCATCATCAGGAAGGTGCCGCCAAAAGCCGCGATGGGCAGATGGGCGTCCATCATGATCTGCGAATATTGATCGGGATCGGTGGCGGCCATGACCAGCGCGGTCCAGGGGCCGACATTGGCCGCGATCACCACGATCAGCAGCGGGAAGACAATCCGCATGCCGAAGACGGCAATCAGGATCCCCCAGGTCAGGAAGCGGTGCTGCCACTCCGGGGTCATGTCTTTGAGTTTGTTCGCGTTTACGATCGCATTATCGAAGGACAGCGAGATTTCCAGCACGGCAAGCACAGCGCAGATGAAGAAGATCGTCAGCGTACCGCTGACGGTGCCGGTGGTCTCCCAGCCCAGCCATGCGCCAAGCGCGAGGCCGAGAACGGTCGTGATGAGGGCCCATTTCAGATAAGCGAGCAGCGGTTTGTCTGACCCTGCCTGAAGCGATGTCTTATTCGACATGATGATGAAGTCCGGCGGCAATGAATGTTGCGATGCCGACATCACGAAAGCGCCGCCACTTTCGCCAGAGGGGCCCGGTCATCGAACAGGTTTCACGCGCAGGATCACCTGCGCGTGACTGCCGATATAGCGCGGCCCCCGCCTGCATTCAAGCGCGGCTGTGCTCAGGCCTGCGGGCCGGTCCAGCGGGTGATCCAGGCTTCATGACGGCGCAGGATCGCGGGACGGCTGGTCTCAGAGGGGGTGAGAAAGCGGCACAGGCTACCCTTTTGCGACGAGGCCCAGAGGATCAGCGGCGCAAAGAACATCGGCAGCAGCACCGGGCTGAGCCAGGGCACAAGGCCGGGCGCAAACCAGAAGGCCAGACCAAAGCCCGAAGCCCCCGAGGAGACGATCCAGGCACCCGTGGCCCAGGCCTCGCGCAGGGTCAGCGAGCCGTCGCCGCGCGACTGCGCAGGCCAGCCGCCATCCCGGCCTGAGAGGACCTGCAGCACCGAGCGGGTGTTGAACATCAAAAAGACCGGCGCCGCGATGGCCGAAAACAAAAGCTCCGTCAGCACCGAAGCCCCGGCGCGGAAGGCCCCGCCATAGCCCTTCGCCCGCCCGCGCAGGATCGCATCCAGCAGGATAAGGAGCTTGGGCAGAAACAGCAGACTGAAGACCCCGATCGCCAGCGCAATCGCGCGCGAAGCCTCAGAGACCGGGATCACCGGGAAGGACCAGCCCTCAATCGGGAAGTAGTTCACCGGCGGCACGAACAGCGGCGCTGCGATGGAGGCCAGCAGAAACATCAGCCAGAGCACCGGCGAGAGATAGGAAAGAATACCCTGAATGAAGACGAAGCGGCTCCAGAGTTTCAGCCCCGGCGCGAACAAAAGCCGCCCGTGTTGCAGGTTGCCCTGACACCAGCGGCGGTCGCGCTTGGCGTGAAGGACCATATTCTCCGGGCCCTCTTCATAAGAGCCGCCCAGATCATCATCGACCCGCACCGTCCAGCCGGCCCGCGCCAGAAGGGCGGCCTCAACATAGTCATGACTGAGGATATGGCCCCCGAAAGGCGGCTTGCCCGTCAGCTCCGGCAGGCCTGCGCTTTCTGCAAAGGCGCGCACGCGCACGATGGCGTTATGGCCCCAGAACGGCCCGGTGCGGCCCTGCATCATCGCAAGGCCCCGACAGAAGATCGGCGAATAGAACGCCGCCGAAAACTGCTGAATGCGGCTGAAGGAGGAGCGCGCATTCACCACCACCGGCAGGGTCTGCAAGAGACCCAGATCGGGGGCTGCCTCCATGCGGCGCACCATCTCGACGAGGGTTTCGCCTTCCATCAGGCTGTCGGCATCGAGGATCACGGCAAATTCGTAGCCTGCACCCGAGCGGGTGAAGAAATCCTCAATATTGCCCGCCTTGCGGCCCCGGTTGGTCTCGCGGATGCGGTAGAAAATCCGCCCCTCCGCGCCGGTATCATCGAGCAGCTTCTCAAACCAGGCCCGCTCCTGCGCGGCGACTTTGGCGTCACGGGTGTCCGACAGGATCGCGAAATCAAAAAGCGCGCCCTGCCCCGTGGCATCGACCGAATCCAGCATCGCAGCGATGCGCGCAAAGGTGATCGTCGGCTCTTCGTTGTAGACCGGGACCAGCACGACCGTCCGGCCCGTCAGCGCCCCCGCATTGCGCGCAGCCCCGGGCGGGCGGGTGGTCAGCCCCGCCAGCGCCTGCACCGCGCCCCAGGTCAGCCAGAAGGTGGAGATCAGGATCAGGGCCGCACGCACCACATCCATCACATCCCAGCCATCCGCCATGCCGTAGCGCAGGAACAGGGTGAAGCCCCCGACCCCCGCCAGCAGGCTGACAGACAGCAAAAGGGTCCGGATCAGCCAGACCCGGACCTTAGCAGCGGGAGAGTGCATAAATTATGCTCCGCGGGCGATGGCGCGCAGCGACAGCCAGCCGAACCGGCCGCGCGGCAGCGCTTCAAGGCGCTGCGCAGGCATGGCCATCGGGGCGTCGGGCAGCGCACCGCGGTCGGTCACAACCGGACGGGCCGGGGAAAGATTGACGTCAGAGGTATCGTTCATTTGCTGTTGATCCACTGGTAAAGCCAGTTCTCAGAAAGCTTACGGCCGTATCCGGCCAGATGCGCAGAGAGTTCCACCACGGCGTCAGGTTCAGCCGCGATATCGATAAAGAGGCGCCACGCCCCGGTGAGAGGGACGCGCTGTACCACGCGCGACAGGACCTGCGCATTGGCGACCGAGACCATACCCTCGATCTGCGCATCCGCGCCGAGATTGTCGAGCAGACCGCCACGGAAATCGATCACGAACTTCCGCTCACCGCTGCGTACACCCCCGGCTGCCACGCCTCCGTGGCCTGCCCTGGTCTCTTCTACATGGGCAAGCGGCTCGCTCAGATCAAGCGGCAGGTCGCCCCAG
The DNA here is from genome assembly GCF_003863335.1 of Falsigemmobacter faecalis. Taxonomy (GTDB): domain Bacteria; phylum Pseudomonadota; class Alphaproteobacteria; order Rhodobacterales; family Rhodobacteraceae; genus Wagnerdoeblera; species Wagnerdoeblera faecalis. Next base: position 223,043 of record NZ_RRAZ01000002.1, on the reverse strand, counting down.
TGCAGCCGGTAAGCGAATTCCCGGCTTTCACCGGCCTTCACTTTGGCCTCGGGCACCCAATAGGCGACGATATTGTCATTGGCCTCTGAATCCGAAGGGATCTCGACCAGACGCACATGCCCCGGACCCCAGTCGCCCAGCGGCTCCACATCCAGCGAGGGGCGGCGGTGGTAATTCGCCTCCAGGTCCTGGAAGCTCTCAAAGCGGCGGTCACGCTGGTGCAGACCAAAGCGCTTCGGCGAGGTCTCTGCGAAATAGCTGCCCGAAAGCCGCGAGGGGTTCGACAGCGGTCGCCAGATCCGCTCGCCATCGGCGCGGATGATCTGCAGACCGTCGCTGTCGTGCACCTTGGGGCGGAAGTCATCAAACTGCGCGCGGCTTTTCTCGGAGAAGAGATACATCGAGGTCAGCGGGGCCACGCCCAGCTCCTCCACATCGCTGCGGAACCACAGACGGCAGGTCACATCCATCTGCGTCGCGGTGCCCGGGCGAATGACAAAGCGGTAAGCGCCCGTCACCGAAGGGCTTTCGAGCGCTGCATAAACGGTGATCTCAGCCGGCGCGCCGCTGCGGTCGATGTAGAAGCGGCTGAAGCGCGGGAATTCCTCACCGCTGGCCGTGGCGGTGTTCAGCGCCAGACCGCGCGCCGAAATCCCATAGGCCGAATTGCGGCCAAGCGCCCGGAAGTAACTCGCGCCGACAAAGGCCACCAGTTCATCCAGCACATCGGGCCGGTTCAGATAGCTGTGCAGCCGGAAGCCCGCCACACCCGGAAGCGCGTCCAGTTCGGGGGCGCGGTCCAGCAGATTGTTGAGAAACTCAAAATCCGAGGTGCTGAAGCGCATCTCCCGCGCCTCATCGCCCGTGACCTCAAAAAGCACCACCGGCTCTTTGAAAAGCCAGCCCGGAGGGAAAGCCGCAAGCCGGAAAGGGCTCGTCGGCGCAGACCAGCGCAGCCGGTCCGGGCGAAAGCGGATCAGGCGGTAATCATCATAGTTCAGACCCGCCAGAAAACCCTCAACCCCCGCCGGGGTGCGATGAGCCTGCGCAGCCAGCGCCTGCATTTCGGCGCTCAGCAGATCCCAGGAGAATTGCTGCACCGCAGCATTGCCGGCGAGTGCCGGAACCGCACCGGCTGAATTCAGCGCAAAGACTGACCCCGAGATCAAAAGGGTACGGCGCGTAAAGGTGACGTCACTGATAATGTCGCGGGACATTCGTTAAGAAAACCCTATGCTTGCTCGGGGACTGGGTGTGGACTGCTGCTCTCATATACGATTGCCGCCGCATGGCACGCAAGCGGCGTTCAAAGGCAGTTGATGGAATGTAACATAAGGTGCGTTTTCTGCCGGTTTTCGCACCTGCAGCAGGCGGATTATTGCCGCACCGTCACCTTCAGCCGCCATCCAGGGCCAAGCTCCTGTCGCATCGCGATTTTCATCTGAGCAAGCAGATGCGTCTCGATATAGCGCAGCGCGAAGAGCGAGGGGGCCTCAAGGGCAAGGTCAGGTGAAGTGTCGTGCAGAACCACCAGATTGTCGAACCAGGCCCCCGCCCGCGCCGGATCCGCGCCGCGCAGTCGCTGCAGGACCCGCTGCCAGGGACTGTCGTCCGCAGGCTGCGGTCTGGCGGTAAAATCAAGCCGCACCACCCGGTCTTCCGGCTCGGCGCGGCGGGCATAGCGCTCGGTCATCCGTGCCTCAAAATCGGAGCCGACGCGGCCCCAGAAGCCTTCGGTCAACTCGGCAATTTTGCGCAAATTCAACCGGTAGGTCGCCACACGTCCCTTCACACCAGGGCGCAGCAGCACCAGCAGATGGGCATCAATCAGCTTGCGGATCTCCCGCTTCACCGTCCGCTGATCCACCGACCACATCAGCGCCATATCCTTCTGGCCCAGCGACAATTCATCCTGCGCCCAGTTATAACGCGCCGTCACCAGCGCCATCAGGCGCAGCAGCAGAACCTGCTGATGCCCGCCCGTGCCAAGCGCCGCCACGGAAAGCGCGGTCAGGACATCATATCTGTCAGACCCCGCCCCGGGGCCCGTCAGGCGCGGTTGCTGCATGGGTTCTGCTATCCCTGTCACTCGTCAGACCGAAGGGCAGCCTTACGGGTCCCTGATGCGCTTCACCATGCCATTTTCACTTTCCTTGTCAATTCTGTATCCCACGGGGTGCCGAGCGGTCGGCCGAAGGCTCATTTGGCCCGAGAGCGATGAAGAAGGCCCTAATAGTCTCAGCCCTTTCGCATCAGCCCGGCAAAACATCGCCCCCCTGCCGCAGGATCGTCGCTTTTTGACGCCGTAAGCCCGGGGGATTCCGGCAGCGCTCAGAGTTCGGGGCCGCGAACGCCCTTCCATGTGCCGTTTTGCCTCAGGGCCTGGAAGGGCCTGAGCGCGGCGGCGCGCGAAAGACCCGCTCAGCCCCAGGCGGCCTGCCTGCTCTCCCGGCACCATATGACGGGCGCCCCTCCCCGCGCTTGTTCCATCGGGGACACCGCCTGAGGGCCAGAGGTTTTGCGGCGCCAAAAACGCCCGCATCACAGGGTCAGAGCCCGCAACACCCGCTTGCTGGCCAGGCGCTCTGCGGACATAATGCGCAGCATGGCCAGATTTACCGATGACCCCCCGTTTGATCCCTATAACGACGACACCGAGGACGGTGACGGCGATCTGTGGTTCCTCCCCCCCGATCCGGAGGATAACCTTGACGCCTCAGAGGTTTCGGCCGGGGTGGAAAGCGCGCTTTTCCCGTTCCAGGAGTGGCGGGCGGCAGAAGCCGAACAGGCGTTGGATCTGGCGGCGCTGAGCTTTGATTTCGGCCGCCTGGAAGAGCGTCTGCGCCTGCATGGTGAGGGCGCGCGCCGCCGTCTTGCGCTGCAGGAAGTGGCCAGCCTTGGCTGGTGGAGCGGCGACCGGCTGCCTGCGGATCGTCTGGTGCTGTGGATTTCGCTGCAGATCGGCGCGACCGGAACCGACGCCCAGGCGCTGGCACGCGGAGCCTGGGCGGTGCGCCGTCTGACCACCGGCCCCGCCCCGGTGGGATCTGAGCGGGCCGAGGCGCTGAGCCAGCTTCTCGGGCACGCCCCCGGCACGCCGCCCTCGCCGCGCGTGAAGGACGCCTGTGATGTGCTGGAAAGCCTGTCGTCGCTGCATCCCATCGTGCAGTCGGCGGTGCTTTTCCATCTCTGGCGCATGACCGATCCCTCATCGGCGCGCGATCTGGAGGCGGCGGTTCTGGCCGCACGGCTGGGCGGGGCTCCGGCCTCGGGCCATGGCTTCCTGCCTTTGTCGCTGGCGGGCTTTCCGGGGCTGGTGGCCCAGGGCGGCGCGGGACCGCGGCTTCAGGGCTGGATCCTTGGCGCGCATCAGGCGGTTCTCGCGGCGCTGATGCATCTCGACCGTCTGGCCGCCTGGAGCCTGCGCGCGGAAGAGGCGATCTCGGATCTCTCAGGGCGCACGCCGCCGCGGCTTCTGGGGCTGTTGAAGGACTGGCCGAGCATCTCTGCGCCGATGGCCGAGCAGGAGACCGGGGCCTCGCGCGCCGCAGTGCAGCGCAACCTTGATCTCTTCACGCAACGCGGCCTGATCCGCGAGCTGACCGGGCGCGGGCGCTACCGCGTGTGGACCGCCCTTCTGGGCTGAAGCGCCCCGCATCTGCAGGCAGGGTGCTGCCTTCGCCTGCAGACTGCCGATGTCTTGCGCAGCCAGGCTTTGAAAGCGGCGCGCCAGGTCCGGAAGGGCTGGCCCCCCGCGACTGAGCGGCTATACCTGCTGTCAGATAACAGCAGGGACTTCGCATCCATGGACCATCGCGCCCTCGGCCGCAGCGGACTTTCCATCGCGCCCTTCATCCTCGGCACCAATACCGCAGGCTGGACCGCAGATCAGGCGACCTCTTTCGACATTTTCGACGCCTTCACCGACCAGGGCTTTGGCGCCTTTGATACCGCCGATGTCTATTCCCGCTGGGTGCCCGGCAATGACAGCGAAAGCGAGCGGATCCTTGGCCGCTGGATGAAAGCGCGCGGCAACCGCGACCGTGTGCAGATCTTCACCAAGGTCGGCATGGATCTGGGGGCCGGGGGCAAGGGGCTTTCCGCCGCCCATATTGAGCGCGCCGCGGAGGCCTCTCTGCGCCGCCTGCAGACCGATTATATCGATCTTTATCAAAGCCATCTCTTTGATGCCGGGGTGCCGCAGGACGAGACGCTGAAGGCCTATGAGCGGCTGATCGCTGCGGGCAAGGTCCGCGCCATCGGCTGCTCAAACTTCAACGCGGACCAGCTGGGCGAGGCCCTGAGCCTGAGCCAGGATCAAGGCCTGCCGCGTTATGAGACCGTGCAGAACGAATATAACCTGCGCACCCGGCATAAATATGAGGGCGATCTGCAGGATCTGATGCTCTTTGAGGGGCTGAGCCTGATCCCGTTTTACTCGCTTTCGGCAGGCTTTCTGACCGGGAAATACCGCACAAAGGCCGATCTTGCGCAAAGCCCGCGCGGCAACAGCGTCAGCCGTTATCTCAATGATGACGGGCTGCGGGTGCTGGCCGCCATGGACCAGGTGACAGAGGCCCGCGGCGCGAGCCATGCGGCGCTGGCGATTTCCTGGCTGCTGCATCAACCGGGCGTGGTGGCGCCGCTGGCCTCGGTGACCTCGGTGGCGCAGCTGACCGCGCTGCTGGAAGGGGTGCTGCTTCAGCTGACCCCGGAAGACCTCAATCTGCTTGATCTTAAAGGACTTTAAGGACGATGACTTTGACGGAACAGACCTGCCCGATCGCCACCCGCTACGGCGAAGCCCTGGCTGGCACCGCAGCACCCACCCCGGTGATTGAGAGCCTGCTGGCGCATCGCTCGGTGCGGAATTTCCTGCCGCAGCCGCTGAGCGCGGGCACGGTGGAACTGCTGGTGGCCGCGGCCTCTTCGGCGCCCACCTCCTCCAACCTTCAGGTCTGGAGCGTGGTGGCCGTGCAGGACGCCGCCACCCGGGCAAAGCTCGCAGAGCTTGCGGGCGGGCAGAAACACATCGCCGAGGCGCCGCTGTGCTTCCTGTGGATCGCGGATCTGTCGCGGACAGAGACCATCCTGCAGGCGGAAGGCACCGGGACCGAAGCGCTCGATCACACCGAGGCTTTCCTGCTGGCCTCGGTTGACGCCATGCTGGCGGCGCAAAACGCGCTGGTGGCGGCGGAATCTCTGGGCCTCGGGACGGTCTATATCGGCGGCCTGCGCAATCACCCGGCAGAACTCGCAGAGCTGATCGGCCTGCCCAAACGCGCCTATGTGGTGGCGGGGCTTGTGGTCGGCCACCCCGACCCCTCGGTCGCCACCGCCGTCAAGCCGCGCCTGCCCCAGGACGCCGTTTTGCATCATGAGCGCTACAACGCCGATCAGGCAGACGCCGTCGCCCGCCATGACGCCGCCACCCTGACCTTCCGCGCCGAACAGGGGCTCTCGCCGCAGCCCTGGACCGCGCTGCTGAAGGGCCGTCTCGGCTCGCTGAAGGGGTTGAGCGGACGGCATGTGTTGCGCAGCACTCTCGAAGGCCTGGGATTTGGCTTCCGCTGAACGGCTGAGACCCTCCGCACGCCCTGCCCCAATGCGGGGCGTGCGGAACTTATGAAAGCCGGGCAAGCTGCAGCCTGCTGACCGATAAATTTTGCTTTGAGTGTCAGCTTACCCTCCCTTTGCCTGCAGGGCTCAGGCCGTGTCCGCGCTGACACCGCGCGAAACCAGAACCGGCGTGTTTCGATATGGCTGCACCTGCATCAGCAGATCGCCCTGCAGAAACACCCTCTCCGGCATCCCGCCCGGGCAATCCCGCAGCACCACAGCATAAGACAAGCCTGCCGCAGCCCTGAGGGCGGGCGGGCGCGGATCCCGCCGGGCCGAAAGGCTGCGCGCAACGCCCAGCCCGTCCTTCGGTGAACCGGAGCGGCGATGCGCAATCCCCGCCGCAGACCGCCCCGCTTATCTGACACAATTGCGCGCATTGCCTGACCGCCTGCGGCGTGCCACCGAGGTCGGGCGCAAAGGCCGCAGGGGCCTTTGGCTGGTCCTGTCTGTGCGGGTTTTGCGGGTATGAAGACCGTTCTCGATCTGGCGGAAGCGGGCTTTTGCACCGGCTGCGGGATTTGCGCGTTTCGCGCGCCGGATGCGCTGAAAATGGCGCTCTCAGAAGAGGGGCAGTTCCGGCCGCAGCGGCGGGGGGCCGGGGACAGCGATGCGCTTCCCCCCGCGGCGCAATGCCCGATGTCGGGCGAGGGGCCTGATGAGACAGCAATCGCCGCGCGCCTCTGGCCTGAGCTGCCCGCCGACCCGCAGATCGGGCGGCATCTGACGACAGCCGCCGTTCATCTGACCGATGATCCCGCGCGGCTCTCCAGCGGCTCGGGCGGTCTGGTCAGCTGGCTGGCCGCCGAGCTGCTGGCCCGCAAAACCGTGGACTGCGTGCTGCATGTCCGACCGCAAAGCGCGCAGGCCGACCCCGCTGATCCGCTCTTCAGCTACCGGGTTTCGCGCCGCCGGGACGAGATCTCTGAGGGGAAGAAATCGCGCTACTATCCGGTTGAGATGTCGCGCGTCCTTGCGGATCTGGCCGCCTCGCAGGAGCGGGCGGCCATCATCGCATTGCCCTGCTTTATCAAGGGCCTGCGCGGCGCAATCAGGGATGGTGCGCTGGCGCCCGAGCGGGCACCGGTGCTGATCGGCCTTGTCTGCGGCCATCTGAAATCGGCGCGCTTTGCCGACTATCTTGCCTGGCAGCGCGATGTGCCTCCGGGCGGGCTCGGGGGGTGCGATTTTCGCCATAAGCTGACCGACCGCCCGGCATCGGAATATGGCTTTGCGCTGCGCCGCCGCGGGGCACCGCCGGGGACCGCGCCTGAGGTGGTGCCGATGCGCGCTCTTAACGGGCATGACTGGGGCGAGGGGCTCTTTCGTCTGCCCGCCTGCGAGTTTTGCGATGACGTTCTGGCCGAATGCGCCGATGTGGCGATCGGCGATGCCTGGCTGCCGGAGTTTGTGCAGGACCCGCGCGGAGAGAATATCGTCGTGACCCGCAGCCCCGCCCTGGCCGCCCTGATTGAAGAGGGCCGCCTGCGCGGTGATCTGGCGGTCACCCCGCTGACGCCGGAGCGTGTCGCGCAAAGTCAGGCGGGCGGTCTGCGCCACCGCCGCGAAGGTCTGGCCCATCGGCTGGCAAAGCGCAAAGCGCAGAGCGCCTGGCTGCCGCGCCGCCGTGTTGTTCCCTCGCTGGCCCCCGACCGGGCGCGGCGCGCGATCTATGATCTGCGACATGAGATCGCCCTCGCCTGCCACCCTGCTTTCCGCGCGGCACGGGCCTCTGGCAATATCGGGCAGTTTGAGGCGGAGCTCGCGCCCCTTCTGCGCCGCCTGAGGCGGCAGACTCACGGCCCCCTCATGCGGCGGGTGCTGCGCAGACTGCGCCGCCTGGCCCTCAGCCTCTGGCGGAAAGCGGGATGAGGCGGGGCGGTATCGCGCGCAGCGCCGGGCTGATGGCGGCGGTGCAACTGGTTTCAAAATGCCTTGATTTTGGTGCCATCCTGATCCTCGCGCGGCTTTTGACGCCGGAGGATTTCGGCCTTGTTGCCCTGGCTGCGGGGGTCATGGTGATTGTCGGCTCGCTTACGGAAGTGCCGGTGACCGAGGCGCTTATTCAACGCGGCGCGCTGTCCCCGGGAGAGGTCAGCGCAGCCTTCACCCTGACGCTGCTGCGCGGTCTTTTGATCGCGCTTTTGCTGCTGGGCATGGCCGCGCCCCTTGCAGGGCTCTTTGACGAGCCGCGGCTTGCGGCCATCCTGAACACCCTGGCGCTGGCACCGCTGATCCAGGGCTGTGCCAGTCCGGCGATGATTCACGCGCTGCGGGCGCTGAATTACGCGGCTCTGGCGCGCAGTCATCTTTACGGCAAGCTCGCCGCTTTTGTCGCCATGCTGGCGGTGGCGGCCGCCGGAGGCGGCTATTGGGCGCTGGTGGCGGGGCTGGTGACCGGCCCCGTGATCGCATCGCTCAGCACGCATGTCCTTGCGCCCTGGTCTTTGCGCCTGTCTCTGACCGGCGTCAGGGGGATCTTTCGCTTTGCGGGCTGGGTGACGCTGTCGCGGATGATCTTCACGCTGAACCAGCAGATCGACCGCTTTGTCGTCGGCGCGATCCTCGGCAGGCCGCAGCTCGGGCTTTATGCCATGGCCGGGGATCTGGCGTCGCTGGCCACTTATACCCTGGCCGCCCCGGTCTCTCAGCCGCTCTTTGCGGGGTTTGCCGCGCTGCAGGCCGAGCCTTTGCGGCTGCGCGATACCTATCTTTTGGGACAGCAGATCCTGCTGGCCGTGATCGCCCCGGCTGGCTTTTTGTTCGCAGCCCTGGCGGGCGATCTGGTGCCCCTGGTGCTGGGCGCGGGCTGGGGGGCGATGGTGCCGATCATCTGGTGGCTGGCCCCGGTGATCGCGCTGCAGGTTCTCACTTTGCCGGGTCAGGCGCTTCTGATGGCGCTTGGGCGCACGCGGGTGCTGGCGGCACGCGAAGGGCTGTCGCTGCTGCTGCGCCTGCCGGTCACGCTGTTTGCGGCGCTGGCCTTTGGCCTGGTTGAAGCGGCGGCAGCCCGGGCCCTGGCCGCTTTGGTGATGATTGCGGTCATGCTCTCGCTTGCGGGGGGGGCAATCGGGATCTCAGCGACACAGCAGATCCGGCACTGCGCGCGGATCTTTCCCGCCCTCGCGCTGATGGTGGCGGGGGTTGCACTGGCGGGCCAGGCTCTGCCGGTGCCGGAACAGGCCCCGGGTGGCGTGCTGCGGCTTGGGCTGCTTTGCGCCATTGGGGCGCTGATCTACGCGGGCAGTCTGCTGTCCCTCTGGCGTCTGGCGGGGCGGCCGGAGGGCGCTGAGCGGTGGATCCTTGCGAGGCTCAGCGCGGCGCATCCGCCAGGAGCCGCTGATGAAAGCGGCTCCCGTTAAGGCCGGCGTTCAGGGGGGGCAGGTCTTCGGGCAGCGCTTTGCGGATGGCCGGCGGCAGCCGTTGTGTTGACTGACGATAATCCCACACAGAACAGATCACGTATAAAACGGGCCTCTCCGCCGCAATGCGGATCCTGAAATCATTGCACAATCAATGGCTCTGAAGCCTAATGGCGCCGGGGACGGGAGATCACGATGAAGGCCGCAAAACTTGACGCCATCGACCGGCGTATTCTGGATGAGCTGCAGCGCGATGCGCGGATCAGCAATGTGCAGCTTGCGGCGCGGGTGGGGCTTTCGGCCTCGCCCTGTCTGGCGCGGGTGCGACGGCTGGAACAGGAGGGCTTTCTGAAGGCCTATGTGGCGCTGGTCCCGCCCGAGGCGCTTGGCCTGAGCATCACGGTTTTCATTCAGGTCAGCCTGGAAATGCAGCACAAAGCCGCTCTCAGCCGCTTTGAAACGCGGGTGGCCGAATTTCCCGAGGTGATGGAATGCTATCTGATGACCGGCGACAGCGACTATCTGCTGCGGGTGGTGGTGCCCGATATGGAGGCGCTGCAGACCTTCATCATGCAGGATCTGACCGAGATCCCGGGCGTCAGGAACATCCGCTCCAGCTTTGCGCTGCGGCAGATCTCTTATAAAACCGCCCTGCCGATGGAGAGCTGATCTGCGGCAGATTATGCTGTTGCACCGGCATTTACACCGCAGACCCGCCTCAACCTCAGGGGGAAGGCGGCCAGATCAGCAACCTCTGCTGCGGGCTTTGTCCTAGCGTCTTTGAGCAGCCCTTTCAGAGACGCTTCAGATGAGCCAGGCCACCGCCGTCCAGCCCCCCGACACCGATCCGCAGGAAACCCAGGAGTGGCTTGAGGCCTTCCGCGCCACGGAACTGCACGCCGGTTCCGCCCGCGCGCATTATCTGCTGCGCCGCCTAGAGGATGCGGCCCGCGGCTCGGGGCTTTTTGCGCAAAGCCAGCCCTTTTCGGCCTATCGCAACACCCTTCCGCTGAGCGCCCAGGGGGCCTACCCCGGCGATCTCGCCATGGAGGAGCGGCTGACGGCGATCATGCGCTGGAACGCGCTGGTGATGGTGCTGCGCGGCAATAAGGCCTATGGCTCGCTCGGCGGGCATATCGCGAGCTATGCCTCAGCAGCCGAGATCTTTGAGACCGGCTTTAACCATTTCTTCGAGGCCCCGCGTCCCGGCCACGGCGGAGATCTGGTCTATTTCCAGCCGCATTCCGCCCCCGGCGTCTATGCGCGGGCTTTTCTTGAGGGGCGGCTGAGCGAAGAGCAGCTCTCAAACTACCGCCAGGAGACTGGTGGCGCGGGGCTGTCGTCCTATCCTCACCCTTGGCTGATGCCCGATTTCTGGCAGTTCCCAACGGGTTCCATGGGGCTCGGGCCGATCAGCGCGGTCTATCAGGCGCGCTTCCTGCGCTATCTTGAGGGCCGGGGGCTGGCAGAGACCGCGGGCCGCCACGTCTGGGGCGTCTTTGGCGATGGAGAGATGGATGAGCCGGAATCCATCGCGGGCCTGACGCTGGCCGCGCGCGAAGGCCTTGATAATCTGACCTTTATCATCAACTGCAACCTGCAGCGGCTCGATGGTCCGGTGCGCGGCAATGGCCAGATCATCCAGGAGCTGGAGTCGCTTTTTATCGGCGCGGGCTGGAATGTCATCAAGGTGCTCTGGGGCTCGGATTGGGACGGGCTTTTTGCGCGTGACAGCGGCAATGCGCTGCTGAAGCGGTTTTCAGAGACGGTGGACGGCGCCTATCAGGACCTCGGCTCGAAAGACGGCGATTACAACCGCCAGAAGTTCTTTGAGGCCAATCCCGAGACCGCAGCGCTGGTCGCGCATATGACCGATGCCGAGATCAATGCGCTGAAGCGCGGCGGCCATGATCTGCGCAAACTCCACGCCGCTTTTGCCGCCGCCAAAGCCCATAAGGGCCGCCCCACGGTGATCCTGGCCAAGACCAAAAAGGGCTATGGCATGGGAGCTGCGGGCGAAAGCCGCATGGTGGCGCATCAGGCCAAAAAGCTCGACACCGAGGCGCTGCGGGCCTTCCGCGACCGCTTTGGCCTGCCGATCCCCGACCGCGATATCGAAGATCTGAACTTCTATAAGCCAGCCGACGACAGCCCCGAGATGGCCTATCTGCGCGCCCGCCGCCAGGCGCTTGGCGGCGCGCTGCCGCAGCGCTCGCCAGGGGCCGCAGGGGCCGTGGCGGTGCCCGAGCGCGCGGCCTGGGCGGGCTTTGCGCTGCAGGGCGACGGGCGCGAAGGCTCCACCACTATGGCGGTGGTGCGGATGCTTGGAAATCTGTTGAAGGACAAAGACTTCGGCCCGCGCATCGTGCCGATCGTCGCCGATGAGGCGCGCACCTTCGGGATGGATAACCTGTTCCGCCAGATCGGGATCTATGCCCCCCAGGGCCAGCTTTATCAGCCCGAAGATGCAGGCTCGATGATGTTTTACAAAGAAGCGGCCAATGGCCAGCTTCTGGAAGAAGGCATCACCGAGGCGGGGGCGATCTCGTCCTGGACGGCGGCGGCCACATCCTATTCGGTGCATAATCTGCCGCTGCTGCCGGTCTATATTTACTACTCGATGTTCGGCTTTCAGCGCATCGGCGATCTGATCTGGGCGGCGGCGGATCAGCGCGCGCGGGGGATCCTTCTGGGGGCCACGGCGGGGCGCACCACCCTTTCGGGTGAGGGCTTGCAGCATCAGGACGGCTCCAGCCTGCTGGTCGCGCACAGCGTGCCGAACTGCCGCTCCTGGGATCCGGCCTTCAGTGCGGAACTGGCGGTCATCATGGATCATGCCGCCCGGCGCATGATGGAGGAGGAGCGTGACGAGTTCCACTATATCACCGTAATGAATGAGAATTATCCGCAGGGCGCGCTTCCCGAAGGCGCCGAAGGGGATCTGCTGAAGGGGATGTATCTGCACAGCCGCCACGGCGAAGGCGCGCCGCAGATCCGGCTGCTGGGCTCGGGCACGATCCTTTTGCAGGTACTCGCTGCGGCTCAGGCCCTGGCCGCTCTGGGGGTGACCTCTGAGGTCTATAGCGTCACCTCCTGGTCGGAACTGGCCCGCGAGGCTGCAGCCATTGAGCGCGACAACCGCCTGCAGGGGCTGTCGGCGCAGACCCTCAGCCATATTGAGCGCCTGTTGCCCGGGGATGCCCCGGTGATCGCCGCCACGGATTACATCCGCGCCCTGCCACAGCTGATCGCGCCCTTTCTCCGCGCGCGCTTCATCGCGCTTGGCACCGATGGCTTTGGCCGCTCGGGCACGCGAGAGCAGCTGCGCGCTTTCTTTGAGGTCGACAGCGCCTCGGTGGTGCTGGCCGCTTTGGAGGCCCTGGCCCGCGACGGCAAAATCGACGCCGGGCTTTATGAGACGGCGCGGGCCCAGGCGCCGCAGCAGCCCGCCTCCTGGACGCGCTGAGAGAGGGGAACATGATGCAAGAAATCCTCATTCCCGATATGGGTGTTCCCGGCGCGCTTCCGGTGGTGGAAGTGACGGTGAAGCCCGGGCAGATCATCGCCGCGGGCGAGACGGTGCTGGTCATCGAGGCTGATAAGGCCACGCTGGATGTGCCCTCCGACAGCGGCGGCAGGGTGCTCGAGGTGCTGGTGGCGGTTGGCGATCAGATCAGCGCCGGTCAGCCCATGCTGCGCCTTGCGGCAGAGGCGGGTGTTGTCCCCCCCGCGCCTGCGCCAGTTGCGGCACCTGCGCCTCAGCCGGTACAGGCCCAGGCCACCGCTCAGGTCCTTACCCCTGCGTCAAAACCCCCGGCGGATCCGGAGGCAGCACTTTATGCCTCTCCTTCCGTGCGGCGGATGGCCTTTCGTCTGGGGGCTGATCTGGCGCAGGTCACGGGCAGCGGCCGCAATGGTCGCATCACGCCTGAAGATGTTGAGGGCTTTGTCAAAACCCGCCTCTCGCAACCGCCCGCGCCAGGGGGCGCAGACCTCGGCCTTGCGCCCTGGCCCAAACTCAACCCCGAGGCCTTCGGCCCGGTTGAGCGCCTGCCGCTTTCGCGGATCGGCAGGCTTTCGGGGCCGGCGCTGCAGCGCAATTCCGTGCTGATCCCCCATGTCACCAATTTCGATGAGGCCGATCTGACCAACCTTGATGCCCTGCGCAAAGCGGTCAATGCCGCAGAGGGGCGCAAGGATTCGATCCTGCCCTATATCGCCAAAGCCTGTGCCGCGGCGCTGAAGGCGCATCCCAAATTCAACGCAGTGCTTGACGGGGGAGAGTTGATCCTGCGCCGCTATATCAATATCGGCATCGCCGCTGATACCCCTGAGGGGCTGGTGGTCCCGGTGCTGCGCGATCCCGACCGCAAATCGGTGCGCGAGATCAGCGATGAGATGGCAGAGCTGGCCGCCGATGCCCGCGCCGGGCGGCTGAAGCCCGCCGCCATGCAGGGCGCGGGCTTTACGATCTCCTCGCTGGGCGGGATCGGCGGCACCGGGTTTACGCCGATTATCAACGCACCTGAGGTGGCGATCCTTGGTCTTGCGCGGGCCAAAATCAGCCCGGTCTGGGATGGGGCGGGCTTTGTGCCGCGGCTGATGCAGCCCATGGCGCTGTCCTGGGATCACCGCGCCTCAGACGGGGTGGCGGCGGCGAAATTCCTGCGCAGCCTCTCGGACTATCTGGGCGATTTTCGCCGCATTCTGCTGTGAGGCCCTGCGATGTCTGAGCATGATCTGATTGTCATCGGCGGTGGCCCGGGCGGCTATACCGCCGCCTTCCGTGCCGCTGATCTCGGCCGCAGCGTGACGCTGATTGAGGCGGAGGACCGTCTGGGCGGCGTCTGCCTGAACCGCGGCTGCATTCCGTCCAAGACCCTGCTTTCGGTCGCCGAGCGGATTGAGAGCGCCGCTGCCGCCGCCGGGGCCGGGGTGCGCTTTGGGCCACCGCAGATCGATCTGGGCGCTTTGCGCGCGCATAAAGACGGCGTCGTGACCCGGCTGACCACCGGGCTTGCGGGGCTGGCAAAACGGCGCAAAATCAATGTGGTGCAGGGCATGGCGCGCTTTACCTCGCCCCATGAGCTGGAGGTCACTGCGCCCGGTGCCCCCCCCGCGCGGATGCGCTTTCAACAGGCGATCATCGCCACCGGATCTGAGCCGATCCGCCTTGGCCATCTGCCGCAGGATCCGCGCATCATGGACAGCACCGGGGCGCTGGCGCTGGCGGATGTGCCGGAGCGGCTTTTGATCATCGGCGGCGGCATCATCGGGCTGGAGATGGCCCAGGTCTATCACGCGCTTGGCGCGAAGGTGGTGATTGCCGAGGCCGGGCCGCAGCTGATCCCAGGCGCGGATCCAGCCCTTCTGGCCCCGCTGACCGAGCGGCTGCAGCAGGGCACGGAGGTGCATCTGTCGACCCTTGTCAGCGCGGTGCGGGCAGAGGCAGACGGGCTTTGGGTCACCGCGGGGGCGCAGGATCCCGGTCGGTTTGACCGCATCCTTGTGGCCATCGGCCGCCGCCCGCGCGGCGCAGAGGTGGCCCCGGAGGCGGCGGGGATTGCGCTGACCGAGCGCGGCTTCATCCCGACCACGCCCGACAAACGCACCGCACAGCCGCATATCTTTGCGATCGGTGATGTGACCGAAGGCCCGATGCTGGCCCATAAAGCCGTGCATGAGGCCAAGGTTGCGGCAGAAGTGGCCTGCGGCGAAAAGGTCGAATTTGCCCCGCGCGCGATCCCTTCGGTGGCCTATACCCACCCCGAAGTGGCCTGGACGGGCCTGACAGAGACCGAAGCAAAGGCCCGGAACATCGCGGTGAAAGTCGCCGCCTTCCCCTGGGCCGCCTCTGGCCGCGCGCTGTCGGCGGGCGCAGGGCCCGGCACCAGCCGGCTGATCCTTGATCCCGCCACGGGCCGCATTCTGGGCGCGGGCCTCTCAGGCCAGAACGCCGGAGAGCTGATCGCCGTGGCAGGCCTTGCGATTGAAATGGGTGCCACGGCCGGGGATCTCGCGCTCACCATCCATGCCCATCCCACGCTCTCAGAAACCCTCGCCTTTGCCGCAGAAAGCTACCTCGGAACCCTGACCGATCTTTGAAATCGGCGGCAGGGTGCCTGTCAGGCGCCCTTGGGTCCCGCCGCACCAGGCCAGCCGCCGCGCAGCCGCTTTATCTGCGGGAACAATCGCGCGCGGGGTCGATTTCTGAGGCACCGGTGATGAGCCGGGACCTCATGGAAGGACGCGATCATGACTTGGTACATCTCTCTTATGACGGGCTGCGCGCTCACCCTGACCTCTGCGGCCGCTTATGCCGATTGCAAATCCGAACTCGCCGTCTTTGAGGCAGAGGCAGGGCGGACGGGCGGCGGCATCAGCAAAGACGGCACGCTTGCCCCGCTGCAGGAGGCACCTGCAGCCACCGGCACGGCAGGCAGCGCAACTGAGGCACCATCCGCCACCGATACCGCCGGTGCGGCAAAAGACGGCTCCGGCACGCCACTGAACGCAAGCCCCGGGCAGGCCATGTCCGGCCAGGACGCCCAGGCACAGCAAAGCGGCGGTAAAACGGCAGCAGAAACCGCCGACAAGGGCACAGCAAAGGACCACAGCGCCGCAGTGGAAAAGGCCCGAGCCGCCCTTGCAGCCGGTGACGAAGCGGCCTGCCTTGAGGCGCTGAAAGAGGGAAAGGCCGGATAATTCCCCTCGCACGGCACCGCACCTGAGGCCGGATCGGATCCCGCGGCCCGACCTCAGGCCGCCTCGGGTCCTGCTGATATCACAGCGCCGCCCGAATGCTCGCGGTCCCCCTTCCGCGCAGCCTGGCGCGCGAAGGCCACCGGATCTGCCGGGACCAATGGGGCCAGCGCCACACCGCCTGTCCCTCCGAAACCGCCCGCCACCAAAGGTTACGACCAGCGCCACCTGCCTGGCCGTAGTCGGCACATGACATCTCATTGCCCGCAAGCCAACAGAACGCGCTTCGTTCTGTCAGCCGGGGCCCTCCCTCGCATCACGTCTCCCCGAGGCCCCGCGACCGCAGGGATCCGGCATGGCGGATCTCGCGGTTCAAAGACGGGCAAGGCTCATCTCCTTCGTCTTCAAAGAGAGGGACCGTGGGGGCGTCTCCCCCTTCCTACCAAGGCTCTCAGGCTGGTTTTACCCGGCGAAGAGGGTGCTTCCCGAGGCCCGCTGTGCGGGATTTGCACAATAATCAGGCAAAAAGCCGCCTCATCAGGCGCCCAACCCGGCTCTGAACAAAATTGTTAGCAATTTTGTTACCCATTTTCCCAATATCGTTTCCAACTCTCCGGCGTTCTTCGCAACATGATCTCAGGCCGCAACAAAAAGGCGGCGTTCACAGGGATCGAAAGGACTGCAGGATCATGGCCGGATTGAAACGTCACATTCTCGGCGGCGCTGCCGCGCTGAGCCTCATTGCCGGAGCTGCCGGAGCTGAGACCATCCGCTGGGGCGGCTCGCAGGATGTCACCTCGCTGGACCCCTACAGCTATGGCTCGACCTTCACGCTGGCCTTTCTGAACCACGTCTATGAAGGCCTCGTGCGCTACAACGGCGATCTTGAGATCGAACCGGCGCTGGCGGAATCCTGGGAGATCCTCTCGGATGACACCTGGCGCTTCAAGCTGCGTCAGGGCGTGACATTCCACAACGGCGCTGAGTTCACGGCGGAAGACGTGCTCGCCTCGCTGAACCGCGTCAGCCACGAAAGCTCGCCCCTGCGCGGCAACCTGCCGTCCTATAAATCGGCTGAGATCGTTGATGACCACACCATCGACATCAAGCTGACCGGCGCTTACCCGCTGCTGCTGAACGATCTGACCAATATCTTTATCTTCGACGCCACCTGGCTGAAAGACAACGGCGCGGAACTGCCGACCGATGTCACCAAAGGTGTCGAGGGCTATGCGACCTTCAACGCCAATGGCACCGGCCCCTTCGTCATCGATGAGCGCGTGCCCGAAAGCCGCACCACGATGAATGTGAACGCGGCCTGGTGGGACAAGCCGGTCCATAACATCAGCCGCATCGAGTTTACCCCGATCACCTCGGCGGCGACCCGCGTGGCGGCGATCCTGTCGAATGAGATCGACTTCATTGAGGGCGCGCCGATCCAGGATCTGCCGCGCCTCAAAGGCTCAACTGATGTGCAGGTGATCGAGGGCAATGCCCTGCGCACCGTGATGTTCGGCTTTAACCGCCGCGAAAAGCTGGAGGACGGTCGCGACAACCCCTTCAACGATCTGAAGCTGCGTCAGGCCCTGGCCCATGCCATTGATCTCGACCTGATCCAGAAGCGCGTGATGCGCGGGTCCTCGCGCAATGCAGGCACCCTGGTCGCGCCGCAGATCCCCGGCTATCAGGCCGAGTTGGATGTGCCGGTGGAATATAACGCCGATCTGGCGAAATCGCTCATCAAGGACGCCGGGGCGGAGGGGCTGAAGTTCAGCCTGTCGTGTTCCTACGAATCCTGGGTGAACGAAGAAGAGCTCTGCTCAGCCGCCGTCTCCATGCTGACCCGTGTGGGTCTGCAACCGACCCTTGATATCGGGCCGCGCGCGGTGCAGTCGCCGAAAATGTCTTCCGGCAAGTCGGATATGTTCATCTTCGGCTGGGCCAATGAGCCGATGCTCGACAGCTATTCGATCCTGGTGCAGGCCCTGCATTCGCGTGACGGCACCGCGGGCGTTTTCAACTGGGGTGACTGGAACTACCCCGAGTGGGACGCTCTGATCCAGAAGGCTTCGGTCGAACTCGATCGCGACACCCGCCTTGGCTATCAGACCGAAGTGCTGAAACAGGCGCGTGACGAGATGCTCTTTGTGCCGCTGCACCAGCAGCCGATGGCCTGGGCCACCTCGAAAAAGGTCACCGAGATCCTGCAGCAGGCGGACAACAAGCCCCGCCACTGGCTCACTGTGATGGCGAAGTAAGCCCTCCCCCCGCGTCAGAGGCCCCGCTCCCGGGTCTCTGACGCCACTTTTCTGTTTCCCCGGAGGACCCCATGCTCGTCTTTTTGATCAAACGCCTGTCCAATGCGGCGCTGGTCATGCTGGCCGTCTCGCTGATGGCTTTCACGATCTTCCGTTTTGTCGGTGACCCGGTGGAACTGATGGTCAATGAACAGACCACCGAGGCGCAGCGGGCTGAGTTGCGCGAGCGCATGGGCCTGAATGATCCGGTTCTGGTTCAATTCGCCAGCTTTGTCGGCAAGGCCGTGCAGGGCGATTTCGGCATTTCCTACCGCAACCAGACCGACGTTATGTCGCTGATCGGTGAGCGTTTCCCCGCCACCATGGAGCTGGTTTTGCTGGCCACGATCATCTCGCTGGTGGTGGGTCTGCCGCTGGGGGTCATCACCGCCATTCACCGCGGCAAATGGTTCACCGAAAGCATCCAGTTTGCCTCGATCATCGGGGTCTCGCTGCCGTCTTTCGTGATCGGCATTCTGCTGATCCTTGCCTTTTCGGTGAACCTGGGCTGGCTTCCGGCCTTTGGGCGCGGCCAGGTGGTGGACTTCGGTTTCTGGAGCACGGGTCTTTTGACGAAATCGGGCCTTCTGGCGCTGATCCTGCCCTCGGTGGCGCTGTCGTTTTATCAGATCACCCTGGTGATGCGCCTTGTGCGCGCCGAGATGCTGGAAGTGCTGCGCTCGGATTTCGTGAAATTCGCCCGCGCCCGCGGCGTGCCTGCGCACCGTCTTTATTACCGCCATGCACTCAGGAACTGCCTGATGCCGGTGGTGACCATGACGGCAATGAACATCGGCTCGCTGATCGCCTTTGCGCTGGTGACCGAGACGGTCTTTCAATGGCCGGGCATGGGGCTTCTTTTCATCCAGGCAGTGACCTTCGTCGATATTCCCGTCATGGCCGCTTATCTGGTCATTGTTTCTTTCATCTTTGTGACGCTGAACACGCTGGTTGATATCGCTTATGCGCTGATTGACCCGCGCCTGCGCAATGCCACGCATTGAGGTCCCGATGTCTACGGAAACCACTTTCCTCGCCCGCGTGAAATCCTCGGACCTCTGGTACAGCTTCACCCGCCACCGCACCGCCCAGGGCGCAGCCCTGCTGCTGCTGATCCTGGTGCTGACGGCCGTCTTTGCGCCATGGATCACGCCGCAAAACCCCTTTGATCCGGCGCAACTGGAGTTGTGGAACTCAGAGCTGCCGCCGATCTGGATGGAGGACGGCCAATGGCCCTTTATCCTTGGCACCGACAACCAGGGGCGCGATATCCTGTCGGCGATCCTCTACGGCTCGCGGATGTCGATCCTGATCGGCGTGGGCACGGTGGTGCTGTCGCTTTTCGTCGGCATCGGGCTGGGCCTGATTGCGGGCTTCTTCGGCGGCTGGGTCGATAATGCGCTGATGCGCTTTGGCGATGTGCTGCTCTCGGTGCCGACGATCCTGATCGCCATGCTGGTCTCGGCCGTGGCCCGCGCGGCGCTGCCCGATCATCTGAAGGATGTGGGCGCAGGCTTCGTGCTGATCCTCGCGCTCTCGCTGTCGGCCTGGGTGCAATATGCCCGCACCGTGCGCGCCCAGACCGCCGTTGAGCGCGGCAAGGAATATGTCCAGGCCGCCCGCCTGCTGAAGGTTCCGGCGCGGCGGATCATGTTCAACCACATCCTGCCCAATACCATGACGCCGATCCTGGTCGCCGCCACGCTGAACTTCGGCATGGCGATCCTGTCCGAGGCCACGCTCTCGTTCCTTGGCATCGGCATGCCGCCGAGCCAGCCTTCGCTTGGCACGCTGATCCGCTTTGGCAATCAGTATCTTTTCTCAGGGATGTGGTGGATGGTCATCTTCCCCGTGCTGCAACTCTGCCTGCTCGTCGTCTCGGTGAACCTGCTGGGTGACTGGCTGCGCGACGCCCTCAACCCCAAACTGCGCTGATCGTTCCGGAGGCTTACATGTCTGATCTTCTTCTGAAAAATGTCCGCCCGCTGGCCGGCGCCACCACCGATATCCTGATCCGCGACGGCAAAATCGCCGCCATGGGCGCAGGTCTCGCCGCCGAGGGCGTGGCGGTAGAGGAGGGCGCAGGCCAGATCGTCATCCCCGCGATGATTGAGGCCCATACCCATCTCGACAAGACCACCTGGGGCATGCCCTGGTATCAGGGCCGCAAGGGCGGCGTGCTGCAGGATCTGATCGACAATGAGCGCAATGAGCGCAATCCCATCGGCCTTGATGTGCACCGCCAGTCGATGCGCCATGCGGTGGGCCTGATTGAGACCGGCACCTGCCATATCCGCAGCCATGTCGATATCGACACCGACCACGGCCTCTCGCTGCTGGAGGGCAAGATTGAGACCCGCAACAAGCTGAAGGGCCTGATCGATATTGAGATCGTCGCCTTCCCGCAATCGGGTCTGATGGTGCGCCCTGGCACCGACAGGCTGATGGAAGCGGCGATGAAAGCGGGCGCCGATGTGGTGGGCGGGCTTGACCCCTCGTCGATGGACCGCGACCCGAAGGGCCAGCTCGATTTCATCTTCGCGCTTGCCGATAAATACGGCGCGCAGATCGACATTCACCTGCATGAGCCGGGGGAACTCGGCGCTTTCACCATGGAAGAGATCCTCAATCGCACCGAAGCCCTGTCCATGCAGGGCAAAGTCGGCGTCAGCCACGCCTTCTGCCTCGGCTCAGTTTCCGAGTCGCGCGCTGCGGGGCTGGTGGATCGTCTGGCGAAGCTCGATGTGGCGATCTTCTCGACCGGTCATCCTTCGGCCACCACCCCTTCGCTGGCACAGCTTCGCGCGGCGGGTGTGCGCGTGGGCATCGGCTGCGACGGCATCCGCGACACCTGGGGCCCCTGGGGCGATCCGGATATGCTGGAGCGCGCCCGCATCGTCGGCATGAAGAACCGCTTCCGCCGCGATGATGAGCTGGAACTGCTGATGGATATCGCCTCGACCGGCGGTGCGGCCTCCTGCGGTCGTTATGGCCATGAGGTGAAGGTGGGTGCGCTGGCCGATCTGACCCTGCTGACCGGCGAGACCCTGGCCCATGCCGTGGTGCTGCGCGATCCGCGCCCGCTGGTCATCAAGGGCGGCAAAGTGGTGGCCCGCGCGGGCAAAGCCGTGGTGGAGGCGCCGTGACGCTCTCGGATCTCACCCTTGGTGCGCGCCCTACGGGCCGCACCGCTCTGGGCGCAGCTTATGTTCTGGGTCATGGAGAGGGCGGCCCCCGCCTTCTCAAAAACGCCGAAGTGGTGATCGAAGGCGGCAAAGTCCTGCACATCGGCCGCCGCTTTGAAGGTGAAGTCGCGCGGCGCATCGATCTGGGCAATGTGCTGATTTCGCCGGGCTTTATCGACCTTGATGCGCTCTCTGACCTCGACACCACGGTGCTGGCCATCGACCATCCGGTGGGCTGGAAAGCGGGCCGGGTCTGGCCGCAAAGCTATATCACCCGCGGCCCCTATGAGATGTATTCCCCCGAAGAGCTGGCCTTTCAGAAGAAATTCGCCTTCGCGCAACTCCTGCTCTCAGGCATCACCACCGCAGCCCCCATTGCCTCGCTGTTCTATCGCGAATGGGGTGAGACCACCGCGGAATTTGACGCCGCCGCTGAGGCCGCGATGGATCTCGGCCTGCGGGTCTATCTCGGCCCCGCCTACCGCGCGGGCGGCATGGTCTGCACGGAACCGGGCGTGCTGAAGCCCATCCTCAATGAGGCCCGTGGCCTTGAAGGTCTGGCCGAGGCTGAGGCCTTTGTGAGAAAATGGGACGGCGCGGGCGAAGGCCTGATCCGCGGCCTTTTCGCCCCCGACCGGGTGGAGACCTGCTCAGAAGACCTGCTGAAGCGCACGTTCAAAGCGGCTGAGGCCCTGAATGTCCCGGTTCGCCTGCATATGGCCCAGGGGCTGATGGAGCGCGAGGCCATGGCGCTGCAACACGGCAAAACCGCGCCCGAGTGGCTGGCCTCTCTCGGGCTTCTGTCGCCGCGCCTGCTGGCGCCGCATGCCACCTGGGCCACCGAAGAAGATCTGGCGCTTTACGCGCAGCACGGCGTCTCGGTGATCCATTGCCCCCTGGTCTCCTCGCGCTTTGGCGGCAGGCTGAACTCTTTCGGCAAACTGCGTAAAATGGGCGTCAATATCGCCATGGGCACCGATACCGCGCCCGCCGATATGGTGATGAACCTGCAGGCCGCGATGATGATGGCGCGGATGACTGAAGGCCGCGCCGATGCCGTCTTCTCGCCTGAGTTGTGGGATGCCGCCACCCTTGGCGGTGCGCGCGCGCTGCAGCGCCCCGATCTGGGGCGGCTGGAGCCTGGCGCCTGCGCCGATATCGCGGTGCTTGACCTCAGTGACATCTATATGGCCCCGACGATCGACCCGATCACCACGCTGATCGCAGGCGGCTCAGGCCGGGTGGTGAAGGCCACTTTTGTCGACGGCCGCCTTTCAATGCGCGACGGCGAAGTGGCGGGCTTTGATCTGAAGGCCGCCCGCATTCAGGCGCAAAAGCAGTTCGACGGCCTGGTTGAGCGCTACCCTGACCGGACCTGGGGTCACCCAAAGGTCGCGGAAATTTTCCCTCCGTCCTACCCTCTGGAGGTCTGTGATGACTGAACCTGTCCTCTCGGTGCGCAATCTGCGCGTCGAATTTCCCGTGCGCGGCGGTGTGCTGACGGCGCTGAACGATGTCTCGCTCGAGATCCGCGCGGGCGAAATCCTCGGCGTCGTGGGGGAAAGCGGCGCGGGCAAATCCATGACCGGCCTTGCGGTGCAAAGCCTGCTGGAGCCGCCGGGCCGCATCGCCGGGGGCGAGGTGATCCTGAACGGCCGCCGCATCGATCATCTGTCGGAAACCGAGATGCAAAAGATCCGCGGCCGCGAGATCGGCGCGATCTTTCAGGACCCGCTGACCTCGCTGAACCCGCTGTTTACCGTGGGCGCGCAACTCTCGGAAACCATCCGCCTGCATCTCGATATGTCAAAGCGCGAGGCGAAATCCCGCGCGGTGGAACTCCTGAAACAGGTGGGCATCCCCGCCCCGGAAGAGCGCGTTAACCACTATCCGCACCAGTTCTCCGGCGGCATGCGCCAGCGGGTGGTGATCGCCCTGGCCCTGGCCGCCAACCCGAAACTCATCATCGCCGATGAGCCGACCACCGCGCTCGATGTCTCGATCCAGGCGCAGATCATCGCGCTGCTGCGCCGGCTGTGCGATGACCTCGGCACCGCCGTCATGCTGGTGACCCACGACATGGGCGTGATCGCCGAGGCCGCCGACCGCGTGGCGGTGATGTATGCCGGGCGTCTGGCGGAAATCGGCCCGGTGCGCGAGGTGCTGTCGAACCCCTCGCATCCCTATACCCGTGGCCTCATGGGCTCGATCCCGGCGCTTGGCGCGCGGGTGAAGATGCTGCGCCAGATCGACGGCTCGATGCCGAGGCTGAATGCCATCCCGCAGGGCTGTGCGTTCAACCCGCGCTGCCAGGTCTCGGGGCCGCGCTGTTTTCAGGATCGTCCTGATCTTTTCCCCGCAGGCCAGGGCCAGGCCGCCTGCTGGCATGTTCAAGGGGGTGTGCAATGACCCGACCCTTCGCGCTGCGCGTCCGCAACCTCTCGCGCAAATTCGACGTCTCGGCCCCCTGGCTGAACCGCGTCGTGGAACGCAAGCCAAAACAATATGTTATGGCCGTGGACGATGTGTCCTTCGACGTGCCCAAAGGCGGCTGTCTGTCGCTGGTGGGGGAATCGGGCTGCGGGAAATCCACCGTCGCCCGCCTCGTGACCGGGCTTTACCCGCCCTCAAACGGCAGCCTGGAGTTCACCCCCGATATCAACGGCGCGCCGCTCTCGGCGCAGATGATCTTCCAGGACCCCTATGCCTCGCTGAACCCGCGCTGGAAGGTCCGCGACATCATCGCAGAACCCCTGCGCGAGCTGAAACTGCGCGAGACTGAGGAAGAGATCCTCGCCCGCGTGGCCGAGCTGCTGACCACCGTCGGCCTCTCGCCCAATGACGGCGGCAAATTCCCGCATGAGTTCTCAGGCGGTCAGCGCCAGCGCATTTCCATCGCCCGGGCGCTGGCCACCGAGCCGCGCTTTCTGGTCTGCGATGAGCCGACCTCGGCCCTCGATGTCTCGGTCCAGGCGCAGATCCTGAACCTGATGCGCCGCCTGCAGGATGAGATGGGGCTGACCTATCTCTTCATCAGCCATGACCTGTCGGTCGTGCGGCATATGTCGGACCGTATCGCGGTGATGTATCTCGGGCGCATCGTGGAAGAGGCTGAAACGGAAACGCTTTTTGCCAATCCGCGTCACCCCTATACCCAGCTGCTGATGCAGACGATCCCCAATATCGAGCATCCCAAACGCGCCCGCGAGGTCACCACCGGAGAGGTCCCCTCACCGCTCAATCCGCCGAAAGGCTGCGCCTTCCATCCGCGCTGCCCGCTGGCCGATGCGCGCTGTTCCGCGGAACGTCCGGCCGTTCTGACGCTGAAAGACGGCAACCGCGTCGCCTGCCACCGCGTCGAAGAAGCGGAAGGCGACAGCGCCCGCGAACTCACCGGGCCGAACAGCCTCAGCGCCTGATCCCCCTGCCCCGGGGCAAAAGCCAAACAAAAAAGCCGCCGGGAAACCGGCGGCTTTGTCGGTTCTGCGGCTCTCAGCCCTTCACGCGCGGCCAGGCATAGCTGGACACTTTCGAGGTGCGATAGCCCGCCCCGGCCAGCGCCTCGGCCAGTTTCACCGCCGCGACCACCCCGTCGATCACCGGCAGACCGGTCTCTTCTTCCAGGCGACCGCACATCTCAGCCATGCCCGCGCAGCCCAGAACGATGGCCTCTGCCCCGTCTTCGCGCGCCGCGACCAGCACCTCATCGCGCAGTTTTGCATAGGCGCGCTCGGGATGTTCCTCCAGATCCAGCACCGGCAGATCGACCGAGCGCACTTTGCGGCACTGCCGCCCGGCCCCGTAGTGATCCACCAGATCCTCAATGATCGGCACCGAGCGCGGCAGCGTGGTGATGATCGAGAACCGCGCCGAAAGCGTCACCGCCACCTGGATCGCCGCCTGAGCAATGCCGATCACCGGACCCGCCGCCACTTCGCGCGCCGCACCCAGGCCCGGATCATCAAAACAGGCCAGAACCGTGGCCCGCGCCCCCTCGGCCTCAGCCGCGCAGATCACCTCAAGCATGCCGGGCACGGCGCGCGCCTCATCGGCATGGCCTTCGATGCTGACCGGCGCAGTGCTGACGGTGCGGGCCAGAATCTCAGTCCCGGGTGCCACCACGCGCAGGGCCGCAAGCCGGGCCGTTTCCGTCATCGAGGCGGTGGAATTCGGGTTTACCAGCAGAATTTTCATCAGGCGTCTTTCTTCGCCGCCAGCACATCGGCCAGATTTGCGGCAGGCCAGACATGCTGGCGCTCAGAGGTCACATAATTATCGGCATGAAGCCGGGCAACGGGTTGATAAACCTCGGGGTTCACATAGCGCCCCTCAGCATCAAGGCAGTCCGGGCGCACATGCATATGCACCACTTCGCCCAAAATCAGCGCGCGTTTCGGCCAGTCGATGATGCGCTCCACCCGGCATTCCATCGCGACGGCCGCGCCCTTGATACGCGGCGCGCGCACCTGGGTGCCCGGCAGGCTTTCAAGCCCCGCGAGGTCAAATTCATCCACCTCAGGCTCCACGCCCAGACCGGTGACCAGCATGGCCTGAACCAGATCTTTATCAACGACATGAACGGTAAATTCACCCCCCGCGCGGATATTGACGACGGTGTCTTTCTCGCGCCCGTCAAGGCGCGGCTGGATGCCAAGCGCCAGGATCGCCGGGTCATGGCCAAACACGTTGAAAAAACTCATCGGCGCGGCATTGCGGCGACCGTCCTTATCCTCGGTCGTCACCAGCGCAATCGGGCGCGGCCCGATGAAATTGGTCAGCAGCCGGTAACGCTCCTCCGGTGCCAGGGCAGAGAAATCAAAATCCATCACACGATCCTCATGGTCTGACACCAGCTTATGAACTGCTTAAAAATTTGCCAACGAGATTGCTAACAATTCAGTTGGCGATATTGTTAAAAATAACGCGACTGCCTGTTCCTTGATCTCTCTGCGCAGATGTTGACAGCTGACCGACCCACGTGCCAGCACTGTGGCACAGGAAAAGAAAGCGATTTTCAGCATGAGTTCTTCGTCGTCGACCGCCAGCGTCAGTGAGATTCGCGATAAGCTCTGGCTTGCCATTGCCGAACGCCGTCTGAAGCCTGGCACGCGGCTGAAAGAAGAAGAACTGGCCGAGATTTTTTCCTCCTCCCGCGCCCGCGTCCGTCAGGCCCTGACCCTGCTCGAACGTGACCGCCTGGTGACCCTGATCCCGAACCGCGGCGGCTTCGTCGCCGAGCCCACCATTGAAGAGGCCCGCGACGTTTTCTTCGCCCGCCGCCTCGTCGAAGGCGGTCTGCTGGAGCGGCTTTGCGAGACCGCCACCGAGACCGATCTCGAAGATCTGCACGATCACATTGCCCAGGAACGTGAAGCGGCTGCCGAGGGCGATCTCGCCAGCATCGTGCGCCTTTCGGGCGGGTTTCACATCCTGATCGCAGAGCTTGCAGGTTCGGCCTATCTGCATGATGTGCTGCGCGATCTGGTCTCGCGGACCTCGCTGATCTCGACCATGTATGGCCCTCGCCACCAGCACGACTGCGGCCCGGATGAGCACGCCGAAGTGGTCGCCTGCATCGCGCGCCGGGACGCGGCGGGGGCTTTGCGCGCCATGCAGCATCACCTGAGCCATGTCGAAGATACGCTCGATCTCTCAGGGGGCCAGCTGCCCACCCGCGATCTGCGTCAGCTTCTGGGCTGAGCTGAGCCGCACTTCCGCAGCCCCGGACGGTCCAGGATCTTCAACTCCGCCTCCTGCCAGGTCCTGCTGTCGTGCATCCGACGGGCGGCCGCCTGAGCCTGAGCCATGATCCTTTGACAAAAACCCGGATCAGACTGGCAGAACTCAAATGTCTCACGCAGATCCGTCAGCCCGGGCGCGATCGGCACAGAATGCAGCCAGGGCTTCAGAAAATAATCCGGCAGCGTCCCGAAGGGTGTTTTCTCAACAAAAACAAGGGAGTTGGTGCGCAGTGCCCAATAGGTCAGTCTGGCCACATCCTTGACCTCGGGGGCAAGGAGATAGCGGTGTTCCAGCATCTGTGTCCGCAAGCCCCTGCCAGCCCGCTGGCAGGCCCGCAACAAACTCCGGCAGGGCCCGTCATCAGACCTGCGTCAAACTCCGGACAAAGTGTCAGCCGACACAACGCCCGGTCTCAGACTGCTGCTTCAGGGTTAAAAAATGATTAAGGCGCCGCGGAATCCGCGGCGCCCTGTCTGTCATCCGTCGTTGGCGGCTCAGCGCGCCGGCGCGTGGATCGAGCGGGCCACGAGGCTCAGCCCGACCTGGCTGCCTTCGGGGAAGACGCCCGCCATACCTGGATTAGAGATATCGACCAGCCATTCGCCCTGGCCCTCCACCTCAATCAGATATTCCGCGACATTGCCGAGGAAGGTCACGCGCTTCACGCTGCCGCGGAACTCGCCGCCCGCAGCGCTCAGGGTGATCGCCTCCGGGCGCAGCACGGCCGAAACCTCGCTGCCCGCCGCGGGCAGATCGTCCTGGCCGGTGACATAGCGGTTGCCCGCAATCTCCAGCTCCCCTGCACCGGTCACCCGGGCCGCGACGAAATTCGCTTTGCCAATGAAATCAGCGACAAAGCGGCTGGCCGGACGGGTGTAGATCTCAATCGGCGCGCCGATCTGCTCCACCACACCGCCGTTCATCACGACAACCAGATCCGAGATGCTCATGGCCTCAACCTGGTCGTGGGTCACATAAAGCGCGGTGATCCCCAGGCGCTGCTGGATCGCGCGGATCTCAACCCGCATGGTCTCGCGCAGCTTGGCATCAAGGTTTGAGAGCGGCTCATCAAAGAGCAGCACCGCAGGCTCCATGACGATCGCCCGCGCCAGCGCCACGCGCTGCTGCTGGCCACCCGACATCTGGTTCGGAGAGCGCTGCGCCATTTTGGTCAGGCCGGTCAGCTCCATCACCCTCTCGGCGCGGGTCTTCAGCTCTGCCGCCGAAAGACCCTTGAGACGCAGGCCGAAGACCACATTCTCATAGACCGTCAGATGCGGGAAAATCGCATAGGACTGAAACACCATGGCCGCATCGCGGCGGTTCGGTGCGATGTCGTTCATGCGCTTTTCGCCGAACAGGATATCGCCCGAGCTCGGCTCTTCAAAGCCTGCGATCATCCGCAAAAGCGTGGTTTTGCCGCAGCCCGAAGGCCCGAGCAGCGTCACCAGCTGCCCGGCTTTGGCCACCAGATTGATGTCCTGCACCGCATGAACGCGGTTGCCCTTGCCGTCGGGGCTGTCGAAAAGTTTATTCAGATTACGGATTACGACGGGCTGTGCCATCAGAACCTCACATTATTCGTATGCCGCGTCATGCGCGTGACAATGGCGTTGATGACGACAATGGCGACCAGAACGATCAGGATCACCAGCATGGAATAGGCCGCAGCCACCCCCAGTCGGCCAGAGCCGACCTGCGCCAGGATCTGCGCCGTCATCAGGTTCCAGTTCGCCGACACCAGGAAAAGCGCCGCCGAAATCGCCGTCATGGCGCGGACAAAGCCGTAAACCAGCGCCGAGAAGAAGGCCGGTGCGATCAGCGGCAGGGTCACCTTGCGGAAGGCCTGCAGCGTGGTCGCGCCAAGATTCTGCGCCGCCTCCTCGATGGAGGGGTCAATCTGACGCAGCACCGCCACGCCCGACTGAATGCCCACCGGCATATAGCGGAAGACAAAGCACAAAACGAGGATCGCAAAGGTGCCCGTCAGATAGAAAGGCGCGCCGTTGAAGGCCAGAATATAGCCGATCCCGATCACGGTGCCCGGCACCGCATAAGACAGGATCGAGCCAAATTCCAAAGCGCACTTGCCGGGGAAGTTCCGCCGCACGATCAGGAAAGCGATCAGCATGGCCAGCACGCCCGAGATCGGCGTGGTCACCACAGCCACCAGCAGCGTATCGGTCACCGTCTCCCAGTCGATCGTCAGCACATAGCGGAAGTGATCAAACGAGAGCGTGTAATCCGAGCCCCAGACCTTGGTCAGCGAGCCCATAATGATGACGCCATAGAACATCACCACCACAGCCGCAAAAGCCAGAACGATGCCATAGAGCAGCCATTTCACCGGCGCCGAGACGATCTTTGAGGTCGAGGCCGTGGGCTTGCCGGTGATCGTCACATATTGCCGCTTGGCGATCCAATAGCGCTGAATGGCAAAGGCCGTCAGCGAAGGCACCACCAGCACCATGGCCAGCATCGCACCGCGCGCAAGGTTGAACGAGCCGGTGATCTCCAGATAGGCCTGGGGGGCCAGCATCGGGAAGGACGCCCCTGCCAGCACCAGCGGATTGCCGAAATCGGCCAGCGATTCAATCAGCACGATCAGGAAAGCCGAAGCGATCCCCGGCAGGGTCAGCGGAAAGGTCACCTTCCAGAACACCTGCCATTTGGACGCGCCCACATTCAGCGCCGCATCTTCAAGCGTCGGGCTGATCGAGGCGAGAACCCCGCGCAGCGCCAGATAGGCAATCGGCGCAAAGGTAAAGACCTGGCTCCAGAGCACGCCATGGAAGCCATAAATGTTGAAATCCTGCAGGCCCAGCAGCTGATTTGTAATCAAGCCATTGAAACCAAACAGGAAAAGAATAGAGACCGCCGAAACAAACGGCGGCGACACGATCGGCAGGATCGTCACCAGATGCAGGATCTTTTTGCCCGGCACATCAAGGCGCGTCAGCGTAAAGGCCGCGACATAGCCGATGAAGACACTGAAGAGCGAGGCAAGCACCCCCACCGTCAACGAGTTGGCAAGCGCCGTCCGATACAGACGGCGCTCAGCCAGCAGGCCATAGTTGTCGAGAGTCCAGGCGCCCCGCACCTGAAGACTGGCTATAAGCACCTTCGCCAGCGGGAAGACTACGAAAATCGCGATGGCAACAAAGATCACGACGACCAGGGCAAGCAGCACCGGGTCGCGCGCCATGATGCGCAACTGCGAGCGGGATTTGGAAAACACAAGGACCCTCGTCAGGATTACTGGCTGATAACTTCGTCGACCCAGCGGTCGACCAGACGCTCCCGGTTTTCCGAGGCGAAGGCCGGGTCGTAAGAGATCAGCTTGATGGTATCAAGAGCCGGCACACCTTCTCCCGCGCTGACATCAGAGCGGATCGGCATGAAATAGGTCTTCGCCACCGACAGCTGCTCCTGGCCCGAGGCCGAGGTCATCCAGTCGACGAAGGTCTGCGCCTCTTCCGGGTTCGGCGCGCCCTTCAGGATCGACATGGCCGAAACCTCTGCGCCCACGCCTTCGGTCGGGAAGACCACCTTCACCGGGAAGCCCTCATCCACCAGCTTCAGAAAGCCCGGCGAGAACTGCAGCGCGATCGGCGTCTCCCCCACCCCAAGCGCACCCGAGGGCGCGGTGCCCGACTGGGTATAGGTCTGCACATTGGGGTGCATCGCCGCCATGAACTCAAAGGCCGCATCTTCGCCCATGATTTCACGCAGGGTCAGAAGGAAGGTATACCCCGTGCCCGAAGACTGCGGCGAGGGCATCTGGATCAGACCTTTATAAGCCTCATTTTTCAGATCTTCCCAGGAGGCCGGGATCGGCGCGCCGCGCTTTTCCAAAATGTCGGTGCGCACACCCACGGCCAGCGGGTTGGTATAGATGGCGTGCCAGAAGCCCTCGCCGTCTTTAAACGTCTCCCCCAGATCGCCCGCGTTGGTCGAGACATAGGCCTGGGTCAGGCCGCGCTCTTTCGCGAGGATATGGTTCTCGGAGGGCGCGCCAAACCAGACATCCGCCTGGGGGCGATCCGATTCCGCCTCAATGCGCGACAGCGCCGGGCCGGAAGACAGAAAGACCATCTGCGTCTTCACGCCGGTCTCTGCGGTAAAGGCCGCCAGCAGCCGCGCCGCCGACCCTTCTTCGGTGGTGCTATAGACCACAAGCGCCTGTGCAGAGCTCGCGCCCATCAGGGCAGCAAAAGCCGTGGCGGCAAAAAATTTCGCCGAAAGTGTCATGTTCTCTCCTTTACGCAGGTGCACGGGATCAACCCGTCCTGGCAGGCGCGTGGTAAATTTTCGATGCATCAGAATAAAGTGCGGACATGTTAGCGTCAATCAACCGACAGGCGGCCCGAGGTCGCCCCCCTGAGGCCCGGGTCAGAACCGGCCTGAGCGGCAACACAGCTGCCGCCCGAACGGTTCCCCTGCCCCGCCAAAGACCGTCGCGCCACCTCTGCCCGTCCCCGAGATCGCCCGCAGTGATAGCGCTAACAGCGATATTCTCAATTTTAATCATTTAAGCCCCCGCCCCACCAGGGCGGCTCCCCACAGCCCCCCCTTCCCCGCGGGGAAGGCCTGCCATGCGAAAGGGGCACCCGGCAGATGGATGCCCCTCCGTCTTCCCCGTGGGGAAGATCCCTGCCCCTCAGCTGAGGTCGTTCAGCATCCGCTCCAGCGCCAGTTCCAGCCGCCGCCGCTCGATGGTGGTGAAGTCCTGCGGCAGCCGGATCTCCAGCCGCCCGTTCGCGGCGGTGCATTTCGCCTGCCCTAGTCTGGAGGGCAGCTGGAAGGTGGTCTTGGCCTTGCCGCTCGGCGTCGCGGGCTTCGCCGGGGCCGCGCCCTCATCCTCGACCACCGCCCCCTCGCGCGGGGTGCCTCGGCCCAGAACGCGGCGCAGGATATCCAGCTCATCCTTCACCGAACGGTTGTCCCAGCCCTTCAGCCGCGCCCGGATCTCATCGGCCAGCTCCGGATTGTCCTCCAGCGCCGTGACAAGCTGCAGCCCAAGCGCGCGCGGAATATGCTGCGAAAACTGCAAATCCTCCCCCAGCCGCTCCATCAGGCGGATGAACTGCCGGATATAGCTGCGCTTCTGATAGCCCGCCGACTGAAAGAGCTGCGCCACCGCCTTATCCGGGTCGTTCTCACCGGTATGCGGATCGCGCGCGTAGTTCAGCGCCAGCATCGCCATCTCAGCAAAAGAGATGTCCTTGCGCACCAGGTTCTCATCGACCATCCGCCGATAAAGCCCCTCCAGGTCTTCCCCGCGGGGAAGAATGCCCGCCGGGATCACCCCCCAGCGGTCCGCATCGCCGGTCTCCGCCAGAAGCTGGCGATAGGCACTCAGCCGCCGGAACCCCTGAACCAGTTCATAACGCCCATCTTCGCGCAGCTCGACCCGGATCGGGTTCGAAAGGCCCAGATCCCGGATCGAGGTGACCAGCTCCGCCAGCTCAAAGTCATCGCCCTGAACCCGGTCGCGCACCAGCTTCCAGGTCTCAATCTGATCGAGCGGCACCAGATCCACGATCAGGCCCAGCTTTTTCATCCGCACATGTTCCGCCGCCAGGGCGTCATTTTCGGCGCGGATCTGTTCTTCCATCGCGCGACGATCGCGCAGGCTGTCCGCATTTTCCGTGATTGCCGCCGCCATCGGCGAGCGGCGGCTCGGAGCCCCAGGCGCGGGCGCAGGCGTTTCCTTCCCCGCGGGGAAGGTGTTCACGCCCTCCTCATCGGGCAGATCAATGCCAAAGGTGCGGCGCTTTTTCATTTTGTCTCCTCCACCTTATCCCAGGCATTCTGGAAGCAGTCCCGAAACTCGATATAAGCGCGGTCAAAAGAGGCGCGCGCCCGCCGCCAGGTTTCCCGCGTCATGCTGCGGTAATCGATCTCATAGACCGAGGACAAAAACCGCCCCGATTGCTCAACAGCCCGTGTCATTTCAATGGGTTCTTTCGCGACCGTGTCGCCAAAGACCTTGCGGAACGCCTCAAACATGGCGCGGTGCAGCTCATTGCCCGGCTCATACCGCGTCATCAGAAAGCGCAGGTCGAGGAAGGCTTTCGGCAGCGCCATCTTCCCCGTGGGGAAGGCGCCGTCAAACCCCTCTGCCAGATCCCCCAGGGCTTCGGCCAGCTGACCAATAAAGCTTGTGGTGCTGTCATATTCCCAATAGCCCGGTCCCGAAGGGATATAGAGGACATCGGCCGCAAAGACCGCATTCATCGACTGATAGCCAATCGCCGGCGGGCAGTCGAAAAGGATCAGGTCGTAGCTGTCGTCCGGGATCTGATCGAGATAGCGCGAGACAGAAGCAAAGAACGACCAGTCCGGATTCAGGTGCCGATACTGCGCCGAAGCGAACTCCACAAAGGCCGCATTGGCGCAGGAGGGCACGATATCAATCGTGGGCCAGGCCGTTGGCTTGATAAAGTCCGTCACCCGCAACGTCCCCAGCCCAAGATCCCGAACAGAAGCCGGCAACCGACGCTGCGGGATCGCCGTGCCGCTCTCTGCCGCGCGGGGGGCGGAGTTCATCCGGTCAGTCTCATGCACCAGATCGCGCGCGATGATGCCCCAGACCGTCAGCTCCTCTGAGACATCATGAAGCCCCATGGCATGGGTCAGCGTTGCCTGCGGATCAAAGTCGACCACCAGCACCCGGTAGCCATCCAGAGCCGCCGCATGGGCCATATGAAGGGCGACAGTTGACTTGCCCGCCCCGCCCTTAAAGTTCGAGATCGCAACCCGGATCGCGCGCTTGTTCGCCGGGCGCTTGGGCATCAAAGACGTGCGGTTGATCTTCATCTTCCGCCGCAGCTCATTGATTTCCTGCAGCGTGAACCAGCGCTGACGGCCATCCTCCTCAACTTCCCCGCCGGGAAGGTCGGGGTCAGCGCCAAGGCGGCCGCGGAAGGTGGACTGATTGATCCGGAAGATCAGCTCCGACACCTCCCAGGACGAGAAGCGCCGCAGGGTCTTCTCATGCTCGGGAGAAAAGGTCTGCCGCCGGATGTGGCTCTGCATCTTCAGCGACTGCGCCTGCAGCGCCGCGAGGCTCTCATGGTTATACATGCCCGATCCCGTTTCTGGACGTAGATTGTTTCTGCGCTCCAATTTACGCGCAAAACAATGAAAGCGCAAAAGAGAAAGTTTCACTAAAGCGTAAATACAGCGAACTCCGGATTTTACGCCTGATCCATCCCCGGAGATGGCACTTCGTCTTAGAATGAGCTGAGAGGTATCCTGTCCGGGGGGACATCTTAGGCCGTCCAAGGGCAAATAGGGTGACATTATGCGCCCTATTTGGTGACATCATATATGTCCCCTATTACCTAAATACCTTTAAAACTCTTACAAAGAGATCAAAAAACAGGAAACCACGTGCTACCCGCTCTGAAGCGCTTGACAGAATCGTGTTACAGGACGCAAATGAAGAAATTCCCGGCAACAGCGTTGAGTGATTCAGCGCAGAGGTCGGGGCAAATCGAAAGTGAGACGTTTCAGCCACGGATGTGGGGAAACAGCGCCAGTGGGGGGCGTGAGGAATGACGAGGGCGACTGGCGCAGCTTTGTCCGCGGTGCAGAAATATGACCTTCTGACGGCGCTCGGGGCCTGGGGGCTGTCGCAGGACCGGACTCTGCAGCGGCAGGTTCTGCGGCTGATCTGTCTGATCACCGCGCATTACAACTGGCAGGAGGATCGGTTGAGCGTCAGCCAGCTCCTGATCGCGAAACTCTGGTCTGTGGATGTGCGCACGGTGAAGCGCGAACTGGCGGCCATTCGTGAAAGAGGCTGGCTTTATGAGAAGCGCCGCTCGGTGCGGGGGCAGGCGGCCTGGCTGGGGCTGGATGTGACGCGGATCCTGGCGGATACCGCTGAGACCTGGGAGGTCAGCGGCACGGCGCTGGCGCGGAGGCTGCAAAAGCCTGCGCCTGTGGCGGTGACGGCGGTTGAGGAAAAGGTGATTGCCTTTCCGCAGATCGGCAACACCCGCTGGGGCCGGATTGCGCGGGTGCTGGCAGAACAGGACCGCGCGGTCTGGCAGGCCTGGTTTGCGGGGCTGACGCCGATTTGCGAAGAGGGGGAGCTGATCCTGCGCGCGCCCTCGGGGTTTCATGCCAGCTATGTGCAGACCCATTATCTGACGCGGCTTGAGCATCTCTGGGGCGGGCCGGTCCGGCTGCAGGCGTGAAATCTTCCCCATGGGGAAGGTCAGATCAGCTGCAGTTCCCGCGCTTTCAGGATCGCCTGCGAGCGTGAGGTGACATCGAGCTTTTCATGGATCTTTTTACGGTGACTTTTAACGGTCCCTTCAGAGATCCCGAGCCGCCGGGCGATCTCTTTGGTAATCAGCCCTTCAGCCACCAGAGCGATAATCTCGCCCTCGCGCGGGGAAAGAAGGCCCGCACCGCTGACGCTGGGCACCGCGGCTTCCGCGGCGGCGGGAAGCTCGGCGCTCAGCCGGTCGAGGATTGCCAGCGCATGGGGGCTGAGGGCACGGCCGCCGCGATGACACTGGCTGCGCACACTCAAAAGCCAGGGCATGGCCTCCGCCGCAAGCCTGCGGTTGCCGCTTTGGCTGAGAAGCGGCAGCAGCTCTTCCGCCGCCGTCAGGGCCGCACTATAGCGACGCTGGCCAAGCCCGGCGCGGATGCGCAGGATGAGGGCGGTGATCCGCTCGCGTTGATCGGGGATCGCGGCAGGCAGGGTGTCGAGGAGCTGTGCCGCCTCAGCCGCGCGACCGGCCTTTAGCGCCAGCGCAGCCTGGGCCAGGGGCGCCGCAGCGGGGGGCAGAAGGCCGTCGCAATTCAGGGCGATCAGCTGGTCCAGACAAAGCGCCAGGCGGGGGAGTTCGCTGTTGTGCGCAAAGCGGCGCGCCGCGCTGAGACCCGCGCGGGCCGCCTCGGGGCCGTCCTCTGTTGCCAGGATGCGGGCCAGCGCGCTCCAGCCCTCGGCATAGAGGGTGACATAGCCAAAGACGCGCGGGGCGGCCGCCAGAGCGGTGCTCAGGATGGGGCGCGCGCCGGCGGTCTGACCGGCTTCTGCAAGGCAGATGCCCTGCCAGATCCGGGCGTTGATGACCTCATATCCGCCGGGGGTGCACCAGGCTTCGGCCTGGGCCACGGCGCGCGCAGCGGCGCTGAGCGCCTCTGGCAGGCTGCCGGTGGCCAGCTCGCAGCGGGCAAGATAGATATTCAGAAATATCATGCACTTAGATTGAGGTGCGCGGGTCAGAAGCTGCTGCCCGAGGGTGATGGTCCGGCGGGCGCTGCAGAAATCCTTATCCTCGACTTCTGCCCAGGCAAGCACCGAGGCGATGGAGAGCGCCACCACCGGGTGACGGCCGACAAAGGCCGCAAGGCTGTCGCGCAGATCGGTGATCAGCGACGCAGGCACCGGACGGTCAGAGCCCGAGACGAAGATCATCTCCAGCATCCGGGCCCAGGCGAGAACCTCTGCGGGATCTGCGGTGCCGCGCAGGTCGGTGAAGCCCTTCGTGCCGCGGCGGGCGTGTTCAAAGAGCAGCTCCGCCTCGGCCAGCCGTCCGGTGCGGCTGCGGTGATAGATCTGCGACAAAAAGAGCAGCGGCAGATCGCGGGCCAGTTCGGTGCAGACCGGCAGATCGCGGGCGAAATCGGGGCCGTCGCTCATATCGGTGGTGATGCCGCCCGCCGCCTCCAGCAGTTCGGCCGCGCGGGTGGTGTCGTCGAGGCTGAGGGCATGACGGGCCAGTTCCGCGCGGTTGTCGCGGCTCTCCCACCAGCGGAGCATGAGGTCCCCGATCAGGGTGGCGCGGGTCGGCAGATGGCTGCGCAGCCGCTCGCGCAGGTGGTGCGCGAAGGCGGGCTGCAGGCGGAATTCGCCGGGGCTGCGCCCGTGGCGCTGCAAAAGAACGCCGTCGCGCAGAAGGGGGGCCAGGCCCTCCCATCCGGCAAGCGGCCCCTCCGGGTGGGGGGGCAGGGCGTCGAGAAGCGCGGGCGAAAAGCGCTGCGCCAGGGCCAGATCCATCACCAGCCGCAGGGTGGCGGGATCAAGGCGGGCGCAGATTTCCTCTTCATACCAGGCGGAAAGCACCGGGGGCAGGGGGGCTTCGCGGCCGGTGCCGGGGGGCAGATGGCGCAGGGCTGCGATCCAGCCGCCGCTGAGGTCCAGCAGATGGCGCAGATCCGCGGCGCTGAGATCGGGGCCCAGCAGGGCGCGGGCCTCGGTCTCATCAAAGCGCAGATCGGCGGCACTGATCACGCTGAGGTCCTGGCGCAGCCAGGCCTGCCGCAGGGCGGCGCTGCGCAGGCGCGGCTCTGCCAGGATAAGGCGCTGCGTGGCGGCGGCCTGCAGCAGGGCCGGGGCGATGCGGGCGGCGAAGCTGTCGTCGTCGATCCCGGCCGTGCCGCTGATGAGCCAGAGGCCCGGCGTGACGCCCGGCTTTGCGAGCCCGGCCAGCAGGGCCTGGGGACAGGGCGCGGTGAGCTGGTGTACCACCATGCCCCGCGCCTCCGCTTCTGCGGCCAGAAGGGTGAGAAGGCTGGTCTTGCCGCAGCCCGGGGGGGCGGCGAGCACGGTCAGCCCCTGAGCCGCGTTCAGCAGCGCCGTGGTCAGCCGGGGGCGCGCAACCAGGGCCGTAACGGGCGTGGGGGGCGGCCGGGCGACAGGCGGTGCGCTGCGATGGATCAGGGTTTCAGGCATCCGGTCATCCCCGCCAGAGCATGCGCTGGCAATCGGCCACCGCGCGCAGCACTTCGCTGCGGTCTTCGCGGCCAAGCGCGTCGGGCTCGCGGATCACGGCGCCCGAGGCGGCGCAGTCGCAAAGCTGTTCAGAACTGAGGCCCGAGCCGCGCATCCAGCGGCTTAGCTCCACCGTGTCGAGACCATTGAGCAGACCCTCTGCAAAGGCCGCTTCGCAGATCGCCAGCGCCTCGGCGCTGATGGCGGGGCGCGCAGAGGCGGGTTGCGGGTAGCGCAGGCAATGGGTCATGGAAATCCCGAGATAGCGCGAAAAGGCTTCGCCTTCAGTCCGTTCCGTCTGGATCGCGCGGGAGAGGGCGCGGTAGTTCTGCACCATCTGATCGGTGGTGCAGGCGCAGAACATCTCACGGCTGCGGCTTTCGCTGCGCAGAGCTTCGGTGAAATGGGCGGGCATCACGCCCCAGGCGGCGACCTCTCCCTCAAGGGCCATCTCGCATTGCGCGGGGATCACGAAAGGATAGTCACCGACGCCTTCGTCGCTCCCCCCGGTCTGTGCGGCGGTGCTGCGGTTCTGCGGCAGGCAGGGGGTGAGGTGATCGTCGATCACATCGTCGAGCAGCGCATGGCTGAGGAAATCCTGCGCCAGTTCCGCCTGCAGGCCGCTTAAAAGCGACGGGGCCGCGCCCGACAGGCTTTTTGCGGTGCAGCTGCAAACCCCGGCGCGCTCCGGCGCAGAGCGGGCAGACTTGCGCAAAGGCGCAGCGTCCACCGAGGGCAGCCCCCCCTCAAAGGCGATCTGACAGAGGCTCTGCCCCAGCCGCGAGAGGCTTTGGGCCGTTTCCTGGGCGGCCTGGGCCTGAGCCGGTGGTGTGATGAGCAGCGCAAACCCGATGAGAAGACCGGGCAGCACAGATTCCTGAGGTAGAAATTTCATGGCGCGAACAATCAGAGATATAAGAATGTCCGTAATCTAGAGGGTGACTATACTTTCGCATAGCCCCCCGAAACGGGGGGGCTTGAAAAAATCCCGCTTTCGCGAAATTTCCCACCGCCCAAGGGAGAGAAAAGCCGCGGCACCGCATGGGCCGGAGCGGCACCACCGGGATCGCCGCCGGTGACAGCGCGGGCAGCGCAGAGGATGCCGGACGGCACGACAAGAACCGTCAGATGGTGTTTCGGGCTGCGCGCCAGGCAATCACTGATGGTGGCGGCCACCCGCGCCTGCAGATCGGACCCGCTTTCACCGCCGGGCATCGGCTGGCCTTCCGGATCGCCGCATGACTGCGCGCGCAGGCCTTCATGCAGCAGGATCTCTTCTTCGGGAAAGGCGAGGGCGGCGGTCTGATGGGTGGGTTTCTGCGGCGAGGCGAAGACGTAAAGCGGCCCCTCCCAGGGCAGAGCCGCGAGGGCTTCGGCGGCGCTGGTGCCGGCATCCGTCAGCTGGGCCTCGCGCCGCCCCATGAGACTGCCGCCGCGGCTGGCGTCGGTCTGTCCATGGCGGATCAGCACGAAAGGACGGTCTATGGTAATCATATGGATAATTGTTAAGCCCGTATCACTGGACCGGGCTTAACAATCCGGGGGCAGGCAAGACAGTCAGGAATCCAACCCCCGATGGATCAGGCCTGCGCGAATTCGGCCTCATAGGTGCGGCGAAGCTCGCGCTTCAGGATCTTTCCGGCGGTGTTGCGCGGCAGATCCTCCAGCCAGATCACCGCTTTTGGCAGCTTGAAGGGGGCAAGCCCCGATTTGGCATGGGTGAGAATGGCGGCGCTGTCGGGCGTCTCACCGGGGCGCAGCACGACGAAGGCGACCACGGCCTCGATCCATTTCGGATGCGGCAGGCCGACCACGGCGACCTCTTTGACGGAAGGATGGGTGAAAATCACCTCCTCGACTTCGCGCGAGGCGACGATGGTGCCGCCGGTTTTGATGATGTCTTTCACGCGGTCGACGACGGTCAGATAGCCGTCTTCATCCATGATGCCGACATCGCCGGAGTGAAACCAGCCGCCGTGAAAGGCCTCGGCCGTGGCCTCCGGTGCGGCCCAATAGCCGGTCAGAAGCTGCGGCGAGCGGTGGACGATCTCGCCCTGGGTGCCCGGCGGCACGTCCTGCATCTGCTCATCGACCAGCCGCGTCTCCACATTGAAGATCGGTTTTCCGGCGGAAGCGGGGCGGGCGTCGTGTTCTTCGGGGCGAAGAACCGTGGCGAGGGGGCCGATTTCGGACTGGCCGTAGCAGTTGTAGGGGCGCGCATTGGGCAGGCGGGCGCGAAGCTCCTGCAGCACCGGGACCGGCATGATCGAAGCGCCGTAATAGACGAACTTCAGCGACGACAGATCGCGGCGGTCAAAATCGGCGCTGCGCAGGAGCGAAATCCAGACGGTGGGCGGCGCGAAAAACGAGGTGATCTGCTCGGCTTCGATCAGCTGAAGGCAGGTCTCGGGCTGCGGTGTGGCGATGAGGCGGGAATGCGCCCCCATCAAAAGCTGCGGCATGACAAAGACATGCATCTGCGCGGAATGGTAAAGCGGCAGGGCGGCCAGCGCGCGGTCTTCGCGGCTGAAGTCCAGCTCAATGATTGAGCTGGTGTATTCTGCCAGCAGGGCGCGGTGGGTCATCATGGCACCCTTGGGGGCCGCCGTGGTGCCGGAGGTGTAAAGAAGCTGCGCAAGATCCTCGTCGCAAAGATCCGGGCAGAGATCCCCGGGAACCGGGGTCCCGGCGAGGGCGAGGGGCAGAAGATCGCTCAGCAGCCCGGTGACGCTGAGCTGGGGCAGGGCGGGGCTGACGGCTTTGGCCTTGTCGGCCAGCGCGGCATCCCAGTAAAGCGCAGAGGCGCCGGAGTTCGCCAGGATATATTCCAGCTCGCGCCCCACAAGGCCGTAGTTGATCGGCACATGCACAAAGCCGCCCCGCACGCAGGCCAGCCACAACAGGAAAAAGGCATCGGAATTGGTGCCGTAGGCGGCAACGCGGTCGCCCTTTTTCAGCCCGGCCTGCTGCAGCGACAGCGCGATACGGCCCGCTGATTGATAAAGCCCCGCAAAGCTCCAGTTGCGATCTTCATAGCTCAGCGCCGTGGCCGCGCCAAAGCGGCGGGCGGCGCGGGACAGGGCATCTTGAATGGTATTGCGGCCAGTGCTTTGGCCTGCGGTCTCAGTCGTCGTCATCTCTTTCCCCCTGGCGCGTGGTGATGCGCCCCGGGGGAGAGAGTGTCACGACCTGCCGCGCTGGCAAGTCCGACGTGGCGGCAGATCAGCCGCCAAAACCACCGCCACCCGATGACGTGCGCCCGCCCGAGGTGGAGGAATTGCCAAAGCCACCGGTAGAGCGCACCGAAGAGCTGCTCATCGGGGCTTTGCCCAGAGTGGTGGGCTGGGCCTTAAAGGCCTGAGGGCCGACTTTCGCGGTGCCCGATCCGGCGGCGACTTTGGTCGAGCCATCCGCCGTCTGCATGCCGCCGCCGGCCCCGGGATACATCGGCACCGAGCGCGCATTGGCCGCCCCCGCCGCCGCGCCGCCGCCGCCGAGTTTCGACATCAGCGAGCCCATCATATAGCCCATCAGAATCGGCATGAAGATCGACCCGCCGCCCGAGGAATTATCGGCCACGCAATTGCCCGCGCCATGCTCGGCCTCGCAGACGGCGACCGCGTCATAGCGCGGTGCCGTGGCCTGATGCTCGGCATTGGCCTGATCGATCGCGGTCTGGCACTCTGCCGGTGTGGCGCCCGGGATCGAGGTGGTGCATTCCGAGGCCGAAGAGATCATCGGCACATCCATGACCTCTTCCTGGCAGGCTGCCAGCGTAAAGGCGGTCAGGCCGATCAGACCGATGGTGGCGGGGCGGGTCAGGCGGTTGCGTTTCATCTCTTACTCTCCTCAGGCGGTCAGATCAGGCTGTGAGATCAGGCACCGGGTCGGATAAAATGGGGCTTGAACCGGCTGAGGTTGCCGGTGATGGCGCTTTTGTCCTCACGGATGCCCATACCACAACATGCGCCGCCTGCCATCCATAAGCCGATGACGGGTTTAAAGCCGTCAAACTCGGGCAGCGGGTGGTAGGCCTGCAGGATTTTCGGGTGGCTGTCATAGGGGCCGGGTTCTGCCGCCTCTGAGAGGCCGGGGGCGGTGATTTTGATGCCCTGACCTTCGCGCGAGAAGATCGGCTTTTCGACAACGCCCTGTTCTGCAAAGAGTTTTTGTGCCGCTTCCGGCACATCATTGGCAAAATACGCAGGCAGCAGGTTCGGGTGATCCGGGAACATTTCCCACAGCACCGGCAGCAGACCCTTGTTCGACAGCAGCGCCTTCCACGGCGGCTCAACAAAGCGGCAGCCGGAGGTGGCGAGATTCGCCGCGAAGTCATCGCGCAGCAGGTCTTCCCAGGGGTAAAGCTTAAAGAGCGTGCCGATGACGCGGGATTCGTTGTCGGCGAACTGGCCCTCTTCGGTCAGGCCGATCTTATCAAGCTCCATGTAATGCGGGATGATCCCCGCCTCATTGGCCATCCAGGCGAGGGTCTCAACGGTGCCGTAATCCTCGGTCGCGCCCGCGACAGAGGTGAAATGCATGTTTTCCCCCTGCTCAATGATCTCGCGAAAGCGCTCTACCAGGGCCTCATGGATGCCGTTGAACTGGTCCGAGCCTTCGGGAAGCTGCCCGCGCCCGAGCATGTCTTCGAGCCATTTCCACTGGAAAGAGGCCGCTTCGAACAGCGTGGTGGGGGTGTCGGCGTTATATTCCAGCAGCTTCGCCGGGCCCCTGCCGTCATAGGCAAAATCAAAGCGGCCATAAAGCTCGGGCTCTCCGCGGGTCCAGCTGTCGGCGATCCAGCCGCGGTGGGCGCGGGGGATTTCCAGCCGGTCCAGCAGCGCTTCCTGACGCAGGATATAGGGCACCGCCTCGCGGCACATTTCATGCAGCGCCTCTGCGGGACCTTCGAGGTCCTGCTCGATCTGCTCAAGGCTGAAGGCATAGACCGAGGTTTCATCCCAATAGGGCTCATCATACATGGTGTGAAAGCTGAAGCCCGCAGCCTCGGCCTGGTCTTTCAGGTCGGGGCGTTCAGTCAGGGTGATCTTTTCCAAGGCAGTCTCCGCAGGCGGCTCGTCATGAAGCGCCCGGGCGGGCGCCTTGGGGGGTAAGATAGTCACCGCAGCGCCAGGATCAAAGGGGAGCCGGACAGGCTTTTTGGCTGCGAAGCATTTGACAGGGCAGGACTTCCGGGTCTCACTAAGGCGAAAACCAGGGGGGAATGGATGAAAACTGCGGGCGAAGTGGTGCTGATCACCGGAGCGGGCGGTGGCATTGGTCAGGCGCTGGCGCGAGAGGCAAAGGCGCGGGGGGCTAAGGCCCTGGTGCTGAGCGATCTGGCGGGGCCGGGGCTTGAGGCGATTGCTGCAGAGACCGGTGGCCTTGCGCTTGCCGGGGATCTGCGCGACGCGGGCTTTATCACCCGCCTTGTGGCGGATGCAGAAGAGCGCGCGGGGCCGATCGGGATTTTATGCTGCAATGCCGGAACGGCGGCGGGCTGGGTGGAAGCGGGTGTGATTACATCGCCCGACGATGCCCTCTGGTCGCTGGCCTGGGAGGTGAATGTGCTGTCGCATGTGCGGCTGAGCCGCGCGGTACTGCCGGGCATGATCGCGCGCGGGCGCGGGCATTTGTTGCAGACCATTTCGGCGGCGGGGCTTTTGACGGCGCCTGGGGCCGCGACCTATAGTGCGACGAAACACGCGGCCCTCGGGCTGGCGGAAAGCATTGCGATTGCTCATGGCGGCGACGGCATTGGCGTCACGGCGCTGTGCCCCCAGGGGGTCGATACCGCGATGCTGGCCGATGTGAAGGATGAGGCGACCCGCGCGGATGGTGTGATGAGCGCGGCAGAGGTGGCGCGTCTGGGCTTTGACGGTGTGGAGGCGGGGCAGTTTCTGGTGACGCCGCATCAGCGCGTGCGGCGCTATATGGCGAAAAAGGCCAGCGATTATGAGGCCTGGATTACGGCGATGCAGGGCTATACCGCCCGCAATCGGGGCTGAAAAGGCCGATCCTGCGGGCGTGGTGGCAGGCCCCGCTGCTTTCGGGAGCAGCGGGGAAGCCGCCTCGGCCACGGAGCTTCTGCGCGAGCTGAGCGGGGGGCTTGCTCTCAGTCCGTTCCCTGCGGTGATCCGAAAACCTGTTGTGGGCAGGCTGCGCTGAATTTGGCGGATCGCTGTTGCGGATCGCTGTTGCGGTCTGGCGACACGCGGGCGGTGCAGGGCAGTGGGGGGGGGACCTGTCAGACGGTCTGAGCGTCTGACCCTGCCGCCCTCTCGTGGGATAGGGTTGATGGTTCAGGCTTTGCGGTTGTGACTTCCGCATTCCGGGGCGAAGGCGGCACGGGCGAAGATGAGTATTTAAGAAAAGCCAAAGCCGGGAGGGCAGGGGGCCCGAAGGCCCCCTCTGCGGGTTATTTCGCGCGCAGATAGCGCTGTGCGCTGAGCGAGGCGGCGCGCATCTGGCCGGTGGTGCTGTCCGCGCCCAGCTGCACAAGCGCCAGGCGGTAGCTGCCGGGCTCCAGCAGGACCGGGCCGATCTGCGGATCGGTGGAGCCATTGGCATCGTCGTTCTCGGTGATCTGGCGGCCCGAGACGTCAAACAGCGCCATGCGGGTGTCCATGCCGGTGGCGGCGGCATAGGCATTCAGGATCACCACCTGACGCTCTTCAATGTCAAAGCTGAACCACAGCGCCGAGCCGCCGAGCAGTTTCACCTGCGGCTCCGCCGAGGTGAGGTCGAGCGCCTCAACCGGGTAGTTCGCCGAAGACGGCGGCGGGATCTGGCCCTGGCGGTAAGCATCGCGCAGCACCTCGGCGGGATCGACACCGCCCACGGAGACGCGGATCTCACCGCTGCCGCCGCCAATTGACGTGGCGCCAAGGCAATAGGTTCCGGCCGCGAGATTGCCGAGAAGATCCAGGCGGGCGTTGGTGCCATCGGCATCGTCGTTCTCAGCCACCTGCTCGCCGGCGGCGTTGTAGAGGGTGATGACCGGATCGGCCTGAGAGGAGGTGGCGGTCAGGCGCAGGCCGGCGTTGCCGGGCAGGTTGAAGCGCAGATATTTCGGCCCCTGATCGGCGCTGAAGGTCTCGGAGAGGAAGGTGTAATCGCCAAGCGCTTTGGCAAGCGCCGCATCATCAAGGGTCACGGCCTCGGTCGCGGCGGTGCAGGCCGCCATCGAGGCGCGCCCCTGGGCGGTGACGATCGGGGTGTCGCTCATCTCCGAGACGCGCAGC
Organism: Falsigemmobacter faecalis; assembly: GCF_003863335.1. Lineage (GTDB taxonomy): Bacteria > Pseudomonadota > Alphaproteobacteria > Rhodobacterales > Rhodobacteraceae > Wagnerdoeblera > Wagnerdoeblera faecalis. The sequence goes on along the minus strand of NZ_RRAZ01000002.1, from coordinate 178,151 downwards.
GTGGCGGTCAGCGGACCGTTGGAGACATCGCGGGCGAGCGCGCAGTAATCGCCCGGCGCAAGATTGTGCTCAATGCGGCTGGCAAGCGTGCCTTCATAATCATCCATCTCGGTGATCATGGTGCCGGAGGCGGTATAGAGCGTCAGATGGGGGTCGCCCTGGCTGTGATTGCCCAGCTCAATGCGCAGCGGCCGCTCGTCTCCGGTTACGCGGAAGGCGGCCAGCAGGCTGCCGCCTGAACCGGTACTCACCTCGCTTTGCAGCGCCGCGCCGCTGAGTTCAGCCACCTCTGCGCCGCCAAGCCAGACCGCTTCGCGACCGGCAAGGCAGGCCGGGGGGGCATTTTGCGCGAAGGCGGTGGCGGGGATCAGAAGGGGCAGGGCAAGTCCTGCAAATACAAAGGATTTAACGGTCACAATAAACTCCTCGGGCATGGGCCGATGGTTGCACTATAGCGCCATGGCCGCGTTTCGCGAGGGCGTATTGCAGGAAAGTTTTGTGACGGGCCTGCTCTTTACGGGGGAGGGGCGCGGGGATTAAAGCCCCGCCGCGCGGGTCAGGTTGACGCGGAAACGGTCGCGGCGGCGCTGGTAGCGGCGGGTCATTTCGGCGGTGGAATGGCCAAGCTGTTTTTGCACCAGGCGCTCATCGGCCTCAGCCGAACTTGCAAGGCCTGCGCGCAGCGAGTGGCCCGCATACATCCGCTCATCGCGGGGGTCCGCAACGCCTGCCAGAACGGCCAGGCGTTTGACCACCCGCGCCACTTCGCGGTCGTTCAGGCGCATCGGCCCGATCTCCATCCCATCGGGCCAGATGCGCCGGAACAAAGGCCCCTGGCGGATTCCGGCGCGTTTCATCCAGTCGCGAAGCGCGGTGATCGGGCAGGTGGCGGGGGTGGTGCCGGGGCCGATCTCGACCTCACGCCAGCCGGTTTTGCCGCGCAGCGTGATCAGCAGGCCTTTCTCCATGAACTCGACCCAGCCGAGGCCGTCCGAGGTCTGGTCGCGCCCGCCGTCCAGCCCGGTGATTTCCGAGCGGCGCAGCCCGCCCGAAAAGCCGATCAGCAAAATGGCCCGGTCGCGCAGCCCGCGCAGCGTCTCCCGCTCACAAACGGCAAGCATGGCGATCAGATCTTCCGGCATCAGGGCGGCTTTTTGGACCGGGGGGCGGCCGTGCGTGTTGCGGATCCCGGCCATGACCAGCGCGATATGGCGGTCGCGGCGTTCAAGCACCAGGCCCTTGCTCATATAGACGGTCGAAAGGGCGGAGAGGCGGCGCTCAATCGTGGAGACGGCATTGCGCCTGCCGCCCACCGATTTTGCCCCGGTGGCGCAGGCGGTCAGATAAAGCCCGATGGTCTGCGGATGGGGGGGCAGCGGGTCGAGGTTCTCATGCCTGCACCAGGCGGAAAAGTGACGCCAGTCCGCATCATAAGCCCGGCGGGTATTGGCTGAAGTGGCCGCTTCGGCATAGTCGCGCGCCTGGGCCGCCAGACCTGAGAGCGACGCAGGCTGATGCTCAGAGGCGGCATGGGGGCTGAGAGCGGAGCGGAAGCGATCAGTCATGGACGGCCTTTGCGCAGAGGGGACCTCTGGCCAGTATAGCGGAACAAAAGAGGGGGGAAAGCGCAAATGTTCCCCCCGCGTTCCCTCTGGCCGGGGCAGGGCCCCAGACCGGCTCAGACCGGATCGGCCAGGACCGGCTGCAGCGACAGATGCTCGGGATGGGTCGCCGCCCGCAAAGCGCCGATCAGGGCGGCGGGATCGGGGGCGCCAGGGGCGGCAGGGCTGAGGGTCAGGGTGTAGCGGCGCTGTTCTGAGGTTTCCTCCACCCCGGCGGGGCCGGACGTCCAGCCTGCCGCGCGCAGACGCTCGGTCAGATCGGCGGTCGTCGGGGCGGTGTTTAAGGAATAGCTCAGCGCAAGCTGCCAGCTTTGCAGCTCAACTTTACGGGGCTGGATGGCGCGCAGAAAGGCCAGCACCAGCAGCGCCGCAACCGTGCCGATCACCGCAAGCTCGGTCAGCCCGGTGCCCCAGATGATGCCAAGCGCCGAAGTGAACCACAGCGAGGCGGCGGTGGTCAGCCCGTGGACATTGACGCCTTCGCGAAAGATCACCCCGGCGCCCAGAAAGCCAATCCCGGTCAGGATGGCATGGGGCATCCGCGCCATATCTGAGACGATCTGGGTGTCGGCGGGCAGAGCCACCGTCCATTCCGCCATGCGCACCCCCGCGAGGGTCATCAGCGCCGAGGCGAAACACACCAGCGTATGGGTGCGCAGACCTGCGGGCTTGCCGCTGAATTCCCGCTCGGCCCCGATCAGCAGACCGGCGACAAGGCTGCCGATCATGGGAAGGGCAAGGCCGGGATCGCTGAGAGTGGCGATCAGGCTTTCAAGGGTCATCTCTCGTCTCCGCAGTCCATGAGAGAGGAACGCTGCGGCGAAGGGATCTGTTCCGCAAAAGATCCGCGCCCGCCGGAGGGGCGGGCGCGGATGGGCGGTTACATGCCGGAGGCCCGGGGCAGCCAGGTGCTGACCGCGGGGATATAGGTCAGCACCAGCAGGATCAGCAGATTGGCGATCAGGAAGGCGGGCATCTGCGACAGGATCTGCGGCACCGGAATCCGGCCCACCGAAGAGACCACAAAGAGCAGGCTCCCCACCGGGGGGGTCACAAGTCCCATGGTCAGGTTCACAATCACCACGATGGCAAAATGGGTCGGATCAATGCCCATGCTATGCGCGATCGGCGCAAGGATCGGCACCAGGATCATCACGCCCGGCAGCGGGTCCATGAAACAGCCAAAGACCAGCAGCATCACGTTCACGAGCAGCAGGAAGACGATGGGCGACAGCTCCAGCGCCACGATCCAGGCGGCGGCCGCCTGGGGCATCCGCTCAATGATCAGCACCCAGGCAAAGGCACGCGCCGAGGCGAGGATCATCAGGATCGCGCCCGACGTCACCGCAGAGGCGAGGATAATCGCGGGCAGCGCCGAGAGCTTCAGCGTGCGGTAGACGAACATCCCGCACAAAAGCGCATAGAACACCGCCACGACCGAGGCCTCGGTTGGCGTGAAGAAGCCCGCCCGGATCCCGCCGATCACAAAGACGATCAGCATCAGCGCCGGCAGCGCCTTCACCGTGTTCATCATAAACACCCCGGGCGGCGGCACCGGGGTCTGTCCGCGCCAGCCAAAGCGGTGCGACTGGATGCAGTTCACCCCCGCATAGATCACGCAGATCAGCAGGCCCGGCAGAATACCGGCCATGAAGAGCCGCCCCACCGAGACGCTTTCATCCTGCATGGCATAGATGATCATGGTGATCGAAGGCGGAATGATCGGCCCCACGATGGAGGCTGAGGCCGTGAGGGCGGCGGCATAGGGCCTGGGGTAGCCCTCTTTGTCCATCATCTTCATCATCATGGCGCCGGGGCCTGCGGCATCGGCCAGCGCCGAGCCCGAGATGCCCGCAAACATCGCCGAGGAAAAGACATTGGCATAGCCAAGACCACCGCGCACGCGGCCAAAGAACTGCGCGGCAAAGCGCAGCAGCACCTGGGTCATCGCGCCGCCGGTCATCAGCTCTGCCGCCAGAACGAAGAAAGGCACTGCCATCAGCGGGAAGCTGTCGAGGCCGGTGAACATCTCTTTCACCACCACAACGACCGGATATTTGCCCTGGATCAGCACCGCCCCGAAGGCTGAGATCGCAAGGGCAAAGACCACCGGAAAGCCGATGATCAGCAGGGCTGCGAAAATTATGACAAGGGTCAGGGTCATGATCTTATCCCTCAGCCGCCGACCGCGGAAGACTGGTCCTGGCCGTCATCAAAACGGCCCGTGGTCACAAAACGGCGGGCGAGCAGCAGGATATGCGCCGTCATCAGCCCGAAGCCCAAAGGCATGGCGAGATAGATATACCAAAAGGAGACCCGCGTGGCGGGCGTCAGCTGACGGCCCATGCGATTCATATAGCCGATGCCCGACCAGATCATCCAAAGGCAAAAGCCCGCAAGGATCACCAGCATCAGGACACGGATCGCGCGGCCCACCGAGGGGGAAAAGCGCAGATGCACCTGGGTGATCGCCACCAGCAGCCCGCCCCTGAGCGCAAGGCCGGCTGACAGAAAGGTCATCCAGATCATCAGATAGCGCGCGACCTCTTCGGCCCAGACGATGGAGTTATTGGTGAAATAGCGCAGCGTGACATTGGCGAAGACAAGGCAGGCCATCGCCGAAAGGGCAAGGATCACGGCCCAGCGATTGACGCCAAGAAAGAGCTGTTCCGCACGGGAAAGCCAGGGGCTCATGGGATACTCCGGGGTAAAGCAGCCGCCCCCGGACGGAGAGGCTGCGGAAACGACAGCAGGCGGCCCCGCCTGGGGGCCGCCTGTCACAGGACGGGCGGGGCCCGGGCAGGCTTACTTCACATCGGCAATCTGCTGCAGCAGATCTGCGCCGAAGGATTTCGCATAATCCTCATAGGCCGGAGCCAGCGCGGCCTTGATGGCCTCTTTCTGGTCAGCCGACAGCTCACCGACTGCCATGCCGGCGTCTTTCATCGCCTGAGCGCCGGTGGATTCTGCATTGTCGACAAAGGCGCGCATCGCGAGACCGCCTTCAACGGCGCCCTTGCGGAAGGCCTCTTTGTCTTCATCCGACAGACCATCCCAGAAGATCGACGAGACAAAGAGCACGTTCGGCGCATAGACGTGACCCGAGAGGGTCAGGTGCTTTTGCACTTCGTTCAGCTTGGACGAGACGATCACCGAGAGCGGGTTTTCCTGGCCGTCGATGGTGCCCTGCTCAAGTGCGGAGACAACTTCGGGCCATGCCATCGGGGTCGGGGCCGCGCCAAGGGTCTGGAACGCCTTGATATGGACCGGGTTTTCCATGGTGCGCAGCTTCAGACCGGCCAGATCTGCGGGGGCTGCGATCGGGCCGCGGTTGTTGGTGATATGGCGGAAGCCCTGCTCCCCCCAGGCCACAGCCACGAGGCCGTGGTCGGCAAATTTCGTCAGCATCTCTGCACCGATCGGGCCGTCAAGGACCGCGCGGGCGTGATCGAAGTCGCGAAACAGGAACGGCACGTCAAAAACGCCGATCTCGGGCACGAAGTTCGACAGCACGCCCGAGGAGACGATGGTCGCCTCAACGGTGCCGAGCTGCAGGCCTTCCAGCACCTCACGCTCACCGCCGAGCGCCGAGGAGGGGAATTCGACAAAAGTGAAACGATCACCGGTGGCGGCTTTGGTCGCCTCGATCCAGGCTTTGGAGCCTGCACCATAATGCGAATGCTCGGCCAGGGCGTAGCCGATTTTCACTTCCGTCGCATTGGCAAAAGCAGCGCCTGCGATCAGCGTGCCCGTCAGGGCCACAGCAGCAAATTTCATCATCAGGTCACCTCTCTTGCAATCATTGCGGGGTCATGGGGTAATATTTGCGGTTTATTGCTTCTGGAACCCCGGATGACAAGCCTTTAGCGTGACAGGATGTCGCATCGTAGCGTCATTGGCTTCGGTCCCGCGCGCCTCCCCCTCTTGCGGCCCGCGGCAGGGCGGTGTCTGTTGCCCGCGCAACGGAGGACCGAATTTCGATGACTGAGACTGCTTTTCAACCGCTTACCCTGCGCAATGGCGTCACCTGGGAGAACCGCATCACGCTGGCCCCTCTGACCAACCGGCAGAGCCATGAAGACGGCGTCCTGAGCGATGATGAGATCCGCTGGCTGGAAGCGCGGGGGGAAGGCGGCTTTTCCATGGTGATGACCGCTGCGGCCTATGTGCAGCGCGATGGTCAGTCGTTTGAGGGGCAACTGGGCGCGGCCACGGATCTGCATGATGCGGGTCTGGCAGAGCTTGCCGCGCGCCTGAAAGCCAGCGGCACCCAGAGCGCGCTGCAGCTTCAGCACGGCGGCAACCGCTCACGGCCGGAGCTGTCCGGCCTGCCGATGATCTCGGCGGTGGAGGGGCGCGGCGCGCGGGACATGAGCGGCGCCGAAGTGGAGGCTTTGCGCGACACCTTCATCGCTTCGGCCCTGCGGGCGCAGAAGGCCGGGTTTGACGGCGTTGAGGTGCATGGCGCGCATGGCTATCTGCTGACGCAGTTTCTGAGCGATCAGAACACCCGCAGCGATATCTGGGGCGGCTCTTATGACAACCGCACCCGCCTTGTGCGCGAGATTGTCAGCGGGATCCGCAAAGCCTGCGGGGCAGACTTCACGCTGGGTCTGCGCCTCTCGCCTGAGCGCTATGGGATTGCGCTGGAAGAAGCGCAGCGCTTTGCCACGGAAATGATGACCGGGGGCGATCTGGAATATCTCGATGTGTCGCTGTGGGATTACGCCAAAGCGCCCGAGGATACCGGAACGGGGCGGCTTCTGGATGCCTTCATGGATCTGCCGCGCGGGACCTGCGCCCTTGGGGTCGCCGGTAAGATTTACGCAGCGGCGGATGTGCGCGCGTGCCTGTCGGCGGGGGCGGATTTTGTGCTGATCGGGCGCGGCGGCATTCTGCATGCTGATTTCCCGCAGGCCATGGCCGCGGATGCGGGCTTTCGGGCGCGCGATCTGCCGGTCACGGCGGAGTATCTGCGCAGCCAGGCACTCGGAGAGCGCTTTGTGAGTTATATGGCGACGGTCTGGCCCGGCTTTGTCGAAGGCTGAGACGAAGAAGGCCGCCCCGTGGGGCGGCCTTTCTGTCAGATGTCGTCAGGGCCTCAGGCCGGAACTTCATCGTCTTTGCGGCGCAGGCTGCGCAGCAGTGCCACGCGGCGGTAGGCCAGAAGATAGCTGACCACCACGATGGCGGTTGCCACCAGAACGGCCGGAGTGCTTTCGGCGGCAATGGTGCACAAAAGCGCCGAGAGGAAGGGGAAGAACCACATCACGGTGCTGGTCATCGGATTGCGCATCGCCGGAAGCCCGATGGCCTGAGCGGCGCGGCGCGCAAAGCTGCGGTAGACCAGGCTGTGCAGATGCAGACGGTCAGGCTGGCCGGGGTTCGTCCCCTCGCGCACGAGGCGGCGGTGGATCGACACCATGGTCTCCATCACCGGATAGGAAAGCCCCAGAAGACCGATCAGCGGCGAGAGTTCCGGATTGCGCGCGGGCAGCAGGACCGCGACCACCGCCACCACAAAGCCCGCCGTATAGGCCCCGGCATCGCCAAAGAAGATCAGCCCCATCGGATAATTCAGCAGGAAAAACCCAAGGATTGAGCCGGCCGCAACCAGACAGATCCCCTGCAGTGCGCCATCGCCGGCATTCCCCGCCACAACGGCAAAGCCAAGCAGGATGATGATGGCAGCGCCCGAGGCAAGGCCGTTCACCCCGTCAATAATATTGATCGCATTGGCAATGCCGCCGATCGCAAATGCGGTGAAGAGAACCGCAACCGGCGCAAAGCCAAGAAGTGTATCCACACCGGGGATTGACGTTTCGCGCACCGCATAGCCCGTGAAAATGCAAAACAGCAGGCCCGAGATAATTGTTGCGAAAAGCCGCGTCTTTACGCCGACCTTTTTGGTAATATCTTCAATGAGGCCCGACACAAACGCCGGAACCGCGGTCAGACAGATAAGACCCCAGAGTGCCGCAGCCTCAGGTTCAAGAAAAATAACCCCAACCAGCGCCCCTGCAATGAGGGCCAGTCCCCCGATCCGCGGCGTGGGCCGCTCGTGGAGCTTCTGCACTCCGGGTTGATTATCAAGTGTGAAACGTCCGTGCAGATTCCGCGTCAGCACGAGGCATATCGCAACAGCGGCACTGGCAATACAGGCGGCAATGGCGATGACAGCAGTCATGGAAGGCTCCGGCCAATCAGATTTATAATTTTACACGCAAAGGTGTTATGAACAACTGTCAATAAGGCGCTCTGTCACGCCGCAGTATTGAGCGACCCCGTGCATAGTGTATCAGCGGCCACAAGTTAACTAAAAATTTGCAACGAATGAGATTTTTGCCCCACTCCGGGAAAAAAACACCTAACAGGATCTTAAAGGTTTTCTTGGCCTGGGTGATTGCCTATACAGGCCGAAATCCGCGGGATCTTTCTGCGACTCCCGGTATTTCACTATCGTCTTAAATCGATTGAAAAAATGAGGTTCTGATGCGCGCCTGGTTCAGTATTCTGGCGGTCATTGTACTGGTGTCCGGGTGTGATCTTGCGAACACCAGTTTCCCCGTGGATGCAGATGGCGCGGAAAAGCCGGTCGAAGAACTTGCGACCAATGTGAAGATCGTTCGCCTTACGGCTGAGAATATCAATCAGTTTAACCGCAAGCGCAATCTTGCCGGCAGCCGGACCACGGTCGCCGCGGGTGAGATGTGGAATTACAGGATCGGTGTGGGTGATGTGCTCGATGTGGTGGTCTGGGATCACCCCGATCTGACCATGCCGGCGGGTGACCGCCGCACGCCGCTGGAATCCGGTCTGCGCGTGCAGTCAGACGGCACCTTCTTCTATCCCCACGTCGGCCAGGTAACGGCGCGCGGCCGCACGCCTGAGCAGGTCCGTGCGGATCTGTCGGCCCGGATGGCTGAGTTCATCCCGAACCCGCAGATGGAAGTGAAGGTCGTGGGCTATAACAGCCAGGCCGTCTCGGTCACCGGGGAAGTGAGCCAGCCCAGCCGTCAGAAGCTGACCGATGTGCCGCTGACGCTTCTGGATGCGATCGATGCGGCCGGGGGGCTGACCAAAGAGGCCGATGCCCGTCTGGTCACCATCCGTCGCGGCAGCAAGACCCACCGGGTCGATCTGGAAGCCTTCCTGAAAAACGGTGTCTCGGCCAACAACCCGCTGCTGCGCGGCGGCGATGTGGTCAGCGTGCCGCGGATTGAGCTGCAGGAGGCCTTCCTTCTGGGCCAGCTGGTCAAATCGGCGACCATCGATCTGACGCGCGAAAATATCAACCTGACCCAGGCTGTCACCAGCATTGGCGGGATCAAAGAAGGCCAGGCCGATGCCCGCGGCATCTTCATCTTCCGCGATCAGAAAGACGGCATGCATGTCTATCAGCTTGATGCCTCGAACCCGGCGGCCTACCTGCTTGGCACCCGCTTTGTGCTGCATCCCAATGATGTGGTTTATGTGACCTCTTCGCCGATCTACCGCTGGAACCGCCTCGTCTCAAGCCTTGTGCCGACCCTGACCACGGTGCGGACCGCAGATCTGATCGCTACGGAATAAGCCCTATGTTTCGTTCAGTACTGGTTGTCTGTGTGGGTAATATCTGCCGCTCGCCGCTGGGCGAGCGGGCGTTGAGAAAAGCTCTTCCGGATCTGCGGATCGATTCTGCCGGGCTTGCGGCGGTGGTGGGCCATGAGGCCGACCGCACCGCAAGTGAGGCCGCTTCTGAGGCGGGGCTGGATCTCAGCGGCCATGTGGCGCGGCAGCTGACCGGCGCGATGGGCGCGGGCTATGATCTTATTCTGGTCATGGAACCCGGCCACCGCGCTGAAATCTCAAAGCGCTGGCCGCAGCTCTCGGGCCGTGTCATGCTGTTTGATCAGTGGACCGGCGCGCGCGGCATTGAAGATCCCTATCGTCGCTCCTCTGAGCTGCATCGCAGCGTCAGAGATAAAATTCTGACCGCTGCAGACGGATGGGTTGCGCGGCTTAAGTCCTGAGCATCAGCTCCAAGAGAATAACAGGAATATCAGCAGGATGGCGATGCCCGGAAGCCAAAAACCTGAGAAGAATGAGTCTGAGATCGACCTTCTCGCGCTCGTTATGGTCATCTGGCGTGCCCGGATTCTCCTCTTCATTTCACTCGTTGTCGGTGTTCTGCTTGGCGCTTTTGTCATTCTGCGCGCCACACCGCTTTATGAGGCCAACAGCCTTCTGCAGCTGGAGGAGCGGGCCTCGAACCTGGCTCTGCCTTCTGCCATGCAGGATATGCTGGCCGGGGGGGGCACCGCTGCGGCGCTGATTGAGACCGAGACCGAGATCCTGCGCTCGCGCATGGTGCTGGGGGATGCGGTTCGCGAGCTGGGGCTGGTCATCAGCGCAGAGCCCGAGCCCTTCCCGATCCTCGGCAAGCTGCCCGCCCGTCTGGGGCTGAGCGGCGAGGGCTGGTTCAAAGCCTATGAGCACGGCAATGAAGGCATCATCGTCGCGGCGATGTCCGCGCCGGAAGAGCTGTCGGCAGAAGAATTCGTGCTGACCAATCTGGGCGGCGGGGCCTATGGTCTGAAGATGCACGACGGACGTGAGCTGCAGGGCCGCGTTGGCGATGAGCTGAAGGATGCGCAGAGCGGGCTGGTGCTGAAGATCGGTGATCTGATCGGCCCGGAAGGCCGTCGCTTTATCCTGCGCCACTCTTCCGTGGCGGCTGCGGTGCGCGATATTCAGGAACGTCTGACCATCGGCGGCGCGGGGCGCAACGCGAAACTTCTGCGCGTCAGCTACCGCGATGTCTCACCGCGTCAGGCGGAACTGGTGCTGGCGGCTATCACCCGCTCTTATGTGGGGCAGAACATCGGCCGCTCTGCGGCTGAGGCGGATAACAGCCTGAAGTTCATCGAAGAACAGCTGCCGATCGCGCAGACCGCAGTGGTTCAGGCGCAGCAGGAAATGAACGCCTATCAGCAGTCGCAGCAATCTGTGGATGTGACCTATGAGACGCGCAGCCTGCTCGATAAGGCGGCCGAACTTGAGGGCAAGCTGAATGAGCTGGCGCTGCAGGAAGAAGACCTGAAAAAGCGCTTTACGGTGAACCACCCCACCTATCAGCAGCTTCTGGATGCCCGCCGCACGCTGCAAAGCCAGCTGAGTGAGATCCGCGAAGTCACCGCCACGCTGCCGGAGACCCAAAAAGAGATCTTCAACCTGAGCCGCAACCTGGAAGTGGCCGCAGAGGTCTATACCCAGCTTCTGAACCGCGCCCAGGAATTGCGCGTTGTGCGTGCCTCGACCGTGGGGTCTGTGCGGGTGATCGATGTCGCCTATGCCACCAACCGTCAGGTCACCCCGAAGGTGCAGCAGACCATCGCGATTGCCGCGATCCTTGGTCTGATCATCGGGATCGGCATTGCCTTCCTGCGCCATTTCCTGCGCCAGGGCATCCGGGGCGGCGAAGATATCGAAGCGCTCGGCCTGCCGGTCTTTGGCACCATTACCTATTCGGATGATGTCGCCGGTCACCGCAGCCGCCGGGGCGATCTACCGATCCATGCGCTGGAAAGCCCGCAGGATCTGACGATTGAAGCGATGCGTTCGCTCAGGACTTCGCTGCACTTCGGGATGCTGGATCACTCCAGCAAGATGCTTCTGGTCACCTCAACAGCCCCCGGGGCCGGGAAAAGCTTCACCTCGATCAACCTTGCCGTCATTGCCGCCGAAGCCGGGCAGCGGGTGGTGGTGGTTGATGCCGATTTGCGGCGCGGATATCTGCGCCGCTATGTGAAACAGCCGAAGAACGCGGTGGGGCTTGCGGAATATCTCTCCGGTCAGGCAACGCTTGAGCAGATCGTGCTGCCGGGTCCGACGCCGAATATGGCGGTGATCTGCAGCGGGCGCTATCCGCCGAACCCGTCTGAGCTGCTGATGCGGGCCGAGTTTGAGCAGATGATTGAGGCGCTGAACCGCGAGTTCGATCTGGTGATCGTCGACAGCCCGCCGGTTCTGGCCGTGACCGATCCGGTGATCATGTCCCGCTATGCCGGGGCGACCCTTCTGGTGGTGCGCCATATGGAAACGGTTCGCGGCGAGATTGAGGCCGCGCAGCGTGCCTTTGAGATCGCGGGCAACAAAATTACCGGTGCCGTGCTGAACGGCTATAAGCAAAGCGAAGTCTCCTCTTATGGGGGCGGCCAGTATTATTACTACAACTACCGCTATTCTTATAAGTCCGACGCAGACCGCTGAATGAAGAGAGCCGGCCCTGGGGCCGGCTCTTTTAGCATTGTGGATATCCCATACGGATCATCTCGGCGCCGCTGACCCGGTGATAGCTGCTCAGGGTATAGCGGGCTTTGTTCATGAACCAGCTGCGCAGCGGCTCGCGGTAGTGGACCGCTAACTCATGGCTCCAGTAGTCGAAATCCTGCTGTGGCAGCGGCGCGGAATACCAGCTGGGGCCATGAAAGCCGAGTTCTGCCTGCGGATCGAGGCAGACACCTGGCGCGCCGAGATACATCGTGCAGGCCGAGTAGCAGATCCCGCGCAACTCGACACGCCGACCGGAGGCCTGCAGCGCCCGCACCTCTGATCTGCGCACCTTCAGCAGACCGCCATTGTCGCGGGTTACCACCAAAGGCCCCTGTGCCAGGGCGGCCTGTGGCGCGCCGCTGAGACAGATCACCACCGCAAGGCCGCCCCAAAGCAGAGCTGCGCCCCTCGTGCCGGACCGGCACGGTTTGATTATACGTAACATGTGTCCTCACACCCGAAAGGGCTTTCGCCCGTACACCCGGGGACAGAAGACGACAGTCGGGATTAAAACGGCGTTACGAGCCGCCCCGGGGCAGGCCAGGAAGTCGTTGCAATTCTAACGGGTGTGACAGTGCGCAGAGCCGGGTCGCCTGAATCGGCTTTGCGGCTGGCAGATCCGGCTGGCCAATTTGCTCTGGGTAAGGAGCCTGTCTGCAACCATGACGGGTGATTCGTCATCGGAATTGCCCTTCAATGATGCGTGTCTAAGCCCTTCAATCCGTTTTGGTAGATTATCCGAACTAATTTCGCCTTTAGAAGAAGTTAACCTTTGCAACCTGGAGATTCTTTCCTACAATCTTCGGGATTGTTTTGTGATCCCGGGGACTTGTCCCTGGCAGGTGCATTCTTAGTGAGAGGGCGGGACGACAGATGTTACCTCTGCCTGCGATATATCTTTTATCAGGCCCCGGCCGGTCGGCAGACCGCAGTCGGGTGCTGTGCATGTCCAGGAAGGGTTTCGTCGCAATCCGCCCCGGTCTGAGATCTGAGCCCCCCCTGCGCCCCTCACGGGCGTCCTGCGCTGCGCTGTCTTCGGTCTTGTGCGAGGCTGCTGGATATCAGCAGGGACCTCTGAACTTTTCAGGTGACTTCAGCGGCCCTGCGCGGGGCGTGCTGATGCGCCCCGTCGTGATACCGCTGGCCTGGACCCGAACACGACGCAGACAGACCAAAGCTGCAGCGTGAGACGCAAGATAAGATTCACTACCCCGAAGAAGCGGCCTGGCCGGTTCTCATATAAAGACAAAGGACTACAGATGAAAACCACGTTCGCCGTGATCTCCGGATCGCTCATGTCCCTGGCGCTGGCTGCTCCGGTCGCGGCTCAGGATGCGGTGCAGACCGTCAGCGCCGAAGCTTACATCAAATACCTTGAATCTATTGCTGCCAATATTCCGGCAGCGGGCGCCGTGTCGAAGCCGGTCGTTGGCCGCGGCACCACGCTTGGTGTACCGGGTGCTTTCACCCTGCCGCATGGCACCTTCTTCGCTTCGGGCTCGCTGAGCAACAAGCGCCGTAACCCGGGCAGCCCGATTGGCGACAGCACCGATGCCTCGGCGGCCTTCGGCGTCGGCTTCGGCGATGCGTCGCGCACCGTCGGCTTTGACATCGTTCTGGGCCTCGACAGCGTTGATCCGAAAGACTTCGGCGACAGCGGCACCGTCAGCTTCAAGCTGTCGCGTCAGGTGGCCTCGTTCCAGACCGGTCAATCTGCGGCTGTGGCTGTGGGCGTCGGCAGCGCGGTTCGCTGGGGCGATTCGAAAGCCTCGAAAGAGAACACCTATCTCGCCTATACCAGCACCTTCGCTTTCGAAGCTGCTGACCGTTTTGTTCCGGGCCTCTTCACCATCGGCTACGGCACTCAGGTTGGCGCGAACGACCGCGGCCGTGGCCTCTTCGCCAGCGCGGGCGTGGGCGTGACCGACTGGCTTTCGGTGGGTGCAGGCGTGTCGAAAGACGAGTACCACATCGGCGGCAACGTTCACCGCAAGTTTGGTGAATACGATGGTTCAATTTCTCTGAGCTATGCAGACTCGACGAAATCGGGCGTTAACAACGGCCGGTGGAACCTGAGCGTGGCAGTTGCCACCCCGAAATTCTTCTGAGAGGATTGATCATGCTTCGCAGCGCTCTTGCCGTCGCAGCCTTCGTCGCCGCCGCTCCTGCTTTTGCAGGATCGGTTCCTGTTGTCTCCGCACCCGCCACCGTGAACCCGCCGGTCGCTCCGCCGCCGGCTCCTGCTGTCATCGGTGGGACCCCAGGGCCCGCCGTGGTGATTCCGTCTCTGTCCCTGCAGGTTATCACTGCTCTCAATGCGCAGCTGGTTGGTCCGACCGGTGGCGGCGCTATGCCTCCGGGCGGGATGCTCGTTCAGCTTCCGAATGCAACGCCTGTGCAGATGGCACACATCGAGCGACTGCTGGCATTGATTGACAGTGGAGTTATCGACACCAGCGACATCTTCAAGCTGAGCGGCAACGTAACAAGCCGCTGATTAAGCGTCATTACAGCGGCGCGGGCGAATAGGTCACGTTTCCGGTGCAATGACAAAATCCAACCTGAGGGCGGCAGGCCTGCCCTCAGGACCCTGAAGAGATTGGACGACCGAAGCATAACCCGCAGGACCTGCGGGCAGTCAGCTGCGGCTTGACCCGGACCAGATCCGGGGGATCAATGTGGGCCTTGCGTAAGGGCCGTTCGGTCTGAGCGGCAGTGCTGCCCTTCTGACATGCTGCCGTCCGGTGATCGGTGCCGGAACGGGTGGCATTACTGTGCCAGATGGTCGCATTCCGGCCCGGGGCCTGGAAAATCGCTGGCGCTGTGCGGTCGGTTTTGATTTGCCGGAAGGACGAACTGCACCGGGGTTGCCATGTCGCCTGTCACCGATCACCCGCTTCGCTATGCCACCGTGAATGAGCTGCACGCGCGGCCCTTTCCTACGGTTCCGCTGCCTGCAACGGTGGCGCTGGTGGCCTTTATGCAGCCCGGAAATCCCGCGGGGCGCGATCGCGCCCAGGATCTGGCGCATCTTGCCGATCTGGTCACCCGTGCGGGCGGCGTTCTGCCCGAGCCGGGGGCCACGCATTACTCGGGCGCGCTTGGCCGCTCGGAGGTGAAATGGGAAAGCCACACCGAATTTGTGAGCTATTCGGCCTTCACCCCGGGTCTGTCGCCGCGCCCCTTTGATCCCGCCGAGGCCGATGTTTTCCCCGCTGACTGGCGCGCCAAAGCGCCCGGCCTGCGGCTGATCTCGCTTCTGGTGCGCGTCGAAGAGATGCCGGAGGATGAGGGCGAACTGCTGGCAAAGCTGGAGCATTGGTTCGTGCCCGAAAGCCTGGCTGCGAGCCGGATTATTGAAGGCTCGGGCGTGATTGCGGGGGATTTCCGCATCGATCCGGCCGGACATATGCGCTTTGCGGTCTTCGTCAAACGCGGCACCGGCCCGCGGCGTATCGGCCGTATCGTGCAGCGGTTGTGTGAGCTGGAGACCTACCGCACCATGGCGATGCTGGGCCTTGATCAGGCGCGTTCGCTGACGGCGGCGCTGAATGATCTTGACCCGCGTCTGACCGATCTGGTCGAAGGGCTGGAGGGGGAGGCCGGGGGCCGCTCGCCCGATGAGACGCTGCATGCGCTGCTGGCGATCACCGCCGAGCTGGAACGTCTGGCGGTCGGCGGGGCCTTCCGCTTTGGCGCGACCTCGGCCTATGAGGCGATTTTGCACCAGCGCGTCTCGATCATGGGCGAAGAGCGGCTCTCGGGTCGTCAGACCTTTGGTGAGTTCATGACGCGCCGCTTTGATCCGGCGATGCGGACGGTGAAATCTGCCGAAAGCCGCCTGCGCGCGCTTTCGGAGCGGGCGACGCGGGCGGCGGAGCTGCTGCGCACCCGGGTGGAGGTGGAGCGCTCAGCCGAGAATCAGGCGCTTTTGGAAAGCATGGACCGCCGCGCGGATCTGCAGCTGCGGCTTCAGCACACGGTCGAGGGGCTTTCGGTGGTGGCGATCGGCTATTACGCGGTCAATCTTTGCAGTTATCTGCTCTATCCGGCGGCAAAGATGGCGGGGCTTGGTAAAGAGGTGCTGACGGGGGCGCTGGTGCTGCCGGTGGTCTTTCTGGTCTGGCTGGGCCTGCGCCGCATCCGGCGGAAGTTTCACTGAGATCCCGCCCGGGCGCTTGCGGAAAGTGGCGCTTCCGTGGTGAGATCGCACCGGGCCACCACGGGAGCACGACATGAGCCATCACCCTGAAGTCACTGCGTTTTATGACAAACGCACCTTCTCTGTGCAATATGTGGTCAGCGACCCGGCGACGCGGCTTTGTGCGGTCATCGATCCGGTGCTGGACTTCGATGAGAAATCCGGCGCCACCTCGACTGAGAATGCCGACCGCATTCTGGAGTTCATCGAAGCTCAGGGGCTGACGCCGGTCTGCATCCTCGACACCCATCCACATGCGGATCATTTCTCAGCGGCCTCTTATCTGCGGGCGAGGACCGGGGCGCCCATCGGGATCGGCGAAAAGGTCTGCGAGGTGCAAAAGCTCTGGAACGGGTTTTACAACCAGCCCGAGGCGCCCGAGGACGGGCGGCAGTGGGACAGGCTTTTCGCCGATGGTGAGGAATTTTTCATCGGCGAAATTCCGGTGCGGGTGATGCTTTCGCCCGGTCATACCCTGGCCTCGGTGACCTATGTCGCGGGCGATGCGGCCTTTATTCACGACACGCTTTTCATGCCCGACAGCGGCACTGCGCGGGCGGATTTTCCGGGAGGCTCCGCCCGGGCGCTCTGGGCCTCTATTCAGAGAATTCTGGCACTACCCGATGACACACGGCTTTTCACCGGCCATGATTATCAGCCCGGCGGGCGGGAGCTGCGCTATGAAAGCAGCGTGGCCGAGCAGCGTGCGACCAACAGCCATATCGCCAAATGCCTGACAGAGGCTGATTTTATCGCCCTGCGCGAGGCGCGGGATGCCACGCTGCCGATGCCGAAGCTGATCCTGCATGCCCTGCAGGTGAACACCAATGCGGGCCGCCTGCCCGAGCCGGAAGAGAACGGGCGGCGCTATCTGAAAATCCCGCTCGATCTGTTGCAGGCCCCCTGGGGCTGAATGCTCTGAAAGGTTTGAGCCATGACGGAATTTACGCCTGGGCTGTCGCTTCTGGGCGGCGCGCTGATCGGGCTGGCGGCCGTGCTTTTGATGGCGCTTTACGGCCGCATCGCCGGGATGAGCGGGATGATCCAGGGGCTTTTGCCGCCCGTTGCCAAAGACTGGCGCTGGCGCGCGGCCTTTCTCGCCGGGGCGGTGCTGGCCCCGGTGGGGATCACGGCGATCAGCGGCTGGCGGCCGGAGTTTACCTCTGACACCCCCGCGCTCTGGCTGGTCGTCGGGGGGATCATCACCGGCGTCGGGGTGCAGCTGGGATCGGGGTGCAGCTCCGGTCACGGGGTCTGCGGCATGGCGCGGCTGTCGAAACGCTCTATCCTGGCCACGCTTTGCTTCATGGCCTCGACGGGGGTGACGGTCTATGTCATCCGCCATCTGATCGGGGGGCTGTAAGATGCGGCTGGTGACTGCGCTTTTTCTGGGGCTGATTTTCGGGGCCGGGATCACCTTTGGGGGGATGATCAACCCGGCTAAAGTGCTGAACTTCTTTGATATTGCGGGAACCTGGGATCCGTCGCTGGCCCTTGTGATGGGGGCGGCGCTGGTGGTCACGGGGCTTGGCTACCACTTTGTGCTGCGCCGTCCTGCTCCGGTCTTTGAGGCGGAGTTTCATCTGCCGCAAAAGCGCAGCCCTGATCCGGCGCTGATCGGTGGCGCGGTCCTCTTCGGGATCGGCTGGGGCATCGCGGGCTTTTGCCCCGGCGGGGCGATCCCCGCGCTTGGTCTGGGCGAGGGGAAGGCGTTTTTGTTTATCGCGTCGATGCTGGCCGGGATCTGGGCGACAAAGCTTCTGCGTCGCGGATAATCGCCCCGGCGATCGTCGCGCCATTGCGCGCACAGGAGGTCAGCCCCTGCACAAAGGGTTGATCTTCCATCAAAAACGGCAGCGCACCGAAGAAAATTCCCTCATAGCCCGGAACACCCTGCAGCGCGAAACTGTCTGAGAGCTCCGGCGCATCCTGTCCGGCCTTTTGCAGCGCCAGGGCGAGGCTGGGGAAGGGCAGGTCTTTGCTGGTCTGCGGGCGCTGGCCACAGGCGTCGATAAAGACATCAAACCGATGGGTTTTCCCCTTGGCGAGGACCTCGCTGTGGCCATCATGATGGGTCAGTTGATAATCCTCGCCAAGCGCCAGGATTTCCAGCACACCGGCGTCATAAAGCGCCAGCACCCGTTCAATCGAAAGCGGCGGCACGGCGGCATAATTGTCGGTGAAAACCGTCTTCAGCGTGGCGTTAAAGCGGGTGGTCTCTGCCTTGGAAAAGGCGGGGACGGCTTTTTCCAGCGGCTCATGCATGCGCAAAATGGCGTAGCGCCAGGGGATGGTGTGGCGCGCTTCGCGGTTGCGCTCGGCCTCTGCCAGGTTGCGGCGGGCATGGGCAAAGGTGTCGCCCTCCTCGCGGGGGCGGAAATAGGCCTGCGTAAACCCTTCCGGGGTCAGATCCGCAAGGCCGGTGCGGGCCGACCACTCCGGATCGGCCGCCTGAAGCTGCCGGCTAAAGAGATCCCAGAGCCGGTTAAACGGGTCGGGCGCAGCTGCGGCTTCGGCGACGGCGGCTTCGGTCAGGATCTCCAGCGGCTCCCAGGGGATCGGGCAGTAGAAATCCGCCTCCGGCAGCACCCCGGTCCAGGACATCAGCGTCAGCATCAGGCCGTCGGCCGCTTTTGGCTGCCAGATCAGACGGCCGTCGCGGCGTGAAAAGCCGCCATGCTGCACGGCCACCACCATGGCGGCATCAATCGCGCTGAGCGAGCTGCCCATGATCCCCACCCGCGCCGCCGGAACCGGCACCGAGACAAGCCCCGACCAGGGATTGGGGAAATAGTGATCCGTCAGATCATCGTCCCGTTCAAAGTGATGGCCGGTGGCCAGAACCACATGGTCAAAGCCCGTCAACTGCCCCGCCTGGTCGGTCTGCAGGCTGTAGCCCGGCGCTTCGCGGGTGATGTCGGTCACGCGGCAGCCCTCAAAGACCTCAACGGTCACGCCCGCAGCCCGCCCGATGGCGATAAGCTGTTGCATCTGGTCGGCAAAATAGTTGCCGATCAGCAGGCGCGGGGTGAAATCACGCTCGTCCACCGTGGCGCGGTCGAGGCCAAAGCCTGTCAGCAGATCATCCGGCTGCCGCTTCAGCCAGTCGATATAGCGCTCGGGCAGATCGGGGATTTCGATGCTGGCGATATTGGCCAGCATATTGCGGCTGGTGGTCTCTTCAGACCAGGGCAGGCCGATGCCGAGGCGCGATCCGGCCTCAAAAAGCGCGATATGGCGCGGGCCGCCCGCGCGCAGCAGCGCCTGAAAGGTGTAAAGCCCGGTCGGGCCGGTGCCGATCACTGCCGTTTTCATAGGCCCTCCCGGGGTGTGCCTGGCTAAACGCATCGCTGCGCAAAGGGTTTCACCGCGGCCGCCTTGACGCGGCAGAGGCCGCCTGCCACCTTCGCGCCGCTTGGGGGAGGCGGTGATGACGACGGGGATCGCAATCAGAGGGCCGGGGGCAGGGCAGGCGGTGCTGCGCGTCCTGCAGGCCCTTGAAATGCTTGGGGTTGGTGAGATCGGCGGTTTCGCCGTTTTCCGTGCGCTGAAGGGCGCTGAGGGCGCTTTGCTCAGCGCGGTGACGCAGCGGCGCGGCAGTGCCGGGCTGGCGCTGCCCCCGGGCTGGCAGGGGGGCGATCTGGCTGCCGTGATCTCCAGCGGTCCGGACCGGCCCCTGCCGCTGGAGCAGTTTTTACCGGCGGGCCCTGAGGGGCTGGTCACCGGCCACCGCCTGCCGTCCAGCCTGACCGCGGCGGGGGAGCCTTTGAATGCCAGCATTTTCCGCAAAATGGCGGAAGGCCGTCTGGATCAGGGGGGTCTGACTGCGGCCCTTGCGGCCGAGCCGGGCTTGGATGCGGGGCTGATCGTGCTGCCGCGGCGCGGGCCGGTGCTGCTGAGCCATGCGCCAAGGGTGGCGGCCCGGGGCGATTGCGGCAGTTTCCTCTGGCAGGCGGGGGATCTGGCGGTGGCCGTGGTGCTGAACTCCATCGCGGCGACGGGGCTTAGCGCCGATGCGCTTGCAGAGGCGGTCGGGCGCATCGGCATAGAGGCCCTGGGCGGCGCGCGGGCGGGCTATGGCACGGGCCACCTGCCGGACCGGCTTTGCGTGACGCCCGCCACCGATGAGCGGGTGGATCTGGATGCCTCGGGTCTGGTCTGCGCGCTCCGCTCGGCCAATCCGGCGTTTCAGCGGGGCCGTCCGGGGATTACGGCGATCTATTCCGGCACGCCGGTCTGGCAGGAGGGCGCGCCCGCCGGGGTGGTCATCAGCGAAGTCTGGGCAGATGCAGAGGCGGGCTGGCTGAGCGCCGGTCCCGCACGGCAGTTTATATGGCAGCGGAGGGCAGCATGAGCGGCGCGATTTACGATCTGGTGATCCGGGGCGGTCGGGTGATGGATCCGGAAACCGGATTTGAGGCCCTGGCCGATGTGGCGATTGAAGGGGGCAGCATTGTCGCCCTGGGTGAAGTGCCGGGACGCGGGCGGCAGGAGCTGGATGCAGCGGGCCTGGTGGTCGCGCCGGGCTTTATCGATCTGCACGCCCATGGCCAGTCGCTGCCCGCCGACCGGATGCAGGCCTTCGACGGGGTGACAACCACCCTTGAGATGGAGGCCGGGGTGCTGCCGGTCGCTCCCTGGTATGAGGCCCAGGCCCGCGCGGGGCGCACGCTGAACTATGGGGCCGCCGCCGCCTGGATCATCGCACGCCGCGCCGTGATGAGCGATGTCGCCCTGAGCCCCGGTGCCCCCCTGAAGCAGATGGGCGCCGCCGCCAAAGACCGCCGCTGGAGCGATGAGATCGCCGATCCTTCGGAGGTGCAGGAGATCATTGCCCTGATCTCTCAGGGGCTTGAGGAGGGCGCGATCGGGATCGGCATTCCCAATGCCTATGCCAGCGGCTCGGGCGTGAAAGAGATGTCCGCTGTTTGCCAGCTGGCCGCAGACCAGGGCGTCGCCACCTATACCCATGTCGCTTATGACGCCAATATCGACCCGCAGTCCGCGACCGAGGCCTATATCCGCCTCATCGGCTATGCCGGGGCGACCGGCGCGCATATGCATATCTGCCATCTGAATTCGACTTCGGGCACCGATATTCAGGGCGCGGCGCAGCTGATCCGCAAAGCTCAGGCGCAGGGCCTGCCGATCACGGTGGAGGCCTATCCCTGGGGCACCGGATCGACGGTGATCGGGGCCTCTTTTTATTCCGATCCGAAGTTTCCCGAGAAAACCGGCCGCCGCTATGACAGCCTGCAGCTGGTGGCCAGCGGCTACCGCATGAAGGACCGCGAGGATGTGCTCGCCCATGCCGCGCGCGACCCTTCGGCGCTGGTGCTGACGCATTTTCTGCAGGCGGGTCCCGGCGATCCGCATCAGGCAGAGCTGGATGCCGCGATCACCTTTCCCGGCGGGGCCATTGCCTCGGATGCCATGCCCTGGGTCGATGCGGCGGGCGCGACCTGGGAGGGGGCGGACTGGCCGCTGCCGGAGCGGCTTTTCTCGCATCCGCGCTCGTCGGGGACTTTCGCGCGGTTCTTTCGCCACTATGTGCGCGAGCGGGCTTTGGTGCCGCTGATGGAGGGGATTGCGAAATGCAGTCTGATCCCGGCGCAGATCCTGCAGGGCGCGGTGCCGGACATGGCGAAAAAGGGTCGCCTCCAGGTCGGATGTGACGCAGATATCCTGGTCTTTGATCCGCAAAGCTTTGGCGAGAAAGCCGATTTTCTGCAGATGAATGCGCGCAGCGAGGGCGTGGAGCATCTGCTGGTCAATGGCGTTCCGGTGATTGCGGCAGGTCTGCTGAGGACCGAAGCGCGCCCCGGTCAGCCGATCAGGCGGGTCTGATCCAGGGCGCGGGTCAGGGCGTCGGGGGCAAACCCCTCACGCAGGCCGATCAGCACCAGTTTCGCGCCCGCCACATCAGGGCGCGGCGCGGCGGGGCTCAGGGCGGCGCGCTGCCCTGCCAGCTGCAAAAGATGCAGCTCCTGCGGCGCGGGGGCAAAGCGCAGCCAGCCCTTGGCGCGCAGCAGCTGTGGCGCGATCTGATGCAGCACCGCGCTGAAGGCGGCGGGATCCAGCGGCAGCGCGCTTTCCCATTCCAGGCTTTGCAGGTGATCGGCGGTGACGCGGCCGGGCTCAGCCGGGGCGCGCAAAGCGCCGCTGTCGCCCAGCAAAAGCGCGAGAGGAAGCCCCTCATCCTCCAGCGGGAGCAAGGGCTTGCGGAAGGGCGCGAGCTGCGCCCGAAGCGCGGGGGTCAGGGGGCCTTTGCTCAGCAAAACGAAATCCGCCGCCCGGATCTGCGCCTGCCAAAGCGGGTCGCGCAGGCGCGCAGGCCTTGCGCTGATATCGGCGGCATCGACCAGAGCGGCCACGGCATCGGTGCGGATATGGCCGATCAGGATCGGATCCGACAGCACCTCCAGGATCCCGCGCGGATCGGCAGCGCCAGAGGCCTCAATCACGATCAGCTCCGGCGCGCGCTCCAGCACCAGGCGCAGGCTGCGCAGCAGATCGCCCTGCAGCGCGCAGCAGATGCAGCCGTTTTCCAGCCCGACGACCGTATCCGCGGCATCACGCAGCAAAGCGGCGTCGATATTGATCGCGCCGAAATCATTGACGATGGCCGCGATGCGCAGCCCGTGGTCACCGCGCAGCAGATCATTGATCAGCGTGGTTTTCCCCGCGCCCAGAAAGCCCGTGATCAAAACCACCGGTGTCAAGATGATGCTCCCCCGCGCCATGCCCCGCAGGCTCAGAGATCAAAGGCGGCAGGCCGCTTCAAGGGGAAAAGTCGTCGCCGTGCGCATTTGCAGATCAGGGACAAGACAACTGTCAGAGGCAATCGCATGTGGCCCGGCGACCTCTTCACTATAGCAGAAATCAGAGGGCCCCTGGTTTCACATTTCCGTCAGCGGCTCAGCCAGTCGGAGAACCGCAACTCAAAGCTGACCCGATCATAGCTCGCAATCGAGACGGTTGAGCGCGAGCGCACCAGGCCCAGCCGCGCGCTGAGGCTCTCGGTCAGAGGCGCGGAAAGCCGCACCGAGGTCACCCGGTCGTGGCGCTCAATCCCGGCAAAACTTCCCCCGGAGGAGACCTCCTGCGCCAGATCAAAGCTGAGCGGGCGGCCACGGGCCAGAACGGTCACTCCGGCGCTGACCCGGTGGCGCAGACGGGTCTCGCCCGCCTGGCGCTCGCCCAATGTCAGGGCAATATCCGTCACCCCGAAGGACCAGAGGCTCTCTGCGCCCAGCGTCACCCGGGTCTGCGGGGCCTCCCCCTCCGGTCGGGCGCTGCTGAGGCGGAGCGAGGCGTCGTGATAACCCTGCGTGCCCTTCAGGATCTGATGCAGGCTCAGGCTCAGATCGAGGTGGTTTTGCGTGGCGCGCTGCCGGAAGCTGCGCTGCCCGGTGGCGCAGAAATCGAGAAAACTCCAGCCCTGCAGTTGGTTCAATGCGCAGCCGCGCAGCATCAGATCGCCCCGCCCGATGTGGTGGCGCGGCGACCAGCCAAGCTCGGTGGCCGCCGTCAGGCTGAGTGCGCGGCCCTCAGACCAGACCTGCCGCAGGCTGCCGGCCAGGGTTGCGCCCGCCACAAGCCCGGCTTTCGCCTTCATCGCGGGATCGGCGCGAAAGAGCCAGCCATTCAGCCAGAGCCGGTCCTCCAGCAGGCCGCCGTTGATATTTTCGTCCCAGGTGACAAGCGGCGCGAGGCTGAGGCTGCGGCTGACCGTTCCGCTGCCGTCAAACCCCTGCAGGCGCATATCGCGCTGAAACCCGCGAAAGCCCTGACGCGACAGCCCCCCTGCGGTCATCGCATCGCCCCGCGCCCGCAGCCGCAGCCGCTCAGAGGCGGCGAGAGGGGCATGGGCCGCAAGCTCTGCCAGCCGCGGCCCCGCAGGCTCGGCCTGGGCCGGAGCCGTCAGTGCAAGGCAGAGCGCCAGGACCCGGGCGAGGCGGTTAATCCCGCGGTAAATCACGGCCAAACCACATTCCGTCAATCCGGACGTCTTTGGGGGTCTTGTCGTCCCCGCCAAAACGGGTCGTGCCCGCGCCCGTAAACAGCCCCGAGGTGGTGAGGTCATGTATGCTGTTAGTCCAGACCGGGGTGCCGCCGACATTGCCGCGCAGGTGCCCCGGAATATCACCCGAGCGGCCCAGCGTGTCGGTTCCGACCTGCATAACGACGGCCCCCCCGAAAGCGCCTGTGCGGATGTTAAAGGGCAGATTCTCCGCTTCGAGTTTGACCTCAACTTCTGAGGTCAGGGAATTTTCCGTTCGAAGGTTGATATTCGCGGTCTGGCTCGCGAAATCCACCGACATATTGACCAGACCCTCCGGGTGATGCCCTGAAAGCAGGGGGCCGTTGTCGATGGTCACCCAGGCTAAGGCCTGCCCTCTGAAGTGAAACTGGCCTGTTTCGGCAACAAGGCGCCCGTTCTTTTCATTCTCCAGCAAAGACTGATCGGCGGTGACACGGATCAGCCGGGCGGCTTTGGTGCCGTCCTGGTTCAGCTCTGCAATGACCTCCAGCACCATTTCCCGAGGGTCGTAGGCCCCGGCCAGGTCCTTCATCAGGTTGGCATAGCCCTCTGGTCCGCGGCCTGTGCTGTCGAATGCGGCAAGCACGTCTGCGTCGCTCGGCTCTGTGGTAAGACGCGATATCTGGCGCGAAGCGGTTCCTGGGTTGGAAAGGTCGCGCAGAACACGGTTTTGTGGACCGGGCTTATAGCCCGAAGGGGGAGGGGTGCGGTAAGTCGTGAAAGGCCCATCCGGGACATCTTCCCCTTTCGGCAGGGGGGGCGTCGCGCTACCGCCGCCGCCACCGCAGGCGGCGAGGCCAAGAAACAGGGGGAGGCAGAGAATCAGGTGGCGCAACAGGGGGCCCTCCGAGAGACTGGTTAGCAAAGGTTAACAAAAGGTTAATTCAGTACCACCTATCAAGCCAGTCTTCAGGGGGGAACGAGCGTAGGAAATTTTGACTGAACTTTGCAGGTTCTGCGTCTGCACTGTCACACTTCGCCCGCCTCATCCCGCCGAAGTGGGCTGATTTCCGCAGGCTGGCCAAAGCCGCACCTGCCGGAGGGGGAACATTTATCCCCGCAGCGGGTTTGCCCCATCATAGCGCGCGCCTTCCGCGCGCGATCTGGCGAAGGAGGAAGGTTATGCGCAAGCAACTCGGAATACTGAGCCTCTGCGGGCTTCTCGGGCTGGCAGGCTGTATGCAGAACGGCAATTACAACAACAACACCGCCGGTGCCGTGGCGACCGGCGCGGTGGCCGGTGCGGTGCTGGGCCAGGTTGTGGATGATAAGCCGGTTGAAGGGGCTATCATCGGCGGGTTGGCCGGGGCCGTGGCGGCGAATATGGGCCAGACCAATGATGGCCGCTGCCGCTACCGCGACACCCGCACCGGACGGACCTGGGTTGCAGCCTGCTGAGGCGCCCCCATTAATCTGAAAAAACGCCCGCTCCGCTGACCGGAGCGGGCGTTTTCAGATTTACATCTCCCTTTGTCACCCTGTGCTGCGACGAATTGACAAGGGGGGAGGGCCAGGGCTAGGAAAGGGTCGCAAATTGCGGAAATACATTCCGCATTGCGGAATTACCCTGCGGCAGACTGCGGGGCTGCCGATACCCGCCGCTGCCCGCTCCCCCGGGCGGGGGCGGGTGAACCCGGATCTGACGGAGAGCCAGATGGATCTGAATTTCACTGCCGAAGAAGAGGCCTTCCGTCGGGAGGTCCGCGCCTTCATCCGCGACAACCTGCCCGAGGCGACCCGCCGCCATATGGAGCAGTTCCGCGTGGCCACCCGCGATATGATCGTGGAATGGGCCCGCATCCTGCACAAAAAGGGCTGGTCGACGCCGCGCTGGCCGGTGGAATACGGCGGTCCGGGCTGGACGGCGGTGCAGCAGTATATCTTCATCGAAGAATGCCAGGCCGCGCCCTCGCCGGATCTTTTGTCCTTTGGCGTGAATATGGTCGGCCCGGTGATCTATACCTTCGGCTCGGCCGAGCAGAAGGCGAAATATCTGCCGCGCATCGCCCATATGGACGATTGGTGGAGCCAGGGCTTCTCCGAGCCTGCGGCAGGATCGGACCTTGCCTCACTGAAAACCCGCGCGGTGCGCGAAGGCGATGAATGGGTGATCAGCGGTCAGAAAACCTGGACCACCTATGGCCAATACGGCAATATGATCTTCGTGCTGGCCCGGACCAATCCGGAGGCGAAGAAACAGGCCGGGATTTCCTTCTTCCTGGTGGATATGACGCTGCCGGGCGTCACCGTGCGCCCGATCCAGACCATCGACGGCGGCATTGAGGTCAATGAGGTCTTCTTTGACGATGTGCGCATCCCGCTCGATGGCCTTGTGGGCGAAGAGAACAAGGGCTGGGATTACGCCAAGTTCCTGCTCGGGAATGAGCGCGTGGGCATCGCCCGGATCGGCATTTCCAAGGGCCGTATGCGCCTGGTGAAGGAACTTGCTGAAAAGACGCTGCGCGACGGCAAACCGGTCATGGCGCATCCGCGTTTCCGCGACCGCTTCATCCAGACCGAGGTTGAGCTGAAGGCCCTTGAGATGACCGCGCTGCGCGTCCTTTCGGCCGAAGCCAGCCGTGGCAACACCGGCAAGCCCGATCCGGCCTCTTCGGTGCTGAAGATCCGCGGCTCGGAGACGCAGCAGAAAACGACTGAGCTGCTTCTCGATGTGATCGGCGAAGACGCCTGGCCCTTCCCGCATCTTGAGGTGGAGCTGCGCCAGCAGACGCCGGGGCCGGAGTTCGCCGATACCGCGGCGGCGCTTTATTTCAATATGCGCAAGGTCTCGATCTATGGCGGGGCCAATGAAGTGCAGAAAAACATCATCGCCAAGATGATCCTGGGGCTGTGAGGCGCGCATGAACTTCGATCTGACCGACGAACAGCGGATGCTGGATGATGCATTTTCGCGCCTGCTGGCCGATAAATGCGACTTTGAGACCCGCCATAAATTCAGCCAGTCCGCACCGGGCTTCAGCTCCGATCTCTGGGGCGCGATGGCCGAAATGGGGCTTTTCGCGCTGCCCTTTTCGGAAGAGGCCGGTGGCCTTGGCGGCACCGCCGCCGACACCATGCTGGTCATGGAGCGTGCAGGCCGCGCGCTGCTGACCGGGCCGGTGCTTGATACTTTTGTCGCCGCTCCGGTGCTGCTGACGCAGGACGGCTCTGATGCGGTGCTGGCGCTGGTGGAAGAGATCATCGGCGGCGCGGTGTCTGTGGCCTATGCCGCGAAAGACGCCGCAGGCCAGAAGGTCACGGCGGTTGCCGCGGCTGAGGGCTTCACCCTTTCGGGGAAAAAATCGCTGGTGCGCTATGGCGCTGAGGCCGATCTGCTGATCGTTTCTGCCGATCTGAACGGCGCTCCGGCGCTTTTCCTGGTTCAGGCGGATGCCACGGGCCTGACCCGCACCGGCTATCCGACCCAGGACGGCCAGCGCGGCGCAGAGGTGGTTTTTGCCGCCACCCCGGCGGTGCAGATCGCGGGTGATGCGGCGGCCCTGATCGCGGATGCAGAGGCGCGCCTGCTGGCGGCGGCCTGCGCGGAAGCCGTGGGCGCGATGTCGGCACTGCTCGATCAGACGGTTGAGTATCTGAAGACCCGGGTGCAGTTCAACGTCACCCTCGGCTCTTTCCAGGCGGTGCAGCATCAGGCGGCAGAGATGATGATCGCGCTCGAACTCGCGCGCTCGATGTCTTATTTCGCCTCGATGAGCGTGTCGGAAACTGATGCAGAGGCCCGCGCGCGCAAGCTCTCGGCGGCCAAGGTGCAGATCAACCGCTCGGCCCGCGAAGTGGGCCAAAAAGCGGTGCAGCTGCATGGTGGCATCGCCATGACCATGGAGCTGGCTGCCGGTCACTACTTCAAGCGTCTGACCATGATTGAGATGCTGTTTGGCGATTTCGACTTCCACATGGACCGCCTCTCGGCGCTTGGCGGGGTCGGCGAATAAGCCTGCTTGCATAAACTCAAAGGCCCGCTCAGCAGAGCGGGCCTTTTGCGTCAGCCCGGACGGCTGGCGGCAATGCGGCGGGTGATATCGAGTAGCCTTGGCGCGATCTCTCCCTCCAGATAGTCCGGCGTCAGCCGGTAGGACGGCCCACCGCAGCCAAGCGCATAGACCGTCTGATCGGCCCCCTGGGGCGCGATCGGCACCGCGACCACATTCACCCCCGGACGCCAGCCGCCGATGTTCAGCGCATAGCCCCGGCTTTGCACGGCCTCAATCCCCTCGCGCAGGCTGCGCACCAGGGCCGCGCCGCCGTTTTCTTCCGCCGCAATCCGCGCCAGCACGGCCTCACGCTCGTCATCGGGGCAGGCGGCCAGCCAGACCCGCCCGGCAGAGCTGCGCGCCAGATTGATCCGGGTGCCCAGATCCAGCGAGAGCGACATCTGCGTCTCCGCCCGCACCGAATGGATATAGGTCATCGACAGCCCCTCGCGCATCGACAGCGACACGAGGTTGCCGGGACCTGCGAAATCCGCCAGCTCCTGCATCAAAGGATGCGCGATCTGCCGGATCGCCAGCCCCGCCAGACAGGCCAGCCCCAGCCCCAGAACCGGCATTCCCAGCCGGTAGCGCCCGTCCCGCGTCACATAACGCAGATGGCCCATCACGCTCAGCGTATAGGTCAACCGCGAGACGGTAGAGGGGCTGAACCCCGTGCGCGCGGCGATCTCCTGGTTGCTGAGGCCGTCGTCACGCGGGCCAAAGACCCGCAGCACTTCCATTCCGCGCCAGAGCGCTGCAACAAACTGCCGGTCGCCATCGAGCGGCGCTTTTCCGTCCCCGGCTTCCGCGATCTGCGGAAGTTCGCTGCGTTTTTTCATATGCTTAACTTTCTGTCTCCGTCCCTGAGACAGTTCTATTCCGCGCGGCAGGCCAGGGGAAGCCGCCGCAGCATACCGTTGCGCAGGGTCACAAAAAGCGCAGCCCGGAGCGCTTTGAAAGGCTCAGGCCGCGCCGGGCAGGGGGTCTGTCACGATCACCGCACCGCCGAGCGCATCGCCATGGCCGCAGACCTGTTTCGCCAGCGAATGCACCTCGAAATTCGCCGCAAGCTGCAAAGGCTGCGTGGCGAGGGTGCTGTCGACCGGGATTTCCGCCGCGATGGCGGCAAGATCGGTCAGCCGCAGGATCGGGTTGGCAGGCGTAAGCCCTGGGTTTTTCCGGGGCGCAGCAGGGCCGAGACGGCGGCGGGCTCGGCGCAGCTTCCCTCAATGCCCTGATGGCAGGTCGCAGAGCCGACATCCGAGAGCACCAGGTCATCCCCGGCCTTCAGCCTTGCCGCGAAAAGCCCGGCCCCCGCCCCCATACCCGAGGCATAGCAGACAGCCTCCCCGCCAGCGGTGTGGCGGCTGGATTGCCCCGGCGGGTGTAGAAGGGCGGAAAAGCCAATCCCCGAGGGATCAGCGCAAAAACGGGGGGCGGTCACCGGAGAGCGGGAGACCGGGGCCCAGGCAGAACGGGTCTCTTCGGCACCCTGAAGAAAAAGCGTGGCGTCGTCGCCCTTTTATCATCCCTGGGCCTCCTTTTGCGGATGCGCAGGCCTGGTGCAAAGCCCGGGAGCGCCTGTCAAAGCATCAGGGGCAGATTTTGGCGGGCCGCAGCGCTCTTGAAATCCAGTTCTCTAAGGCCCCGGCATCGCAGGGTAAGTCTTCTGCCAGATCACCGGCATAATCGCGCCAGAGCGCCAGATGACGCGGGTTGACCGGCGCGAGCGTGGGGATCCCGCGCGCCAGCGCCTCCTCCAGCACCTGGCGCAGCCCGCCGCCCTCGGCCTCAGATTTGCCAAAGCGGTTCAGGATCAAAAGATCCGGCCCGCTTTGCAGCGCGCGCAAAAGCCCGCCCGCCAGCTCTGCCAGCGCGCCGCCATCGAGGCGGCAGCCGCGCGACATCGCCCCAAGGTTTTGCGTGATCGCATGAACCGCGCCGGTCTGCAGATCGCGCACGGTCAGATCGCGGCAGTCGCAGTCGCCCTCTCGGGCGGGGGATTGCAAAAGACCCGCCACCCGCAGACCGGGATGGCGCGCCAGCACGGCCGCGATCATCGGATCGGGGGCCATGCTCTCATCAAAAATCAGCGCAGCAAGGAGCGGGCGGTCCATCTTAGTGATGCGCCTCAAATCCGGCCTCAGCCGCGCGTTTGACGCGGCAGTCTTCGCAAAGCGTCAGCATCGAGATGCCGGTATTGCCGCGCGCGCCGGTGAACATCCAATGCCCCTCAAGCTTTGCCATGATCCGCTCTATCCCCGAGCGGGTGCCAAAGCCGGTGCCGCAGCCGGTGCAGCAGAAAGGCTCTTCTTCGTGAAGCACGCGTTTGGGCTGATCCCAGGCGGTGAAATCGACCTGCGGCGTCAGGGTGATGGCCTTTTCCGGGCAGGTCGCCTCGCAGATCCCGCATTGCAGGCAGGCGCTTTCGGTAAAGCGCAGCATCGGGCTTTCGGGATTGTCGATCAGCGCCCCCGCCGGGCAGGCCCCGGCGCAGGCCATGCAAAGCGTGCAGGCGGAGGTATCGAGCACAACCGCCCCGAAGGGCGCGCCTTTGGCCAGCGGCACCCGGCTTTGGGGCGCGGGCGCAAGGCGGTTCAACTCGGTCAGCGCGGTGAGCATCAGCCCGCGTTTGTCCGAGGGCGGCAGGAAGCGCGAGGCCGCCGGATTTGGGCCGCTGCGGGGCTGGCGCAGATGGCGCTCCAGCACCTCCGGGTCGTCGGTCTGCAAAAGCACCAGACGGTCGGCGGCATAGCCCATCGGCCCGGTCAGATCACCGATCAGCCCCAGGGTGGCCTCCAGGCCCTCCAGCGGATGGCCGGGACGCTCAGGGGCCAGCAGCAGCACATCGGCCCCCCAGGCGAGGGCGGCGGCAAGGGCGTCAGGCCCAAGCCGGGTCAGCTCATTCACCTCAAAGGGCAGCACATGGGCCGGAAGTCCGCGCCCGAGGCGGGCCGAGAGCTCAATCAGCGCCATGCCGTGTTTGCTGTCGGCAAAGAGCAGGACGGGCTGCCGGGTGCCGCCCGCGGCCTCATAGGCCGTGAGCATGGCGCGCAGCTGCTGCGCCACAGTGCCGACGGGGGGCAGATCATAGCTGATCGCACCCCCCGGGCAGGCGGCGGCGCATTGCCCGCAGCCCGCGCAGATCATCGGATCAATCGAGACCACATCGCCGCCCGGCGTGATCGCCCCGGTCGGGCAAAGATCAACGCAATTGCTGCAGCCGGAAAGGCGGTTGCGCGAATGGGCGCACAGACCGGGGTTCAGACTGACGTAACGCTCTTTGTCAAAGGTGCCGATCATGCCCGCGGCCTTCAGCGCCAGTTCCGCCACCACGCCGGGGCGGGCGGGATCATCGCGCAGATAGCCCGGGCGCAGATCATGGGCGCTGAAGAGGGGCGCCGCCCCCGTCAGATCAATCACCAGATCGCAGTTTGAGACCGCGCCGTCGCGCCCCTCGCCAAAGCTGTAGCCGCTGCGCGGCGCCGGGGGCGACAGGGCATAGGCATCGATGACCAGCTTAAAGCCGCCAAGCCAGCCCTCGGCCTTTTTCACCAGGCCCTGGGCCACCGGGAAGGCATCGCCGCTGCGCGGCAGGGCCTCTGCCCGGGGCTGCAACAGCACCGTCACATCAAGCTGCCCCTGCAGCGCGCGGGCCAGATCCAGCGCGCGCTCATCGCGGCCAAGGATCAGCGTCACGCCCTGGGACTCGTAAGTCACCGTTTTGACCGGCGGCAGCTCCACGGCTGCTTTTGCGTGCAGCGCGGCCAGTTTCGGCCCCGCGGCGGCCGCCTCATCCGACCAGAGCGCATGGGCATGCACATCGACAAAACCAGGGCTGAGGTCGATCTCTGATCCTGCCAGCAGATCGCGGAAGAGCCCCTCTTTGCGCCGGCAGCCGATCACCAGATCGCGTCCTTCCTGCAGGGCCAGGCCCACGGCATCGCTCAGAAGGTTCAGATCCTGCCCGCAAAGTTCCGTGGCCACGCCCCCTTCGGGCGCAAATCCTGCGCGGCTCAGCGCCGCCTCATCGGGGGCGAGAGAGCCGAGGCAATTGCAGGTCAGGCTACAGGCGGAGTGGCGGGTCATGGCTGTCCTTCTGTTTCAGGGGGGATGCGCGGGGGGAAGGGTTCTGCTAAATCCTGCAGAATGTGTCTTTTTGTCCGGCAGGCCCTGTGCTGATCTAGGCGATTGTGGCCTGCTTGTCACCCTGTAGAGCCCGTTTTCGGAGAACCGCTATGTCAGATCTGCCGCGCCTGCTGCTGCCGCCCCCCTTCCGGGCCATTGAGGCCCCTGAGGGCGATCTGCTGGCGCTGGCGGCGGCTCAGGCCCATGAGGGGGCGGGCACGCTGCTCTGGCGGGAGGCGGAGGGGGTTCTGGCGATCGCGGTGGTGCTGGAGCCGGGGCCGCCGCTGGTCTCAACCGCCGCTGAAGCAGAGCTGGGCTATATTGCCGCAGTCGCCGCGCTCTGTGAGGCCCTGGTGCAGCATGGCCAGCCGGAGCGTCAGATCCGGGTCGGATTTCCCGACCAGATTCGTTATGACGGGGCGCTGATTGCCGGCACGCGCTGGCAGGCGGGGCCTTTGGGCGGGGATGGCCTGCCCGAATGGGTGATCTTTGCGGCCGAAATCCTGTCTGATCGGCCGGGTCTGGAAGAGCCGGGGCTTTACCCCTTCACCACCTCGCTTGAGGAGGAGGACTTCGGGGAAACTGCGGCGATCATTGAGAGCTTCGCCTCCTGGCTGAAGCTGATTGTGGACCGCTGGCAGTATGACGGCGTGAATGCGCTGCTGCGCCGCCTGCTGGATCGGGTGGAAGGCGATGAGGCGCTGAAGGGGGCTGAGATCGTGAATGGCCGTCTGCAACTGCCGCCGCTGGCCTTGGTCCTTGATGAAGCGCGCTGGCGGGATGCGGATCGCGGGGGGCCGAAGTGGTAAGCCTGCTGCGCACCCTCAGGCTTGATGCCTCTGACGGGATCCTGTTCTCGCCCGCCGCAGAGCCGGGGGAATGGGCGGTGCCGGGGGGATTTCTCTTCCACGGCCGCCCCTTTGACAGCCTGTCGCGCAAAGAGCGGGTGGCCTTTCGCTCGGCCTTTCTTGGCGTGCAGTCCTTTGGCTTTTCGACGCTCGCGGTGGTGACGCGGGTGACTTTTGCCGAACGGGTGGCGGCGGTGGAGGCGCTGGCCGAAAGCTTTATGCGCCATCTGGGCGCGCCCGATCTGCAAAGCGCGCGGGGGGCGGCGGAAGAGGAAATCGCCTTTTCCGAAGAGCTTTGCCGCGGCCATGAGGAAGGGCGGATCATCGCGCTGCACCGCGAAGAAGACGAGGCGGGCGAAATCCGCGAGCGCTTCCGCGCGCTGCGCCCGCGCGCAGAGACGGCTTATGGCGCGCCGGGACTTGGCGGACATGACAGGCCGTTCCATTTTGTAGAAAGTGACGAGGACGAGCCGGGTGAGGGGATTGATCTCTTTGCCGGCCTGCGTTCGGGAGAGACGTGATGAGAGAGTTCTGGGTTGCCTCCGGCCACCATCTGACGCGCCGCCGCGAAGACGGCTGGCTTGAGGTCACGCCTGAGCTGCTGCTGGCCTGGCTGGCGCGGCCGGAACTTGCCCCCCCGGAGGAGGCCTGCGCGGCGGAGCATGCGCTTCACGCGCGGCTGCTGGCGGATCCGCTGGCGAAGGTGACGGCGGCTGATGTCGCTGCCCTTGCCGATCCGGACGGGCGCGAGAACTGGGAGCTGGTGCTGGCCCTGCGCGGGGCGCTGCTCACGGCGGGCACGGTGGAGGGCGGCTATCTGGCGCTGATCCGGGGCCGGGTGCCGACAGCTCCGGTGCTGTTGCAGCAGCTGGTGCAGCTGATCCTGCGCAATGCGCTCGATGGCTGTGAAGATGTCCATGTGCTGCGCGCCGCTGAGATGTTTTTCCGCCCGCAATATGGCTGGCTGAAAGACGGCCATCTGCATCTGGTCGATCTGGAGCTGCGCGAAGAGATGGAGGCGAAGGTTCATACCAACCCGCTCGCCGCGCTGATGGAGGGCGGGGTTGAGGGGCTGGATGTGCTTGGCGATCACAATGCCTGGACATATTGGAGCCGCTCGGACGCCCATACCATGGTGCAGAACTTCGGCGGTAATCCGGCCTCGCGCATGGGACTGGCCGAGGCGATCCGCGCCTTTATCCGCCATCTGCACCGCGTCGAAGTGACGGTGCTGCCGGTGACCCGCGAAGAGAAGGCCGATCTGGCCTGGTTCGTGGGCCTGACCCGCGAAGGGACGGACTACGGCAATGCGCTTTGGCAGGGCAAGACCCCCGCCGCGCAGCTTGTGGGGCTTTTCACCATTGATTTTGCGCCCGGAAGCCCGCTGCGGGCGGGGCTGGAGACCCGTCCCACCTGGGCGATGCTGGCGACCGGCAAAGACCTGGTGGTGCAGTTCAAGCCGCAGAACCTGGTCGAGGGGCTGCCGCTTGTGGCCACCAAAGGAGAGGCCGCATGAGCGCGCATCCCCCCATTGCCGTCGCGGTCATCGCCCGCTCCTGGCCTCCGGCCACGAAATGGGGCGGGCGGGTGCTGCAGCCGGCGCTTTTGATGATGCCCGCGCCGCCGCTGCCGCCGCGCAGCCTGATGAGCCGCTCGGAAGCCGGGGTTGAGACCTGGTTCATGGGCACGCACCAGCTGGAATTGCACCCCGGCGATGCGGCGAACCTGCGCGCCAATCTGGCGATGTCGCCGCCCGCGCTCTGGGTCTCGCTGGCCAATGCCGATGATCCGGAAAAGGTTGAGCTGCATCTGGTCACCGCCGATCCCTTTGAGGGCGAGGCCATGGCGACGGATCCCGGCCTGCGGGTCGAGCGGCTGCCGATGCCGGAGGTGCTGATTGCCCATATCGCGGAATTCGCCGCCCTTTTCCCCGAGGAAGAGCGCTTTCGCAAAAAGCGCCGCTCGGGGATTGAGGCGGAAGACCCCAGCCTCAGCGCGCCGCGCATTCTGCCGGGGGGCCATCGCCCGGGCCAGCGCCGCACGGAAGCTGAGGCTGGGCGGCTGACGCCTGCGGGCCTGCCGCGCAGCCAGAGGCCGGTGCGATGAGCAGCTTTCTTGAGCGCTGGTCGTCGCGCGTGCGCGAAACCCGCCGCGCCGAAACGCAGGTGCCTGAAGCGCCCCCGGCCGATGATGTTGCTGCTGAAAGCGGGGCGGAAGCTCTCCCGGAAGGTGAGGCGCTGGAGCGGCTGCTGGCCGATCTGCCCGCGCTCGATTCGATCACTTCGGCGACCGATATCCGGCCCTTTTTGCAAAGCTTCGTCCCCAAGGCTTTGAAAAACGCAGCCCTTCGCCGCGCCTGGGCGGCAGATCCGGTGATTTCAACGCATCTGGATGTGGCGCGCGACTACGCCTGGGACTTCAACACCGGCCCCGGTCCCGTGGGCTATTCGGCTGAGCTTGGCAAAGACATCATACAGAAAAGTCTCGATCTTCTGAGCCGCACCGACCCGCCGGAGCCTGTGGAAGAGGAGGCCGTCGCCCCCCAACCCGAGGCGGAAGAGCTGTCTGTTCCAGAGGAGGAGGGGCGAAATGCCGCAGATCCGACCCCCCTTCGGCTCTCACTGCGGCATGGTGGCGCGCTTCCTGGTTGAATAAAGCTGTAAAGAGTGTAGTTTTTTACGCTGAACGCTGTTTGTTCCGGCGTACCCAGCATTTTGCCAGGTAAGAGGTAAATATTGACCCGTTCCGCTTCCCAGCCCCGGGATGAGACCGATGACCGCCGCGCCGAGAGCTATGACGCGCTCGCGCTGCTGCTTGCGGCCTCTCCCCCGGCCGATGTGCTTCGGGCGCTGTCCGATCTTTCACCCGACGAAGGCTCTGCGCTTGGCGCGGCCTGGGCGGATCTGGCAAAAGCGGCCGCCTCGACCACCCCGGAGGCGGTTGAGCGCGAGTTTTTCGACCTCTTTATCGGCGTCGGGCGGGGCGAGCTGCTGCCCTATGCCTCTTTCTATCTGACCGGTTTTCTCAATGAGCGCCCGCTTGCGGTGCTGCGCGGCGATCTCGCGGCACTGGGGATTGCGCGGCGGGCGGGGGATCATGATCCGGAAGACCGGATTGCGCTTTTATGCGCGGTCATGGCGGCTTTTGCGGGCGGCAGCCTGACGGCGGGGGAGGCGGGTCCGGGTGAGGCCCTCTTTTTCAACCGCCACCTCGCCCCCTGGGCGGGGATGTTCTTTGACGACCTGGAAAAAGCGCCTGCGGCAAAGTTTTATGCCGCTGTGGGCCGCGTGGGGCGTCTGTTTATGGAAATCGAAGCACAGGGCTTTGCGCTTGCCGCAGAAGCACCTGAGGCGGCCTGAGGGGAGTGGAGAGAATGTCAGACAGCAAAAGGACTGGCCCGAAAGTCGGACGGCGCGGCTTTTTCGGTGCCTCGCTCGGCCTTGCCGCCATGGGGCTCGCCGGGGGCGGCGCGCTTCCGGCTTTTGGCAAAGAGACCGGCGATGCACGCACCAAAGCCCGCTATCAGCCCGACAGTGAGCATGTGAAGCAGTTCTATCACGTCAATCGCTTCGTCTGGCCGGAGAAGAAGTAAGATGCTGATCAAACGCAAAAATATTCAGGCCTCCGGCACCGGCGGCGCGCTTGCACAAAGCTTCCTCGGCATGGGCCAGCGCCGGCTGGACCGCCGCAGCTTCCTGCGCCGCTCGGGCGTGGCTGTGGGTGGCCTTGCGGCGGTCTCCTCGCTTTCGGGCGGGCTTTTTCAGCGCGCCGAAGCCGCGACGCCGCATAATCATGCGGCCCCCGCAGAGCGGCGCAAAAACATGTGCACCCACTGCTCGGTGGGCTGCTCGGTCATCGCCGAAGTGCAAAACGGCGTCTGGGTCGGCCAGGAGCCCGCTTTTGAAAGCCCGATCAACCGTGGCTCGCATTGCGCCAAAGGGGCCTCGTCGCGTGAGCTGGTGCATGGCGACCGCCGTCTGAAATATCCGATGAAGAAGGTCGGCGGTGACTGGGTGCGCATCACCTGGGAGCAGGCGATCGACGAAATCGGCGCGAAGATGCTGGAGATTCGCGAAAAATCGGGTGCGGATTCGGTTTACATGCTGGGCTCGGCGAAATTCACCAACGAAGCCTCTTATCTGTTCCGCAAATTCTCGGCCTTCTGGGGCACCAATAACGTCGATCACCAGGCCCGGATCTGCCACTCGACCACCGTGGCCGGTGTGGCGAATACCTGGGGCTATGGCGCGCAGACCAACAGCTATAACGACATCCGCAACGCTAAGACCCTGATTTTCATGGGCTCGAACGCGGCTGAGGCGCATCCGGTTGCCATGCAGCACATCCTGTCGGGCAAAGAGACCCAGCGGGCGAATGTCTTCGTGCTTGACCCGCGCATGACCCGCACGGCGGCTCATGCCACCGAATTTGTGCGCATTCGTCCCGGCACGGATATCGCCGTGATCTGGGGCATGCTCTGGCATATCTTTGAAAACGGCTGGGAAGACAAAGACTTCATCCGCAAGCGCGTCTACGGTTTTGATGAGGCGAAAGCCGAAATCATGAAGTGGAACCCGGCGGAAGTGGAGCGCGTCACCGGCCTGACAGAAGAGGTCGTCAAGCGCGTTGCTCAGACCTTTGCCACGGTGAAGCCTGCGACCTTCATCTGGTGCATGGGCGGCACGCAGCACACCGTTGGCACCGCCAACGTGCGGGCCTATTGCACCCTGCTGCTCGCCACCGGCAATGTCGGCGACATCGGCATGGGCGCGAATATCTTCCGCGGCCATACCAACGTGCAGGGCGCGACGGATATGGGCCTCGATGTGGGGAACCTGCCCTGCTACTACGGCCTCGCTCCGGCGGCCTGGGCGCATTGGTGCCGGGTCTGGGATGTGCCCTTCAGCTATATCGAGAGCCGCTTCGACGACGTGCCCGCCAAACAGGGCCGCGAAGCGCGGACGCGCGCGCAGAACATGGAAGTCTCGGGGATCCCCTCGACCCGCTGGTTCGATGCCGCACTTCTCGATGCGGATGACGTCGATCAGCAGGACGGCATTAAGGCCATGGTGGTCTTTGGCCACGGCGCGAATACCATCCCGCGGATGAAGGCGGCACAAAACGGCATGAACGCGCTGGATCTTCTGGTGGTGGCTGACCCCCATCCGACGACCTTTGCCGCGCTGCATACCCGCACGGATAACACCTATCTGCTGCCGATCTGCACCAACTTTGAGTGCCACGGCAGCCGCACCGCCTCGAACCGCTCGCTGCAGTGGGGCGAGAAGGTGGTTGAGCCGATTTTCGAATCCGACAACGACTATGCGGTGATCTACCGTCTGTCGCAGCGTCTCGGCTTTGCAGATGAGATGTTCAAAACCTTTGAGATGGTCGACGGCAAATTCTCCAAAGAGCCGACGGCGGAATCCATCCTGCGGGAGGTCAACCGCGGCGGCTGGTCGACCGGCTATACCGGTCAGTCGCCCGAGCGTCTGAAAGCGCATATGCGCAATCAGGATAAGTTTGACATCATCACCCTGCGGGCCCCGAAGGATGATCCGGAAGTCGGCGGCGATTACTACGGTCTGCCCTGGCCCTGCTGGGGCACGCCCGAGATGAAGCACCCCGGCACCCACGTCCTTTACAACACCAATGTCCCGGTCGCAGAGGGTGGCGGTGCCTTCCGTCCGCGCTTTGGCTTGGAGCGTGAGGGCGTCTCGCTGCTGGCTGAAGACAGCTGGCCCGTCGGCTCGGACATCGAGGATGGCTATCCGGAATTCACCATGGCGCTGCTGCAAAAGCTGGGCTGGGATTCTGAGCTGACCGCGGAAGAGCGTGCCGTGATTGAAAAAATCGGCGGCGGTGATCCGGAAAAGATCGCCAAAGTCTCCTGGACGCTCGATCTGTCGGGCGGCATTCAGCGGGTGGCGATTGCCCATGGCTGCGTGCCCTTCGGCAATGGCAAGGCCCGCGTCATCGCCTGGAACCTGCCCGATCCGGTGCCGGTCCACCGCGAGCCGATCTATACCCCGCGTCCCGACCTTGTGGCGGAATATCCGACCCGCGAAGACGGCCGTCAGCTGCGGATGCCCAATATCGGCCACACCATCCAGGCCCGCGCGGTTGAGCAGAAACTCTTTGATCAGTTCCCGACCGTTCTCACCTCGGGGCGTCTGGTTGAGTTTGAGGGCGGCGGCGAAGAGACCCGCTCGAACCCCTGGCTTGCAGAGCTTCAGCAGGACATGTTCTGCGAAGTGAACACCAAAGATGCGGCCGCCAAGGGCATCAAAGACGGCGCCTGGATCTGGGTCTACGGGCCGGAAGAAAACGCAAAAGTCCGCGTGAAAGCGCTGGTGACCGACCGTGTGGCACCGGGTGTGGCCTTCATGCCCTTCCACTTTGCGGGCTGGTTCATGGGTGAAGATCAGCGCGGGAAATATCCGCAGGGCACCGATCCGGTCGTGCTGGGGGAATCCGTCAACGCCGTGACCACCTATGGTTACGATCCGGTGACGGGCATGCACGAAGGCAAAGCCACGCTTTGCCGGATCGAAGCGGCAGCATAAGGGGCGCGACATGGCACGTATGAAATTTCTCTGCGACGCGGACCGCTGCATCGAGTGCAACGCCTGCGTCACCGCCTGCAAAAACGAGCATGAGGTGCCCTGGGGCATCAACCGCCGCCGCGTGGTGACCATCAATGATGGTCTGCCGGGCGAGCGTTCGGTCTCGATGGCCTGTATGCATTGCACCGATGCGCCCTGCGCGCAGGTCTGCCCGGTGAACTGCTTCTACACCACCAATGATGGTGTGGTTTTGCACAACAAAGACACCTGCATCGGCTGTGGCTATTGCTTTTATGCCTGCCCCTTCGGCGCGCCGCAGTATCCCAAAGCTTCGAACTTCGGGTCGCGCGGCAAGATGGACAAATGCACCTATTGCTCAGGCGGCCCCGAAGAAGATCTTTCGATCGCGGAATATGAGAAATATGGCGCGAACCGTCTGGCCGAGGGCAAACTGCCGCTCTGCGCTGAGATGTGCTCGACCAAATCGCTGCTGGCGGGGGATGGCGATATCATCGCCGAGATCTACCGTGAGCGCGTGGTGACCCGCGGTTACGGCTCGGGCGCCTGGGGCTGGAAAACCGCCTATGGCGAAACCATCAATGTATCGGCTTGAGGGGGGCAGGGATGACGCTTCGTTTTAAACTCGCAGCCCTGGTCCTTGGGGCGACCCTTGGGTTTTCCGCGCCGGTCATGGCGCAGCAGCCGGTGAACCCCACCGCGTCTTCGGTGCAGGAGCAGCAGCTTCTGGACGCGCTGAAGCCGGGTGAGACCATCTCGGGCCGGATCTCGATCCCCGATGCCAGGGCCGCGGATCTGGAAAAGCCGTCCAATAAGACCTGGATGGGCTTTAACCTTGGGGTCTCGGACCGGGTGATGGGCGTGGCGCTGGTCGGCACTGCGCTGGCGCTTTTGGTCTTTTTCATGGTCAAAGGCCGTCTGGCGATTGAGGCGGGCCGTTCGGGCCGCACCATCACACGCTTCAATATCTTTGAGCGCACGGTGCACTGGACCATGGCGACCAGCTTCATCGTGCTGGCGCTTTCGGGGATCAATGTTGCGGTCGGGCGCTATATCGTGATGCCCTGGCTGGGCTATGAGGCCTTTGGCTCGCTGACCTATCTGGGCAAGCTGGCGCATAACTATCTGGCCTGGCCCTTCATGCTCTGCGTGGTGATCACCTTCGTGATGTGGGTGCGTCACAACATCCCCAACAGGCTGGATCTGCGCTGGCTGAAAGAGGGCGGTGGCCTGCTGGTCAAGGGCAAGCACCCGCCGGCGAAGAAATTCAACGCCGGTCAGAAGATCGTCTTCTGGGGCGTGGTTGTGGGCGGGGGTCTGGTCTCGGCCTCGGGTCTGCTGCTGATGTTCCCCTGGTTCCTCAACAGCGCGACCGACTGGCAGCTGGCACAGATTGCCCATGCGCTGATCGCCAGCGGTATGATGGCGATGATCCTTGGTCATATCTACATCGGCACCGTTGGCACCGAAGGCGCGCTCGATGCCATGACCAGCGGTCAGGTCGATGTGAACTGGGCCGAGCAGCACCACTCGCTCTGGCTGGAAGAAGAGCTTGCCCGTGGCGCCGTGCAGCGCCGTGGCCCCGGCGGTGAGGTCACCCCGGCAGAATGAGCGATCCCATGGACCTCAACCGGCGGCGCGCAGCTTTGCGCGCCGTTTTGGCATCCGTCAGACTGCCCGATGGCCGCAGTCTGGCCGACAGTGGCCGCCTTGGCGCCATGACCGAGCCTGCGCCCGGCCGCGTCAGTTTTTCAATCCGCGTCACGGCCGCAGAGGCCGAAGCCTTTGAGCCCGTCCGCCTTGCGGCTGAAAAGGCGGCCGAGCGTCTGCCGGGGGTGCAAAAGGCCCTCGTCATGCTGACCGCCGAGCGCTCTGAGCCCCCGAAGCCCGCGGCCGCCCCGCCGCAGCTGCAGCCCGCCAAAGCGCCTGCGAAGGTGCTGGAAGGGGTGAAAGCCGTGGTGGCCGTGGCCTCAGGCAAGGGTGGTGTGGGCAAAAGCACCACCACCATTTCGCTGGCGCTGGCGCTGCGGCATCTGGGGCTGAAGGTCGGCGTGCTCGATGCTGATATCTATGGCCCCTCGGTGCCGACGCTGCTGGGGTTGACGGCAAAGCCGCAGCTTGCGGAAGACGGGCGGCGGTTAAAGCCGCTGGAGGCCTGGGGGATTCAGGCGCTTTCGGTGGGCAATCTGGTTGATCCCGATACGGCGATGATCTGGCGCGGGCCGATGATCCAATCGGCGATCACCCAGCTGATCGCAGAGGTCGACTGGGGCCGGTTGGATGTGCTGCTGATCGATATGCCGCCGGGCACCGGTGATGCGCAACTGGCGGTGGCGCAGCAAAGCCCGCTCTCGGGGGCGGTGATCGTCTCAACGCCGCAGGATCTGGCGCTGATTGATGCGCGCCGCGGCATTGCGATGTTTCGCAGGCTGGAGGTTCCGGTGCTGGGCGTCATTGAGAATATGTCGCAGTTCATCTGCCCGGACTGCGGCGGGCGGCATGAGATCTTCGGCCATGGCGGCGCCCGAGAGGAGGCCCGCCGCATTGGCGTGCCCTTCCTTGGAGAGATCCCGCTGACCATGGCGCTGCGCAAAGGCGCGGATCTGGGGCGACCAATCGTCGCAACAGAGCCGGAAAGCCAGGTTGGTCAATCACTTATCGCAATTGCCGGGGAACTGCGGCTTGCCCTCAGGGACAAAGGCCTTATCTGAGGGCCTGCAAGCTACCCCGGAGAGAAGACGTGAAGGCAATCCTTTTTGGCGCAATCACCGCCGCCGTTCTGGCGGGGGCAACCTGGCAGATGAGCCAGGCGTTTCAGATCCCCGCCCATGTCGCTTATGCGACCGAGGGTGCCCGTGTGACGCCCCCGACGAAATAAAGAGCCGCTGGCTTAAGGGCCAAAGCTCTGGAAGGGCAGGAAGCGCACCGGATCGCCGGGGCGGATGTCGCAAAAGGCATCGGGCAGCTCAATCAGCCCCTCCGCCCAGGACAGGCCAGACACCCGGCCTGAGCCCTCTGAGACGAAGGCCTCTGCCGTGCCAGCCCCGGTAAGCCTTGCGCGCAGATATTCCCGCCGCCCGGCCTGTTTCACACGCGCAAATCCCGCAGGCACCAGAAAGCCCTGGGGCGCCCGCCAGCCCGCGCCCGCGCGCTGGTAAAGCGCCGGGACCGCAAAGATCAACGCGGTGACCAGGGCCGCCACGGGGTTTCCCGGCAGACCAAAGACCGGCATGCCCTGCCAATGCGCCAGCGCCAGCGGGCGGCCTGGCTTCACGGCCACGCGCCAGACCTGCAGATCGGCCTCTTCGCGCAGCAGGGCGGCGGTGTGATCCTCATCGCCCTGAGAGGCCCCGCCCGAGGTCAGCACCGCATCGCAGAGCGTGGTGGCGCGGCTCAGCGCGTCACGGATCGCGTCGCGGTCGTCGGGCACGATGCCTAAATCGACCGGCTGAAAGCCAAGGCGCGTCAGTTCCGCCAGCAGCATCGGGCGGTTGGCATCCGGCGTCTGCAGCGGGTGATCTTCGGCCAGATCATGCGGCACGATCTCAGAGCCGGTAGACAGCACCCCCACCCGCAGGCGCGGGCGCAGGGTCAGCTCTGCAATCCCGAGGGCCGCAGCCAGCCCCAGATCCGGCGCGCGCAGCAGAGCGCCCGCCCGCAGCGCCAGATCGCCTGCGGCCATATCTTCGCCCGCGCGGCGGCAGTTCGCGCCCTTTTTGCGCTGCGGACGGGTCACCCGGAGGTGGTCGCCCTCCAGGGTGACATGCTCCTGCAGCACCACCGTATCCACGCCCTCAGGCAGATGCGCGCCGGTCAGAATGCGCAGCAGATGCCCCGGCGGCACCGCGCCCGGATAGGGCACCCCGGCTGCGGCCCGGCCCTTCGCCAGCGGCAGGGGGCCTGCGGAAAAATCGACCGTATCAAAGGCATAGCCATAGCCATCGACTGCCGAGTTGCGGGCCGGCGGATGGCTGCGCCGCGCAATGGCATCTTCGGCCAGCACCCGGCCTGCGGCCGCGCTCAGGGCCACGGTTTCCCGGCCCTCAATCGAGTGAATGGCGGCTTTCAGCGCGGCGAAAACCTCCTCCACCGGGGTCCAGCGCACCCCCTC
Organism: Falsigemmobacter faecalis; assembly: GCF_003863335.1. Taxonomy (GTDB): domain Bacteria; phylum Pseudomonadota; class Alphaproteobacteria; order Rhodobacterales; family Rhodobacteraceae; genus Wagnerdoeblera; species Wagnerdoeblera faecalis. Next base: position 134,307 of record NZ_RRAZ01000002.1, on the reverse strand, counting down.
GGGCATCGAAGAGCCGCGCTTTTTCAACTCTGTCAGGCCGGTGCGCGCTTCAATATAATCGGCGATGCCGGTGACATCATTGGGGTCAAGCACCGGCAGCCCGGTGCCGCCATCGCCCTGATCGGAGGCGAGGACCTCAATGGTCGGATGATCGGGGGCCAGCAGATCCGCGCCATTGGCTTTGCGCCAGATCTCCAGCTTGGGATGGGGGGCCAGCTTATAGCCCTCGACCAGCACCAGATCGACGCGGGAGAGCTTTTGCAGATGATCGCTGAGTTCGGGCGGCGTTGCGCCGCGCAACTCATGCATCAGCGCCCAGCGGTTGGAGGAGGCGAGGATCACCTCAACCGCTCCGGCCTGGCGGTGGCGGTGGCTGTCCCGGCCCGGCTGGTCCACATCTGTCGCGTGATGGGCGTGTTTGACGGTCGAGACCCGGTAGCCCCGGGCGGTCAATTCCGCCACCAGTTTCTCGGTCAGCGTTGTTTTTCCGGCGTTTTTGCGCCCCGTAATGCCGAAGACCCGCATGGCCGCCCCCCTCAGATGTCTCAGTCGTTCTTCTGCCAGATTGCCCGCGCTTCGGCCAGATCTTCGGGTGTGTTCACATTGAAGAAAGGATGCGGCGGGCCGGGGTCAAACTCCGCCAGCGCCGTGCCGTGGCGGTCGGTCCAGAGCACGATTTTCGACAGCCCCCCCTCAATGGCCTGCCGCAGATCGCCGCGCAAAGCCACCGGCCAAAGGCCGAAGACCGGCTGCCGGATCAGGCGCTCCCCCTCGCGGGTGGCGGCAAGGGCAATGGGACGGCCCGGGCTGAGGGCCGCCGAAAGGCGCGCGCCCAGATCCCGGGGCATGAAGGGCGTATCCGCCGCCGCCGTCAGAATATGGCTCAGCCCCAGATCGGCCGCGCGCTCCATCCCGGCCAGAACCCCGGCGAGGGGGCCGGGAAAGCCCGGGATGCCATCAGGGATCACCGGCAGACCAAAGCCCGAAAAGCGCCCGGTCTGGCCATTGGCGTTGAGCACAAGGCCCGCGCATTGCGGCGCAAGACGGGCGATCACTTCGCCAAGGATCGTCTGCCCGCCCAGATCCAGCAGCCCCTTGTCACCGCCGCCCATCCGCCGCGCAAGGCCACCGGCCAGGATCACACCGAGAGGTTTACTCATCCTGCGCGCCCTTCCTGCGGTTGCGGCCCTCTTCTGCGGCGACCGAGGCCAGATCGGCGTCGCGGATCAGCCGCTCTTCGCCCGAGAGACAGACAAAGCGCTGCCCGCGCAGCCGCCCGATCAGCGTCATCCCCAGGCTTTGCGCAAGGCTGACCCCCCAGGCCGTAAAGCCCGAGCGCGAGGCCAGCACCGGGATGCCCATATGGGCGCATTTGATCACCATCTCAGAGGTCAGCCGACCCGTGGTGTAAAGGATCTTATCGGCCCCGCTGACGCCCTCGCGGTACATCCAGCCCGCGACCTTATCGACGGCATTGTGGCGGCCCACATCCTCCATATAGACCAGCGGGCGGTTCTGGTGACACAGCACCGTGCCATGGATCGCCCCCGCCTCCAGATAAAGGCTGGGCATGCGGTTGATCTGATGCGACAGCGCATATAGCCAGGAGGTGCGCAGCGCGGCGGGCGGCATCTTTAGCCCCTCCAGCCCCTCCATCATATCGCCAAAGACCGTGCCCATGGCGCAACCCGAGGTGCGGGTGCGGCGCTTGAGTTTCTCTTCGAAATCCGTGGCTTCGCGGGTGCGGACCACCACCGCTTCGGAGAAATCGTCGTAGTCAACCGCCGTGACCTCCACCCCCTCGGGCAGCATTCCCTGGTTGCGCAGAAAGCCAAGCGCCAGATATTCGGGGTAATCCCCGATGGTCATGGCGGTGACAATCTCACGCGAATTCAACCAGATGGAGAGCGGACGCTCTTCGACCACCTGGATCTCAATTTCGGCCCCGGTGTGATCAAATCCTTTGATCGGGCGGGCCAGGTCTTCGCGGGTGAGATCGGGGGCGATCAGCGGGGCATGCATCGGATCATACACCGGCGCGGGCTTCAAATGCGGCCCGGGGATCTGCAAGGCCTGCGGCCTGGATCGCCCAGATCAGGATGCGCGCCTTCAGCGGCCCCAGCCAGTCGCCGGGCCAGACCCCGCGCGCCTGCAGATCAATTTCAGAGCCGGGGTAGCCATAGGTCGCGCGGGTGGCCGGACCATCGGCGCAGCGGCTGCAATAGATCACCGGGCGGGTTGACGTGTCGAGATGCGCCATCAGATCGGCGGGCAGATGACCCGAGCCAAAGCCCGCAAGCACCACGGCCGAGAACTCCGGCGCGGTCAGCGCATGGATCAGCAGTGACGCGCTTTGACCGATGCCAAAGCTGAGGATCGCCACATCATGTTCAAAGCTTTGCGGTGCGGGCAGGGGATCGCGCGGCTGGGGCGGGCGGAACCAGACCGGTGCGCCCTCAATCACCCGACCCAGCGGGCCGGTGGTGCCGCTGGAAAAGGTATCGGTCGAAAGGCTGTCGGTTTTGCGCAGCCGTTTGGCCGAATGAATGACCTCATTCATCACCACCATTACGCCGCGCCCGCGGGCGGTCTCGCTTTGCGCCACACGCAGAGCGGCGGCGAGGTTGGCCGGACCATCCGGCCCCGCACCATCTGCCGCCCGCATGGCCCCGGTCACGATCAGCGGGCAGTCATGCGCCCAGAAGAGATCGAGAAACCACGAGGTTTCTTCCATGGAATCCGTGCCCTGGGTCAGGATCACCGCCCGTGCGCCCTGGGCTGCGGCCTGGTTGGCCCAGGCCAGCACGCGTCCCATATCGCGCAGCGAAAGCGAGGCAGAGGCGAGCTGAAGCACGCTTTCGCTTTGCACGCTCAGGCCCGGATCAAGCCCCGGCACCGCGGCCAGCAGATCGGCAGCGGTCAGTTTGGGGGTCACCCCGCCTTCACCTGCAGCCCTGGTCATTGCGATGGTGCCGCCAAGGGTTCCGATGAAAATATCTGCCATATCCGCCTGCCTGATCGTCCGGGCGGTCAGAGTACCGCCGGGGGGCGGGGGTGTCGAGGGTCAGCCCGCCTCCGCCTGGCGCAGCGCGGCTTCGGCCTTTTGCATATAGTCCCGCGTCAGGGGCAGGGCGTCCTGGCGACGCACCATCTGGATCTGATGCACCACCAGCCCCTGCGACCGGAAAGCCGTCTCAGAGGCCGCCAGATAAAACTCCCACATCCGGGCGAAACGCTCATCATAAAGGGCCACCGCCTCGCTGCGGCGGGCGAGAAAACGCGCCCGCCAGTGCCGCAGGGTCTCGGCATAATGCAGGCGCAGCACCTCAATGTCGGTGACGATCAGGCCTTCGGCCTCAATGACCGGCAGGACTTCCGAGAGCGGGGGCATGTAGCCGCCGGGAAAGATATACTTCAAAATCCATGGGTTGGTCGGGAACGACTGCCCGCTGCGGCCAATATAATGTAAAACCGCCACGCCGTTTTCATCGAGAAGCCGGGCAAGGCTGGCGAAAAAGGCGGGATAGCTGCCGGGGCCCACATGCTCAAACATCCCGACGGAAACCACGCGGTCGAACCTCTCGGTCAAAGCGCGGTAATCCTGCAGTCGAAAATCAACCCCCCGGGTTTTCGCCCCGCGCGCCTGCGCGATGGCCAGCTGTTCCTCAGACAGGGTGATGCCGGTCACCGACACACCCCCGACGGCGGCCAGATAAAGCGCAAGGCCGCCCCAGCCGCAGCCGATATCCAGGACGCGCTGCCCCGGAGACAGCGCGAGTTTTGCCGCAAGATGGCGCTTTTTGGCCAGCTGTGCCTGTTCCAGCGTGGCGGTTTCCTCCTCAAAGTAGGCGCAGGAATATTGCCGGTCGCTGTCGAGAAACAATTCATAAAGCCCTGCATCCAGATCATAGTGCCGGGCGACATTCTGCTTTGAGCGGCGCGGGTCGTTCGAGGCCGGGTGCTGCGCCATAAGACGCTGCCCCCACCGCGCCAGCCGCGAGATCCCCGGCGGATCTGCGGTGCGCAGGTTGCGCGTCACCAGATCCAGCAGATCATAAATCGAGCCGTTTTCAACCGTCAGCCGCCCCTCCATCCAGGCCTCGCCCATGGCAAGATCGGGGTTAAGGCTCAGCCGCAAAAGGGTGGGCCAGTCGTGGATGGCGATGCGCAGCGGCGTGCTGACGCTGTCCCCGGCGGCCAGAACGCGTCCGTCCGGCAGCCGCGTCATCAGCGCGCCCTGCTGCACGATCCGGCGAAGAAATCTGTGAAACTGCGGTACCAGCGCTTTTGCGGGATAGGTGAACATTGCCATCTGACAATCACTCTGACGATCCGGGCAGTGGCTCTGACACCTCCCCGTGCCCGGCAGAGGGGGCCGTTGGGCTGCGCCGGAACAGCTGCCGGAGACTGAAAGGAATTATCTCAAATTCTGCCCCGCTCTGCCGTCTCATCCTCAGTTGAGCGAGCGCAGGACGCCTCGACGGGGCAGTCGGTGAACGCCCGAGCCTGGCCTGCGGTTGCAGGGGGCGGCAAAATTACGGTGGCGACCCCATTGCGCATTGACGTCCGCCCGCGCAGGGCGACGGCTGAGCCGTTCAACTCTGCTCCGGAACGGCCCTGCCGCGATATATTTTGCCCGCCTTTTCGCCCGCGCTGCCGGTCCTGTTGCGGTGGTCTTCGCCGCCGCCTCTTTGCAAACAGCCTTGATGCGCTGGCGCGGGATTTTTGCGGCGGGTAGCGGAGAGCGGCTTTCCATGACGCTGGCGGATGCGGTGCCGGCAGGACAATATGGCCGCGCCGCGCTGCAGTCGCCGGGTCTTTGGAACGCGGTCGCGGGGCCGTGGCTCAACCCGCCCCCCTCCGCGCGGCGCTGAACCGGGTGGCGCGCGGAGAGCTTGCGACCGGGGATCGTTCATGAAGCCGACGCGCGTTCAGAGCCGCGCCGCAGAGCCTTTGGGCATTTCGCCGCGGCGCTGTATCCGGCGATCCGCTGTCCGGTCTTCCTTCTCAGCGCCGATAAACCGGCGGCGGGCAGCTTTTACGGCAGCCCTGGCGGCACGGGGGCGGCCGGGATTTTTCAGACGCATGGCTGTCAGCTTCTGCCCGCGGAAGCCGACTGACAGCCACGGGGCTGCCTGTGATTGACGCCCCCGCGGAACTCTCACATACTCGCGCAAAATTGAATTCTCTGGGAGTGAGTGATGTTTGTGAATTCGGCGAAGGCTTTGTTCGGTGCGGCGCTGCTGGTGGCAGGTATGGCGCAGGGCGCCGCGGCTCAGGAGATGCAGTTCTTCCGGATCGGCACCGGCGGCACGGCGGGGACCTATTACCCGATCGGTGGTCTGATCGCCAATGCGATCTCGAACCCGCCCGGCTCGCGCGCCTGTGATGCGGGCGGCTCCTGCGGCGTGCCGGGTCTGATCGCGACGGCGGTGGCCTCGAACGGCTCGGTCGGCAACGTGAACTCGATCGCGGGTGGCGCGCTGGAAGCGGGCTTCAGCCAGTCGGATGTGGCCTATTGGGCGCAGACCGGCACCGGCCTTTGGGACGGCAAACCGGCGGTTGAGAAGCTGCGTCTGATCGCGAACCTTTATCCGGAATCGATCCACCTCGTGGCGCGCAAAGATGCGGGCATCAATGGGGTTGCGGATCTGAAGGGCAAGAAAGTCTCGCTCGATGAGCCGGGCTCGGGCACCCTGGTCGATGCCAAGATCATCCTTGAAGCTTTTGGCATGACCGAAGCCGATATCACCGCCGAATATCTGAAGCCCGATCAGGCCGCGGACCGGATGCGCGATGGCGCGATGGATGCTTTCTTCTTTGTCGGCGGCTTCCCGGCGGGTGCGATTGCGGAGCTGGCTTCGCAGCATGACATCGCGCTGGTGCCGATCACCGGCCCGGAAGTCGACAAGCTGCGCGAGACCTATTCCTTCTTCGCGACCGACACTGTCCCGGGCGGCACCTATAAGGGCCAGGACGCGGATGTGGCGACCATCTCGGTCGGCGCACAGCTGGTGACCAGCGCCGATATCAGCGATGAGCTGATCTATGGCATCACCCAGGCGCTTTATAATGAGACCACCCAAAAACTCTTCGGGGCCGGTCACGCCAAGGGCAAACAGATCAACCTCGACAATGCGACCATGGGCGCGGGCATCCCGTTCCACGCGGGCGCTGAGAAGTTCTACAAAGAAGCCGGCAAGCTTCAGTAAGCTGCAGCGCAGCAGAGCACAGAGCGCGGCAGGGGGCCCCCCTGCCGCGCTTTATCCCTTAAGACCAGATCAAGAGGCAGGCCATGAGTGAGAGCACCCGCGTTCTGACGGACGAGGAAATCCGCAGGCTCGAGGAAGAATTTGACCCGGAATCGCGCTTCCGCACGGTCACAAAGCCGGTTTTGATCCTGAGCAGCGTGCTGCTGTTTCTGCTGTCGCTTTATCATTACTACACCGCAGGCTACGGCATCCCGCGTGCGACCACCCATCGTGGCGTCCATATGGGGATCTCGCTCTTTGTGGTGTTCCTGAGCTTTGCGGCCCTGGCGCGCAACCGTCACCGCACGGATGAGCCGGGGATCTTCGGCATCCCGTTTTATGACTGGGCGCTGGCGATTGCCGGGCTTGTGACCTCGCTTTATGTGCCGTGGATCTATGACCAGCTGGCCTTCCGGATCGGCAATCCTTCGACGCTGGATATCGTCATGGGGACGATCCTGCTGGTGACGCTGCTGGAATCGGTGCGCCGCTCCATGGGGTGGCCGCTGCCGGTGATTGCCTGTCTCTTCATTGCCTATGCCTATTTCGGCCGCTCGATGCCGGGGATCCTGGTTCATCCGGGGGCGGACTGGGGCAATATTATCAACCACCTTTACCTCTCGTCGCAGGGCATCTACGGCACCGCGCTTGGGGTGATTGCGACCTATGTGTTCCACTTCGTTCTGTTCGGCGTCATGGCGCAGAAGATCGGGCTGGGGCAGCTGTTCATTGATCTGGCGACCGCGCTGACCGGGCGTTTTGCGGGTGGTCCGGCCAAGGTCTCGGTGATCTCTTCGGCGATGCTGGGCACGATTTCGGGCTCCTCGATTGCCAATACGGTCACCACGGGGGCGCTGACCATTCCGGCGATGATCCGGATCGGCTTCAAAAAGCACTTCGCGGCGGCCGTGGAGGCGGCGTCCTCAACCGGTGGGCAGATCACGCCGCCGGTCATGGGGGCGGTGGCCTTCCTGATGGTGGAATACCTCGGGATCCCGCTGCGCACGATCCTGATCGCGGCGATTGTCCCGGCCTTTATGCATTTCTTCGGGGTGCTGGTGCAGGTCCACCTTGAGGCCAAGCGTCTGGGCATCCGTGGTCTGCGCGAAGAAGAACTGCCGAAAGCCTGGAAGGTGCTGCGTGAGGGCTGGATGTCGGTCTTCCCGCTGGTGCTGCTGGTCTGGATGCTGATGTCGGGCCGCACGCCGTTCCTGTCGGCCTTCTGGGCGATCACGGCCTGTATCGTGGTCTTCATCATCCAGCGCGTTCAGGCGGCAGGCGGGGTCAAGGGTCTGCGCGATGCGGCTGAGGGCGTGGTTGAGGGCTTTATCGCCGGTGCGCGTCAGTCGCTTTCCGTGACGGTGGCTTCGGCGCTGGTGGGCGTGGTCATCGGTGTGGTGACGCTGACCGGTGTGGGCTTCAAGATCGCCTTCATGGTGACCTCGGTGGCGCAGGGCTGGGCGGCCTCGGTTCATGGCTTCCTCGCCATTCTGCCCTTTGAGATCTTCAGCATTGAGACGCTCTCGCTGCTCTTTACCCTGGTGCTGACCGCCATCGTCTGCGTGCTGATGGGCTGCGGGGTGCCGACCACGGCGAATTACATCATCATGATCGCGGTTGCCGCTCCGGTTCTCGGCATGATGAATGTGGAGCCGATCGTGGCGCACTTCTTCGTCTTTTACTTCGGGGTGCTGGCGGATGTGACGCCGCCGGTGGCGCTTGCGGCCTATGCGGCGGCGGGGATTGCCGGGGCCAATGGCTTCCAGGCCGGGAACACCGCCTTCCGTCTGTCGATGGGTAAGGCGCTGGTGCCCTTTGTCTTTGTCTTCTCGCCCTCGCTTTTGATCGTCACCGAAGGCTTCACCATTCAGGACTTCCTGCTGGCTTTCTTCGGGGCGACGCTGGGGATCGTCTCGCTGTCGGCGGCGATCACCAACTGGCTGATGGCGCCTTTGTGGAAGATTGAGCGGGTGGCGCTGGTCATCGGGGCACTGCTGCTGATCGCGCCTGAGCTGATCTCCTCGCTCTGCGGGGCGGCGATCCTTCTGGCGGTCACGATCCGGCAATGGCCGCTGCGCGACAGGGGCAGCCCGGCCCCGGCGGAATAAAGCAAAAAGGCGGCCCCCGGGGCCGCCTTTTTCATGCCGGGGTAAAGCCCGCGCGCTCCAGGGCTGTTCGCACTTCGGGCAGCGCCAGGGCTTCGCGGAAGGCGCGGACGGCGGGCCGCTCCATGCGGCTGCGTACCAGGGCGAAGTCATAATGCTCAGGCGCGAGGGGCAAAAAGCCCAAGCCCGCATCCCGCGCCACGGGGGCAATGGTCACGCCCCAGTCCGCGCGGCCCTGAACCACCGCTGCCGCCACCGCCGTATGAGAGCGCGGCTGATTGAGCCAGCCCTGCGGCCGCGCCCCCTTCAGCAGCTGATCGATCAGAATGCGCGTGCCCGCGCCCTGATTGCGGCTGACCATCAGGCACTCCGGGTCGGCGAGGGCCCGTGCCAGCGCGGCCTGCGGGTCGCGCCCTTCAAAGCGCGGATCGCCCTTGCGAAACACCAGCCCCTGCATCCGCCGCCAGCCCGGCAGCAGCTCCAGCGCCTCGGTCAGGAAGGGGGTGTTGAAGGCCCCCGTGGCGGGGTCCAGCAGGTGAATCGGCGCAAGATCGCATTCGCCGCGCAGAGCCGCCTGCAGCCCGCCAAGGCTGCCAATCGCCAGACTGCGGATCTGCAGCCCCGCGCCCGCCAGCGGCCCCAGCACCAGATCCAGTCCCGTGCAATGGCTGCCCGCGATCACCAGATCGGGCATCCGGAGCGCGGGGGTGAAAAGCTGCACCTGCACCTCGCGGCCCGCGGGCAGGTGATCTTCCAGCGCCCCGATCTGCACAAAGCCATCGGCCTGCGCAAAAGAGGTCACCGCGCCGGAGCCCTTTCCGGTGGCAAAGGCGACGCGCCCTTCGGGCCCCTCGCTCAGCGCGACCATGGCAAATTCGGTGCGCCCCATCTCAGAGGGCAGCCGCAGAGGCAGGGTGGCGCTGACTTCATGCACCCCCCGCGCCGGCAGTCCCGCCATGCGGCGCAGCACGGGGGCAATGATGTCGTGGAACGTAAACATCGCCGAGGTGGGAAAGCCCGGCAGCACCACCACGGGCTTGCCGTCACAGACCGCAAGACACAGCGGCTTGCCGGGCTTCAGCGCCACGCCATGGACCACGATCCCCGGCGCGCCCAGACCCGCCACAATCCGATGCGTCAGATCGCCCGCGCCCTTTGAGGTGCCGCCCGACAGGATCAGCATATCAGCGCCCTGAAGCGCCTCGCGCATCGCGGTTTCCAGGACCTCTGCCTGGTCGGGAAAAGCGCCAAGAAAGCGCGCCTCGGCCCCGTTCTCGCCGCAGGCGGCGGCGATCATCGGGCCGTTGGCGTCATGGATCTGCGCCGGGGCCAGCGGTTGGCCCGGTGCGACCAGCTCATCCCCGGTCGAGAGGACCGCCACCTTTGGTCGCGCAAAGACCGGCACCTCTGCGATCCCTGCGGCAGCGATCATCCCGATCTCGCGGGCACCGATCAGCGTGGCGCGGCGCAGCAGCACTTCGCCGCGCGCCAGATCACTGCCCGCGCGGCCGATGAACTGCCCCGGCAGGGCGGCGCGGCGCACTTCGATGCGGCCATCCGGCAGCGGATCGGTATGCTCGAGCATCACCACGGCATCCGCGCCGCGTGGCAGCGGGCCTCCGGTGGCGATCAGGCTGGCCTCTCCGGGCGGTACATTTCGCAAAGGGGCGGTGCCGCAGGCGATGTTTTCGCCCGTCAGCCGCAGGATCACCGGGTTTGCCGCAGAGGCCCCGGCCAGATCGGCGGCCCGCAGGGCAAATCCATCGACGCCCGAGCGGTCAAAGGGCGGCACATCGGCGGGCGCGCTGAGATCGCGGGCCAGCACGCGGCCCGCCGCCTCGGCCAGCGGCACCCTGACCTCGCGGGGGGACAATGGCCCCAAGGCCGCGTCAAATCGTGCGATGGCCGCATCGCGCGAGCAGACGGAGAGGAACTGATCCTGAAGATGCGGGCTTTGCGGTGTCATCAGAGCCTCCGCTCAAGGGGGGGCAGCGCCAGAAGATGCCCGGCGGGCCAGCCCTCTTCTCCGGCGGGGATCCGCAGCAGCGCATCGGCGCCGCTCAGGGCCGCAAGGCTCAGCTCGCCCGCAGGCAGCGGGACCCAGCTCCCCCCTTCGCGGCGCAGCGGCAGCAGTTCACTCATCCCCACGGGCGAGCTGATCTTGCGCGACAGCGGCAGGCTGAGGCTTTGCGGCACCTGACGGCGGCTGAGATGATCGATGAGCGGCAGCATCAGCCCCAGGGCCACCAGGGCCAGCAGATCGGGACGCGGGGCAAAGCGGATCGTGACGCAGCCCTCGCTTTGCGCGACGGCAATGTCCTGCAGCCCGTTCAGGGCCAGGCCCTGGCAGAGCCAGTCACCCTCCGGCGGGGGCTGCTCTGAGAGGTGAAGGCGGATCGCGGCTGTGCCGCGATCTGCAATGGCGCCGGATTTCAGCGCCATCTCCGTCAGATAGCCCACTGACGCCGGATCATCCCCGGTCACATCCACGCGCGGAATGCGGCAGGGCACCTCTGTCACCCCGGCCATGGCCAGCAGCAGCAGACGGGCGGGGCCGATCACCTCGCCGTCCTGCAGCAGGGGGGTATGGGGGCTGAGGTGATGCCCGGCGGGCAGCACACCCTCGCCGGGGAAGGTCTCTGCGCTGATCTCAGACACCGGGCCTGCGCGGCAGAGCGCGGCAGGGTCCAGAACGGCATCCGCCCCCTCCGGCAGCCGCGCACCGGCCTGCACCAGCGGCGGCGGCGACATCAGCATGACGGGGGACTGCGGCCCCGCGCCGATCAGATCATCCGCGCGCAGGGCATAGCCTGCCCGCAGCGCCAGCGGCAGAGGCGGCAGGCCCGCTGCCAGACCGGGCAGCGCGGCCGCGACCATGCCGGAGCGCATCTGCGACAGGGGCACCTGGCAGGGGACCAGCGGCGGCATCCCCGCCAGCAGCTGCGCCAGCAGGTCGTCACAACACATCAGACGGGAGGGAGAGGAGGGGCTTTGCATCACCCGCGCAATCTCGCCGATTACCGCGGGATTTTCAATCGCCCGTCAGGCATTGAAGCGCACCTCGCCGAGGCGGCCCAGATCATAGCCGCCAAGGAACTCAGCCCGCCGCCGGCAGGCCTCCCCCTGCGCAAAGGCCAGCAGCTTTTGCACCGGGGGCTCAAAGAAATCGCGCCGCCGCATCACCAGGTCAAACTCCTCTCCCGGCCAGAGCGGCAGAAAGCCGAGCGAGGTGGCGGCCAGACCCAGCCCGCAATCGGCCTCGCCCATCTCAATCATTGAGGCCATATCGCCATGGCTTTCCGCCACGCGGGGGGCTGCATTGAGCGCCGAAGGGGACAGTCCTTCGCGCGCCAGCAAAAGATCCAGTAGGATCTGCGAGCCCGCGCCTTCGCTGCGCAAAACCACCCGCAACCCCCGCTCAACCACATCGCGCAGCGAGGTGATCTCTGACGGATTGCCCCGCGCCACCAAAAGCCCCTGCACCCGGCGGGCCCAGTGGATCATGACGATATCGGGAAAGGGCAGAATGCTGCGCACCGCGTCGATGTTATAGCGCCCGGTTTCCGGCTCAATCAGATGGGTGCCGGCCAGCATGGCGCGGCCTGCGGCAAGATCCTCCAGCCCCTGGCGCGAACCGCTGGTCAGGATCGCAAGCCCCGCCCCCGACTGCCGCAGCGCCCATTCCAAAAGCGGCTCCGACGAGCCCGAGCAGATCAGCGGCGCAGGCGCGAGGCGGGTGTCGGGCAGTTCGGTCTGCCCCTCAATCCAGGCATCGACCAGACGGCGCGGAAAAAGCAGCTTCCCCGAGACCCGCGAGAAGGGGATCTGGCCGCGGGCGACCATGTCATAAATCGTCCTCTCCTTGATCCGCAGGTAGGCCGCGACCTCAGAGGTTGTCAGAAGAACGGCCGTTGGGCTTCCAGGCATACTGCAAAATCCGGCATTTAGATGAAATCATTACGTCTTTGTCTGTAGTCTGCATGATTTACATATTTGCCACAAGTGAGATGTAAATTGCATAATGGGCTGAACGGGGAAACAGACAGCACTCATGTCCGATACGGCAATCATCACGGCCTTCAGTCTGATCGCTGAAGCCGATCCGGCCCTTGTGCAGGTGATCGGGCTGTCGCTGCGGGTCTCGCTGAGCGCGATTGTGCTGGCCTGCCTGATTGCGCTGCCTTTGGGCGCGGCGCTGGCGCTGTCGCGGTTTCCGGGGCGCGGCGGGGTGATTGTGATCTGCAACGCGCTGATGGGGCTGCCGCCGGTGGTGGCGGGGCTTTTGATCTATCTGCTGCTCTCGCGCTCGGGGCCGCTGGGGTCGCTGGAACTGCTGTTCACGCCCGCCGCGATGATCGCGGCGCAGACGGTGCTGGTGGTGCCGATCATTCTGTCGCTCACCCGCTCGATGATCGAAGAGCTGTGGGGCGAATACGAAGAGCAGCTGCGCTCGCTCGGGTCAGGCCGGCTGCGCGCGGTGCCGACGCTTTTGTGGGACGGGCGCGTGGGGCTTTTGACCGGGATCCTGGCGGGCTTTGGCCGGGCCAGCGCAGAGGTGGGGGCGGTGCTGATCGTGGGCGGCAATATCGCGGGCCATACCCGCACCATGACCACCGCCATCACGCTTGAGACCAACCGCGGCAATCTGGCCATGGCGGTGGCGCTTGGGATCATCCTTCTGAGCATTGTTCTGGGGCTGAACGCCCTCGCCTTTGGTCTGACGCAATGGTCACGGAGGCGGATGGGATGAGCGGCGACTGTCTGTTGCGCGCAGAGAACATTGGCTTTGAGGCCAGGGGGGTGGCGCTGCTGCGTGGCGTCAGCTTTGAGGTCAGGGCCGGGCGGCGTCTGGTCATCCTCGGCCCGAATGGCGCGGGCAAAAGCCTGCTGCTGCGCATCTGTCACGGGCTGATCGCGCCCTCGCAGGGGCGGGTGGTCCGCGCGGGTGAGGGCGTGCGGGCGGCGCGTCAGGCCATGGTCTTTCAGCGCCCCGTGATGCTGCGCCGCTCGGTTCGGGCCAATCTGGACCATGCGCTTGCCCTGCAGGGGCTGTCCGGGCCGGACCGGAAGGCGCGGTGCGAGGCGGCTCTGGAGCGCTTTGGCCTGATGCCCCTCGCGGGTCGCGGCGCGCGGCTTTTGTCGGGCGGCGAGCAGCAGCGGCTGGCGCTGGCCCGCGCCTGGGCCACCCGACCTGACCTGCTGATCCTCGATGAGCCGACCTCGGCGCTCGATCCCGCCTCAACCCGCCTGATTGAGGACAGCCTGCTGCAGTTCAGCGCCGAGGGCATGGCCCTTGTGATGACCACCCATGACCTCGGGCAGGCGCGCCGCCTTGGCGAAGAGGTGATCTTTCTCGACCGCGGGCAGATCCTTGAGACCACCCCCGCGCCCGCGTTCTTTTCTGCGCCCGTCAGCCGCGAAGCCCGCGGTTATCTGGCGGGCGAGCTTTTATGGTAATCCACACAAAGAGAGGCACGAGACGATGACCCTTCTGCGCAGACTGACTGTGAGCTTCGTTCTCGGCTTTGCGGCTCTTCCCGCAAGTGCTGAGACCTTTATCACCGTGGCCTCGACCACCTCGACCGAGAATTCCGGGCTCTTTGGCCATATCCTGCCGATCTTCAAGGAGAAAACCGGCATTGAGGTGCGGGTGATTGCCCAGGGCACCGGACAGGCGCTGGAAACCGCGCGGCGCGGCGATGCCGATGTGGTGTTTGTTCACGCCCGCGGCCAGGAAGAGAAATTCGTCGCTGAAGGCTGGGGCGTGCAGCGCTTTGACGTGATGTATAACGATTTCATCCTTGTTGGCCCCGCCGAAGATCCGGCAAAGACCAAAGCCGCTGCCACGGCTGCGGAGGCCTTCAAAGCCGTTGCCGCTTCGGGCGCGAAATTCGCCTCGCGCGGCGACGACAGCGGCACCCATGTGGCTGAGAAAAAGCTCTGGGAAAGCGCAGGCATCACCGCAGAGGGCCAGCCCTGGTATCTCTCAACCGGTTCGGGCATGGGCGCGACGCTGAATACCGCAGCCCAGGTCCCGGCCTATGCGCTGGCCGATCGCGGCACCTGGCTGTCGTTTGAAAACCGTGGCCCGCTGGAGATCACCTTTGAGGGCGATAAGGTGCTCTTTAACCCCTATGGCGTGATCCTGGTGAACAAAGAGAAACACCCTCATGTCAAAGTCACCGAAGGCCAGGCCTTTGTGGACTGGCTGATCTCGGCTGAGGGTCAGGCGGCGATTGCGGAGTATAAGATCAACGGCCAGCAACTCTTCTTCCCCTCTGCGGCGAAGTAAGGGACCTTGCCCCCGGATCGACCGGGGGCTGGTTTTGCCTGCTGTGAGGCCTGCACTGCGCGATCTTCATGGCCCCTGACACCAGTTGGGGGCCTGTTTTATTCGGTTTGAACCTTTGCGCCGCGAAACCGTCATAGCGCCCCACAGGGGGGCGCTTTCTCAGCTATGACCCCCTGGACCGCGATAACGTGCCTGCCCCCGCCCGGAGGGGGGCAGCTTTCCCATGGCGGTCGCGTCGCCGGATGCCTGCGCAGTTGCGCTCAGACGGTGGTCAGCCGGCGCAACTCGGTCTTTTGCACTTTGCCATTGGCATTGCGCGGCAGCGGGCCGGTCAGAAAGACGATTTTCTCAGGCACTTTGTAATCTGAGAGCCGGGCCGCGCAATGGGCGCGGATCGCTTCGGCATCCGTCTGACCATCGCCCAGCCACAGAAAGGCCTGCACCCTTTCGCCAAGCACCGGATCGGGTTGGCCAATGACCGCGGCCTCCACCACCGCCGGATGGGCGGCAAGCGCGTTTTCTACCTCAATTGAATAGATCTTAAAGCCGCCGCGGTTGATCATATCCTTCCTGCGGTCCACCACCCGCACAAAGCCCTCTGCATCCATGCTGCCCAGATCGCCCGAGCGCCAGTAGCCGCTGACAAAGCCATTGGCATTGCCCTGCGGGTTCTCCCAATAGCCCGGCACCACCATGGGCCCGCCGATCAGCAATTCTCCGGTGGTGCCGCGCGGAACCTCAATCCCGGCGTCATCGACGACCACGATATCGGCGACCGGAAGCGGAATACCAACGGTGTCGGAATGCGCGGTGATCGCCCCTGGCGGAAGCACGGTTGCGGGGGATGTGGTCTCGGTTGAGCCATAGACGTTTTGCAAAACCAGCCCCGGCAGGGCGCGGGCTAAAGCCTCGATGGTTGCGCCGGGCATGGGGGCGCCGCCAAAGCCCGCCACCCGCCAGGACGACAGATCAAAGCGCTCAAACTCTTTGTCGAGCAGGCACAGATTATACATCGCCGGAACCATCAGCGAATAATTGATCCGCTCGGCTGCGGCGCGCTCAAGGAACTTCCGCGCTTTGAAGTCGCGCAGGATCACCGTGGTGCCACCCACCCGGAGCGCGGGCAGAATGATTGCAACCAGACCGGTGACATGGCTGGCCGGGACCGACAGAAAGGCCACATCGCCAGGCTGCAGGCCAAGCGCCCATTCAAAGTTCAGAACCGAATGCACCGCAGAGAGATGCGTGATCATCGCGCCTTTGGGATTTCCGGTCGTCCCGGATGTATAGAGCAGGCAAAGCGTATCCTCCTCCCGGGGGGCGGGGCACTCCAGGTCAGGCCCGGGCGCGCAGGCCAGGGCGTCAAAGGGCTCTGCCTCGGGGGGAGGTGTCTCTGTCGCGCCAAGGGTAAAGATCGCGCGCAGGCTTTCGACTTCGGCGCGCGGGGGGATATTGGCGGCGCAGGCCGCATCCGCGATCAGCACCGAGGTCCGGCTTTGTTGCAGCACATAGCGGATTTCCGGCAGCGCCTGGCGGGTGCTCATCGGCACGCTGATCATGCCAATGCGGGCCGCAGCAAGAAAGAGGCTGACGAATTCCGCGCAGTTGTTCAGCAAAAGCCCGATCCGCTCCCCCGGCTGGCAGCCGCGGGCCACAAGACCGGCGGCCTGGGCGGCGACCATGGCCTCCAGCTCTGCATAGCTGATGCGGCGGTCTTCATCGACCAGCGCGATCCGGCTGGCGTCGCGGGCGCTGACCTCGCGGAACATGGCATCCACCGACTGCGGACGCTCTGCATAACAGCGAATAAGCCGCTGCCCGTAGTGGGTTTCATAGCGCATGACCGGCGGTTGTTTCATTGCTGTCTCCTCAGGATGACTGTCCCGCGCCGCTCTCTCGGGGCGGCACCTCAGGCACGCACGGGGCATAGCGCAGGGTGCCGTTGTCAAAGGCGGTGCGGCCCCGGGCGTGGCCGCGAAAGGCAAAGCCGCCGTCCTGGTGCCAGATCTCAAGCGCGATATCGTCGCCGGGCAGCACGGGCGCGGTGAAGCGGCATTCAAAGGCGGTGACCCGCATCCGGGGCGGCAGGACGGACAGAAGCGCGCGGCAGATATGGCCGTAGCCCGAGAGCCCATGCAGGATCGGGCGCCCGAAGCCGCCCTCACGGGCGATGGCGGGGTCGATGTGCAGCGGATTGTCGTCGCCCATCAGCCGGTAGATCGCCGCCGCCCGGGGCGAGGTGCGCAGGCTCAGCACCCGGTCCGAAGCCCGGGCGGGCAGCGGCTCTGGCGGAGGCAACGGGATCTGCGGACCGCCCATGCCGCCGTCGCCGCGGCAAAAGGCGCGCTGCGTGACGCGGGCGAGCAGACGCCCGCTCTCAGCCTCGCGGATGTCGCGCTCGCTCACGACGATTGCGCCGCGACCGGGGCCTTTGTCGTGAATGGCGCTGATGCGCGGCTTTGCGGTGAGATGCCCCCGGACCGGAAGATCGTCAAATACCTCCACCCGCTCAGAGGCATGAACGATCATTTCCGCCGCAAGCCCGGTCGGCAGATTGCGGTACCAGTCGCCGGGATAGGCCAGAACCGTGGCCATCGTGGGGATGACCCGCAGATCCGCTTTCTCATAAACAAGGCCAAGGTCCTCGGCCCCCGCCCCGCAGCCAAGCGCGTAAAGGATCACATCCTTTACGTCGTAGCGGTGCGCAAGGGCGGGGATATCGAGTGCCAGCAGAGCGTCATAGCGCGACATGGCGGCCTTTCGGCGGACAGACAGGGGAGATGTCAGAGCGCGACAAGGACTTTCCCCCGAACACCGCGCGCCGACAGCGAGGCAATGGCCGCGCCGCCCTCGTCGAGGGGGTAAACCCGGTCGATGCGCGGGCGGATGTGCCCCGCCTGGCAAAGCTGCAGCAGGCGCTGCATCGCGGTGCGGTTGGCGGCCGGATCACGCTCTACGGCGGCGCCCCAGAAGATGCCGCGGATGTCGCAGGATTTCAGCAGCGGCAGGTTCGCCGGGATCTGCGCGATGCCCGCGGGAAAGCCCACGATCAGAAAACGGCCGCCCCAGGCCATGCAGCGCAGCGCGGGTTCGGAATAGCTGCCGCCCACGGCATCCACCACGATATCCGCGCCCTGCGCCCCCGTCAGGGCTTTCAGCCCGGTGCTGAAGGCTTTGGCAGCCTCGCGGTCGAGCGGGCCTGCGGGATAGATCAGCACCTCATCCGCGCCATGCTCGCGGGCGGTGGCGGCCTTCTCTTCGCTGCTGACGCAGGCGATGACCCTGGCGCCGAGGTGCTTAGCCAGCTCCACACTGGCAAGGCCGATGCCGCCCGCCGCGCCCAGAACCACCACCGTCTCTCCGGCTTTGATCCCGCCGCGCTCTTCAAGCGCATAAAGCGAGGTGCCATAAGTCATCTGCAGCGCGGCCGCGGCCTCATCGCTGACGCCTGCAGGCACGGCGTGGCATTTGTCGGCGGCCACGCAGACCCATTCCGCCATCGCCCCCCAAAGCGGCAGCGCCATGACCCGCGTGCCAGGGGTCATCCCCTGAACATCGGGGCCAAGGGCGTCGATTTCGCCGACAAACTCCCCGCCCGGCGCGAAGGGGCGCGGCGGGCGGATCTGATAACGGTCCTCAATGACCAGGGTGTCGGGATAATTGATCCCGACCATCCGCACGCGGATGCGGACCTCTCCGGGGCCGGGCTCGGGCTTTTGCGCCTCGACAAGGGTCAGACTGTCCGGGCCGCCGGGGGTCTGGCTGAGCAGGATTTTCATGGTTGCTTCCTTCCGGTCCGGGATCACCGCCCGCTCCAGCGGGGCGCGCGTTTTTCGACAAAGGCGAGCGGGCCTTCACGGGCATCGTCCGAGGTGAGCAGCTGTGGCAGAACGCGCTCACTGTCGGCCCAGCGGTCCGCCTCAGAGGCGCGCTCGGCGGCGCGCAGGATCTCCATGGCGGCGCGGATCGACAACGGCGCATTGGCGGCGATCTCCTCTGCCAGCCGCATGGCTTCCGCCAGAGCGCCGCCGTCTTCCGTCACCCGGGTCAGCAGGCCAAGACGCTCGGCCTCTTCGGCATCAAAACTGCGCCCGGTCAGCACCAGTTCGCGCGCTTTCGCAGCGGGAAGGCGCGCGGCCAGCCGCATGATGCCGCCCGCCGCAGCCACCAGGCCCACTTTGGGTTCCGGCAGGCCAAAGCGGGCGCTGCGCTCGGCCACGGCCATGTCGCAGGCCAGCATGATCTCAAGTCCACCCGCGAGCGCGGCCCCATGCACGGCTGCAATCACCGGCTTGCGGCGGGGCAGATCGACGAAACCGGCAAAGCGGCCCTCCCCGGAGATCACCTCTTTCGAGGCGGGATCCCCGATGAATTTCAGATCCATGCCGGCGCAGAAGACCTTGCCTGCGCCCTGAAGCACCGCCACCTGCAGGCTGTCGTCGGCCTCAAAGGCTTTGACGGCGGCGCGCAGATCGCGGGTCAGATCAAGGTTGACGCTGTTGCGCTGCGTGGGGCGGTTCAGCGTCAGGATGCAGACCGCGCCTTCGCGGCGCGTGAGCACGGCAGGCTCGGGGGAGGTTTGATCACTCATGGTCAGTCCTTCGCAGGGGATTACAGAGTTTCGGCAGGCGGGCCGAAATCGGTGTCGTCTTTCGCGACCCGCCCGGTGCGGATGGTCTGCACATCGCGCCAGATCAGGCGGAACATTTCAAGCATCATCAGCCCGAAAGCGATTGGCATCATGATCGCCACCGGCCACATCAGCCATGTCTCCACCCCGATCATCAGCGTGCGGTTCGACAGGATCGCCCGCTCAACGAAGATCCAGATGAAATACATCAGCACCCCGTAAACCATCAGCTCCACCAGACCGACAAAGACGGCGATCATCGCGCGGCTGCGCGGGCGCAGATGCGCGCCCATGACCAGCTCAAGCTTCGGGAACATCCCGTCGCGATGCGCCACCGGCAGCGCCCAGAACACCATGAGCGGAAAGAGCACCCGCTCAATCAGGTTATAGGCGCCGGGGATCAGATCGGTGTGAAAGAGATAGCGCCCCGCCACGCTCAGCACCGTGACCAGCATGATCGCCAGCAGCGACAGCCCCGAGCCGACCGCCACAAGGCCATATTCCGCGCCCCAGATCACGCGCCAGAAAGCAGGTGTGGATTTGCTCATGCCCGGCTCCTTAATTCAGCTGCGCCGGCAGCCAGGTGACGATACCGGGGATGAAGATCATCGCCAGCACCACAATGAGCGCCGCCACGGAGGCGAATTTCAGCGCCGGACGGAAGACCGCGCCGGGCGTCACATTGGCGGCCACCGCGGCGGAAAAGGCCACAAGCCCCACAGGCGGCGTCAAAAGCCCCAGCGAGATCACAAAACAGGCCATCACGCCGAACCAGATCATGTCAATCCCGGCGGCTTTCAGCATCGGCTCAATCAGCGGGA
Organism: Falsigemmobacter faecalis; assembly: GCF_003863335.1. Classification (GTDB taxonomy): domain Bacteria; phylum Pseudomonadota; class Alphaproteobacteria; order Rhodobacterales; family Rhodobacteraceae; genus Wagnerdoeblera; species Wagnerdoeblera faecalis. Next base: position 114,208 of record NZ_RRAZ01000002.1, on the reverse strand, counting down.
TGATCAGGATGATGCAGGTCACCTCCTCCAGGGCCATACCGGCGAGGAACAGAACCACCATCAGCACGATCAAAAGGAGCACCGGATAGGCCTGCAAAGGCTCGGTGAATTCCACCAGCAGACGCGGCACCCGGCTGATCGACATGAAACGGCCAAAAACCTGCGCGGCCATGATGATCATCAAAAGCATCGCCGAGATTTTCGCTGCATCCATCAGACCATGGGCGACGTCTTTGAAACTCACCCGCCGCATCAGCACCACACCGGTCAGCGCCGTAAAGGCACCAAGGCCACCGGCCTCACCTACGGTGAAAATTCCGCCGTAGATGCCGCCGAAGACCACCCCCATCAGCACGCAGATGAAAGCGATGGCGATATAGGACCGCCGCAGCGCGTCCGGGTCCTCCTCCTCCAGGGGGGCGACGCGGTCGGGGACACCTGGGATTGTTTCGCCCATGAAGCGCAGGCAGACGATATAGACGAGGATGCACAGGACCGCCGGACCGATCGAACCGATGAACAGATGCCCGATCGGCACCAGGGTGATTGAGCCATAGATCATCAAAAGGATGCTCGGCGGGATGATCGCCGAGAGCGAGCCGGAAATCGCCGCAAGCCCGGCCGAGAAGTTGCGGGTATAACCCACACGTTCCAGCTCCGGCCCCGCAAGGCGCGCAAGGGCCGCCGCCGAGGCCGAGCCGGAGCCGGAGACCGCCCCCAGCATCCCGCCCGTCAGGATCGTCGCCACCCCCAGCGGAAAGCGGCGATAGCCCGCAAGCCGGTGCCCGACGCGGAAAAGATCGCCGACGATCTGCCCGCGCACCAGCATCTGCGCCATCAGCAGATAAAGCGGGATGATCGACAGGGGATAATTTGAGACCGAGAAATAGACGTCCTGGCCGATGATCCCCATCAGCGCATTCGGCCCCATCCAGAGCGCAAGCCCCACAAAGCCTGCGCCCAGCATGACCGTGGCCACCGCCTGACCCAGCAGCAGAAAAATCGTAACCCATAAGATCACGAAGGTGAAAATCAGACTGTGATCCATCAGGTGACCCCGGCTGAAACCTCAGGACTGCCGGGCCTTTGCGCAAGGCCCGGCGGGTATCATAAGAGGCTCAGAGCCCGAGGTATTCGGCGACGCCTTCGGGCAGCCGGCCACCCTCTTCGCGGATGATTTTCGCGTAAAGCGTGGCGGTGGCTTTGGCCGGATGGCCCTGACCTTCCAGCTTTTCCACCCAGACCTTCCAGGTATTGGCACCTGACTGCGCGATGAAGCTCTGCATATCAGCGCTCAGCTCACCCACCGGGGTGAATTTCGCGCCGTGTTTCTCGGTCGATTCCTTCTGCACGCTGTCCAGACGGCCATCCCAGACTTTGGCGTTATTGGCCGCCGCTTCACGCGCCGCCGCGTCAAAGGCCTTTTGGCCCGCTTCATCCAGCTGGGCCCAGGCGTCATTGCTGATCGCCAGATAGCTCTGCCAGTGACCGATGGCGACATCGGTGATGGTGTCTTTGATCAGCGGCTCCAGCGAATAGGCGGGCCAGTCCGAGACCGCCAGCACGAGGCCATTCACCGTGCCCCGCGACAGCGCCTCATAGACGTTCGAGGCGGGCATGGTGACCGGGGTCGATTTCGTCTCATTCAGAAAAAGCGTATGGATGGCCGAGCCTGCGCGCAGCGGCATGCCCTGGAAATCCGCAGGCTCCCGCAGCGGCTTTCCGGCGGTTGAAAGCGAATAGGCCGAAGTGGCGCCAATGGCCCAGGTGCGGATGCCTTTGGGCTCAATTTCATATTGATAGAAGCTCTTGCCGTCTTTCAGCGCCTCATCGGAATCGAGCAGCTGCTGGAAAGCGCGGGTGACCATCGGGCTGTCGGTGCCATAGGTCGGCAGCTGCGTAACATCCGAAAGCGGGAAAGCCCCCTCATGATAGGGGGCCAGCAGCGGGGCCGCGATCTGCACCGAGCCGCCCTGCAGCGCGTCCAGCTCACGCCCCACGCCGGTCAGTTCGCCCGCGACAAAGGGGGTGAAGGTGATCGCGCCTTTGGAGCTGTCACCGAGGATTTTCATAAAATCCTCCATGTGACCGCCGGTCCAGAGATGGGCCTGGGGCAGCGAAGATGAGATGATGAAGTTCTGCGCCATGGACGGCAGTGCCGTCAGCCCGGTCAGCGCGGCGGATGCCGCCAGTACATAGAAGTGACGTTTCATAGAGTCCTCCCTGTCGGTGGGAGGGGCTCCTCTTCCCCGCCCGCCTGATCCGCAGTCTCCTGCCGCGTGGGATCAGTGAAGCGTGGCGCAGCCTGGCTGTCAATCTGTTTGTCGGACAATAGGACGGTATTGCCCGCTTCCCTGAGGCGGCGTCAGGTCGGAGAAATGCGGTCGGCCATCCTGCGTCCGGCCATTTCCCAGCCGGTGCGCAGATCGCGGATATGGCGCTCCATCCAGTGCTTTGCCTGATCGCTGTCGCGGGCGATGATCGCTGCCAGAATTTCTTTATGAGCGCGCAGATTGCGCGCAGGGGCCTGCGGGACATGGGGCGAGAGTTCAACATAGGGCCGGAACAACAGCTGGCCGATCGGCTCCCGGGACAGCAGAAGTGCCCGGTTGCCGGTGCATTGCGCAAGCAGGGTATGGAACCGGGTGTCGATGTCTTCCGACCGCGTGCCATTGGCAACCGCGGCTTCCAGCAGGACCATATTGTCCTCAAGCTCCTGAATTTGCTCAGAGGTTGCGCGCTCAGCCGCGCGCGCAGCGGTCAGCGGCTCCAGCACGATTGCCATCTCCCACAGCTCGCCGAAGGTCACATCCTGCAGCAGGAGCGCGCGCTCTACCCTGGGGCTGATATCCGCCTGGCCCGGAATGGAAATCAGCAGTTTCTTGCGGCCCGCGCGGCGCACCAGCCCCTCACTTTCCAGCTGCCGGATGCCTTCGCGCACGGTCGAGCGGTTCACGCCGAACCGCGCGGCCAGATCGGTCTCACCGGGCAGCGCCTCACCGGGTTTGATGGTGCCTTCAACGATCAGACGCTGAAGCTCCATCGAGACCATCTGATAGGCGGGAATGACGTTTACTTTGTTGATCTCGATCATAGGTTCTTCACCATCAGCCGGTTTGTCGGACTATGCAGCAAAGATTAAAGCGCTTCCAGCCGCAATCTCAGGGGATTTCGGGCAAAAGTCACGCCCTGACGGAAGAGATCGCGGGAGATTGCCCGTCTGAAGATCATTGTTTGTCCGACAGTCCGATTGACTTGCAAAACCACTCCTGCATAGTTTCATGGAAGGCTCCATGCCAGTGGCGTGAGAGCGGGAGGCAGCGTGCAGGGGAGAGCCGCGATGACCAGCCTGATCGATCTCAGTTATGGCGCGGGTTTTGCCCATCTCAGGTTCAACTGCCCCGAGCGTATGAATGTCCTGTCGCCGGCTATGGCCGAGGCCTTTAACACTGCGGTCACAACCGTGCTTGCGCGCGCCGATCTGGGGGTGCTGCTGCTGTCGGGCGCGGGTCGCAATTTCATGGCGGGAGGCGATCTGAACGGCTTCGCGGGCGCGGAGGATAAGCCTGCCTTCATCGCGCAGACCATTGATCTGATGCACGACGCTCTGCAGCGGCTGGGCGCTTCTGATCTGATCGTCATTGCCGCCGTTCACGGGCCGACGGCGGGGGCCGGGGTCTCACTGGTTGCGATGTCGGATCTGGTCATCGCGGCTGAAGGGGCCATTTTTACAATGGCTTACACCCGTATTGCGGGTGGCCCTGACTGCGGCGCCACCTGGGCGCTGCCCCGGGCCGTGGGGTTGAAACGGGCGACCGCGATGGTGCTTCTGAACGCGCCCATGCCAGCCGAAGAGGCGCTGCAGGTCGGGCTGATCAACCGCATTGTGCCCGCCGAGGACCTGTCTGCGGTCAGCCTCGCGCTGGCTAAGACCCTGGCCGAGGGGCCTCGCGCGGCACAGGGCTCTGCGAAACGGCTGCTGCGCCAGGCGATGGAGAGCGATCTGCAGGCGGCCCTCGCCGCCGAGCGTGCGGCCTTTGTCGCGCTTGCCGGTCATGAGGATTTTTCCGAAGGAGTGACGGCCTTTCTTCAGCGTCGAAAGCCTGATTTTAAACGGCAGGTGGCGCTGTGACGGCGCTGTGCGGTTCTGCGAAACTGGGGGACTGGCTGCGCGCGCGGCTGGAAGGCATGGGGCCGGATCTGACGCTGCGCCCGATCAGCGGCGGCCAGTCCAATCCCACGGCCTTTCTGGACAGCGGCGCGCGCCGCCTGGTGTTGCGCGGGCGGCCGTCGGGGGTGCTTTTGCCCTCTGCCCATGCGGTGGACCGGGAATTTCGCGTGCAAAAAGCCCTTGCCGGGAGTGATGTTCCGGTCCCGAAGGTGCTGCTTTACTGCGAGGATCGCAGCCTCACGGGCACCGAATTTTATGTCATGGAGCGGGTCGAGGGGCGCGTGCTGCATGACAACCGCCTGACGGAGCTGCCCGCCCCTGAGCGTCGGATGGTCTTTGACGATCTGGCGCGCATACTGGCGGCCATTCACCGGGTCGATATTCAGGCGGCGGGTCTGCAGGATTACGGCCGCCCCGGCGGCTTTGCGCGCCGCCAGATTGAGCGCTGGAGCCGGCAGTGGGATCTGGCGACCCCCCGCCCCAATGCCGATATCGACCGGCTGAAGGCCTGGCTGACTGCCCATCTGCCGACCGAAGATCAGACCACGCTGGTCCATGGCGATTTTCGCCTTGGAAATGTCATGCTGCACCCGGTTGAGCCGCGCATTGTCGCAGTGCTCGACTGGGAGCTGTCGACGCTTGGTCATCCCCTCGCGGATCTGGCGCACAGTTGTGTTTACACCTGGTTTATGAGCCCCGATGATTATGGCCGGGGCTTGCGCGGGCTGGATCCTGCCGCGCTGGATCTGCCGCGGATGGAGGATTTTACCGCGACCTATTTCGCCTCCGCAGGCGGCGTCGGTGCGTTAAGCACCTTCTGGCTCGCGCTCGCATTATTCCGGAATGCGGTGATTTTTGAAGGCATTGCAGCGCGCGCCCGGCAGGGCAATGCCTCAGCCGCCAATGCGGCCGAGGTGGGGCGGCTTGCCCCGGTCCTCGCCCGGCTGGGGGCGGCGCTGACAGTGCAATCATTCTGAAGGAGGATCGAATGGATTTCGCTTACAGCCCGAAAGTCCGGGACCTTGAGGCGCGGCTAAAGGCCTTTATGGCGGAGCATATTCAGCCCGCCAATGCGGAATACGAAAGGCTGGTCGGGGAGGGGGTCTTCCCCGAAGCCCTGCTGGACGGGCTGAAGGCGAAGGCGAAGGCCGCGGGGCTTTGGAACCTCTTTCTTCCGGCGCTGCGCGCGGATGAGCCGGGGACGCGGCTCAGCAATACCGAATATGCGCCGCTTGCCGAGATTATGGGGCGGCTGCCCTGGGCCTCAGAGGTCTTCAACTGCAGCCCCCCCGATACCGGAAATATGGAGATCCTTCACCTTTTCGCCACGCCCGAACAGCGCGTGCGCTGGCTGAACCCGCTGCTTGACGGCACCATCCGCTCGGCCGTCTCGATCACTGAGCCGGATCAGGCCTCATCTGATCCGACAAATCTGCAGACCTCTGTCCGGCGCGAAGGCGATGACTATGTGATCAACGGGCGCAAATGGTTCACCTCAGGGGCTTTGCATCCGAAATTTGCCTTTACCCTGGTGATGGGCATCTCGGATCCGTCGCCCGATGCGCCCCGCCATGCGCGCCACAGCTTTGTCATCGTGCCGGTGGGCACGCCCGGATTTCGTGTGGTGCGCGATGTAGCGATCATGCATCACCACTCGCCCGAGGGGCATTGCGAGGTAGAGTTTACCGATGTCCGGGTGCCGGTTAGCAACCTTCTGGGCCAGGAGGGGGCGGGATTTGCCATCGCCCAGGCGCGGCTTGGGCCGGGGCGCATTCATCACTGCATGCGCACCATCGGGCAATGCGAAACTGCGCTGGAGTTGATGTGTGAGCGGGCGCTGTCGCGCAAAACCTTTGGTAAGCTGCTGTCTGAGAACGCGAATATTCAGGACTGGATTGCCGAAAGCCGCATCGGCATTGATCAGGCGCGGCTGCTGAACCTCTATGCAAGCTGGCTGATGGACCAGCAGGGCAATAAGGCCGCGCAGGTTCTGGTCTCGGAGATCAAGGTCGCCGCCGCGCGGCTGCAGACCGAGGTGCTGGACCGCGCGATGCAGGTCTTTGGGGCAAAGGGCATTACGCCGGATACTCCCCTGTCATATCTCTGGACCTGGGGGCGTGCGCTGCGCTTTATCGACGGCCCGGATGAGGTTCACCTGCGAGGAATTGCACGGGCCGAACTGGCAAAGGCAAAGACCAGGATGGGCTGAACGCGGCCCCGCAGGTGCCGTCGCAGGCCGAACCTGCGGGCTTCTGCGCCGGGAGGGGCATAACGGCCCTCCCGGAGGAACCTTCTGATCGGGCGATCCGGTTGTCCGACAAATCCCAGATTGCTCAGACAGGACACGGCAGAATGTTTGAAGATATTTCCTATGATGTGCAGGACCGCATTGCGCTGGTCATGTTCAACCGACCCGAGGTGTTGAACGCCGCCCGCATCCGGACGCATGAAGAGCTGCAGGCCGCGCTTGACATGGCGGACCGCGATGACGGCGTGCGCGCCGTGGTGGTCAGCGGGCAGGGGCGCGCCTTTTGCGCCGGAACCGATCTCACGCAGGGCTTCAACCTGCCTGAGGGGGGCAATCCGGCCAGCGGCGAAGGGGTCCCGCCGGATATTGGCGGCACGACGGTGCTGCGGCTTTTTGACATGCGCAAGCCCGTGGCGGCGGCGATCAACGGGGCCGCTGTGGGCTTTGGTCTGACGTTCACGCTGGCGATGGACATTCGCTTTGCCGCAGAGACCGCAAAATTTGCGCTGCCCTTTGTGCGCCGGGGGATCTGTGCGGAATCCTGTTGCAGCTGGTTCCTGCCGCGTCTCGTCGGGCTGCAGACCGCGCAGGACTGGATGCTGAGCGGGCGGACGTTTCTGGCCGGAGAGGCCCTCGCCCGTGGTTTGATTTACGACATTACGCCGCCCGATCGCGTTCTTGAGCGCGCACTGATCTGGGCCGGAGAGATCGCGGGCCAGACGGCCCCGGTTTCGGTCGCGCTGAACCGCAGGCTTTTGTGGCAGATGGCGGGCGCCGCCCACCCCGCCGAGGCGCACCGCTTTGAGAGCCGTGGTCTGATTGCCTGCATGTCCGGCCCCGACGCGGCAGAGGGTGTCGCGAGTTTCAAAGAGCGCCGGGACCCGCAGTTCACCGGCGGCGTCCGGGACATGGCCTTCATGGACGACTGGTGGCCGCGCAGGCCCTGAGCGTTTCGCCGGATCATTTCGCCTCCGGGCGGGGCAGCGAGGCAGGCCCCCTCCGCTCGCCCGGGAGCTGCGCGGCAGGCCGGATCCGCCGCTCCGCGCGCGGGGGCTGCTGCATCCCGGACCGCTTCGCGCCGGAATGTTAGTCCGCCAAGGCCGTGACTGGACTTCAAGCCTGACCTGTCGCCCGCTCAACCGCGCTGAAGCTGCGCCACCTGGGGGGCTTTCTTCCATACCACCGCACCCTGAGCCATCGCGGGACAGCGGCTTTCTTCGCCCTGCGCAGCGCGCGCAGCTTCGCCCGCGACGGTACCAACATGCTGAGCGGGCCGGGAAGGCGCGGGGCATCGGGCCGCTTTCCTGGCTGTCTCGGGTCGCGGCAGCCGGGGCCGCGACGATCTGTCCCGCCGATGGGATCCTGCCGCCACCCGGCAGGAGATATGTAAAAATTCAACATAATTTCATTGGCTTACAGAAATGATCCCGTCAGAATTTTTCCTGATTTCCCCATAGTCCCTCCTGCACTTCGCCTGAATTTGTGGCGCTTCTGCTTGAACAGCCAGGGTCTGCGCCGCTATCAGCAGCCTTTGGGCGCGGCGCGGTCGGGGAAGAGATTGCGCATTGACAATCCCCGCAGCGCTTAGGCTATGTCCGCCTGAAATGGGACATTGGTGTCCGGATATACTGCACATATGTCCCAAACCGCCCTGCGGGGCCTGCCGATCGGGAGAAGAAGATGAAGACCCTGGCCAAAACCTTCCTTGCAGCCTGCGCCCTCAGCGCCGGAGTTCTGAGCGCGGCCCCCGCGCTGATGGCTCAGGAAACGCTGCGACTGGGCACCTCGGTCGGCTATCCGCCCTTTGAATATATCGACGACAAGGGCGCGATCGCAGGGTTTGATATCGACGTCGGCAATGCGATCTGTGCCTATCTCAACAAGACCTGCACCTGGGAAAACATCGACTTCGCAGCGATCATCCCGGCGCTGAAGGCGCGGAAGTTTGATGCCGTGCATGCCTCGATCGCGATCACCGATGAGCGCCGCAAACAGGTTGATTTCACCGATGTGGTCTATGGCAGCGACAGCCGCCTGATCGCGCGCAAAGACAGCGGCATGACCCTCGATATCGAGGTGCTGAAGACGAAGCGGATCGGCGTTGAGCAGGGCTCGACCAATGATCGCCACGCGAAGAAATTCTGGGCGCCGCAAGGGATTGAGATCGTGACCTATGCCGATCAGGATCTGGCGATTGCCGATCTGATCACGGGCCGCATCGATGGCTTCTCGGCCACCGGTCTGCAGGTCGCGGTGGGCTTTCTTGCCGAAGAGCGCGGCCAGGATTTTGACTTCATCGGCGGCCCGCTTGAGGGGGCTGAGACCGAAGGCGCGGCGATTGCGGTCACCAGGGGCAACACCGCCCTGACCGAAGAGCTGAACCGGGGTCTGGCGGCCATCAAAGCCAATGGCACCTTCGATCAGCTGGCGGCGAAATATTTCCCGCCGAGCGTCGATCTGAACGCGAAATAAGGCAGGCTGCGGATGGGTATCCCTGCCGGCTACCGGGACATGCTGCTGAGCGGCATGTTCACCACCTTTACGCTCGCGATCAGCGCTCTGGCGCTGGCGCTGTGTCTGGGGCTGCTGGTGGCGCTTGCCCGGCAGTCCGGCGGGCGCATCGCGCGGGGGCTGGCGGGGACCTATGCCACGGTGATGCGGGGCACGCCCGATATCGCCATGATGCTGCTTCTCTATTTCAGCCTGCAGATCTGGCTGAATATGGCGACGGATGCGCTTGGGATCGGTCAGATTGAGATCAGCCCCTTTGGCGCCGGAGCCATCGTTCTGGGCGTGATCTACGGCGCTTACTTCAGCGAGACCTTTCGCGGCGCTTTCATGGCTGTCCCAAAGGGTCAGATTGAGGCGGGGCTGGCTTATGGCCTGACGCGTGCGGCCTGTTTCCGGCATATCCTCTTTCCGCAGATGATGCGCTTTGCGCTGCCGGGGATGGCGAACAACTGGCTGGTCATGGTGAAAGCCACGGCGGTGGTCTCGCTGGTGGGGCTGCCGGATATCACGCGGGCGGCGATCAATGCGGGGAAGGGCTCGGGGCAGGTGATGTTCTATCTGCTGATCTGCGCGGGCTTTTATCTGATCGTCACGGCGCTTTCGACGCTGCTGATCGGCTGGCTGAACCGGCGCTATTCCGCTGGTGTGCGCGAGGTGGCGCTGTGATTGAGACGCTTCTCACCTATGGCCAGGCCTATCTCTGGCATGACGGTATTCAGCTTTCGGGGCTGGTCGTCACGCTGACGCTGCTGGCGATCTCGCTGGTGCTGGGGCTTTGCCTCTCGCTGCCGCTGGCGGTGGCGCGGGTCAGTTCCAACCGGGCGCTGTCCTGGCCGGTGCAGGTCTTTACCTTCGTCTTTCGCGGCACGCCGCTTTATGTGCAGCTGCTGATTATCTACACCGGCATGTATCAGCTGGAGATCATTCGTGAGACGCCCTTTGTTGCGGGCTTCTTCCGCTCGGGCTTCAATTGTGTGGTGCTGGCGCTGGTTCTCAACACCTCGGCCTATACGACCGAGTTTCTGGCCGGGGCCCTGCGCGCCATTCCGCCCGGAGAGGTAGAGGCGGCCCGGGCTTATGGCCTTGGGCGCGTGGCGATCTGGACGAAGCTTCTGATCCCTTCGGCGCTGCGCCGGGCGCTGCCGTCTTACAGCAATGAGGTGATCTTCATGCTGCATGCCACCGCCATTGCCTTTACCGCCACCGTGCCGGACCTGATGAAGGTTGCGGGCGATGTGAATGCCGAAACCTATATGCCCTTTGAGGCATACGGGATCGCGGCGATGATTTATCTGGGCACCGCCATGCTTCTTCTGGGCATCTTCCGCCTGATCGAGCGCCGCTTCCTTGCCTATGCCAGCCCGAGAAAGGCATGATCCATGTCTGAGCCGATGAAACTCGAAGCCCTCGATTTTACCAAAAGCTACGGCAGCACCCAGGTGCTGAAGGGCGTCTCGCTGCGGGCAAAGCGCGGCGATGTGGTCAGCCTCATCGGCTCCAGCGGCTCGGGCAAAAGCACCTTTCTGCGCTGCATCAATTTCCTCGAAAACCCCGACAGCGGGCGGCTGGTGCTTGATGGCCGGGAGGTGGCGACCCGCAAAGGCGCCGATGGCCGTCTGGTGGTGGCGGATGAGGCAGGGCTGCGGGCTTTGCGGGTGCGCCTCGCCATGGTGTTTCAGCACTTTAACCTTTGGTCGCATATGACCGCGCGTCAGAATGTGACCTTTGCGCCGCTGAATGTGCTGGGCCTGTCGCGGGCTGAGGCGCAGGAGCGGGCGGATCACTATCTCGACCGGGTGGGTCTGAACCCGACCCTCGCGCAAAGCTATCCCGGCCATATGTCGGGCGGCCAGCAGCAGCGCGTGGCCATTGCCCGCGCACTCGCCATGGAGCCGGAGATCCTGCTCTTTGACGAGCCGACATCGGCGCTGGATCCGGAGCTGGTGGGCGAGGTTCTGAAAGTCATGCAGAGCCTTGCAGAAGAGGGGCGCACCATGGTCGTGGTGACCCATGAGATGGGCTTTGCGCGCAATGTCTCCAGCCATGTGCAGTTTCTGCACCAGGGCCGCATTGAAGAAGAGGGTCCTCCTTCGGAGATCCTCATTTCTCCGCAAACCCCGCGCCTGCAGGCGTTTTTGAGTGGCAACCTGAAGTAAGGGCTGGCACTCTCAGGCCCTGGGGATTGCCGGAACTGAGGGGGACTGCGGGTGACATCAGAGGCAGAAGCGCCGCTGAGCGGGGTGCGCGCGCGCACGCGTTTCGCCATTCTGGAGGCTGCGATGCGGGTGCTGCCGAAAACGCCCTCGGCTTCGATCCATGATATCGCCGATGAAGCCGGGGTCGGGCGCAGCACGGTTCACCGCTATTTCGACGAGCGCAGCGCTCTTATCCAGGCCTTGGCGCGTCATGTTTATGAGTTAAGCAACGACGCCATTGTGCGGGCGGTCCCCGACAGCGGCCCGCCCCTTCAGGCGCTGAGGCGGCTTGCTGAGGAGCAGCTTGATCTGGGCCTGGCGCTGGATTTTATCTGTCACGAAAAGCTCTGTCTGCTGCAGCCAGAAATTTTTGCGGGCCTGACCGATGCCGATGAAATCGTCCGCGCCACCGTGGAACGCGCTCTGCGCCCGGACCGCAGGGCGCCGCCGGACTGGGGACTGCGCAGTTACCGGACGCTGTTGCGGCTGGCCGCGGAACTCGTCGCAGAGGGTACACCGCGCCACCAGGCGCTGGATGCCATGATGGGGACCCTGACGGCCGGGATTTTTGCCGCTGATCCGCCGGAGGGCGCGGCGTAACCCGCCCCCTCATACCTGTCGGGGGCAATGCGGGGGATCTCTTCCTCTGCGCAGCGGGTCTGATGGTCTGAGCTTCGCTGCGGCTGTGCAGAACAGGGGCTGCGCGGCACGTCAAGACGCTGCGCCCCCGTTCGGGTTTAACGGGCAGGGGGCCGGGCAAGGCCCAGATTGTCGCGCAAAGTCCCCTCCGCATAGTCGCGGCGAAAGAGGCCGCGCTCCTGCAGGATCGGCACCACCCCGGTCAGAATACGGTCGAGCGCCGCACCGCAGGTGGGGGGCAGCAGGGCAAAGCCATCGGCAGCACCACTTTCAAACCAGCGCTGCATGTGATCGGCGATCTCTTCGGCCGAGCCTGCGATCACCGAATGGCCCGCAGCGCGCATCACTTCGCGCATCATCTGGCGCAGGGTGTATTTCTGATCGACCGCGAGGTGATAATAGTACGGATAGCGCGTCGTCGCCTCCTGGGTGCTGACCGCCAGCGCGGGGTCTTTCAGCCGCTCGGGCGGGATGACGTCATTCCAACCCAGCCCCGAAAGATCCGCCCCCTCCAGCCCGTGGCGCAGACGCGCAAGGCCCGTCTGCTCATCGGTGTAATCGAGCAGCTCATTCTGAATGCGGGCGGCATCCCGGGCATCATCGCCGACGATCGGCATGAGGCCGGGATGGATGCGCACAGCGCTACGCGGACGGCCCGCCTTTTCGACCCGCGCTTTCAGATCGCCGTAAAACTCCTGCGCGATGTCGAGGCGCGGGGTGACGGTGAAGACCAGCTCGGCATACCGCGCCGCGAAGTCACGCCCGGCCTCTGAGGCGCCGGCCTGGGCCAGCACCGGCCAGCCCTGGGGCGAGCGCGGCAGCATCAAGGGGCCCTCGACCTTCAGATGCGCGCTTTGGTGGTTCGTGGCGCGGATGCGGGCGTTATCGGCCCAGACGCCGCCAGCGCGGTCATTCAGAACCGCATCATCCTGCCAGCCGTCCCAAAGCCCGGTCATCGCCTCCATATACTCCCAAGCGCGGGCATAACGCTCATTGCGGGGGGGAAGTTCGCAGTTGAAATTCTCCTGACCCGTGGTGGCGGTGACGATATTCCAGCCCGCCCGCCCCTTCGACAGCCAGTCGATCTGCGCCAGCTGCCGGGCCAGCAGATAGGGCGGCCAGAAAGAGGTCGCAGCGGTGCCGATCAGCCCGATCTGTGTCGTGACCGCCGAAAGGGCGGCGATGGTGGTCAAAGGCTCATAGCCGTTCAGATCGGGATTGCGCCCGGTCTCTTCAAAGGACAGCCAATCGGCCAGAAACAGCGCATGCAGCTTGGCGGCTTCGGCCCGGCGCGCGATATCTGCGGGCAGATCGAGGCCGTAAAGATCCTGCGAGCGGCTTTGCGGGTGACGCCAGGCCGAGGTCTGATAGCCCACGGGCGAGAGAAAGAGCAAAAGGCTCATCTGAGAGGCTGGCATGGGGCTGTCCTGAGGGTCTGTGCTTTGCAAAAAGGCATAGGGCGGGTCGGGCCGCAGTTTCAAGACGCATTTCGCTAATAATGAGACATATGTGTCCCAAAACCTGCGACTACCGGGGACCGGGCATCCCACTTGCAAAGCCTCGGGCTTTCGGGAAGCATCCGCCCGATCCCACAGCCCGAGAGACCATTATGTTCCCTGCCCGCCCCGATCACCGGACCCCTGATCCCCGCTTCTGGTATGGCGTGGCGGCGGCCCTCGTGGTCCTTCAGATCCTTGTTCTCTGGGCCATGGGGCGGCTCTGGATCTGTGACTGCGGCTATATCCGCTTCTTTGAGCCGGGGGTGAATACGGCCGGAAATTCGCAGCATCTGGCGGATTGGTATACGCCGAGCCATATTCTGCACGGTTTTTTGTTCTACTGGCTGGCGCATCTGGCCTTCCGGCACCGCAGCATCGCCTTTCGCTTTGCGCTGGCGATGCTGGTCGAAGTGGCCTGGGAGTTGTTGGAAAACACCCCCATGGTCATTGAGCATTACCGCACGGCGACCATGGCGGTGGGCTATACCGGAGACAGCATCCTGAACTCGGTCATGGACAGCGTCTTTATGGCGCTTGGCTTTGGCTTTGCGGCGCGGGCTCCGGTCCGGCTGGCGGTGGCGATCGCGGTGATCTTTGAGGTGGGGGTGGCGCTGGTGATCCGCGACAACCTCACGCTCAATGTGCTGATGCTGGTCTGGCCGATGGAGGCCATCAAGGCCTGGCAGGGGGCGCTTTGACCTTTGGGAGGCCGGCGGCCGCGCGGATTTGAGACGCGGTCTTTGCCAGATCTGCCGCCGCTTCCGGCACCTGGGCAGAGTGGCGCAGGAAAACATGCGCCATGCCGGGTGCATCGCGCCAGGTGACCGGGCATCCGGCGGCGCGCAGCGCTTCGGCATAAGCCAGCCCCTCATCGCGCAGCACGTCGCATTCGGCGGTGACGATCAGCGCGGGCACCCCCGGCCCGCCCGGGCGCGGATGGCGGATTGGCGCGACCTGCGGATCGCTGCGATCGGCGGGGTTGGGGGTATATTGGTCAAAGAACCAGCGCATATCGGCCTCGGTCAGCGGATGATCGGTGCCATAGGCGCGGTAGGAGGCGCGGGTGAAATCGCTGTCGGTGACCGGATAGTAGAGAACCTGCAGCGCCACGCGGCCCCGCTCGGGTAACGCATTGCAGACCACGGCGGTCAGATTGCCACCCGCGCTGTCGCCCATGACGATGACCGGACCGCCCGGCAGGCCGGGAACCGCCTGAGCCAGCACCGCCGCCATGGCATCGAGCGCATCTTCGGCGGCGGCGGGAAAAGGATGCTCGGGGGCCAGGCGATACTCCACAAAGAGCACCGGGATCCGCGTGGCCTCGGCCAGGGCCGAGACCTGGGCGTCGTAATCCGCAGCGGTGCCAAGGACCCAGCCGCCGCCGTGGTAAAAGACGATCAGCGCTTCCTCTGCCTCAAAGGGGGTAAAGAGCCGCGCAGGAATGGCGCCGCTGCGCCCCGGCAGGGTCAGATCGCGCTGTGACGCCATCTCCGGGCCGGGGCCGAGGCGCTGACAGCCCGCAGCGGTCATCGCCCGCGCCGTCTCAGGGGTGCCGGCAGAGCGGGGCGGCTGCCCCTTCATCTGCTCAACAAGGTTTTGAAAATAAGGATGCAGTGCCATTTTCCCCCCGCCCTCGCTTTTGCGCGAGACTGCGGGGGGAGAGGCGCGCTGTCAATGTGCGCCTGCGGCCATCAGCTTCAGGGTTTCTTCGCGGATGTCCTGCAGGATCAGCCGCTTGGTCTCCATGAACTCGGGCGCGGTGACCAGATCAAAGGCGCGCGGGCGCGGCAGATCGACCATCAGATCGCGCTTCACCCGCCCCGGACGTGAGCCAAGCACCACCACACGGTCAGCAAGAAAGATCGCCTCATCGACGTCATGGGTGACAAAGAGGCAGGTGACGCGGTGATCGGTCCAGATCTGCAACAGCAGCTCCTGCATCATGCCGCGGGTCTGGGCGTCAAGCGCGCCAAAGGGCTCATCCATCAGGAGGATCGAGGGTTTATAGACCAGCGCCCGCGCAATCGCCACGCGCTGCTTCATCCCGCCTGAGAGCTGTTTCGGCCAGGCTTTTTCAAAGCCCGACAGGCCCACGGCCTCGATGAAATGCGCGACCATCTCTGACTTTTCCGCTTTTGAGAGCGCGGATTTCTCCAGCGCGAAGCGGATGTTTTCCTCAACCGTCATCCACTCAAAAAGCGTATAGGACTGAAAGACAAAGCCGCGGTCACGCCCCGGGCCGCGCACCTCCTGGCCGTCGATCAGGATGCGGCCCCGCGTCGGCTCATCCAGACCGCCGATCATATTGAGCAGCGTGGATTTCCCGCAGCCCGAGGTGCCGACGATCGAGACGAACTGATTTTCCGCGATGCTCAGATCAATCTCAGAGATCGCCACCATGGCGCGGCCATCGACGTCAAAGTCTTTGCCCACGCGCTCAATGCGGATCTTTTCAGCCATCAGCGCCGCCCCTCATTCCAGCGAAAGAGCCGCTGGCCGATTTTCTTGAAGAGCCAGTCGGTGATCAGACCCAGCAGACCGATGAACAGCGTGCCAAACAGGATCGTCTGGGTGGCCATATAGCGCTGCGCATCCATGATACGGCGGCCAAGGCCATCGCTGGCGGCCACGAGCTCGGCCACCACCAGATAGGTCCAGGTCCAGCCGATGGTGATGCGGAAGGTGTCCCAGATCGCCGGGGCGGCGGCGGGCAGAATGATGCGGCGCAGGATCTCGGCATTGGAAAAGCCCAGGGTCTGCCCCGCGCGGATCAGGCTGACGTCAATGTTTTTGACATTGTCCATGATCATCAGCACCTGGCTGAAGAAGGTGCCGATAAAGAGAATGAGGATTTTCTGTCCGTCGCCGATCCCGGCCCAGAGGATGGTCAGCGGGATCAGCGCCACCACCGGCACATAGCGCAGGGTGGAGACGAGGGGCGACAAAAGCCCCTCAAAAATCCGGAAATTCCCCATCAGAATGCCGACCGGTACCGCGATGACCGTGGCCGTCAGCCAGCCCGCAACGATGCGGTAGATGGAAACAGCCGCGTCCGAGAGCAGAATGCCCTTTTCCAGCTGCCGCCAGCCTTCAGCCAGCACGGCACCCGGGCCGGGCAGAAAGAGCGGGCGGATCAGACCCGCCTGCACCACGGCCCACCACAGCAGGATCAGCACCGCAGGCAGCACGAAACCCGAAGCCGTATAAAGCGGCTTCGGGATCTCTTTGCGCAGCCGGAACAGCTCGCGCAGACGGAAGGGGTGTCCCGGCATGAGCTGGTCTTACTGAGCGGCGACGGCCAGAACGGCGTCAGTGTTCAGCAGTTCCGTCACCGGCACGATGCGGGTGATGTCCTCGGGGTTGGTCTCGATCATGATCTCGCCAATCGCCTGGACGCTCTCGGGGTATTGACCCTTCAGGATCTCAGCGTTGTCTTTCGACGAGAAGAGATGCACGCCTTTGAAGGCCGGCTCAAACTCTTCCATCGGCGCGCCCACGGCATCCGCGATCAGCTTGCCACCCTCGGCCGGGTTGTCGCGCACGAATTGCACGGCCAGATCCCAGCCACGGATGACGGCTTCGAGGTCTTTTTGATTGGCTTTCACCCAGTCCGGGTTGCCGACCAGCAGGTCCGAGATCAGCCCGGGCTTTTCCGCAGCGGTATAGATGACGGAGGTCTTATCGTCCTGGCGCAGCGCGG
This sequence comes from Falsigemmobacter faecalis, assembly GCF_003863335.1. Lineage (GTDB taxonomy): Bacteria > Pseudomonadota > Alphaproteobacteria > Rhodobacterales > Rhodobacteraceae > Wagnerdoeblera > Wagnerdoeblera faecalis. Next base: position 97,245 of record NZ_RRAZ01000002.1, on the reverse strand, counting down.
TGGAGATATAGGGCTCATAGGTCACGGCAGCATCGACGCGGCCCGCGATCAGCGCCAGACCCGCTTCCGAGGCGCCCATCGGCACCGGGGTCACATCGGCCAGCGACATTCCATTGGCCTTCAGCGCATAGTTCAGCAGCAGATCCGAGGTGGCCCCGCGCTCATAAGCGACGGATTTGCCTTTGAGATCGGTAATGCTTTTCACATCTGCGCCCGCGATGACGGCATCAGCGGTCGAGGCCTCATCCATGACCAGAACGCCGACAACGGGGATGTTCTGGTTGATGTTCACGAGAGTGGTATTGGTCGCAGCCGCCACCAGATGCAGATTGCCCGAGGCGAGACCCGCGGTCAGATCCTGGTCCCAGTTGAAGTTGACCAGCTCAACATCGACGCCTGCGTCTTTGAAAAAGCCTTTCTCTGCCGCGACCCAGAGCGGGCCATAGCCAAGCCAGGGTTGCACGCCGATTTTGATCGTCTCTGCCAGCGCGGCGGGGGCCGCAGCAAGGCAGAAGGCGGCGGTCAGAAGCAGGGATTTGAGCGGGGCTTTCGTCGACATGGCAGTCACTTTCAACCAAAAAGGCTACAGGCAGCAGGGCTGCGTCTTTCGGCCCTGCCTTACGCGCGCGGGGGCAAAGGTTAAAGCCCCGGGAGCCAAAAAAGCCGCTCAATTCCGCGGCTTCCGGAAAAGACTGCGATAAACGGAGAAGGTGATTGCGCTCTGTCGCTCAATCGCGCGCCTCGCCAATATAAAAATATATTAAAGATGCATTAAAAATGCAACTTTTTAAGCATTTGAACCAATATATATTTTTCATTAATATCTCGGTAGCGGCAGGAGCCCTGTTGAAAACACCGCTCTCCCGGAGCGGTGCATAAAAACAACTTATGGTTACTGCTATGCGCGTCCTGATCATATTTCTGTTTCCAAGGCGTCGAATGTCTATCAAATTTGTTATAACCGGGCCAGGCTCGGGCACTTTGGTTGGTATGAGTGTTATCACCGGTTCAGCCGCCATTCAGAGCATTGCCCGAAAGTGACCGAAAAAACTGCCCTGCCCGGAGAGACCGGCCCCGCTGCCTGGTACGCCCGCTCCACCGGTCCTGTGAAGGAAGAACGCGGGGCGCTCTGGCCTGCGCTGACGGCAGCGCTTTTTGGTCTTTTCGCGCTGACATCCGCTTCGCTGCTCCTTGACCGGGCCGAAGGCGAATATCTGGTGATCGGCAGTCCTTTTGAGACGCCGCGCGCGCTGTTGCTGACGATTGCAGCGGCGGATGGCGCGATCGCGGCGACCGGGGGGTTCGACAATATGATGGTGGCGGTCTCGGACCAGCCTGATTTTGCTGCCCGCCTGCGTGCGGCCGGAGCGCTTATGGTGCTGCCGGTGCCGCGGGTCTTTGGCTGCGGTGCCGATGTGATCCGAAGGGACGCTGCATGACGACGGAACTTATTTCTCTGCGCCGCCGCTTTGGGGCGCTGCTGGTCTGGCTGCTTTGGGCGCATGTTCCGGTGGTGGGACTGATCGCCTGGATGGCAGAGCGCAGCACTCTGGCTGCCGTTTTGGCCACGGCGGCTGTTGCGCTGCTTTATCACGTGACCTGGCTGCGGGCGGGAACCGGGCCAACCACGCGCTATATGTCCGCGGTCTGCATGGTGGCTGTGCCGGCGCTGATGGTGTTCCTTCTGCGGGGGCTGCCCTGGCAGATGGACATGCATATGTATTTCTTCGCGATGCTGGCGCTGACCATCGGCTGGTTTGACCGCCGCGCGATCCTTTTCGCGGCCTCGGTGATCGTGGTGCACCACCTTTTGCTGCTGTATCTGCTGCCCTTTGCGGTTTTCCCCGAAGCCGCCTCACTGGCGCGGGTGCTGCTGCATGGCGCGATCGTGGCCTTCCAGTCGGCGGTTCTGGTGCTTGTCTCGGAGACCGTGGTTGAGAAATTCGCCGCCGTTGAGGTGATCGGCCAGGAGCTGCGCGCCAGCAATTCGGCTCTTGAAGAGCGCAGCCGCGAAGCCGAGCAGGCAAGTGCGACGAAATCCATGTTCCTCGCCAATATGAGCCATGAGATCCGCACGCCACTGAACGCGGTTTTAGGCTTTTGCCATCTGCTGCAGCGCACCCAGCTGAACAGCAAGCAGGAAGATTACGTCAATAAAATCAGCGGCTCGGGCACAGCGCTTTTGCGGCTGATCAATGACATTCTGGATTATTCCAAGAATGAAGCCGGCAAGCTGGAGCTGGAACACCGCCCCTTCTCGATGCAGTCCGCCATTGAGCAGCAGCTGCAGATGGTGATCGGCGATGCAAAGATGAAGGGCGTGAACCTGCATCTTGAGCATGACACCAGCCTTCCGGCGCTTCTGTCGGGGGATGAGCTGCGCTTTGGCCAGGTGGTTCTGAACCTGGTCAGCAATGCGGTGAAATTCACCGAATCGGGCAGCGTGACCGTGCGCACCCGGCTGATTTCAGAGAGCGACACGCAGGTGCGCGTCGGCCTTGATGTCATCGACACCGGCATCGGCATGACGCCGGAGCAGCAGGAGCGGCTGTTTAACTCCTTCACTCAGGCCGATAATACCATGACCCGCCGCTTTGGCGGCACGGGTCTGGGGCTGGCGATTGCGCGCCAGATTGTTCAGACGATGGGCGGCGATATCAGCGTGCGCTCGGTGCAATGGTCGGGCACCACCTTCTCGCTGCAGGCCGATTTCGCGCAACACACCGGAGAGCTTGTCGAACTGACCAGCCTGCATCCGGCGCTGCGTCGCCTGCGCGTGCTGGCGGTGGACGACAATCCCGCGTCGCGCCAGATCATCCGCGAAACCTTTGCCGACTGGTCGGTGCAGGTTGATACCTCGTCTTCCGCCAGCGAGGCGATCGAGAGCCTTGAAGCGGCCAGCGAAGTGGGGCGTGATTATGATCTGCTGCTGCTCGACTGGAAAATGCCGGGGATCGATGGTCTGACCGCCGCGCGGATGATCACCGAGAATAAAGCCATCCTGAAAAAGCCGAAGATGGTGGTTCTGACCGCCTATGGCAGCGATGAATTTACCGCTGAGGTCGGCCTGAGCGGCATCGCGGCTTATCTGACCAAACCTCTGGAGACGCGGGCCCTTCTGGAAACGCTGGAAGATCTGTTCCTGACCCCGACGGATCTGGCCAGGACCGCCGCCCCGGCTGCGCCGCGTCAGGCTGATCCGGTGACCCAGGTGCCCCCCGCCGTTCAGGGCCTGCGGGTGCTGCTGGTGGAGGACAATGAGATCAACCGCGAAATCGCGACTGAGCTTTTGACCGATGCGGGCCTGCTGGTTGATGTCGCCGAGAACGGGCTTCTGGCCTGCAAACAGATTGAGCGCGAGGGGGACAGCTATTCTGCGGTTCTGATGGATATTCAGATGCCGGTGATGGACGGCATGGATGCCACCCGCCGCATCCGTGAGACCTGGACGGCCGACAAGCTGCCGATCATCGCCATGACCGCCCATACCTATGCCGAAGAGCGGCAGCGCTGTCTGGATGCGGGCATGAACGATCACATCGCAAAGCCCGTTGATCCCAAAGTCCTCGTGCGCACGCTCTCTGAGCATCTGCGCCCGCGCCGCTCGGGCGGGATCGCGCCGCTGGTGCAGAACCGCGATGCGGCAACCCCGGCGGATGAACTGCCCGACCGTCTGCCGCCCTTCAACATCGCCCGCGCGCTGGAGCGTGTGAACGGCAAGCGCCCGCTTCTGCGCCGTCTGATCCTGAACTTCGGCGAGACGCAAAGCCGCGCTGGTGATGAAATCCGCAGCCTGATCGCGGAAGGCGCAATGGCCGATGCCCGCCGGGTCAGTCACACCCTGAAGGGTCTGGCAGGCTCGCTGGAACTGCCGGATCTGCAGGAGGCTGCGGCAAAGCTGGAACGTGCGCTGCTGGAGGGTGAACCGGCGCAGCTGCACGCGCTGATCATGACAATGGAAGAGCATCTCGCCCCGGCGATTGCAGCGGCGGCCCGGTTGAAGCCGGCGGATCCGGTGCCTGGCTCCACCCCGCCCTCCGATCCCGCAGCCCCCCCGGAGCGGCTGGTGCCCACCGTCGCACCCGATGTGCTGGAGACGAAAATCGCGCAGATGCGCGAACAGATCCAGCGCCGCAGCCTTGGCGCGCGGATGAACTTTGCCGGCTTTGCCGCCGCCCTGGGCCTCAGCCCTGCGGCAACAGAGCAGCACCCGGTGAAAAAGGCGCTCGACCGGCTGGACTATGAAGCGGCGATGGCGGCATTCAACGCCATGGACCTCGACGGTCTTAGTGTACCAGGAGTAAATCCGCGTGAATGATCTCAGCCAGCCCTCGGCAAACCGGGCCGTTATTCTGATCGTCGATGACGAGCTTTCGAATGTTGAAATCATCTATTCGGCGCTCGGAGACGATTACGAGATCTCTTTCGCCACCTCGGGCGAAGAGGCTCTGGAGGTGGCGCGGCTGACGCAGCCGGATCTGGTGCTTCTCGATGTGGTGATGCCCGGGATGCAGGGCTTTGAGGTCTGCCAGAAGCTGAAGGAAGATCCGCTGCTGTCGGATATTCCGGTTATCTTCACCACGGGTCTTGGCGACACGGAGGATGAGATCCGCGGCCTGTCGCTGGGCGCGATCGATTACGTCACCAAGCCGATCCAGCCGATGATTCTGCGCAACCGCGTGCGCAATCATGTTGAGCTGAAGCAGCTGCGCGACCACCTGGCCGTGCTGGCGGTGACCGATGCGCTGACCGGGCTTCACAACCGCCGCAAGCTGGACGGTCTGCTGACCAATGCCGTCAGGGCGCCGGCCTCGGATGGCACCTGGCTGTCGATCATTATGATCGATGTCGACTTCTTCAAGCAGTTCAATGACGCCTATGGCCATGAGACCGGAGACCGCTGCCTGCATATGGTGGCCTCAGCGCTGAGCCGCGCTGTGCGGCAGGCCTCGGGCTATACCGCGCGCTACGGCGGCGAGGAGTTCGCCTGTGTCCTGCCCGGGACCGATCTGGACCGCGCCATGGAGGTGGCCGCGGATATCCGCCGTCACGTCCACCAGCTTGGCATCCCGCATGTCGGCTCGCAGGTGCAGCCCTATGTGACGATCAGCATGGGCGTGGCCTCGGCCGTGGTGGAGGCCGATATGCAGCCCGAGATGTGGATCCGCACCGCAGATGAGCAGCTTTACCTGGCAAAAGGCGCCGGTCGCGATCAGATCAAGGGTCGCATCTTCGGCGGCGATTCGTCCCTCTGATCCGGCTTTCAAGCGCTAAGGAAGAGGGGATCTGACCGATTCCCTCTTCAGTTGAATTTTAAGCTTAAATAACTTTCGCATTCCGCCCGAAACGCGACTGATTCTGGCTCAGGGGCCGGGAGTCGCGTTATTCGGTCAAGATTTCGCCCAGATTAACCGTAACTCTGAACCGGTCCGGAGCGAGAACTTCGGGTCGCGGGCCGCCCATTGGGGATGGAGTGGCTGGTGTGAGTGGATCCGGAGCATCGGGGCAACCGCAACGGCGGTCGGTGACACGGGGGACTTCTGACGTGACCGCCTCTGCGGGGGCTCGATGAGCGGTTAGTGTTTATGGACCAGGATCGGTTATTCCTATTGATGGTTCCGGCGTGCCTCTTGGTGCTCGGACTTCTGCTGATGGCCTGCAAGCTGCTTTTGAACCGCCAGGAAGTGGTGCAGATGCGCGGGGGGCAGGACTTCATCCCCTTCACGGCCGTCAGCTTTATCTGCACGGGGACGGGGCTTGCGCTGCAGACTATGATGTCGAATGCCGTCATGGCAGAGCGCGCCGTTCTGCTGACACTTGTGCATTTAGTCGCCGCGCTGGCGCTGCATTATGCGGTCTGCCTGCGCTTTGAGATGGCGCCAAAACACCGCGCGGTTCTGGTGATCTTTCTGCTGACGCTCTCTGGCAGCTATTACTTTGGCGCGGTTCATGCGGATCTGCTGAGCCGTCTGGGCATTGTCAGCGCGGGTCTTGCCGCCCTCCTTGGCCTCAGCGTGCCTGAACTGCTGCGCCAGCGCGATGATCTTGGGATGTTTGATCGCCTTCTGGCCGTGTCTTATGTCTTTGGCGCCGGATTTGCGGTGCTGCGCGCCTGCTGGAGCGTGCTGATTGCCCCGGACGCCGATATTGGTGAATTCACCGACTCCGCGTCCTGGAAGCTTTACCTGGCGCTGATCCTGTTCTTTAAGCTTTGGTTCACCGTGGTTGTGGTGCTGGTTGCGCTTGGGGATCTGCTGGTCAGCCTGCGCCGTCAGCGCGATACCGATCCGCTGAGCGGCCTGCTGAACCGGCGCGGCTTTCACGAACAGGCGGCGATCCGGCTGCAGCAGCATCCCGGGGCGAACTGGCATCTGATCGCCGTGGATCTCGATCACTTCAAACGCATCAATGACTGTCACGGCCATCACACCGGCGATCTGGTGATCCAGGGCCTGAGCGGGGTCTTTGCCCGTCACCTGCTGCCCGGTCAGATCGCGGGCCGTCTGGGGGGAGAAGAATTCATGCTGATGATCGACGCGCCCGCGCTGTCTCATGCCGTGACCCTGGCAGAGAACCTGCGCCGTGCGGTGGAAGAGACCGTCTGGCCCGATAAGGCCCCCGTGACCGCCAGCTTCGGGGTCGAGCAGGTTGCCGATCTCGCGGATTTCGAAGTCGCTCTGCGCCGCGTCGATATGCTGCTCTATGAAGCGAAGGATCTTGGCCGCAACCGCGTCACCGCGGCCTCTGCTGCCCTCGCCACGATCAGCCGCGAGCCCTCGGCCGCAAGACCCGAGGCCGCCCGCGTCCCATCGGCGGCAGAAAACCTGCTGGCCCCGGCCCGTTGACCAGGTGTCGGGCGGCGGGTCAGTCCCCCGATGCCTCAATGCCCCGTGCGGTTTCCACGCTGGCCAGTTCATTGTGCATACGAAGGAATTCCGACCGCGCGCGGGTACGCTGGCCCACGTTCAGATAGGACCAGGCGCGCAGCATCCCGAGGTTGCGGTTGATGCCACCGGAGATCTGCTCCAGCGCGTCGAAATAGCGGATGGCCTGCACGTAGTTGCGCGCCTTATAGGCGGCGACGCCCCGCTGATCGAGGATCTGGCGCTCCACATCGACGCGCTGGCTGCGGGTCAGATCCACCTGGGCCGCGATCTGCGCGGCAGGCTCGGTCATGCCCATCTTCAGATAGGCCAGCGCGATGCCATATTGCGCATCGCGCCGCTCGGTCGCGTTCATCCGGCCTGCCAGCGCGCGGCGGAAGCTGTCCACGGCCTCCATCGGACGATCGAGGTTATAGGCGCACCAGGCGCGGTTATACTGCGCAGCCGCAGCCGCATTGCCCTCTGAGGCAGCAAGGCAGCCGGCCCAGTCGCCGCGATCTTTGGCCGATTGCACGCTGCGCGGGCTGACGCTTCCGCCTCCCCCACCGCCCTGGGGTGCGGGTTGCGCCCCTGCGGGTCGGGCCGCGCTGCGCGGGGCGGGCGGTCTGGCCGTCTCAGCCGGAGCCGCGGTGCGGTCTGCGCCCGGAGAGGTGATCCCGCGTCCGGCGAGCAGACGGCTCTGAAGCGCCTGATAGCCCGCAGCCTCTGACGGAAAACGGCGCAGAGCGGTGTCGAAAAGACCGCGAAGCTGGGTCTCGGTCGCCACCTGATCGGCCTTCTCCAGGGTCGCGCTCAGATCGGCGCTGTTGGTGCAGGCGGTGATGATCGACTGATAAAGACCAAAGGCCTGCGCTTTGCGCCCTGCCGCGGACTGCGCTTCGGCCAGACGCCAGGCGTTGTTGATCCGCTCACAGCGCAGCAGATCCGGCGCGCGTCCGGCGATTTCCCCGGCGCGGCGCAGATTACCGGCGCGCAGCGCCTCGTCAAAGCGTTTCTGCCCCTCTGAGACCGCCAGAAGCCCGGTCATATCGGCCGGGGGCTGCCATTCGGGAAAGGCGGTTTTCGTTTCGGCGAGAGTGGCGCGGGCCCCCTCAAAATCTCCGGCGGCGACCTGGCGGTAGAAACGGTCGATCTCCTGCGAGGGCGCGCTGACGCCCAGTTTTGAGAGATCGGCCGGCGGCATCCACTGCGGGTATTTCAGCCGCAGCCGCCGCATCTCGGCCTCTGCGGCGGCCTGATCGCCCTGCTGGTGATAATAGCTCAGTGCCTGCAGCTCACCGCGCGGCGGCTCCTGGGCGCTGAGGGCCAGCGGACCTGTGCTGACCAGCAGAAAGGCGAGCAGCGGCAGACGAAGGGAACGGATCATATCGGCACACACCTCGGGTAGGTTGTCGCCTGAGCAACAAGAGCCATCAGATGCAAAGTGGCAGGGTAATAGGGCTGATCGCCGGTAAAAGCGGGCATCTGCGCGCCAAAACCGCCCGAGGCGGTGCAGCGGGCAAGCGCTGCCACGGCGGCATAACCCTCATGGCTGCTGCGCTCAAGCACGGCGCCATCGGGCAGCGACCAGACGGTGACGGCCCCGCCCGCAGGTCCCGCAGCCTCCGAGGCGGCGGCCCAGGCGCGCACGGCCGGGCCCTCTGCCAGCCCCGACCAGATCTGAAAGAGCGCGACGCGCACGGCCTCATATCCGGCGTTTTTGGAAAACTGCGCGGGCGGCGGCGCGGTCCCTGCGGCGCTGATCTGCACCCAGTCCGGCACCGGACCCTGTGCCGTCAGCGTCGCGATCAGCGCCTGGCCATCGGCTGCAAGGCTGTCCAGCGCGGTCTGCCCGGTGGCGCGGGCCAGATCGGTCATGGCACGGGGCATGTAGTAAGACGGGTTGACCACAACCACCCCGGCCTCCCGAAAGCCCGCAGCCCCCGGCAGCATCAGACGGCGCGCCGAGCCGTCGGGATGCGGCACCGTGCAGCGGCGGAGAAGATCTGCCGCGATCCGCGTCGCCGCCTCCAGCAGATCGGGCCGGTTGTCGCGCTGCGCACAAAGCACCAGGCCCCAGGCATAGAAGAGATCGCCGTCCGAGGCGTTGTTGCGGTCACTGACCGGCGGTGTGCTGGCGGGGTTCCAGCGCCAGGCCAGCAGGCTGTCGGGGCGCACCGCAAGGTTCTCAGCGGTCCAGCCGATGATCCGGTCGGCGGTCGCCCGATCCCCGAAGATCGCTGCCATCACAAGGCCATAGCCCTGGCCCTCAGAATGGCTGACATTGTCCTGAAAGCCGTCCACCACCCGCCCTTCGGGGGTCAGGCAGAGGGTTTTCCAGGTCGCCCAGGCCTCCTGCAGGGGGTGGTCTGCTGCCAGGAAAAGATCGCTCATCGGCAGGGCTCCCGGGCTCTGCGCAAGGCCCGGGCGCAGGCCTGCGGCGGACAGGGCGGCGAAGGTGGCGGTGCTGGTCAGAAAGTGACGGCGTTTCATCCGCGGCCTCCTCGTCTGGTGCGGGTGATCAGCAGAAAGCCAATGACCGGAAGGATCGACAAAAGCGCCAGCCCCAGGGTCAGCCCGGTATAAAGCAGCGGCGACCAGGAGGCAAAGTTGCCAAGAACCGTGCGCCACTGACCCGGAGCGGGCATGGCAAGCAGGTTCGGCGGCGTGATCGGCGACCAGACTGACCAGGTGCCATCGGCGTCGAGCAGGGCAGCCTCACCGCTGGCAAGGCGGCTGCGGCGCAGATCTGAGAGGCTTTGGGCGATCATATCGACCGGGGCCCGCGGTCCCAGCACCAGCCAGAGCGCATCCGGGGTGGCGGGATCGGGCCGCATCAGCAGCGCCACGCCGTGACGGCCTTCGAGCCAGCTTTCCAGCGTCTCTCTTGACCCGATATAGGCGCTGTCGCGGATATCGCCGCGCCATGTTGCGAGGGCCCCCTCGGGGCCGAAGACCGCATCGCTTATGCCCTGAAACCAGTCCGTTATGCCCGGACCCTCAGAGGTGGCGGGGGCAGGGCCTTCATCGCCAGGGCCGTCAAAGCGAAAGACGGGCGCGGCTGCCACGGGCGCGGCTGTCTCGGGTGCGACCGCGGCGGTGGCGGGCAGGACCGGAAACAACACCTCCTGCAGCCGCGACAGCCGCAGCCGGTGCGGGCCTGCGGGCAGCGCGGCGGGCGTGCTGATATCGGTCACATAAAGCCGCACGGCCGGGTCGGGGCGCGGCGGACGCGCCATCCCGGCCGAGATCCGCGCGGCGGTCAGCGCCATGGTACCGCCGTCGCTGCCTTCGGCAGGCAGAACGCCCGGGCTGTCCAGACCGCTGAGCGGGCGGATCAGACCGGCCAGTTCCATCGGCGGTGACGGCGGCACATCCAGCGTGCTGGAGGCAAGGACCACCAGCATATCGCCCTGGCGCGGCTGGCAGACCGCATCCGCAGGCTCGCCCGGAACCATCATCTCAAAGCTGAGGATATTGACCCCGCCGTGCAGGAACCTGGCCTGAAAGTCGATATCCAGCGGCTTTTGCAGCCGGCCGCCCTGCACATCGAGGGGCAGCAGCCGCACGGTCTGCTCATTGACCTTCACCAGCAGGATCGCGCCCTCGGCCAGTCCGGCGGAATAGCCGTAATGCAATTGCAGCCGCGCGCGCTGGTTGGCCAGCAAAAGCCAGGAATCGGGCAGCCGGAACGGCAGGGCCGCGCGGAAATAATGCGTGTTGCCAATGACATCGCCGTGGCCAAGCGCCCCGAGGGAGACCGCGTTGCCGGGTCGCAGAACCTGCAGACCCGGCCCCGGTGGCGGGGGCGGCGGCATATGGGCGCTCAGGTCCGGCAACTCACCCGGGCGGTGCTCAATCTGCATCACCAGGGCACCGCTGGAGCCGGGACGAAAGCTCACCTGATTGCGCTCCGACGGGATCAGCGCGACCGAAGCAAAGGACTTCGGCCCGGGCGTATAAAACGAGCGCAGGGTGATCTGCCCGTTGCCGCCCATGGCCTCTGAGATGCGGTCGGTCACCTTGCGCAGCAGGATCGGATCGGCTGAATCGCTCAGGACCGCAAGCGGGCGTCCGGTGCCGGTCTGCGCGCGCAGCGCCAGTGCAAAGCCGCCCCGATCGGGCGTCACCGCGGCCCCGGGCACCGGCGCGCCTGAGCGGCTGAGGTCCACTTCTGTCCAGACCCCGAAGGTGGCCTCCGGCCCGCACCAGATGCGGTGCGGCTGGCGGATGTTCAGCGCCACGCGGTTGTCACCGGAGCGAAGGCCGCTGACGGCCAGCTCAACCGTGCCGAAAGCGCCGATCTGATCGAGGGGGATGGTCCGGGGTGCGGCGTCATTCACCGTGACTTCAAGCTGTGCCGCATCGGGCAGCACATTGATCGAAGACTGCAGCGTCAGCACCAGTTTCTCCGGGATCGGCGCGCTGTCGGGCAGATAGATCGTCATGATCTGGGTCAGCCGCTCGCCGGTCAGCCGCAGGATGCCGGGTTCCGGCAGGCTGGCCCCGGCCAGCGGCTGGCCGGGCAGCGGATGCAGCGGTAAAAGCGGCATCAGCCCTTCGGTCGGGAGCGGCCCGCTGGCAGCGGTGCTGGCGCCGCTGTCGCGTGGCGGAGCGGGCGGGGCAACAAGGCCGGTGGCGTCCGAAGGCCCGGCGTCATCGCCGCCGGGAAGATCCCCCTCCGCCGGATCCGCCACCGCTTCGGGATCGGGGGGCAGCTGAATAAGGCCGGGCGTGGCCAGGGGCGCGGCCTCCGGGGCCGGGGCGGGCAGCACAACGGGGCCATCGGCGGCGGGGGTGATGCGGCCCGCTCCGGCGGACTGGCTTTGCGCGGCAAGCGGCAGAACAGCCAGGACCCCGGCCAGCAAGGCGGTCAGCAGCGGCGCAGCGCGGCTCATGCGCGGTCCTCCGTTGCGATGAAATCCTCCAGCGTTGAGCGCCGCGCCCCTTCGCGGAACTCCTCGGTGTCGAAGTTCGCGCCAAAGGCCACGAGATGCGCCGCCTTGGGTTTGTGATGCGCCGTCAATTCAGATTTCGTCCGCCGCGCCGGCTCACGCAGGAAGTCGCCAAGGGTTTTCGGGATCGAGGTCAGCATCAGGCTGAACACATAAAAAAGCCCTGCCAGCAGACCCTTGCGTTTGCGCCCGCGCATCCGCTCTGCCAGCCAGTTCTCGGAAGAGCCGAAGACAAGCTGCGCCACCGCCTCGCGCACATCCATCGGCTGGTCTGACAGGAACTGCAGGCCGATGGTATGCCCCTCGCCGGCTTTGTTGAAGACGCCGCGGACCACGGCGCGGACGTCGCGCTCAAGATGTGGGGCCTCGTCAAAGAGCGGGCGCAGAACCAGCACATCGCCCTTTTGCGGCATGGCGATCGGCTCACCACGGGGCATGGCGCCCAGACGGATCCGCGCCCCCGAGGTGGAGGCGTCGAGCACCTCTGCCGGAAGGGTCACGGCGCGGCTGTCATCGGCGGCAAGCTTTACCTGTGCCGGGGCCTGCATCTCCACCCGCGGAGAGGCGCGGCGCTGCTGCTTTTCCGAAACCGCCCGCAGCGAGAGCGAGACCAGAAGGAAGTTCAGCACCGCCCAGGTGCCCACCACGATCAACACGCTGCGATCCCCCGGAAAGGCAATCCAGCGGAAGATCAGCGCCGCCACCCCCGCCGCCGTCAGACCAAAGAGCAGCAGAAGCGGGCCAAAGATCGGCGAGATGTAGTCTTCCACCAGGGTTTCATCCTTGGCGGTCACGTTGAACTTCGCCGCCCGCGGACGGAGGACGGTGCGCATAATCGCGGTGGCAAGATAGGGGGCCTGGGCAATTTCATAAATCTCTGAGATCAGCGGCCACCTGAAGCGCGCAAAAGTGGCGTTCTGCACCATCAGAACGATCGCCATATAGCTGAGCGTATAGGCCATGGCCTCCGTCCAGGTGGTCACGAAAATCTCAACGCTGAAAAAGAGATAGGTCAGCGGGGCCAGCAGATAGACCAGCCGGATCAGCGGGAAAAACCAAAACGACATCGAGTTGATGTAGCAAAGCCGCTGCAAAGGCGTCAGCCCGCGCCGGAAAAGCGGGTTTTTCAGCATCAGCATCTGGATCATGCCCGAAGCCCAGCGGCCGCGCTGCTGGATGAAAGAGGCGAAGGTCTCGGGCTGCAGCCCGGCGATCATCGCACGGTCCAGATAGAGGCTGCGCCAGCCCTTGGAGTGGATCTCCAGCGCGGTCTCGGCATCTTCGGTGATGGTTTCCCCGGCAAAGCCGCCCACAGAATCCAGCGCTTTGCGGCGCAGCACCGCGGCCGAGCCGCAGAAAAACGCACCGCCCCAGCGATCGAGACCGCGGTGGATCATGCCGTAGAACATCTCGTTTTCGGGCGGGCATTTCAGGCCCAGATTACGCTCAATCGGGTCTTTATTGATGAAGAAGTGCGGCGTCTGGACCAGAAAGAGCTTCGGGTCCTCGACGAAATAGCCCACCGTCCGCGCCAGAAAATCCCGGCTCGGCACGTGGTCGGCGTCAAAGACCACCACCAGATCCCCGTCGAGTTTCGCGAGGGCTGCCGACATATTCCCGGCCTTGGCGTGTTCATTTTTCGCGCGGGTTGAGTAAACCACGCCGAGATCGCGACAAAGCGCCTGCAGCTCCGCCCGTCTTGCGCGGGCTTTGGCCGCGAGGTCCGGATCAGAGGAATTGCAGCGCTGATCGGTGCCGCCGTCATCGCATAAAACAACCGTTCTGAGCCGCGCGGGATAAACCATATTCTTCGCCGCCGAGAGCGTGATTGAAAGCATCTCAACAGGTTCGTTGTAAGACGGGACCAGAATATCAACCGTCGGCATCTGATCGAGTTCGAGTTTCGGCGGCAGGCCGCGGTCCACCGGATCGGCGGTGATAAAAGCGTTCAGAAAGAAAACGAGGATTGAATAGGTCTCAACCAGCAAAAGCGCGAGGGCGAGTATGAAGCTGGCATTCAGCCCCGGATCCGGCAGGGTCGAGGTGATCCGCCAGGACCAATAGCGCAGCACCACCACGCTGGCCGTCCCCATCAGCGCCAGACGCCCCGCCATATGATGCACGAAAGGCTTCAGGCACATCACCAGCAGCACGGCTGAGGCCCCCAGCATCGCCTGAGCCGCATTGGAAACCGGCAGGATGCACAGCAGCACCACCGGCACCAGCAGACAGATCCAGAGGGGGATCGCAAGAGATCCGATCAGTCTGCGTCCGGTCACATTCTGCTCCTTAAGTTCAGGACCTGCGGCTGCAGGGGCAGGGTCTTTTATCAGGGGGGCTCAATGGCCGGGACCAGCCAGGGGCGAGAGCAGACGGCTGGTGCCGTCGGGCTGCGAGGCGCGGGGCGATCCGCGCAGGCTGCCTGCGAGTATCGGGGCCAGCGCCTCTTCCGGACTGCCGCGCAGACAGTTGCGCAGTTGCACATCCATCACATCGCCATTCGCCGGGATCTGGCGCTGGCTGCCGTTCAGACGCCGAATGCCGAACACGCAGACCGTATCGGCGCCGCTGCGGTATTCCGCGTAGAAGTAAGCGCCGAGTTCATCCTCACCCCGCATCAGCTCTCCGGAGGTGAGCCCCTCAAAGGGCACGGGCAGACCGCCGGTCCAGCGGGTGAATTCTTCAAAGACCAGGCGCGCCTCGGGGACAATGTTGTCGCGCGCGCGCAGGATCAGCAGGTTGTCGCCGGGCAGCAGGGTGGGATTGGCCAGGCTGATGCGCTGTTCATAGCCCTCAAAGATCGGGCGCTGGTAGAGCGCGCGGGCCCCGGGTGCCACGACCCAGGCGCGCTCTGGCCCGACCGGGACAAAGGCGGTGCGTTCTTCATATTGTGAGGGGCGCAAAAACAGCTCATCGCGGTCAAAGACTCCGCAACCGGTCAACAGAAGAAGAGCAGGACCCAGCAGGCTCCGAAACGCAGTTTTCAGCAGCAAACCCGGCATGTTCAACCCAACCCCAGTTCAAGTCCGAATGCTCGCCCTGCACGGGCAAGACTGCCGGACGCTCACCCAATATTAACGAGTTGTTTGGACGATGCAGCCCTTGAATTGAAAAAATTCAGACAGCGCAGCTGACGCTGTCGCACGCCTGCCGATTTTCAAAGACCAATTGCAGCGGACCGGGGCGGCCGAGTTGGAATCCCTGCACCTTATCGATGCCAAAACCCTTTAATGCCTGCAAAATGTCCTGCGAACTGACATGTTCTGCCACAACCTCAATCCCGAGATCATGCGCCAGGGTAATAATTGAGCGGACGATTCGCGCATCCATATGCGTCTCATCTGCCACATGTGAGATCAGAGATCCGTCGATCTTCAGGCAATCGGGCTCAAAGGCCTTGAGATAGCCATAGCCCGACATCCCCGCCCCGAAATCATCAAGGGCAATCCGGCAGCCCATTGAGCGGGCGGCGCGGATATTCGACTGCGCCTGCTGCAGATCGCGGATCTGCGCGGTCTCGGTAATCTCAAGCTGAATGCGGGTCGGATCAACGCCGCCCGCTTTCAGCATGGCCTCAAGTCCCCCCGCAAAGGCGGAGCCCGAAAGCGTGCGTGCCGCCACGTTGATCGAGACCTTCATATCCGGCAGGGCGCGCAGACGGGCGGCATTCTCCACCAGAACGCTGCGCAGAACCCAGTTGTCGACGATCTCAATCAGGCGGCTCTGCTCGGCGGCCTGCAGGAAAAATCCGGGCGCAAAGGACTGACCGCTGCGGCCGTTCATCTGCAGCAGCACTTCATATTCACGCCCGCGCGCCGCGCCAGGGGCACAGCTGACGATCTCCTGACCGAGAAGGACCAGGCGGCCCTCCTCCACGGCGGCGGGCAGATCGCAGATCAGCTGGGCGGTCAGCTGCAGATCGGTGATGGCGCGGGGGTCGGAGCCGCCAAACACCAGACGGCTGCGCTGCGCAACCCGCGCGGCAGAAACGGCTGTGACGGCGGCGCGGTGCAGATCCTCTGGCTTTGAGCGGAGCGCATCTTCAACCCAGACCACCCCGGCGCGGCCGGTGACCGAAGTCGCATGGCTGGGGCGATCAAGGCTCCAGAACGGCAGGCGGTGCAGCATGTGATCCAGTTCGCGCATCAGATGGTCCTGATCCGTTGCCGGAAGCGCCAGAATAAAGCCGTCTTCGCGGGCGTCACATAAGACGCTGCCAGCCCCGAGGGTGTTTTCCAGCTCGCCCCGGATCCGGTTGCGCAGGATGCGCGCCGCACCGGCATCGCCGGCGACTTCGACCAGATCCATATTCTCCAGCACGAAAAGGCAAAAGCCGCCCGGAGGCGGGGTCTGCGCAAGACGCTGCCGAATCGCCTCTATGGCGAGCTGCGTGGTCGCTGAGCCAGCCATTTCCCCCGGGACGCTTTGCATCGTTTGGTCCAGTCTCCCTGTCCGGTACCGGAAGCAGGCCGATGCACGTATCCGTTGCATAAGGCTCCATCCCCGCACAGAGTTTCTGCCAAATTCTGTGGCAGCACAATGGGGAAGTTCTTCTGCCGCAGCGTCCGTAGTGGGTTGGAGCGGGTTGCGGTCGCTGTCGGGCTTTCCTCTCGCTGCGGGACGGGCTAATATTTGCCCCGAAACAGGCAAAACGGCTGCGTGGGTCAGAGACGGCGGAGGGGCCTCAGCCGCTCGGACCGTGTCTTTTGCCGCAGCGCGATACGGCAGTGGGGGACCGGCGGTCCCATGGGGCGCGGTCACCGCGCGCGAAGGCAAAAGGCTTAGGAATGCAGATCAGGAAATTCAAAGCTGACGATGAGCCGGGTCGATTCGCCGCCGTTCAGCGTTTTGAAATACTCGACACTGAGCCGGAGAAAGAATTTCTCGATATCGTCTCTCTGGTGAAATCGATCTTCAATGTCCCGCGCGCCGCGATCAATATCATCGAGAGCGACCGGCAGTGGACCAAGGCCGGGGCGGGCGAAGGGCCGGGAACTGCGGTTCGGACCGATACCTTCTGTCACCATACGATCATGTCGGACACGCCCCTGGTGGTGACGGATGCCAGCACCGACAACCGCTTCGCGCAGAACCCCTATGTCATTGGCGCGCCTGAGCTGCGCTCTTATCTGGGCGTGCCGCTGACCAGCGAAGACGGGTATAATATCGGCTCGCTGTGCATCTATGACACCCGGCGGCGGGAGTTTTCGGACACCGAGATCGATGTGCTGAGCAATTTTGCCCGAGTGGTGATGTCGCAACTGGAACTGCGGCTGACCTCGCGGCTTGATCCGCTGACCGGTCTGCTGACCTGGCGGGCGTTCTGCGATCTGCTGGACCGGCAGCGCAGCCTGCGCAATCCGGGGGCTGCCACGCTCATTCTGATCGATATTGACCACTTCAAAGAGGTCAATGACCGCTATGGCCATCTGGCGGGCAATGAGGTTCTGAAGTCGATCACCAGCAGGCTTTCGGGGCTGATCCGCAAAAGCGACTCCTTCGGGCGTCTGGGCGGTGAGGAATTCGGTGTGCTGATGCATGGCGCAACGGCTGAAGGCGCGTTCCATCTCACCCGCCGAATTCAGGAAGCCCTGGCGGATCTGTCGCTTCCGGCGATTGGCGGCGCAAAGGTCACCGTCAGCATGGGGCTTGCAGGCTTTATCCCCGGTGAAAGCCGTGACGACTGGCTGGAGCGGGCGGACCGCGCGCTTTATCAGGCCAAATCCACGGGCCGGAACCGCGCGATCCTGGGGCAGCTCTCGCTGTAAGCCGTTTCAGGCGCTGATAAAGCGGCGCACAAAATCATTGGCAGGCCGGGCGCGGATGTCGTGCGGCCGGCCGATCTGCTCAATCCGGCCCATCGACATCACCACCACCAGATCGGCCAGCTCCATCGCTTCGTCCTGATCATGGGTCACGAAAATCGTCGTGAGGCCGGTTTCATCGTGGATGTCGCGCAGCCCCTGGCGAAGTTCCTTGCGCACCTGGGCATCGAGCGCCCCGAAGGGCTCATCGAGCAGCAGCATCCTGGGCTCAATCGCCAGCGCGCGGGCCAGCGCGACCCGCTGGCGCTGCCCGCCTGAAAGCTGGCTGGGGTAGCGCGCGCCAATGTCCGGCAGCCGGATCAGATCCAGCAGGCGCCGCACCCGGCGGTCAATCTCTTCTTTCGGCGGGCGAAGGCGGCGGGGGCGGGCCTTCAGGCCGTAAGCGATGTTTTCGGCCACCGTCATATGCCGGAAAAGCGCATAGCTTTGAAAGACAAAGCCCGCCCGCCGTTCCTGCACGGTGACGCCGGTGGCGTCCTGGCCGTCAAAAAGGATGCGCCCGGAAGTCGGAAAATCGAGCCCCGCCAGGATGCGCAACAGCGTGGTCTTGCCCGAGCCGGACGGGCCCAGAAGCGCCACCAGCGCCCCGGAGGGAATGGACAGGCTGACCGGGGTCAGGGCTGTGGTCAGGCCGAACGTCCGGGCGATTTCGTCGATTTCGATCTGCATCAGGGCCTCCTATCCATGTCCCCGCGCGGACAGCTCACCCGCGTGACGCCGCTCCAGCAGGGTTTTGACAACCAGGGTGACCAGCGCCAGCAGGGCCAGAAGCCCGGCCATGGCGAAGGCGGCAACCGATTGATATTCATTGTAAAGCATCTCAATGCCGATCGGCATCGTGGTGGTTTGGCCGCGGATTTTACCCGAGACCACCGCCACGGCACCAAATTCGCCCATGGCGCGGGCATTGCAGAGCAGCACACCGTAGAGCAGCGCCCAGCGGATCTTTGGCAGCGTTACGGTAAAAAACATCCGCCATGGCCCGGCACCGAGGGTCAGGGCGGCTTCCTCCTCGGTGGCACCCTGCTCCATCATCACCGGGATTAACTCCCGCGCGACAAAGGGAAAGGTGACAAAGATCGTCGCCAGAACGATCCCCGGCAGCGCGAAGATCACCGGATGGTCATGCGCCACCAGCCAGGAGCCAAGCCCGGTATTGGCGCCGAAAACCAGCACCAGGCAGAGCCCCGCCACCACCGGAGAGACCGAAAACGGCAGGTCGATCAGCGTGATCAGAAAGGCTTTGCCGCGAAACTGATAGCGGGTGAGGAACCAGGCCGCCGCAATGCCGAAAACCGCATTGACCGGCACCGCGATCGCCGCGATCAGCAGCGTCAGCCGGATCGCCGACTGCGCATCACGCCCCGAGAGCGCGCTCAGCGCCGCGCTGACGCCTTTGGACAGGGCCTCGGTGAAGACCACGACCAGCGGCGCAAAGACCAGAATGCCAAGGCCGAGCACAGCCAGAGCGATCAGGGCCATTTTCCAGCCCCGGGTCTCATCGACGGGGCTGACAAAGCGGAGGGCAGCGGAGGGGTCAGACATCACCGATCCTCCGCCTGCTCCAGATCTGCAGCAGGTTAATCAGCAAAAGCATGACAAATGAGATCGCCAGCATCGCGATGCCGATGGCGGCTGCCCCGTCATAATTGAACTCTTCCAACTGGATCACGATCAGCAAAGGCGCGATCTCGGTCCGGAGTGGAATATTCGCGGCGATAAAGATCACCGAGCCATATTCCCCGACCGCCCGCGCCAGCGCGAGCGCAAATCCCGTCAGGGCCGCAGGCATCAGCGCCGGCAGCACCACCCGGCGCAGGGTATAGATGCGCCGCGCCCCCAGCGTGGCCGAGACCTCCTCCTCCTCACGCGGGATCTCGGCGATCACCGGCTGCACGCTGCGGGTGACAAAGGGCAGCCCCACAAAGATCAGCGCCAGCAGAATGCCCCATTGCGTATAGGCGATTTTCACCCCCCATTGCGCCGCCATGCTGCCGAAAAACCCGTTTGGCGCATAAAGCGCGGTCAGCGCGATGCCCGCCACCGCCGTGGGCAGCGCGAAGGGCAGATCCACCGCCGCATCCAGGATCCGGCGGCCCGGAAAATCATAGCGCATCAGCACCCAGGCCAGCAGCGTGCCGAACACCAGGTTAAAAAGCGCCGCCACAGCCGACAGCCGGAACGAGAGCCAAAGCGCCGCCTGCACCCGCTCGCGGCTGATCATCTGCCAGATCGCCTCGGGGCCGTAGCTGACCCCGCGCGCCAGCAGCGCCCCGATGGGGATCAGCACGACAATCCCCAGCATGGCAAAGGTGATCGCCGCCGTCAGCCGCAGGCCGGGCAGGGCAGAGGGCTGGATGAAAGGCCGTGCCATGACCGCACCTATTTGCTGTAGATCTGATCGAAGGTGCCGCCGTCGCCGAAATGCTCGGGCTGCGCTTTGGCCCAGCCGCCGAAGTGGCGGATGTCGATCAGCTCCAGATCCGGGAAACGCGCGACATCTTCAGGATTGGCCGCCGATTTATCCCAGGCGCGGTAGAAGTGTCTGAACGCAATGGCCTGGCCTTCGGGGGAATAGAGGTAGTTGAGATAATCCTGCGCCAGTTCCCGCTCGGCTTCGGATTTGATATTGCCCTCCACCAGCGCAACCGGCGGCTCTGCCAGGATGGAAAGCGACGGCACCACAATGTCAAAGGCATCGGGGCCGAGTTCCGCCAGCGCCAGATAGGCCTCATTCTCCCAGGCCAGCAGCACATCACCCACGCCGCGCTGCACAAAGGTATTGGTCGAGCCCCGCGCCCCGGTATCGAGCACCGGCACATTGCGGAAAAGCGCGGCGACAAAGGCCTTCGGATCCTGGCCGTTTTTCTCCGCCCAGCCCCAGGCCGCGAGATAATTCCACCGCGCGCCCCCTGAGGTTTTCGGGTTCGGGGTAATGACCTCCACCCCGTCCTTCACCAGATCCCCCCAGTCTTTCAACCCCTTGGGATTGCCCTTGCGGGTCAGAAACACAATCGTCGAGGTATAGGGCGAAGAGTTATGCGGCAGTTTCGCCTGCCAGTCCGCAGGCAGCTTTCCGGCCGCTGCGATCCGGTCGATATCTGAGGCCAGCGCCAGGGTGACCACCTGGGCCGCCAGCCCGTCCACCACCGCCCGGGCCTGAGCGCCCGATCCGCCGTGGCTGGTCTCAATCTCAGGCGCAGGTTTTCCGGCGGCCTCGCGGTGCTTGATGAAAGCCACGTTGAACTCCCGGTAAAGCTCTCGCGTCGGATCATAGCTGACGTTCAGAAGCTTCTGGGCCTGCGCCATGCCCGCAGGCAGCAAAAGTGCCGCAGTGGCAAGCGCAAGCGTCAGGCGGCGCAAGGTATAAGCAATCCTGGCCATGGGTGTCCTTTCTTCGGGATCCGGAGGGGCAGGCCGGGAAACCGGCTGCGGGCCGTGGAAGAATTCAGTCAGGCGCAGTCACAGGAGCAGTTCGGGCAGCCCATAAGCTCTGCCCATGCGTTAAATCTCGACCCGATCACTCGATTTTAGCAAGAGAAAAAACACGCTAATTCCGGTCGTCTTTTGGAGTGAATTTTCTCCTCCCGTGGCACGTTCCTGCTGAATTTACGGAATTTCGCTTACCAAAAGGTAAAATTCAGCCGAATCGGCCAAAATCAGCCGTCAGTTGCCCCGCCGCAGCAGCGGCCGCAGTTCCAGCGCCAGGGCGCGCAGACGGGGCAGAAACTCCGCACAAAGCGCCTCGGCACTCGCACGCGAGACCGAGACCCCGGTGTTCAGCGCCGCCACCACCCGGCCATAGCTGTCCTGCAAAGGCACCGCGACCGAGCGCAGGCCCATCTCAATCTCCTGATCGATCAGCGCAAATCCCTGCTCGCGAACGCGGGCAAGTTCGGCCTCAATGTCAGAGATCCCGGTCAGGGTCTTTTCGGTCAGCGCGATCCGGGGCTGGCGCTCCAGCAGCGCCCGGGCCTCCTCGGGCGGCAGGGCGGCCAGCAGCACCCGGCCAAGCGACGAGCAAAAGGCCGGAAGACGCGAGCCGGGCATCAGCCCCACCGACATGATCTTGGTCTGCGCGGCGCGGGCGATGTAAACGATTTCCGGCCCGTCGAGGATGGCCACAGAACTGCTTTCGCCAAGGCCCTCTGACAGCCGGTCCAGCATCGGCTGCACGATCTGCGGCAGCGGCATCGCGGCCAGTGCCCCGGTGCCCAGCCGCAGAACCCGCGGCGTCAGGGTAAAGAATTTGCCGTCCCAGGTCGCATAGCCCTGATGCGCCAGGGTCAGCAGGCACCGCCGCGCGGTGGCGCGGTCCAGCCCGGTCCCTTCCGCCACTTCCGCAATGGTCTGGCGCGGGCGGGCCGCACTGAAGGTCTCAATGACGCGCAGGCCTTTGCTCAGGCCCCCCATCATATCCCTGTCAGCGATTTTCATATCTGCACCCCGGAATTTGTGCGCATAGCGAACAAATTACCCCTAAAGCATGGCAACCATTTACGCCAGAGCCCTTCAGGCCTAACCCCGGACTGTCCGGGCCAGGGCTCAGGGCAGCGATTGAGATCTGAGTGGAGGCGATCCATGACCGAAGTTTTCATCTGTGATTATATCCGGACCCCGATCGGGCGTTTCGGGGGCTCGCTTTCCTCGGTACGTGCCGACGATCTGGGGGCCATTCCGCTGAAAGCGCTGATGGCGCGCAATGCGAATGTCGACTGGGAAGCCGTTGATGACGTTATCTTTGGCTGTGCCAACCAGGCCGGCGAAGACAACCGCAACGTGGCGCGTATGTCCTCGCTGCTCGCAGGTCTGCCGATCGGCGTGACCGGCACCACGATCAACCGCCTCTGCGGCTCGGGCATGGATGCCGTCATCATGGCCGCCCGCGCGATCCGTTCGGGCGAGGCTGAGCTGATGATCGCAGGCGGCGTCGAATCGATGAGCCGCGCGCCCTTCGTCATGCCGAAAGCCGATACCGCTTTTTCGCGCCACGCCGAGATCCACGACACCACCATCGGCTGGCGCTTCGTCAACCCGCTGATGAAAGCGCAATATGGCGTCGATGCCATGCCGTTGACCGGTCAGAACGTGGCGGATGACTACAACATCCCGCGCGAGGCCCAGGACGCTATGGCGCTGTCGTCGCAGAACAAAGCCGCCGCGGCTCAGGCCAATGGCCGCCTTGCCAAAGAGATCACCCCGGTCACCATCCCGCAGCGCAAAGGCGATGCGATCGTGGTCGACAAGGATGAACATCCGCGCGCAACCACCATCGAGACGCTGGCAAAGCTGAAGCCGCTCTTTGCGAACGGCTCGGTCACCGCGGGGAACGCCTCGGGCGTGAACGACGGGGCCGCCGCGCTGATCCTTGCTTCGGCAGAGGCTGCGAAGAAATACGGCCTGACCCCGATCGCCCGCGTGCTCGGCGGTGCGACCGCAGGTGTGCCGCCGCGCATCATGGGCATCGGACCGGCCCCGGCTTCGGCGAAGCTGATGGCGCGCCTTGGCCTGACCCAGGCGGATTTCGACGTCATTGAGCTCAACGAGGCTTTCGCCGCTCAGGGCGTGGCCACGCTGCGCGAGCTTGGCATTGCCGATGACGATGCCCGCGTGAACCCCAACGGCGGGGCGATCGCCCTCGGCCACCCGCTGGGCATGTCGGGCGCCCGCATCACCGGCTCGGCCGCGCTGGAGCTGCAGTTGAACGGTGGCAAGCGCTCGCTCTCGACCATGTGCATCGGCGTGGGCCAGGGGATCGCCGTCGCGCTTGAGCGCGTCTGATCTCAGATCCGCCAAAAAATAAGAACGGGCAGCGATAAGCTGCCCGTTTTTTCGTCTTATGGTGAATATCTGAAGCTTCGGGGGCGCATCTGCTGTCCGCATGAGCGAACGGGTGTTAACCGCAGAGATGCTCCCCCGAAGCTGTGCCGCGCCTGCCTCCCCGCAGTTGCAGCCTCGGGAATGACTTCAGTCACCGGGACCCTCTCTGTCAAAGGGGAATTATAACAATTTGTTAACATGGCCGGCGATTTTCGCCGGCGACCCGCGACATGTTGTCCCAACGTCACAGTATATTTCTGCAATGCGGAATATAAAGCGCATGGTTTTGCTTTGCGCAGAATCACCGACCCGGCCTGGAGCTCAGGCTATTCGGATCATTCATTTCTGACACGATAGTCCATGCGCCTTCACTGTTGCCAGGAAACCCGGCCGCAGATGACAATCAGACGGACGGCTGCACCTGGTCTGAGCGCCCAATGGCTGCCCTTGCTTCAGCTTATCCCCCGGTGAGGGCTTTCCGCCCTCCCCGGACCCCACCCGAGAGTATTTTTAAAAGCCAAAGACAAAAGAAGGGCGCCGATCCGGGCGGTTATAATTTTGGCTTTTCTTAAATACTCTGCGGAGGGTCCGGGAGGTGCAAAACCTCCCGGGGGCAGCCCCATATACGGCGGCCTGCCTGGCGGCTTTCCCGGCGTCAGGCTTGCGCCTCCGTTCGGTGCTGAACTAGCCTGCGGCAGGTGCAATCGGGCGGGGAGAGCGACGATGGGCGAAGCGTGTCTGTTTTCACTGGCGGGTCGGGTGGCCCTGGTCACGGGCGGCACCCGGGGTGTCGGGCGGATGATCGCTGATGGCCTCGAGAATCAGGGCGCGCGGGTCTATGTGGCCTCGCGCAAAGCCGGGGACGGGGAGCTGCTGAAAGGGGGGCTGCGCGCTCTGCAGGCCGATGTCAGCACGCATGCCGGGATCACAGATCTGGCGCAGCGCTTTGCTGCGCTTGAGCCGCAGCTCGATATTCTGGTCAATAATGCCGGAGTGGCCTGGGGCGCGCGGCTTGAAGATGTGGATGAGCGCAGCTGGGACCGGGTGATGGCGGTCAACCTGAAAGCCCCTTTCTTTATGGCGCAGGCCTTTCTGCCTCTGCTGCACGCCTCGGCGGCCACTGGCAGGAAGGCGAAAGTGATCAATATCGGCTCGATTGACGGGCTTTGGGTCAATGCCTGGGAGACCTATGCCTATCAGGCCTCCAAGGCGGGGCTGCAGCATTTGACGCGTCGTCTTGCGGCTGAGCTGATCGGACAGGGGATTGTGGTCAATGCCATCGCACCGGGCGCTTTCCCCAGCGATATGAACCGGGCCGCCCGGGACCGCGGCGAGGCAATCTCGGCTGCAATCCCGGCTGGGCGCGTGGGCACGCCTGAGGATATGGCGGCGGCGGCGGTCTATCTTGCGTCGCGCGGGGGGGATTATGTCGTGGGCTCCGTTCTCGCGGTGGACGGGGGGCTGGTCTATGCCAATCCCGGAAATATGGGGTCTGCCTGAGAGACCCCGGTCGCTTTCTCCTGGCTGCGGCGCGGGGCGCGGGTCATAAGGCAGCAGAGAGCGACGGAGGGCAGAATGGACGGAACCAGCAGAGTGGCCGTGGTAACCGGCGGGCTGAGCGGGATTGGCCGCGCCATTGCAGAGCGCCTGAGCGCGGGGGGGATGCGGGTCATCACCGGCTCGCGCCGGGGCGGCTGCCTCTCGGCTGATATCGCGGGGCATGCTCTGGATGTGACCGCGCCGGAAAGCGTTGCGGCCTTCACAGAAAGCGTCCTGCGCGATTATGGGCGCATCGATGTGTTGGTGAATGCCGCCGGGATCTATGAAGAGGCGGCGCTGAAAGATCACAGCGAGGCGCTTTGGACCCGCACGCTGGATGTCAATCTCTCGGGCAGTTTTCGCATGATCCGGGCGGTGTTTCCGATCATGCAGACCCAGGGCTACGGGCGGATCCTCAATATTGCCTCTGTTGCGGCGCATCAGGGCATGGCGGGGAATGCGGCCTATTGCGCCTCCAAGGCGGGGCTGCTGGGGCTGGGGCGCTGCACCGCGCTTGAAGGGGCGGCGCATGGCATCACCTGCAACAGCCTCAGCCCCACCTGGGTGGAAACCGAGATGTTGCAGGGGTTTATGGCGGCTGATGTGGCCCGCACGGGGCGCAGCGCCGCAGAGGTCCGGGCCGATTATGCCGCCACGAACCCCCAGGGGGCGCTGGTGCAGCCGGGCGAAGTTGCGGCCCTGGCTGCGTTTTTGACCTCTGAGGAGGCGCGGGCGATCACCATGGCGGATTATCAGATCAACGCAGGCGCGCTTTGGTAATGCAAAGCCCCGGCCGTGAGGGCCGGGGCTTTGGCGGATCAGGCGAAGGCGGCAAGCACCTCGCGGGCTGAGCGCGCGCGGGCGGCCTCATACATGGCGAAAGGATCGAGCGGCGTAGCCCCGAGAGCGGCGATAAACTCGCGCTCGGCGGCGTTTTCATCGCCGTAATCGCGCTCGCCGCCCTCTCCGAGGTTCGACTGGAAGATGCCTGCGGCAGAGACCGGCAGGAAATCCTCATAGACGATGGGCGAAAGGGTCACGAGACCGGCCCCGATCAGGGCGGCCAGATCCTTGCCGCGCCCGGCTGTGCGATCCGCGCCTGGTGCGGCCACATAGCGGAAATAGGCCAGATCTTCGGCATAAAGCACGGCCTCTTCATCGGGGAAGGCTGCAAAAACCTGATGGAGGACGCGGTTATATTCTTCGGCTGAGACCTTGCGGGTCCGCGCCATCACCTCACCCAGAAGGCGGTCGTAAAGCGCGCGGCCCTTTGGGGTCAGCGCCACGCCGCGCTGCTCAATCTCGCCGAAACGGGCGGTATGGGTGCCCGCAGCCTCGGTCCCGTCACCATCGGCAAAGCGGATCTGTTCTTCGAGCGCCTTAAAGCTGGTCTGGCGCAGCAGGATCATCACCCGGCGCTCGGGCGGCCCCTCAATCGTGTCTTTCGGCGAAATCCCATGGGCGGGCATCAGATCCTGGGTGCGGTCGATGTCGAGGGTGCGCGGCGTCAGGTGGTTGATATGCGGGCCGCGGAAACAGACCACATCCGCGATCAGCCGATGCGCGTCATGCATGCGCTGGTAGGTCGCAAGCGAGACGGGGGCGGCCTCATGCCAGCGGAAGGTCTCAAGGGCTTCGGCGACGAATTCATCGGCGCGCGCCGCCTCCAGACCGCCCTCGGTGTCGCACAGATCGAGCAGCGCGCGCAGACGCGGCGTGAAGATATCGCGGGCGGCCAGAATAGCGCGGGCCTCTTCGCGCAGCGCCTCATCTTTGATGAGTTCCAGACGCAGCAGCGAGGTGAAGACCCGGAAGGGATTGGCCGCAAGCGCCGCATCGTCCACCGGACGGAAGGCGGTGGAATGGACCGGGATCCCGGCCACCGAGAGGTCATAATAGCCAACCGCCACCATGCCCATGACGCCAAAGACCCGCGCCATGGTGGCAAGCTCTTCGGCGGTGCCAAGGCGGATTGCGCCATGACGCTCAAGGTTCAGCCGGCCGATTTCACCGGCGGCCTCCAGCCGGGCCTTCAGCGCCGGATCAGAGGCCATGGTCGCGGCATTGGTCTGTGCGACGATCTCAAGCAGGGTGCCATATTGCGGCACTTCGGCCTGATACATATCCGACATGGCGCGGGAAAAGCGGGTGCGGATGTCATCGGGCGTAACAAAGGGGAGGCGCATTTCGATTCCTGGTCTCAATTCCGCTGCGCAGAGTGATCCCTCGGATAACTAAAGGCAAATTCCGTTTGCGACTGTGATGATGAGCGGGACGCATCGCCTGTCACAGGATGTTGCGCTTTTTGCAGGCGCAGGCACGGTGCGGCCTGATATAGAGAGGGGCGGCCACCGCCCGCTGAGAGACTGCCCTGAGATGACTGAGCCCCGACGGACTCCGCCGCCCCTGCGCTTTGCCTGGTTTGTGCTGGGCTGTCTGATGCTGGTATTGGGGATCATCGGGGCGGTGCTGCCGGTCATGCCGACCACCGTTTTTCTGATCCTTGCGGCCTGGTTTTTCGGCCGCTCTTCGCCACGGCTTGAAGCCTGGCTGCTGCGCCATCCGACCTTTGGGCCGCCGCTTCAGGCCTGGCGTCTGCGCGGGGCCGTGCCGCGCAAAGCCAAGGGGGCGGCCGTTCTGGGCATGACGCTTGGCTATGCGGGCTTTCTGGGCATGGCCGGACCCTCTGCTGGGCTGGCGGTGGCGGTGGCGGCTCCGATCCTGCTGTCGGCGCTGTTCCTGCTGACCCGGCCGGACTGATGGCGACTGCGGTTTTTTAAGGCAGCTTTCTGCCTTTGCGAGGCATCTGCACGTTATGCGTGCACTGAGCCGCAATCGCCCCCGGCGCAGGGCGATTGCCGGCCTGCGGCGCAAAGTGACGGTACGTTCATGTTTGAGAATTTACTTTGAGGATGAGCCGCCTGTGGTAATCATCACCCGTCGCCCAAGAGGAGGGCGACACCGCCTGTGGCCCCCCGGGGACGCGGCGGATGAGGAGACGACCCCTGCGGCAGCGGGCTGACCCGCCGCTCAGGCTGACAGACTTTAGACCTGTAAGACCATCCCGGAACTACCTGTTCCGGGAGCGATAAACTGTGCGCCCGACGCGGGCCAAAAGAGCCTGCACGGGTGGCCCTATGTGAAGACCTCGGGAGGGAATTCGATCCATGCGTCACTTTTTGATTTCGACCACTGCACTGCTGGCTCTGTCCGGTGCCGCCTTTGCTGAGGCCAGCAATGGCAGCGTGAAAATCGGTATCCTGAACGACCAGTCGGGCGTTTATGCTGATTTCGGCGGTAAATTCTCTTATGAAGCGGCCCGGATGGCGGCGGAAGATTTCGGCGGCACCGTGCTGGGTGTGCCGGTTGAGGTGATCACCGCCGACCACCAGAACAAAGCCGATATCGCCTCGTCGATCGCGCGCAAATGGTATGACACCGAAGGCGTCGATGCGGTCATGGAGCTGACCTCGTCTTCCGTGGGTCTGGCCGTGCAGGCGCTCTCGAAAGAGGCCAAAAAGATCACCATCAACACCGGTGCGGCCACCACCGAGCTGACCGGTGCGCAGTGCTCGCCCTATGGCTTCCACTGGGCCTATGACACCCACGCGCTGGCGACCGGCGTCGGCGGCGCGCTGGTGCAGGAAGGCGGCGACAGCTGGTACTTCCTGACCGCAGACTACGCTTTTGGCTATTCGCTGGAAGAGCAGACCTCGAATTTCGTGAATTCGAACGGCGGTAAAGTGCTCGGCTCGGTCCGTCACCCGCTGGCGACCACGGATTATTCGTCCTTCCTGCTGCAGGCGCAGGCCTCGGGCGCGAAGGTTGTGGGCATGGCCAACGCCGGAATGGACACCCAGAACGCCATCAAACAGGCGGCGGAATTCGGCATCACCGCCGGGGGCCAGAAAATCGCAGCGCTGCTCTTCACCCTGGCGGAAGTCAACGGCATCGGGCTCGACTCGGCGCAGGGGCTGAACCTCGTGGAAAGCTTCTACTGGAACCGCGACGACGAAAGCCGCGAATTCGGCAAGCGCTTCTTTGAGCGCACCGGCGCGATGCCGAACATGATTCATGCCGGCACCTATTCCGCCGTCATGTCCTATCTGAAGGCGATTGAGGCTGCAGGCACCGATGAGACCGAAGCGGTTGCCAAAAAGATGCATGAACTGCCCGTCAGCGATGTTTTCGCCCGCAACGGCAAAGTGCTGCCGAACGGCCGGATGATCACCGATGTTTACCTCATGGAAGTGAAAAAGCCCGGCGAGAGCGACACGCCCTGGGATTATTACACCGTCAAAGCCACCATCCCGGCTGAGACCGCCTTCATGACGTTCGAAAACTCGGGCTGCCCGGCCACCAACTGAGACTGATCCGGAGGGGGCGCGCCTGCGCGGCCCCTCCGCCTGGTCCGGGCGACAGGCCGGACCCAACAGAGAAACTTCACGGACGGGGACTGAAATGACATACGCCACCCCCCAGGCTGACGGGCCGCGCGTGGTGCTTTCCGCGCGGGGACTGGGCAAAGATTTCGCAGGTTTCACCGCGGTGAATAATGTGAATCTTGATCTGCACCATGCGCAGATCCATGCCCTGATTGGACCGAACGGCGCGGGAAAAACGACCGTTTTCAACCTCTTGACTAAATTCCTGCAGCCTACGCGTGGCGAGATTACGCTGCTGGGCCAGGACATCACCAAAATGAAACCCGACCGCGTCGCCCGCATGGGCATGGTGCGCTCCTTTCAGATTTCCGCCGTTTTTCCGCATCTGACGGTGCTGGAAAATCTGCGCGTGGCGCTTCAGCGCCCGAACGGGCTGGCAACGCAGTTCTGGAAGCCGCTTTCATCGCTGGAAACGCTCGATCCGCGCGCGGATGAGCTGATCGCCGAACTCGGCCTCTCGCCCTGGCGCGACCGCCGCGCGGCGGATCTGTCCTACGGCCGCAAGCGCGTGCTGGAGATCGCGACCACCCTCGCGCTGGATCCGCAGGTGCTGCTGCTTGATGAGCCGATGGCGGGGATGGGGCGCGAAGATGTGGCCATGGTCGCCGATATCATCCGCAATGTCGCCAAAACCCGCGCCGTGCTGATGGTTGAGCATAACCTGAGCGTTGTGGCCGATATCTGCCACCATGTCACCGTGCTGCAGCGCGGTGAAATCATCGCCGAGGGCGATTACGCAACCGTGTCACAGGATGCCCGCGTGCGCACAGCTTATATGGGGGTCGAAGCCTGATGAAACCCCTTCTGGAACTGAAAAATGTCGAAGCCTGGTATGGCGAAAGCCATGTGTTGCACGGCGTGAATATGCATGTCGCCGAAGGCGAGATGATCTGTATTCTCGGCCGCAACGGCATGGGTAAAACCACCACTTTGCGCACCATCATGGGCAACCTGAGAAAGCGTACCGGTGAGATCACCTTCGCGGGCAAAGATCTGATCACCACGCCTTTGCACCGCGTGGCCCATACCGGCATCGGTTATGTGCCCGAAGAGCGCGGGATTTTCGCCACCCTCTCAGTCGAAGAAAACCTGATGCTTCCCCCGGTTGTGGCGGGTGGCGGCATGCCGCTGCGCGAGATCTATGATCTGTTCCCCAACCTCGAAGAGCGCCGCAATTCCCCCGGCACCAAGCTTTCGGGCGGCGAGCAGCAGATGCTGGCCATGGCGCGCATTCTGCGCACCGGCGCGCGCTGCATCCTGCTGGATGAGCCGACGGAGGGGCTGGCCCCGGTCATCATCCAGCGCATCGGCGAGGTGCTGGTGCAGCTGAAGAAACGCGGCATGACCGTGGTGCTGGTCGAGCAGAACTTCCGCTTTGCCGCTCAGGTCGCGGACCGCTTTTATCTGATGGATCACGGGCAGATGACCGCTGAATTCCCCGTCAGTGAACTGGCAGCTCAGATGGGCATGCTGAACCGCGAGCTGGGGGTCTGAGATGACGATGATTTTTGGCATTCCGATCCAGGCCCTGATGGGGCAGCTGCTGCTGGGCCTGATCAACGGCTCGTTCTATGCGCTGCTCTCGCTGGGGCTGGCGGTGATCTTTGGCCTGTTGCGGGTCATCAACTTTGCCCATGGCGCGCAATATATGCTGGGCGCTTTTGCGGCGCTTCTGCTGCTGCAGTCGGGCGGGATCAGCTATTGGGTGGCGCTGGCGCTTTCGCCGCTGATCGTGGGGATTGTGGCGGCTTTTGTTGAGCGGACCATGCTGGCGCGGCTTTACAAGCTCGATCACCTTTACGGGCTTCTCTTCACCTTCGGCCTGGCCCTGGTGATTGAAGGCACCTTCCGCTACTTCTTCGGTGCCTCCGGCAAACCCTATCCCGCGCCTGCGGCCCTGACCGGGGTGGTGAACCTTGGCTTCATGGTGCTGCCGATCTATCGCGGCTGGGTGGTTGTCGCCTCGCTGGTGATCTGCCTTTCGGTCTGGGCTTTGATTGAAAAGACCCGCCTTGGCGCAACCCTGCGGGCCGCCACGGAAAATCCGGTTCTGGTGCAGAACTTCGGCATCAATGTGCCGCTGCTGCTGACGCTGACCTATGCGCTTGGCGCGGGCCTTGCGGCGATCGCGGGCGTGCTGGCGGCCCCGGTCTACCAGGTCTCGCCGTTGATGGGCACGCAGATCATCATCGTGGTCTTTGCGGTGGTCGTTGTGGGCGGCATGGGCTCTATCATGGGGGCCATCGTCACCGGTTATCTCCTGGGCATCGCCGAGGGGCTGACCAAGGTCTTCTACCCCGAGGCCTCCAATATCGTGATCTTCGTCATCATGGCGATTGTTCTGATCCTGCGCCCGGCGGGTCTTTTTGGGAAGGATGTGTAACATGGCACATGGAGCTGCTCATTCCGCGGGCGCTGAGGAAGGCACCGTTCAGCTGCATCCCAAAGCACCCACCATCCGCCTGGTGATTGTCGGGCTGATGATCCTTGGCCTGATCTTTGCGCCCTGGTTCGCCTATCCGATCTTTGTGATGAAGCTGATGTGCTTTGCGCTTTTTGCCTCAGCCTTCAACCTGCTGCTGGGCTATACCGGGCTTTTGTCCTTTGGCCATGCGGCCTTCTTCGGGGGGGCGGCCTATTTTACCGCCCATGCCGCCAAAGTCTGGGGCTTTACGCCGGAGCTGGCTTTGCTGATCGGCATGACGGGGGCGGCGCTGATCGGGCTGGTGATCGGGCTGATCGCGCTGCGCCGCACGGGGATTTATTTCACCATGATTACCCTGGCGCTGTCGCAGATGTTCTTCTTCTTCTGCCTGCAGTCGCCCTTCACCCATGGCGAGGACGGCATTCAGTCGGTGCCGCGCGGCCATCTTTTCGGGGTGATCGATCTCGGGCCGACGATGAATATGTATTACTTCGTCTTTGCCGTGGTGATGCTGGGCCTTCTGGTGATCTGGCGCTTCGTGAATTCGCCCTTCGGGATGATCCTGAAGTCGATCCGCGAGAATGAGAACCGCGCGATTTCGCTGGGCTATTCGGTGGTCAGCTACAAGCTGGGCGCTTTCGTGATGTCGGCAGCCCTTGCGGGTCTTGCCGGGGGTCTGAAATCGCTGGTCTTTCAATCAGCGACCCTGACGGATGTGTCCTGGCAGATGTCGGGCGAAGTGGTGCTGATGACGCTTCTGGGCGGGATCGCCACGCTGACGGGGCCTTTCTTTGGCGCGGGCATCGTGGTGACGCTGCAGAACTATCTCGCCACCTCCAGCTTCCCGGTGACGATCCTGACGGGTCTGGTGTTCATGGTCTGCGTGCTGATCTTCCGCCGCGGTCTGATCGGCGAGTTCTACGCCTCAAAACTCGGCCAGAAACTCGGCTATCGCACCGAGACCTGAGGCGATCTCAGCCGGAACGATAAAGGACGGGCGCGGGAGATTTCCTCCGCGCCCGTTTTCCGTTACCCCTGAGGCCTGTTTCACGGCCTGGGGAGAGACTGAACATGCCCGAAGAAGACATCCGCTCGCGTTTCGGACGGGAGATGTTCGCCGTCGCCCGGGTCTGGCGGCGCGCGCTGACGCGTCATGCGGTGACGCTGGGGATCTCGGACGGGCAATGGGCGGTGCTCGATAACCTCAACCGCTCGGGCGAGGGGGTGCCGCAGTCGGTGCTGGCCGACCGCATGGGGCTGGAACGCTCAGGGCTTGTGCGGCTGTTGCGCGAGATGGAGGCCGCGGGCCTGACGCATCGCGACCCTGACCCCCAGGACGCCCGCAGCCGGATCGTGTCGATGACCGATCAGGGCCGCGAGATGGCGGCGCGCATTCTGGATGTGGTATTGCCGATTGACCTCCATCTGCTGCGCCAGCGGTCAGATGCAGAGCTGAACCTGATGCTGGAATGGCTGAGCCAGGTCCGCGCGCGCATTGAAGATCTTCCCGCAGAGGGGCCTGAAGCAGAAGAGACCTCCTGCTGATGGGCGAAAAGAGAATGACATATCAGTTATTTTGATTTCGGGTCACTTTGGCATCACGAAATATGACGCTGCGTCATCCTGGCCATTTCCGCGACCACATGCCATAAAAATGGGCATCCTCTCTGCATTTCAGTCGCATCTGGTATATCCCATCTTTCAAACGCATGACTGATCACCTATTTGAAAGAGACCCTCCCGCAACCTGAGTCGCGGGAGGCAGCATCATTCGGATGCGCGCGGAAAGGATGAGCCATGCTGAGACCCCCTCTGAGTGCCCTCGGGTTCGATCCCGCCCGGCTCAGCATGGGCTTTCGCACGGCCATCGGCTGCTGCATCGCGCTGTTTCTGGCCCAGATCCTCGGGCTGGAGCATCCGCAATGGGCGGGCATGTCGGTCTGGGCGGCAGCGCAGCCGCTGCGCGGTCAGGTCTTTGAGAAAAGCGCCTTTCGTTTTCTGGGCACCGTGATCGGCACCGGGGTCGGGATCTGCCTCGTGCTGTTGAGCCAGATTGAGATCAGCCTGATGGTGACGGCGCTGGCGCTTTGGATCGGGCTTTGCACCTGGGGCGCGGGCCTGCGGCGCGGGATTCCGGGCTATGGCATTGCACTTGCCGGCTATTCCGCCTCGCTGGTGGCGCTGATTGATGTGGGTCGGCCCGAGCAGGTGCTTGCGCTTGGTGCGGACAGGCTGGCGACGGTGCTGCTGGGCGTGCTGGTCGGCACGCTGATCGCCCAGGCCTTTGCGCCGGGGCGGGCGGCGGACGGGCTGCAGGGCAGGGTGCGCCGCCATGTGGCCCGCATCCTGCGCGCCCGCGCCGCCGGTCCGATGCCGGATGCCGAAGCCCAGGTTTTGCTGGCGAAACTGGCGGCGCTGGATGAAAGCCTTGATGCGCATGGCGCAGGTTCGGCCGCGGGGCGCCAGGCTTTGCGCGCGGCCCGCCGTCTGGTGCTGGCGGGCACCGCCCTGGTGCTGGAGGGTGAAAACCCGCCGCCCGCGCCGCTGCGCGATCTGCACCGCCTTGCCGATCACCTGGAACAGGGCCGCGATGAGGCGGCTTTTGCGCTCTGCCAGGGCCATCCCGGCCTGAGCGATCTGGCCCTCTCGCTGCGCGCCCTTGAGGCCGCCGCTCCGGCCCCGCTGAGGGTGCCGCAGCACAGCGATCCCGCCGGCGCACGCGAGGCCGGGCTGCGCGCCTTTGGCGCGATCCTGATCTTTGGCCTTGGCTGGGCGCTGTCGGGCTGGGCGCCGGGGGCCTTCATGCTGCTGGGGCTTTCGGTGATGATCTCGGTTTTCTCCTCCTTTGAGACGCCGGTTCTGATCATGCGCCATGTGCTGCTGGGCCAGGTGCTGGCGGTGGCGGCCATGCTGATCTGTCAACTTCTGCTCTGGCCTCTGGTCAGCACAGAGATGGGGCAGATCGCGATGATGATGCCCTTTCTGCTGCTCGGCCCGTTTCTCAGCGCGCATCGCCGCACGGGGATTGCGGCGCTTGATTTTCACATGGTGTTCCTGCTGCTCTCGCAACCGCAGATCCCCTTTCTGGCGGAACCCGCAGGTCTTCTGGCCAAGGGGCTGGCCGTGGTGGCGGCCCCGGTTCTGGCCTGGGGTCTTTTCGCGCTGATCTGGCCCGCAGGCCCGGTGCGGCGGCTGGAGCATCTGCGCCTTGCGATGCTGGCCGATCTTTCCGCGCTGGCCGCCAGTGAGGCCGGGGGCGATCACGCCCCGCGCAGCCGCAGCCGTCTCTTGCTGCGGGCCCTGCCTGCGGCGGCCTTTGCGCAGAAGGTCACGCCGGGCGATCCGGCCCTGCTGCGCCGCGCCCGCGCCATGCTGGTGCTGCAAAACGGCATCACCGCGCTTCAGGGTCTGAAGGAGGCGCCTGGCCGCGAGGGCCGCGCCGCCCGCGCCGCTTTGAAACGCCTTGAGATGCTGAGCACCGCGCCCGCATCGGCCCTTCACGGCCTGCGCCACATCGCCGAACACGCGCCCGCGCCGATCCGCGACGTCACACGCGCCCTGGTCCCTGCGCTGCTGCGGGCGGCACAAGAGTAAACATAACTCTGATTATCAACCTTTGATCAGATCTCAGCCCCCTCCGGTCTGCCCCCCAGATAACGTCCAAGATGCCCGTATTTTGACCGCGCCGCACATATAATGATCCCTGGTTTCCCGAAGTCAGATATAATGATTATATATCATGATCTTGTGCAGCTTCCTGTCCGCTTCCGCAGGCAGAAAACTGCGGCTACAGAACACTCGGCGGTGCGGCTGCACTCAATCGGGACGCTTTCGGCGACACCGGATGCCCCAAGCCGGCCACCGCGACCTGATCCCCTGTCGGACCCCACCGACATCCACCCGAGAGCACCGGAAAGCGACCGCTTTTCGGACCGGTGCCCTCCGCGGCCGCTTCAAGACCCATCTGGTGACGCACCGGGCCGCCAGGGATCCGGATCTGGCCGAAAAGCCCTTGCACCCCGCTGTCCTCAAGTCCCTCATGCGCGAATTGAGCTTTGCCGCGGCCGAGAAGATCGCCGCCGAACTGCACACGGAAACGCCCCGGACGGGCCCGGCACGGCTTAGGCGGCGCTGAGCCGGGTCGGCCTGGTCAGGCATATTCTGCGGACCAAAGGGGCCAATCCTATCGTTGTGGCGGACGAGGTCGCGAAGGCCGGAGCCGTCACCCCGACACGGAGTCAGGCCGACGGGCCGGCGGAGGTCATGCTGCCCCTGATGGAGCCTCCGGCGGCAAAGCGCCGGATCTGTTCCTGTGATCAGGTGCCGTTCGACAGGAGCCGGGTCGGCCGGATCCTGACGTACAGTACCCCGGCCCTGCTCCCTGAGCCCTTTCTGAGCCGCTGCCCGCCGCTCCATCTGCGCCACCGCAGCGCCGATGAGCGCACGGCATTGGTGCGCTGCGAGCGGGAAAAGCGGGCGCTTTCCGAGACAGCCATCGAGGCCATGGCCGAGGGTCTGGCACATCCGTCCGTCCGGGATCCCCGCCCGGGCCTTCGGATCGCGGCCCGCAGGCTGCAGCGCGCCTCCGACCTGAAAAACGCGCCGGTTCTGCACAGCACCGTTCACAGGATACATGTGATGAAATTGTCCCCCGGAACTCGGCCTGTCCTTCGAGGGGATCCTAAATGCCATCGCGGCCGCCGAAGCGGGCCTGTCCGCGGCGGAATGGGTCGAAGCCCCGCTCATTGATCTCTGGCGCCCGCCCACCTTCGGCCCCCGGAGATCGGCAGCGATTACATCACCACCTCAGCGCTCATCGCGCTCCACCGCGAGCGGGGCTGGGCCCGGATCCGGTGGAGCGCGCCGCACCTCTCCCGGGCTTGTTTTTCGGTACCTCGGCTCATCCCTCTGGCCTGAGAGCCACGGATTTCTACCTGCCCGGATTTGAGGTCATCGCCGTGCTGTTGCGCAAATCAGCCTTGGGTTAGACCTCTTCTTAACCCGCCTGGTTTTATGCGACACGGGTGGCCATCGGTGCTTCAACGCCCGGCTACAAGCCCGCCAGTGGCTGGTCTTATAGCGGGGCTTCGAAGGACAGCTCATGCCGACAGCGCAGCCGGATCAGGCAGGACACTGCATCCTGAAAGATTTGTGCATCAGCGCCCAATCGTCGGGAAAACGATCCTCCTCCGTCCCGGGTTCCCGGCTCCGCTCCGCGCGCACTCAGGCCTGCCGTTAAGCCGATGGCGGGCAGGGCCTCAGTATAGCAGCTCGGATGGCCTGCGTGGTCGTGGCGCGGCCATGGCGAAACTGTCCCACGGGGCATCCTTCCCTTCCCCGAAAAGAGCGCACCATCAAACCCTGGGGTCACACAGCTGCGCCCTTGGCGCCCTGGATTTGGCGGCGCGCGGGGCCGGTCTGAGCCAGAGACTTCAGGCGGATCCGGGAGCCAAAGTCCCAAAAACGTCTGAGGGAAGTTCCGGCTCGTTCGCCGCTGACAACCACCATCGGAAAGGCCGTCCCTGGGGCCGCCTTTTTCTTTCTCCGGCGCAGATATTTCGATGCTCGTTACGTCTGTGCAGAATGGGTGCTTCAGTAAATCAACATCGACTTTCACGCCTTAAATATTATATAAATCAATTATTTATGATGAATGTTGCCAGGGGAGATGACTTCGATTACTCCACATCCGGGCGCGGCATGTCAAAGACCTCAAAATCGCAGGCATAGCGGCTGCGACCATCAAGCCGCGCAATCAGCTCCAGCGCCTCGCGGTCGACATGACCACGCGCGGGGTTGCTGATCGCGAAATCGGCGATATGCGCGCCAAGAACTTCGGCCACCGCGGTGCCCTGAAAGGCGCCGGTCTCGACAAACTGCAGCAGACGGCACTCAAAGGCGACGCGGGCGGCGGCAATCCTGGGGGTCGCAATCCGCTGACCCGGCAGAAGATCAATGCCCAGAACCTCTGCCTCCGAGACCTCGGGCGGATAGCCGGCGGAGCTTTGGTTCATCACCGCCGCCAGGTCCTGCGAGACCAGATGCACCACGAATTCGCCCCGCTCGCGAAGATTGCGCGCGGTATCCTTCCAGCCGTTGATCCCGGCCAGAAAGCCCACGGCCAGGGTCGGCGGGCGGCCCCCCATAGCGTTGAAAAAGCTGTAGGGCGCGGCATTGACCCGGCCCGTCTCATCGCAGCTGGTGATCCAGGCGATCGGACGGGGCGTGACGGTATTGGCGAGGATGCCATAGCCAAGCGCCGCCGCCTCTCCGCTGAAATCATAAAACATCGCCGCTCCCCTTTTTGCGGCAGCTTAGCGCAGGGCGGCAATCCCGCAACCGCTTTGCCGCACTGGACGACGCCCCCCCGGCGCTGCGATATGAAGAAAACGGAAGCCCTGCCCCATGTCCCGAATTGATCTGATGCGCGCCTTCGCCACTCTGGGTGAATTTGGCAATTACCGCACCGCCGCTGAGGTGCTGGGCATCACCCAGCCGACGCTGTCCAAACAGATCGTGCGGCTGGAAGATATCCTTGGCCATCAGCTGTTCCACCGCTCGCGCCAGGGGACCGAGCTGACGGAATTCGGCCAGGCCTATCTGCGCGAGGTCCGCCCGCTGATTGATGAGGCCGAAAGGGTCTGGGCGCGGGGGCTGTCGATGGCCTCGGGCGATACCGGGCGGCTGGCGATCGGCTTTACCTTTTCGGCGCTCGAAGGGATGACCCATGCGCTGCTGGCTTTCCGCCAAAGTCATCCGGGGGTGGAGCTGTCTTTTGAGGATATCTCCTCTCAGGCACAGATCCCCATGCTGCGGGAAAAGCGCCTCGACGTGGCCTTTGCGCGCTGGCCGGGGCCGCCGGACTTAGGGGCGCGTCTGGTGGCACGCGACCGGCTGGCGCTGGTCTATCCGGCCGAACTCGGCGGGGCGATCACCTCTCCCGACAGTCCGGCCCTGGCGGCGCAGCCCTTCATCCGGCTGAAACCCGCAATCGCGCCGGGGTTTGAGGGGACGGTGCAGCGCTTTCTTGACTGGAAAGGCATCAGGCCGCAGACCACCCACCGGGTGAATGAGAGCCTTATTCAGCTCCGGATGGTTGAGGCGGGCTTCGGCGTGGCCCTGATGCATGCCTCCGCGGTCTCGCATCTGATCGACCCGCAGCGCATCATTGTGCGCGATATCGAAAACTCCCGCGAAGGCCCCGGTTTTGACTGGCAGACAGGGCTTTACTGGCGCAAAGATGATCGAAACCCCGCCCTTCGCGCCTTTCTGCGGGTCGCACGGGAGGCGATCGCAATGCCGACACCGCAGGATCGGGCGGAATAATTCTTCTAAACCCGGGGCAGAAAAAGAAGGATCCTTCTCTCACGCCTTATTCCATAAGTTATCACGGCGCGAAAAGCTTTCTCTGGAACTGTCCCTTGCGCGGGGCGTAATCCGGGGCAGTCGCAGTTGTGCCGCACGAGGGTTTCGCGCGGCCGCATAAAGAGGGGCCGTGACCGATGAGCCAGCAGATCCACCTTGCCGCTTTCATGAACGCAGGCCCCATGGGCACCACCGGCTGGCGCCATAAAGATGCCGATCCGGGGTTCCTCGGCGCGAATTATTACCGCCGCGTGGCAAAGGTGCTGGAAGCGGCGAAGTTTGATCTGGCCTTCATTCCCGATGCGCTCTCGATGCCGCGCTCGCTGGGGGGCAGCTTCCGCCCGGCGATTGAATATGGCTCGGGCACGCCGCGCCTTGATCCGATGACGATCCTTGGCGTTATGGCGGGGGTGACCGAGCATCTCGGCCTCGCGGCGACGCTGTCGACCGGCTATCATGAGCCCTATAACCTGGCGCGCACCCTTGGCACCTTTGACCATGTCACGGAAGGCCGTGCGGGCTGGAATATCGTCACCTCTTTCCAGGATGCCGAAGCGCAGAACTTTGGCGAGCCGAAACTGCCCCCCCGTGACGCCCGCTACGCCCGCGCCGAAGAGGTGCTGGAGGCCACGACGCAGCTTTGGGACAGCTGGGACGACAACGCCCTGATCCAGGACAAAGAAAGCGGCATCTTCGGCCATCCCGACAAGGTGCGTGCGGTCGATTACAAAGGTCAGTATGTCTCGACCCAGGGGCCCTTGTCGGTGCCGCGCCCGCCCCAGGGCTATCCGCTGCTGATCCAGGCCGGTGCCTCGCCGCGCGGCCGCGATTTCGCTGCCCGCTGGGCCGATGTGATCTTCTCCTCCAATGAGAGCCTGGAAAGCGCGGTGGCCTTCCGCCAGGACATGCGCGCCCGCGCCGCCCGCTTTGGCCGTGACCCGGATCAGATCAAACTTCTCTGCGCCGCCAGCGTGGTGATCGGCGGGACCGATGCCGAAGCCCAGGCGAAGCATGAGGCCTTTGCCGATCTGGTCCATCCGCTGGCCGGGCTTTCGCGGCTGGCCTATCACGTCAATGTGGATCTGACGAAATATGATCTCGACGGCCCGCTGCCCGATATCGAAGAGGTCGGCGTTCAGGGGCACTACGAAGAAGTCGTCGAATATGCGCGGCGCACCAATAAGACCGTGCGCGAGATCGGCCGTTGGTATGGCGCGCGCACCGAGGGCAATATGATCGGCGCGCCGCGCACCATCGTCGATGAGATGGAGCGCTGGATGGCCGCCGGGGCCGCCGATGGCTTTATGATCCAGGCCACCCATCTGCCCGCCGCTTTTGAAGATTTCGCCGAACATATCGTGCCGGAATTGCAGCGCCGCGGCCTCTTCCGTACCGACTATGAGGGGCGCACCACCCGCGAAAACCTTGGCCTGCACCGCCCCGCGCGGGACGAATGGATGAACCGCGCGCAAAAGCGGGAGGGTTGAGCCATGTCCGCATTGCTTGAGGTTGACTGGCTTGCCGCCCATGCGGATCAGGTCGTGCTGCTCGACGCTTCGGTCACGCGAATTGACCGCGGCACCGGGGTGACGGAATTTGCCCCGGGGCCAGAGGGTTATGCCAAAGGTCATATCCCCGGCGCGCGGTTTGCCGATCTGATGCAGGCGTTTTCCGACCCGGCCGCGCGGTTCTCCTTTACCGCGCCCTCCGCCGAACAGCTGCAGGCGGCGGCGCGGGCGGTCGGGATCAGGGGCGACAGCCATGTGGTCATCTATGACAGCCTTGGTGGTGCCTATGCGGCGCGGCTCTGGTATCTGCTGCGCGGCTATGGGCTGGCGAAGGTCTCGGTGCTGAACGGCGGGCTGCAGGCCTGGGTGGCGGCAGGTCATCCGGTTGAGACCAGCATGGGGGCAGAAATCGCCCCCGGTAATTTCACGCTGCAGGCCGCTGAGGGGCTGTTCGTCGGTGCCGATGAGGTGCTGGCCCTGGTCAACAAAGGGGCCGATCCCGCCCGCCCGCTTCTTTGCGCCCTCAGGCCAGAGCAGTTTCGCGGCGACGGCAGCAGCGATCCGCGGCGCGGCCATATCCCCACCTCGCTGAACCTGCCCTGGCCCTCACTTCTGGGCGCGGACGGGCGGCTTGATCCGGCGATCCTGCCGCAGAAACTGGCGGATCTGGGCCTCAGCCGCGATATCGCCCCGGTGCTTTATTGCGGCGGCGGCATCAATGCGGCGGGGCTGGCGCTGGCCTTTCATCTGATCGGCCAGGAGGATGTGGTGATCTATGACGACAGCATGTCGGGCTGGCGCGCCGATCCCGCCCTGCCCGTTCAGGCCGGAGCGTAAAATGGCGTTTACCCAAGGGCTTCCCGATCTCGCCACCCTGCGGCGGGGCTATCGCAGCGGCGAGTTTACGCCGCTCGATGTGGCGGAATTTGCGCTGAACCGGGCTGAGGGGCCGCTGGCGGCGCTGAATGGTCTGTCGTCGCTCGACCGCGCCATGGTGCTGGCTGAGGCTGCGGCCTCCAGCCGCCGCTGGGCCGGGCGGGTGCCGCTGTCCGCGCTCGACGGGGTGCCGATCAGCTTTAAAGACAGCTTTCATATCAAGGGCCTGCCGCGCTGGCATGGCACCTCCTGCCATCCGGGCAAGGTCTCAACCTATGATGCGCTGCCGGTGATCCGGGCCCGCGATGTCGGCATGATGGCGCTGTGCAAAACCGCCATGCCGGATTTTGCCATGCTGATGTCGGGCCTGAGTTCGCATCACGGGCAGATCGGTAACCCTTGGGAAGCCGGCGACAGCCCCGGTGGCTCCTCTTCAGGGGCCGGTCCATCGGTGGTGCTGGGGGCCGCGACGGTGGCGCTTGGCACCGATATGGTGGGCTCGGTCCGCATTCCGGCTGCGCTTTCGGGGCTGGCCTCGATCAAGCCGACCCAGGGGCGCATCGCCTATGATCCGGCAGGCAGCTTCCGCTCAGCCGGGCCGATGGCGGCGGATGTGGAGGCGGTGGAGCTGACCCTTGCCGCCCTTGGGCGCTATGCCGAGGGCGATCACTTCTCGGCCGAGGGGGCCTATCGCGCCGCGCCCGACGCGGGGATCCAGGGCAAAAAGATCGCCCTTTGGCGCGAGGCGGCCTGGGGCGATGCCACCGACAGCGCCACGATGACAGCTGTCAACCACGCCGCCGATCTGCTGGAGGCCGCGGGCGCCGACATCACCGAGATCGAGGACCTGCCCCTCAACCCCGCAGATTATGAGGCGGTGCATTGGAATATGCTGCTGATCGGCGCCGCCGATTACTTTGGCCTGCCGCCCGCAGACCGGGGCCGGGTGCATCCGCTGATCGGCGCGCAATATGACCAGCTGCTGGGCAAAAGCGCGATCTTTGCGGCAGAGGTGCAGCACCAGCTTCTGGTCGCCTCAGCCCGGGTGAATGCGTTCTTAAACCGCTTTGATTATGTGCTTTCGCCGGTGCTGCCGGTCCGCCGTTTTGCCGCCGATCTGCCTTGCCCGGACCCAGGCCCTGGCATGGCCAGCCATCAGGCCTTTGCCTGTTGGTTCAACCAATTGGGCTGGCCTGCGGCAACGGTGCCGGTCTTTGATCCGCTGGACGGTGGCGTGCCGGTCTCGGTGCAGATCGCCGGAAAGCGCTTTAATGACGCCGGGGTTCTGGGGCTTGCGCGGCATCTTGAAGTCGCGCGCAGTTTTGACATTCGCTGGCCGGAGGCTCAGTCGTGAAGACATTGGTTATTTTCGACATCGACGGCACGCTGTTGCAGACGGCGGATCTGCACCACCGTCTGATTACCAAAATCCTGGCCGATGACGGGCTGGATGTCACCTTTCAGCCCTGGCCCGCCTATCCACATTACACCGATATCGGTGTGATCTCAGAGCTTTACCGCCACTTCCACCAGCGCGAGCTGACCGCTGAGGACCTTGCCCGCTATGACGCCGCCTATGAAGCTGCGCTGCGCGAGCACCTCAGCCACAGCAGCGTGCCGGAAGTGGCGGGGGCCGCCGCGCTGATCCGGGATCTTTCCGGGATGCCGGATGTGGCCCTGGCCTATGCCACGGGCAGTCTGCGCGGCATGGCAAAGGTCAAGCTCGGGCTTCTGGGCGTGGATCCTGAGGCCGCGGCCCTGGCCACGGGGGGCGAATATCTGAGCCGCGAAGAGATCGTCACCCGCGCCGCGGCGCTGGCCTGCGGCGATGAGGCGGTTCGCGCCGTGATCCTGGGCGACGGCATCTGGGACCAGCGCACGGCAGAGTTGCTGGGCATCCCCTTCGTGGCGCTTGCGACCGGGACCCATGTCTTTGACGACCAACCCGTTCTGACCGTGAAAGATTTCAGCACCCTGAGCGCCGGGGCGCT
This sequence comes from Falsigemmobacter faecalis, assembly GCF_003863335.1. Classification (GTDB taxonomy): domain Bacteria; phylum Pseudomonadota; class Alphaproteobacteria; order Rhodobacterales; family Rhodobacteraceae; genus Wagnerdoeblera; species Wagnerdoeblera faecalis. The sequence goes on along the minus strand of NZ_RRAZ01000002.1, from coordinate 53,633 downwards.
TCTCGCCCTCGCCCGTCCGGTGACCTTCAGTGAGAGAGTGTAACATGGAAAACCGCATCCGCACCGGCAGCCATTACGAAGAGCTGATGGGCTATAGCCGCGCCGCCCTGGGCGCGGGCCAGATCTTTGTCTCGGGCTGCTCGGGCCTGCCTGCTGAGGGCGCGCCGGGCACCGGCCCCGAGCAATTCGCCCGCGCCGTGACCAAGGTTGAGGGCATTCTCGCCAAAGCCGGGGCCTCGCTGAAAGACGTGGTGCGCACCCGGATCTATCTGACCGATGAGACCGAATGGGACGCCCTCGCAGAGGCCCATGGCAAGGCCTTTGGCGGTATTTATCCGGCGGCAAGCATGATCCAGGTCGTGCGTCTGATCGATACGCGGATGAAGATTGAGCTGGAAGTGACCGCCGTCGTGGCGGGCGCATAAGGAGATGAGCATGAAAGAGGTCACCTGGGACAGCGCAGAAGCCCGCGCTGAGCTTGCGCGGCTGAAGCGGCTGAAGCCCTTTTGCTATGGGCTGACGAATTTCGTCGCGGCCAATCTCTCGGCCAATGTGCTGCTGGCGGTGGGCGCGGGCCCGGCGATTGGTGCGGCGATGGACTGGCCAAAGGTCTTTGCGACCCATGCCTCTGCGGTCTGGATCAATGGCGCGGCCCTGATGAGCGCCGTCTCGTATGAGCAGCTGCGCACCGCTGCGCGTGCCGCCCATGAAGCGGGTGTGCCCTGGGTGCTCGATCCGGTCGCGGTTGGCGCGGGAGCGGCAGAGTATGACGCCGTGATCAAAAGCCTGCTGGAATTCCGCCCCACCGCCATTCGCGGCAATGCCTCTGAACTGGTGGCGCTGGCGGGCGGCGAGGGCGGGGCCCAGGGCGTTGATACCACGCTGTCGTCAGACAAGGCTCTGCCCTTCCTGCAAAAAGTCGCAGCCGATCTGGGCACCATCGCCGCTGTCTCAGGCCCGGTTGACTATATCACCGATGGCCGTGAGGTGATCGCCGTGCCCGGTGGCGACGCAAGACTGACCCAGGTGACCGGGGCGGGCTGCTCGCTTGGCGCGCTGATGGCGGGGATGCTGGCGGGGGCGGAGAGCCCGCTGAACGCCGTGGCCGCGGCCCATGCGATCTATGCCCGTGCGGCGGAGCGCGCCTCGGGCGCGCGCGGAACCGGCAGCTTCGCGATCCGCTTTCTGGATGAGCTGTCGCTGATCGATCCGGCAGAGTGAGCAAAGGGGGCCGCTGGCCCCCTTTTTTCATTCCGCAGCCAGATCGAGCCGCGCCGTCTGATAGCGGCTTTCCTTATAGGGCAGCCCCAGATGATCGCGCAAAGTCGCCCCTGGCAGATCGCGGCTGTAGCGGCCGCGGGCTTCGAGTTCCGGAATCACCAGGGTCACGAAATCCTCCAGCCCCTCGGCCGAGACCGGGAAGCTGAGGATAAAGCCATCCGAGGCGCCGCTGTCGACCCAGTCGATAATCTTTTCCGCAATCTCGGCCCCGGTGCCGATAAAGGCGGGCTTCGGCGTGGCTGCGGCCAGCGCCACCTGGCGCAGGCTCAGGCCCCCTGCCGCGGCTTCGGCCTTGATGCGGTCGGTGGTCGAGCGGAAGGAATTCCGCCCGATCTCGCCCAGATCCGGGAAGGGCGCATCGGGGTCATATTGGCTGAAGTCATGGTGGTCGAAATAGCGCCCCAGATAGGCCAGAGCTTCCGGCAGGGTGATCAGCGCGCGGATCGCTTCATATTTCGCCTCAGCCTCCTCGCGGCTGCGACCGACGATGGGCGAAAAGCCAGGAAAGGTCTTCACATCTGAGCGCGCGCGGCCATGGGCCTCGGCCGCATCCTTGATACGGGCGGTGAATTTTGCGGTCTCCTCGCGCGACATCGGGTTCATAAAGACGCCGTCGGCATATTTGCCCGCCAGCGCAATCCCCGGATCAGAAGACCCTGCCTGGAAAATCACCGGCTGCCCCTGGGCCGAGCGCGGCGCATTGAGCGGGCCTGCGACCTGGAAGAAGGCGCCCTTGTGGTTCAGGGTATGCAGCTTTGCGGGGTCAAAGAACTGCCCCGTTTCGCGGTCGCGCAGCACCGCATCTTCATCCCAGCTGTCCCAGAGCCCCTGGGTCACCTCCAGATATTCATCCGCGATTTCATAACGCTGCGCATGTTCAGGATGCGGGCGCGAATAGTTCAGCGCCGTGCCCTCAAGGGGGGTTGTCACCACATTCCAGGCCGCCCGCCCGCCCGAGATCAGATCCAGTGAGGCGAGTTGCCGCGCCACGGTGAAAGGATCGGAATAAGAGGTCGAAATCGTCCCCGCGAGACCGATTTTACGGGTCTGGGTTGCCAGGGCCGACAGGATCGTCATCGGCTCAAAGCGGTTCAGGAAATGCGGGATCGATTTTTCATTGATGTAAAGCCCGTCTGCCACAAAGACAAAGGCAATGCCCGCCGCTTCCGCTTTGCGGGTCTGGCTGATGTAGAACTCAAGGTTCACAGAGGCATCGGCCGGACCCGAGGGATGCTTCCAGGAGTTCATATGCCCCCCGGCCCCGTGCAGCATAAGGCCAAAACGAATGGGTGCGCCTGTCATCGGAACTCTCCTGCTGAAGGTCAGGCCACCGCACGGGCCACGGGCCGCGCGATGAGGGAAATGGAATTAAGCCGCGCCTGGGCTTCCGCCACCGGCTGGTCGAGCACGAAGTCACGGATGCCGTAGCGCTGGCTGAGGGTGGAGAGGCGGTCGTGAATATCATCCGCCGTCCCGGCCACGATCACCGGGGTTCGTTGAGAAATCTCATAATCCACCGGGCCATATTGGCGGGCATATTCCCGCGCACCCGCCTCAGAGGTCAGATTAACACTGTGACCATCGGCGAAGCTCACTTTCACGAAGGTCAGACCGCCGATCCGGGCCTCTGCCTCCTCCCGCGTGGGGGCGGCAAAGGCGGCCACGGCCAGCACCGGGCCTTCGCCGGTCGCATGATGGAGCAGCGCCGCGACTTTGGCGGTCAGCTCGGGATTGCCGTCCTGATGCCCGGCATGGACATAGGCCCAGCCAAGCGCCAGCGCCTGTTCGGCACTCGCCAGCGAGCCCCCGAGCAGAAAGGGCTGCGGGCCGGTGGCCGGACGGGGCAGGATCTCGGCCCCCTCATGCGCGCCCTGCAGCCAGGCAGAAAGCTCCGCGAGCTTGCGCCCCACCTCTGCGGCCGAGCCCCCGCGCAGCTCGCGCTGCAAAGCCCGCGTCACCTGCGGCAGCCCGCCCGGAGATTTGCCGATCCCCAGATCCACCCGCCCCGGATAGAGCGCCGCCAGAACCGAGAAGATCTCGGCCACTTTCCAGGCGCCGTAGTTTTGCAAAAGGATCCCGCCTGAGCCCACGCGGATCCTGCGGGTCACCGCGAGGATCTGCGCGATCATCACCTCGGGCGCGGCAGAGGCCAGACCGGGAAGCCCGTGATGCTCAGCCAGCCAATAGCGGTGATAGCCCAGCCGATCGGCCAGCGCCGCCGCCTGCAGGGTCACCTGCAGCGCCTCTGCGCCGCTCATCCCCTCGGCCACGGGCGATTTATCAAGAAGGCTCAGGCGATAGGACATGGCGGCACTCCGGCGTGATCTGTGTCAGGGGCAGTCTGCCGCGCCGCCGGGCGTCGCGTAAATGAACGGGAGCGGTCGATTTTCGCGCCCTGGCAGGCGGAATATTCTCACGAAGGCCGCAGGTCATGGCAGGAAATTCCCCCGGAGAACCCGGTTCTCTCCCCGCCCCACCGCGCGGGGGAATTTTTCCCCACCCGGTGAGTCGCGCAGACCTGTGCGGACCAGGCCGCCCTGTGATCCCTGCCGTCCGCGGGCCGCTCTGTCTGCGGGGCCTGTGAGACCCCCCGGGGCCTTAGAAAGGAAAAGCGGCTACGCCTTACGCTTTGGCCTTGGCCTTAAGAGACCGCCGCGCCAGACTGCGCCCAAAACGACACCCATGGTCCGCGCTCAGGTGCGGACAGGAAGACAGGAAGGCCCCTCCGATGACCCCGCCCCTTCGCATCGCCTATATCCGCCGCTTTGCCGATGCCGAGCTGATCCCCGCATTGCAGGGCCTGGACGGCACGCAGACCGTGGTGCTGAGTGCTGATGAAGCGATCGCAGGCGGGCTTGAGGGCTGTGACGGGATCGTCACCGCAGGCGCAAAAGACCTCTGGACCCCTGCCTTTGCCGCAGCGGTGCAGGCCTCGGGGCTGCGGTTCATTCAGAATATGACCGCCGGTTATGACGGCATCGACCTTTATGAGCTGCCGGGAATCGCCGTCTACGGCAATGGCGGCGTCTTAGGCGCTCCGGTTGCGGAGCATGGGTTGGCCATGCTGCTTACCCTGATGCGCCGTCTTGATTATGCGGTCCTTGCGCAGCAGCAGAAAACCTGGCTGCGCAAAGGTCTGCCCCAGGTCCTGACGCTGGGCGACCGCCGCATGACGATCCTTGGCTTTGGCTCTATCGGGCGGGCGGCGGCGAAACGCGCCCGGGCCTTCGATATGGAGGTGGCCGCGCTGCGTCGTGGCGGCGGCAGCGATCCTGAGGCCGATCACGTCTACAGCTATGAAGAGATGCAAAGCGCCTTTGCGGCGACGGATGTGCTGTTTCTGGCCGCGCCGCTGACCGATGAGACCTTCCGCATCGTCAATGAGACCACGCTCTCCTGGCTGAAACCGGGCGCAGTGGTGGTCAATGTCGGGCGCGGCGATCTGATTTGCTCGGAGGCGCTGCAAAAAGCGCTGGAGAGCGGTCATCTGGGGGGCGCCTGCCTTGATGTCACAGCGCCTGAGCCGCTGCCCGACAACCACCCGCTGTGGTCGGCGCCCAATGTGCTGATTTCGCCGCATATTGCCGGGGGCAGCGACCGCGCGGGCGCGAAACTTGCGGCCCATGTGGTGGCAAATCTGCGGCTTTTGCTGCAGGGTGAACGCCCGTCGCATGTGATCCGGGGTCACTGAGGCGCGATCTTTGCAAGGTATGGGTGAAAGCCTCTGTTAATGGGGCTATGGTTCACTCCGATGAAATGTCGCAGATGGCCGGGAGAACCGGCTTTTCTGAGTGGAAAGCTTACGATGATGCATTCGTCCCTCCTTCGCTACTCGGGCCTCTGGCTCGCGGTGCTGCTGGCCATCTGGTCGGTGTGGAATGTGGTCAATGGCACCGAATGGGCGGTGCTTCCGGCGGTGATCTGCACCGCGCTGGCGGGTCTTGGGATCCGCGATGTCACCCAGACCCACCATGCCATTTTGCGCAACTACCCGCTCTTTGGGCATCTGCGCTTCATGTTCGAAGATATCCGCCCCGAAATGCGGCAGTATTTCTTTGAAAGCGATCAGGATGAGATCCCCTTTACCCGTGAGGCGCGCTCGCTGGTTTATCAGCGCGCCAAGGGGGTCGAAGACAAACGCCCCTTCGGCACCATGGAGAAGGTCTATGCCGCGGGCTACACCTGGCTCACCCATTCCATGGCGCCGCTGACGCTGACCAACAGCGATTTTCGCATCTCCATTGGCGGTCCGGATTGCCTGCAGCCTTACAGCGCGTCGATCTACAACATCTCGGCCATGAGTTTCGGCGCGCTTTCGGCCAATGCCATCGCGGCGCTGAACCGCGGGGCGGCACTTGGGAAATTCGCCCATGACACCGGAGAGGGCGGGATTTCCCGCTTTCACCGCGAGGGCGGCGGCGATCTGATCTATCAGGTGGCCTCAGGCTATTTCGGCTGCCGCCACGAGGACGGCAGCTTTGATCCGCAGGCCTTTGCGCGGCAGGTGGCGGATCCGCAGGTCAAAATGGTCGAGCTGAAGATCAGCCAGGGCGCCAAGCCTGGTCAGGGCGGTATGCTTCCCGCAGCCAAGATCACCGCCGAGATTGCGGCGGCCCGCGGCATTCCGATGGGCCAGGACTGCATCTCGCCCTCGCGTCATTCCAGTTTCTCAACCCCGATTGAGATGCTGCAGTTCATCCGGACGCTGCGCGATCTCTCCGGCGGCAAACCGGTGGGTTTTAAGCTCTGCATCGGGCATAGGCGCGAATTTATGTGCGTTGTCAAAGCCATGCTTGAAACCGGGATCACGCCGGATTTCATCGTGGTCGACGGAACTGAGGGCGGCACCGGCGCCGCGCCACTGGAATTTGTGAACCGCGTCGGCATGCCCATGCTCGAAGGGCTGCACTTCGTGCACAACACTCTGCGGGGCGCGGGCCTGCGCGACCGCGTTCGTGTGGGGGCGGCCGGAAAAGTGATCTCGGCCTTTGATATCGCCCGCGCGCTGGCGCTTGGGGCGGATTGGTGTAACTCCGCGCGGGGGTTCATGTTTGCGCTCGGCTGCATTCAGGCGCAGTCCTGCCACACCAACCGCTGCCCGGTCGGTATCGCGACCCAGGACCCGCTGCGGATGCGCGCGCTCGACGTTGATGACAAATATCAACGCGTCGCCCGGTTCCACCGCAATACGCTGAAATCTTTGGCAGAAATTACCGGAGCGGCAGGGCTGAATGATCCGTCGGACTTCATGCCCTATCACTTCATGTTCCGCCTCAACGATTCCGGCTTTGAAGATGGCAACCAGGCCTTCCCCTATCTGCCCGAAGGTTTCCTTCTGACCGAGGGGGATGAGCCGGAACTGAAAGAGTGGCGTTCCCGCTGGAAACGCGCCAGCGCTGAGACTTTCCAGGCCAAAGAGATCCCGCTCGGGCCCTTCCGCTGATCCCCGGCTGCACAGTCCACCGTGCACCACCGCACAGTATCAACCCTTGGTCTGTGCGGTGATGTCACCTACATAGGGTCCAACGCGCCGCATACCGCAGAGGCGCCTGGGAACCACTGATATGAAAAAGATCGGATTTCTTTCTTTCGGCCATTGGCAGAACACGCCGCATTCCGAGGTCCGCTCGGCATCGGACGTCCTGCTGCAATCGATCGAACTGGCCGAAGCTGCTGAAGATCTGGGCCTCGACGGCGCCTATTTCCGCGTGCACCATTTCGCCCGCCAACTGGCGTCGCCCTTCCCGCTTCTGGCCGCCGCCGGGGCGCGCACCAAACGGATTGAGCTGGGCACCGGCGTCATCGATATGCGCTATGAGAACCCCTATTATATGGCCGAAGACGCGGGTGCGGCAGATCTGATCTCGCAGGGCCGGTTGCAACTGGGCATCTCCCGCGGCTCGCCCGAACAGGTCATCGACGGTTTTCGTCACTTCGGCCATATCCCCGAAGAGGGTGAGACCGATGGCGATATGGCGCGCCGCCACGGCGAGACCTTCCTGAAGCTGCTGGAAGGTAAGGGTTTTGCCAAACCGAACCCGAAGCCGATGTTCCCGAACCCGCCGGGCCTGCTGCGCCTTGAGCCGCATTCTGAGGGGCTGCGCAACCGGATCTGGTGGGGCTCGGTCTCCGATGCCACGGCGGTCTGGGCGGCGAAAATGGGCATGCATCTGCAAAGCTCGACGCTGAAAGAGGATGAAACCGGCGAGCCTTTCCACGTCCAGCAGGCACGCCAGATCCGCGTCTTTAAAGAGGCCTGGAAAGAAGCCGGCCACGCTCACACCCCGCGCACTTCGGTCAGCCGCTCGATCTTTGCGATCGTCAACGATCAGGACCGCGCCTATTTCGGCGGCCGCCCTGAGCGCGATCAGGTCGGCTATATTGAGCAGGATCTGCGCGCCGTCTTTGGCCGTGGCTATGCCAATGAGCCCGAGAAGCTGATCGAAGAGCTGAAACAGGATCAGGCCATCGCCGAGGCCGATACGCTCCTGCTGACGATCCCGAACACCCTCGGGGTCGCCTATAACGCCCATGTCATGGAAAGCATCATGACCCATATCGCACCGGCGATGGGCTGGCGTTAATCCCGACCCTCACCTGAGGGCGCCGGGGGGTCCGGGGGGCGAAGGCCCCCCGGCCATGTTTCTTTCCGCCTGTGCTTCGCTGCCCGGCTTCAGTTGCCGCGCAGAGCTTTCGCCTCGGCTTCAAGCTCAATCAGGCGCGGGGTCCGGGCCCGCCAGGCTTCATACCAGGTCGCGACCGCATCGCCGAAAATCTCCGGGCCGGCCTCCGCTACCACCACACCGGCCTCGGTGAGTTTGGCGCCGTAATCCGCATCGATCTTCGGATAGGCCGCACGAATCGCTGCCGTTTCTTCCGCCACCAGCTGCTCAATCAGCGCGCGGTCGGCGTCCGGCAGGCTCTGCCATTTGCGGCCCGAAGCCACGGCCACCATGGGGAAAATCATGTGGCGGCTGTTCAGCACGGCTTTCGAATAATCGTAATAGCGCGTGTTGAATGTCCCCTCGAGGTCGAGTTGCATCCCGTCGATCTGGCCATTGGCATAGGCGTCAAAGAGGTCGGGAAGCGGCAGCGGCGTGGGGGCGGCCCCGGCCATCGACCAGAAGTCGAGCTCAGAGGCCAGAGGCACGGTGCGGATTTTGCGCCCCTTCACGGTGCCATCCGCCCCCAGCGGTTGCGACAGCAGCACAATCCGCATCCCCGCCATGCCAAACCCAAGGCCCTTCAGCCCCAGTTTACCAAGTTTGCCCTGCAGCGCCGCCGCCGTCGGTCCCTCCAGCAGCTTTGCCGCCTGCTCCGCGGTCTCGACCAGATAGGGCGCGACCAGGATGTTGAACTCTTCATCGCGGTTCGCCAATTCTCCGACCGTCATAAAGGCCAGATCCAGGGCGCCGGACTGCAGCTGCTGCAGCATCTGCGCCTCAGAGCCCAGCTGACCGGCCGGGAAAACCGAGAGCTTCAGCCGCCCCTCGCTTTCGGTCGCCAGACGCTCCGCCAGATGCCCCGCAGAGCGGGTCCATTGATGCGGCGGCGGGGTGATCAGACCGATCTTCAGGTCCTGCGCCAGGCTCGGCGCCGCCCCAAACCCGAGCGCCAGAACGGCCACCGCGGTGATCTTTTTCAGAAGTGACATGGAAGGTTTCTCCTCAGCCTGCGCTCAGGGCAGCGTGAATGGTCATGCCCGCGATCACCGCAAGCATTGCGCCGAAAAACGGCAGTAAAAGTCGCGACAACCGGCCCGCAGAAACCCCGGTCATCAGGGCAGCGGTATAAAGCCCGGCCCCCACCGGCGGCGTCAGAAGGCCGAGGGCCAGATTGGCGCAGAGGATCAGCCCGAACTGCACCGGATCAATGCCGAAGGAAGTCACCGCCACCGGCAAAAGCACCGGCGCGGTCAGAATGATCGCGGGAACAGGCTCCAGCACGGTGCCCAGCAAAAGCAGAAAAATATTGAGCATAATCAGGAACATCAGCGGCGATCCCGCCATCTCCTGAATGAAGTCCGCCGCCATGGCCGGAACATTGGCAAAGGTCATCACCCAGCCCATGATCTGCGCGGCACCGACCAGATAAAGCACGATCCCTGCCGTGATGCCGCTGCGTATAAAGATGCCCGGCAGCGCGGCCCAGGTCAGCTCCCGATAGACCAGCGCGCCGATCAGCAGCGCCGCAACCGAGGCCATGGCCGCCGATTCCGTGGGCGTGGCAATCCCGCTCAGGATCGTGCCGACGGCCGCCAGCGGAACCGCCAGCGCCGGAAGCCCCATCAGCAGATCCCGTCCCCGCGCCGCCAGTGGCAGCCTGCCCGAGACGGGAAGATCAGAGCGCCAGCCGATCAGGGCAATCACCAGCATAAAGGCAAAGGCCATGGCCAGCCCCGGCAGGATCGAAGCCGCAAAGAGATCGCCCACCGGCAGCTGCGCCACAGCCGCAAAGACGATCAAATTCATCGAGGGCGGCAGCAGCGGCGCCAGAAGCCCGCCCGCCGCCGTCACCGTGGCCGAGATATCGCGCGGATAGCCCGCCCGCTCCATCTCTGGCACCGCAAGGCGCGACATCACCGTCAGCTGCGCCACCGTTGAGCCCAGCACCGAGGCCATCATCAGATTGGTCAACAGGTTCACCTGCGCCAGCCCCGCCCGCAGCGGCGGCAGCAGCGCTGCGGCAAAAGCAAAGAGCCTGCGCCCGATGCCCCCCGCGCCCATCAGCTCTCCCAGCAGGATGAACAGCGGCAGCGTCAGCATGGCCGGGCTTTCCATCCCCGCAAAAAGCTGCTGCGGAAAGGCCGAGAGAAGCGCGGTATTGCCGCCCTCCAGCACCAGAATGACGGCGGCGGCGATCAGCACAAAGGCCAGCGGCGCACCAAGCGCCATGAAAATCAGAAACCCAAGCGATGCAATCACGCCTCTGCCTCCGGAAGCGGCGTGACAATCTGCGCCAGAACATGCAGGCTGCCCGCCAGAACCGAGGCCGGGACCACCAGCCAGAACCAGATCTTGCGCATCCCCAGGGTCAGCGTGGGATCAGTCCAGGCAAAGTTGAAGCTGGCCTCGGCCAGGGCCTCACCGCTGCCGGCCGCGATCAGCCCCGGCAGATCGAGCCAGATCCAGACCAGCACCGCCATCAGCGCCATGAACGCGAGGATCAGCCCCTGGTTCACCCGCGCCAGCACCCGTCGCCCGCGCGGCCCCAGGCTTTCGGGCATCAGCCCCATGGCCATATGGTTTTGCAGCGCCACCCCCATGGAGGCGGCGATAAAGGCCAGCATCACCATCAGATGCACCGCCAGCTCATCGGTCCAGACCTGCGGATAGCCAAGGCCCCGCGCCACGGAGCCAAAGCCCACCAGCACCAGGATGGCAAAGGTCAAAAGCCCCGCGAGGCCCTTTTCCAGCCGCAGCAGCGATCGGCTCAGCCCCTGCATCAGCTCCGCTCCAGTTCCCGGTCAATCAGCACCGTCAGCGCGCCTTTTGAGCAGCGCTCGACCCGGGCCTCAACGCCGTAGACCTCGGCCAGCATGGCGGGGGTGACGACTTCAGCGGGCGGGCCTTCGGCGTAAAGACGGCCCTGATGCAGCACCGCAATCCGGTCCGCCCAGCGGGCCGCCAGCGCCAGATCATGCAGCACGGCCAGCACGATACGCCCTTCTGATGCAATGCGGCGCACCTCAGACAGCAGCCGCACCTGACGCGCCAGATCCAGCGCCGAGGTCGGCTCATCGAGCAGCAGCAGGCGCGGATCCCGCACCGTCGCCTGCGCGAGGCTCACCATCTGCCGCTGCCCGCCGGAAAGCTTCTCCAGCGCATCCAGCGCGAGATGCGAGATCCCCAGCCGCACCAGCACCGCCATGGCCTTTTCGGCCGCATCGGGGCCGTGATGCGCCCCCCCGGCCCGCAGCGCGGCAATCACACATTCCAAAACCGAGAGCGAGGCCGCCGAGGGCAGGCTCTGCGGCATGAAGCCGATTTTGCGCGCGCGCTGCGGCGCGGGCATGGCCGACAGCGCCTCTCCGTCGAGGATCATCTCGCCCGCAACCGGGGCAAGACGGGCGATGCCCTTGAGCAGCGTGGATTTTCCCGCGCCATTGGGACCCGCCAGCACCGTCACTTCGCCAGGTTTCAGCGGCGCCAGCGAAAAGCCCTTCAGAACATCGCGGCCACCAAAGCGCACCGCCGCATCGCGCAGGATCAGACCTTCCCTCATGCCCGCCCCCTCCCGCGCAGGATCAGCGCAAAGAATATCGGCAGACCAATAAGCGAGGTCACCAGCCCCACCGGCAGAAGAACCCCCGGCACCACCAGTTTGGCCAGCACAGAGGCCAGCGACATCACCAGCGCCCCGGTCAGCACCGACGCGGGCAGCAGAAACCTGTGATCCTCGCCGACCAGCATCCGCGCGATATGCGGACCTGCCAGACCCACAAAGCCGATGATCCCCACCATTGAAACCGCTGTCGCCGCCAGAAGGCTGACCCGCAGCAGCGCCCAGCGGCGCAAAGCCGTGACATCCACCCCATAAGAGCGCGCCTGATCTTCGCCCATCCTAAGCGCCGTCAGCTGCCAGGAGGCGCGGAAGGCAAAGGGAAGGGTACAGATCAGCACCGCCGCCAGAATGGCCGCCGAAGCCCAATTGGCCGAGGCAAGGCTCCCCATGGTCCAGAACACCAGCTGCTGCAAAGCATCAGCGGAGGACACGAACTGCAGCAGCGACAAAAAGGCCCCGGCAGCAAAGTTCAGCGCGATGCCGAAAAGGATCAGCACCTCCGTGCCGCCGCCGCGCAGCCGCCCGAGAAGCTGCAACAGCGCCAGCGCGCCAAGCGCGAACAAAAACGCATTGACCGAAACCGACCAGACCGGCGGCAAAAACGGCAGCGTCAGCCCCAGAACAATCGCCGTGGCCGCGCCAAGCGCCGCCGCAGCCGAGACGCCAAGGGTAAAGGGCTCGGCCAGCGGGTTCTCCAGCACGGTCTGCATCTCCGCCCCCGCCATGGCCAGGGCCGCCCCCACCAGAAGCGCCATAACCGCAACCGGCAGGCGCACATCCCAGACGATCACCCGGGTGCCGCGGGAAATATCCTCCGCCCCCGTCAATGCGCCCCAGACCTGCGACAGCGGCAGACCCGAAGGCCCGGTCATCAGATCGGTCAGCAGCGCCAGAAGGGCCGCGACAGCCATCACCCCCACCAGCACCGCGCGCCGGCGGTTGCGGCGGTGATACGCGGCAAGAACGGCCTCAGTCATGCGCGCGCACCCACCAGGTGCCAGGCACCGTCACCGGAGAGAACCGCGCCTCAATCTCGCGCAGCGTGGCCTCGGGATCGACATCCGCGAAGAGATCGGGATGGAAGAGCTTTGCCAGATATTCGATCAGCGCGATATGGACGGGGCTGTCGTTGAAAAGATGCCAGACCCCTGCGGCGCGACCGCTTTCAACGGCACTCAGCGCCGAAAAGCCCGGGGCTTTCAGAAGGGCCGCAAAGCTCAGCTCTGCCTCACCCGGCGTGATGCCAGAGCCCAGCACCAGACCGCCGCGCGCCGCCATATGCGCGCCGCCGGTCGCGACATAAATATCGGGATCGGCGCCCAGCAGGAACTCCAGGCTCACATTGCCCAGAACGCCGCCCACGGCGGTATTGCCGATGTTATGGCCGCCGGCGGTGGTGATGAAGTCGTGAAAAACCCCCTGCCCGACGGTCGAACAACAGCCCTTGGGGGCGGCATGAACGTGGAAAAACACATCCGGACGCGTGATCGACGGATCGCTCAGCCGCGAGGTGATGCGCTCCAGCCGCTCGGTGTAAAGGGCGGCGAATTCTGCGGCTTTCGCCTCGCCACCCGTCAGCGCGCCAAGGATTTGCAGCGAGGGCAGTGAATTTTCCTGCGGATGCGAGAAGAAATCGACATAGACGACCGGAATGCCCGCGGCCTCCACCTGGCTGCGCGCCTGCTCCATGCCGGGGTCTTTGGCATCCATCAGCGAGAGCACCAGAAGATCGGGATCCAGCGCAATCACCGCCTCAACCGAGAGATCGCGGTTGCCCGAGCCCACGGGTTTTATGGCCCCGATCTGCGGGAATTTCGCGCGGTAGGCCTGAAGGGTGGGCGGGTCCATCGCCTTGTCGAGACGCCAGCCCACGACCTTTGCGACCGGGTCGTCATGCATCAGACCCAGCACCGCCATATGGCGGCCCTCGCCCAGCACGATCCGCGATGCGGGCGCGGGCAGTACCACCTCACGACCCAGAATATCCAGCGCCCGCACCTCTGCCGCGAGCGGAAGTGCCGCAGCGAGCGTCGCAGCAAGCGCAAGGATCCCCCCGCGCGCCCAGGTCATCATATCCGCCAAGGCCGGCCTCTTTCTTCCTGTGTGGCGCGAGGGGGACGCCCCCCGCCACGGTCTCAGTTCACTGTCGTTTTCACTGTGCTTTCGGCGTGATGCGCCACAGACGGTCGCCCGCTTCATCCTCAGCGCCGCGCGATTTGTTCACCGCCCAGACATTGCCCTGCCCGTCGGCCTGCAGATGGTTCGGAAAGCTGCCCGCATCGAGAACGGCCTTCACCTCACCGCTGGTATCCACCACGGTGATCGTGCCCGCGCCGCGGTTCGCAACAAAGGCCTGGCGCGATTTCGGCTCGAAGGTGACATTCAGCGCCCCTGCGCCCACCGGGGCATCCTGCAGCACCGTGCCGTCTTCGGCCTTTACGATCAGCAGGTTATCGCTTTGCTGCGAGGCCACGAACAAAAGCCCCTCCTCGGGATCAAAGGCAACGCCCGAGGCGCCCTTTGCCCCCGGCAGCGGGAAAACCTTAACGCTGTGATCCTCAAGATTGACGGTGGCATATTCAGCGGTGCTCATCGAGACCGTGTAAAGCCGCCCCGCCTTTGCATCGAGCGCGAGACTCATGACGGCGAATTTCGCGCCGCGCTGCAGGCTTTGAATGGTGATCGTGTCGATCTTCTGGTTCGGGCCGGTGGTGAAAACCTCAATCTTCGGCTCAACCGAGGTGCTGATATAGGCGCGGCCGCGGGCCTGGTCGATCACCACATCGCGGCCATGATCGACCAGACCGGGCTCAAACTGTTTCACCAGCGAAAGATCATTCTGGCGATAAATCGCCACGGTGTTCTGCCGGGTATTGGTGGTCCAGATGGTGCCATTGGCCTCATCAAGCCCGAGACCATAGACCGCGAAAACGCCGCCCTCGCGACCATCTGCAAGTGCCGGAGCCTCGCCCGCGGCACCGCGGGCGATGATCTGAAGGCTTTGCGGATCAAGGCGGTAGAGCGCGGAATCTTTCACCGGCGGGCGGCCGGAGGCTGCGGTCACAAAGATCGCGCCTGCGGCCTCTCCAAAGGCCACCTGATAGAGGCCGGGGGCGACTTTGGCGCTTTCAATGATGAAGTTCTCAGCACCCGAAAGGGGCAGATCCGGCGAGACTTTCAGATCAATCACGCTGGCCGCAGCCGGATTTTCCGCAATGACCACAATGGGGTGCAGGCCCCGCGCCGCCTCTGCATCGATCTTCAGATCAAAGCTGAATTTGCCCTCGGCATCCGCCGTCAGGGGCGCGTCGTTCAGCACATGGCTGCCGCGCATCAGGGTGATCTGCTGGCCCGGGATCAGCCCCTGGCCGCGGATGACCGCCTGTCCGCCCGCCACAATGGGGCCACCGCGCTCGGGCGCAGCGGCGCTGACCGTGCCCTGAAAGCCATTGGCGGTGGGCGTGAACACCGTCTCGGCCACAGCGGGCACACCCGCGCTCAGCACGAGCAGGGCCGAGGCTCCAAGCCAGCGCCGCAAAGACCGGCTGCGGATGGGGTGTATCATGAGAGACGCTCCACATGTGATGCCTGCCGGTGTGGTCGGGCTGGCAGATCCTGCCGCATCAGTATAATCCTGATCAGGATTGTCAACTATAAGGAACTGCCTGATGTCCGCGACAGGAAAGGTTGGCCCCGATCACGCCCGCCGTCCGGCTGAAATGCGTTTGTTTGAAACCGGATGCGACAGCCATGATCTGACGCAAAAGACCGTAAAGCTTGGGCCGGGCTACCGTATTTTTCTTGCAGTGCCGAAAAATCCGGCCCCTGAGGGCGGCTGGCCGATCCTTTATATGCTCGATGGCAATGCGGCGTTTGACTATCTCAGCGCGGACCATCTGTCGCAGGTGCCAGGCCTGGTGATCGCCGCCATCGGCTATGACACCGACCGGCAGTTCGCGCGTGAGTTGCGCACGACCGATTTCACCGCCCCCCTTAGCCCCGGGGCCGGGCTGCGGCCCGATCACGTGCATGACGGACGCATGGCCGGGGGCGCAGAGATCTTCCACCAGCGCCTGACCACCGAGATCCGCGCCGCCGCAGAGGCCGGGCTGGCGATAGATGGCGCGCGCCGCACCCTTTGGGGCCACAGCTTTGGCGGGCTTTTCGTGCTTTACGCGCTGCTCGCGCAGCCTGAGAGCTTCGCGCGTTTCGCGCCGATCAGCCCCTCAATCTGGTGGGATGAGGCCCTGATCCGGCGCATCGCATCCGAAGCGCGGGTGCCCGGGCTGTTGCCGGAGGTCCTGCTGGCCCTGGGCGATAAAGAGAAGCGCTCGGGCTCAGACGGGCCGGCCCCCGATGGCCCCGCCCCGGCGACCCTCTCTTTCGTGACGCAGATCGCCGCCCATCCCGGCCTGCAGACAGATCTGCATGTTTTGAAAGATCACGTGCATATCCAGACCCTTGCCGGGTCCTATCCGCTGGTGCTGCCCTTCGCCGCCCGTTGAGGACGGCGCGGGGGGCCTCAGCCCCCCGTTCCCCGCATGGCCGCGTTCAGGATCGGGGCGATCTCCGTCACCGCCTCGGGCGAGATCATCTGCGCGTGCAGGAAGGGCACCTCTGCCGTCCGCACCCGCGCAGCCCAGGGCTGCCACAGATCCGCGGTCAGTCCGCGGCCCGCGTGATCGCGCCCGGCGCGGATGTGCAACAGATCCCCCGCCATGGCGCGGTGATACTGGCTGCGCACCAGGCGGTTGGTGTCGGTCACCAGCCGCACCACGGCATCAAGCACCTCTTCGGGCAGCGCCCCAAGGGCGCTGTCGCCCTCGCGCAGGAAGGCCACGACTTTGGCACGGGTGTCGAGGTCCTGGTGCCCCTCGGGATCATGCCCGGCGATGGCCAGAAGCGCCCTGAGGGCGGCGACCGGATCGGGGTCGGGCTCCTCGCGCCAGACATCGGCGGGGTAGCTGTCGAGAAGCGCCACCATGCCCGCACGCGCGCCCGCCTGAACCGCCATTTCCTGGGCGATCAGCCCGCCCACCGACCAGCCCGCAAGATGCACCCTGCCGGTGATCCCCGCGGCCTCCAGCACCTGCAGATAGCGCGCCGCCAGATCCGAGAGGCTGCGCGGCAGCGCCTCAGCGGGATCAAGACAGGGGTGCTGCAGGGCCCAGACCCGGCGCTGCGGCGCAAGCGCGCGTGCCAGCGTGCGGTAGCCCCAGCCCAGCCCGCCTGCGGGATGCAGAAGGATCAGCGGCACCTCTGCCGCATCGCCCTCCGCCAGCAGCAAAAGCGTGCCAAGGCCGTTTTCGCTGGTCTCTTCGCCGCCAATGATCCGCGCCAGACCGGCCAGCACCGGCTGCTCAAAGATCGCGCCGATGCCCGGATCGCGCCCGGTGCTCTGCTCAATGCGCAGGGCAAGGGTCACAGCAGAAAGGCTGTCGCCGCCGAGCGCGAAGAAATCCGCCTCAGCAGGCGGGGGGCTGGGCAGATGCAGGATCTCGGCGTAAAGCCCGGCCAGCATCACCTCTGCCGGGGTGGAGGCAGGCCGCCCCGTGGCCGAAAATTCCGGCGCAGGCAGGGCCTTACGGTCCAGCTTGCCGTTCGAAGTCACCGGCAGCGCGCTCATCGGCACTTCCGCTGAGGGCAGCATATAGGCCGGAAGGCTGCGCGAGATTGCCGCCGCAATCGCTCCGGGCTGATGCGCGCCCAACGGCACCACATAGCTCACGATGCGCTTTTCTCCGGCGCGGTCTTCGCGGGCGATCACCACGGCTTCGCGGGCCAGACCCGTGGCCATGATCGCGGCTTCGATCTCACCGAGCTCAATCCGCAGGCCGCGGATTTTCACCTGATGATCCGAGCGGCCCAGATAGACCACCGCGCCATCTTCGCGCAGCCGCGCCAGATCGCCGGCCTGATAAAGCCGCGCGCCGGGCTGGCGCGGGTCGGGGATGAACCGCTCGGCGGTCAGATCGGGGCGGCCCAGATAGCCGCGCGCGAGTTGCACACCGCCCAGGTAAAGATGCCCCGGCAGACCGGGCGGCAGCGGGCGCATACGCTCATCCAGCACCTCCAGACGGGTGTTCCAGACCGCAAAGCCAATGGGCAGCGGGTTGGAGCGGTCCTCAGGCGTCGCAGGCCAGTAGCTCACATCCACCGCCGCCTCTGTGGGGCCGTAAAGATTGTGCAGCTCGCCCCGGATGCGGGCATGAAAGCGGTCGCGGTGATCGGCGGTCAGCTCTTCTCCCGAGCAGAAGGTGCGTGCAATCTCAAGCCCCTGGCTGGCCGGAGCCGCAAGGAAAGCCGAAAGCATCGAGGGCACGAAATGCAGCGTGCTGACCCGTTCCTGCCGGATCACCCGCGCCAGGGCCACCGGATCGCGGTGCACCCCCGGCTCGGCCATGATGAGGGTCGCCCCGGTCAGATAGGGCAAAAACAGCTCCCAGACCGAGACGTCAAAGGTCGCGGGCGTCTTTTGCAAAATGCGGTCACCCGCGTGGAAGCCATAGAATTCGCGCATCCACAGCAGGCGATTGACGATGGCGCGATGCTCAATCACCACGCCCTTCGGCTCTCCGGTCGAGCCGGAGGTGAAGATGATATAGGCCATATCTTCCGGCCCCGCCCCCGAGGGCGCGGGCTGGCCCGAGGTGGCGAAATCCGGGCTCAGCAGCAGCGGCGCATCGGGCGCAAAAAGCCCGGTCAGATCCGGCGAAGTGATCACCCGCAGCGGGGTGGCAAGGCGCAGGATCGTGGCAATGCGGTCGGCCGGATGATCGGGATCGAGCGGCAGATAGGCCGCCCCCGCCCGCTGAATGGCCAAAAGCGCGATCGACAGCTCAAATGAGCGTTCCAGCGCCACGGCGATGATCTGCCCCGGCCCGGCCCCCATGGCCTGCAACTGCAAAGCCAGCGCCGCAGAGCGGCGGTCAACTTCGGCATAGGTCAGCACCTCCCCCCGAAAGGACAGCGCCGGGGCCCCGGGGCTGGCTTTCATCTGCGCCTCAATCAGCGCGATCAGCGTGGTCCCGGGGATCTCATGGGCGGTGGCGGCATTGCGGGCGTCAATCTGCGCCACTTCTTCGGGCGAGGCAGTCGGCACCCGCGCCAGGTTTTCCGCCGCCAGCGCCGCGCGCAAAAAGGCGATCAGCCGCGCGGAATGGCCGGCAATCGCCTTTTCATCATAAAGCGCGGGATTGGCATCGACCTCAAAGAGCATGCCGCTGTCGGGATCGCCCCGGAAGGTCAGCGTCAGATCATCGACCGCGCCTGCACCTAAGATATGCAGCTTCACATCAATCCCGGCGAAAACCGGCGGGCGGTCAAAGGGCTGGATATTGATAAGCGGGCCGTAAAGCCGCCGCGCCCCGCCAACAAGACCAAGATCACGGCGCAGCTGCTCAGAGCGGTAAAGCCCGTGTTTGCGCGCCTCACGCATCTCAACGGTAAAGCCGCGCAGCCAGTCCGGCAGCGGTGCCTCTTCGTCAGGGCGGATGCGCTGCGGCAGCACATTCATCACCATGCAGGGCAGACGCGCGACTTTGCGCCCCATCCGGGCCATGAAGGGCAGACCCGCCACCACTTCGCCCCCCGTCCAGCGCGCAAGGTAAGCCCCGGTCAGCCCGGTCAGCACATCGGTCCAGTTCAGATCGTGATGCTCTGAGAAAGCGGCCAGCGCCGCGCGCAGATCCTGCGGCATCCAGACCGAATGGCGCAAAAACCCACTGCCCGAGACCGCACGCCCCGGCGTCGGGCCCTGCACCTCCGGCAGACCTGCCATGGCGGCCTTCCACCAGGCGGCATCCTCGCTGCGCTTTGGCCCGTTGCGGTAAGCCTGATCCTCCGCTGACGCGGTCTCAATCGGGCGGAAGGGCAGCGGCGCGGGACCGCCTGCGGTCAGATGGTTGTAATGCTCGGCAATGCGGTTGGTCAGCAGCACAAAGCCATAGCCATCAATCCCAAGATGATGGATGCGCTGATACAGGAAAAACCGCTCCGCGCTGAGGCGGTACAGCGTGAAGGCCGCGATCTGATCGCGCCGCAGATCCAGCGCCCGCGCGGTATCGGCCTGCATCAAAGCCATGGCCTCGGCGGCAGGATCGGCGCTTTGCGTCAGATCCGCCTCCGCCAGGACCGGCGCGTTGTCAGAGAGCCACTGCTCAGGGCCGCGCGGGCCGCGGCGGAACCGCAGCCGCAGAGCCTCTGTCTCGGCGATCATGCGCGCCATGGCTTCGCGCAGCGCAGAGAGATCCGGACGGCCGCTGAGTTCCAGATATTGCCCGGTGTTCAGGATCGGATTTTCGACATCCAGCGCCTGAAAGTACCAAAGACCTTCCTGTGCCTCCGTAAGCGCAAAGGATGCCGCGCCCGGGCCGTCCGTCATCGTCATCTCAGTTCACAAGGCCCCGTTCTTCGATTTCCGCCCACCATTCCCCCAGCGTGGTGCTTTCGGCAAACATCGAGAAATCGGCCCTGAGACCCGCCTCTTCCCAGATCACCGCCAGCCGCATCAACCGCAGGCTGTCGAGGCCGAGATCGGGCAGGCTGTCGTCATCGCCGATTTCATCGGCATCAAGGTGGATCATCCGCGCGATATCGGCGCGCATCTGCTCAAGGGTGAGTGCCATTCTCAGGCCTCCTTCTTCATAAACTCTTCGCGCAGCCGCGCGCGCAGCACTTTGCGCGAGACCTTGCCGACGGCGGTGGTTTCAAACTCGGGCACAAAGACCACCTGATCGGGGACTTTGAATTCCGCCAGACCCCGCTTGCGCATAAAGGCTTTGATCTCGCTGCCTTTTGGCTTTTCACCACGCGGCACGATAAAGGCGCAGATCCGCTCGCCCAGAAAGTCATCCGGGATTGAGACCACCGCCGCATCAAAGACCGAGCCATGGGCCAGCAGATGCTCTTCCACCTCTTCGGCCGAGATCTTTTCGCCCGCGCGGTTGATGTGATCGCCTGCGCGGCCCTGAACCGAGAGATAGCCGCCCTCCAGCCGCTTCACGATATCGCCGGTGCGGTAGAAACCGTCGGGGGTGAAGCTGCGCGCATTGGCGGCGGGCTCATTGTGATAGCCGCGGATCGTATAGGGCCCGCGCGTCAGCAGATGGCCCGGCGTGCCCTCGGCGACGGGATTGCCCTCATCATCAAGGATCAGCACCTCATCGGCGGGGCTGATCGGACGGCCCTGGGTCTGCACGATGATCTCTTCCGCGTCATCAAGGCGGGTGTAATTCACCAGGCCCTCAGCCATGCCAAAAACCTGCTGCAGCCTGCAGCCCAGCACCGGGCGCACCCTTGCGGCAGCCTCGGCCACGAATTTCGCGCCGCCCACCTGCAGCACCTCAAGGCTGGAGATATCGTGACGGCTCTTCGGTGCGGCTTCCATCCACAAAAGTGCCAGCGGAGGAACGAGCCCGGTGAGCGTCACCCGCTCTTCGTCGATCAGGCGAAAACAGGTCTCCGCCGCCGGATTCGGCGCCATGACCACCCGGCCGCCCGCATAAAGCGTGCCGAAAATCCCCGGCGAGGACATCGGGAAGTTATGCGCCGCCGGCAGCGCACACAGATAAACCGACGCCTCACTCAGCCCGCAGATCGGGCCCGAGGCGGCAAAGCTGTAGATATAATCATCATGGGTGCGCGGGATCAGCTTCGACAGCCCCGTCGAGCCGCCCGAGATCTGCAAAAACGCCACCGCCGAAGGATCGACCTGCGGGAAAGCTTCCGGCTTTTGCCCGAAGCTGTCGAAAGAGATATGCGGACCCGCCTCGCCTGCGACGATGATATGCGCCAGTTCCGGCACCAGATCACGCACCTCTGCCGCCATGGCGGGATAAGCAAATCCGTCGAACTGATCGAGCGTCACCACCGCCTTCGCGCCCGAGCGGCGGGCGAAATGCTCAAGCTCGGTTTTGCGGTGCGCGGGCAGCACATAGACCGGGATCAGCCCGGCGAGAAACAACCCAAAGACCGCAGGCAGGAAAGTGGCGACATTCGGCATCTGCACCAGAACCCGCTCGCCAGGCTGCAGGCCAAGCGCCATATAGCCCCCCGCCGCCGCCTCAGCCCGCGCCAGAACCTCCCCATAGCTCCAGCGGTTCACCGCATCGCTGACCGCGATCCGCTCCGGATGGGCCGCCGCACGGGCGCGCAGAAAACCCCCGAAGGTCTCGCCCCTCCAATAGCCTTCCGCGCGGTAGCGCGCCGCAAAATCATCAGGCCAGATCTGGCGGGGCAGACTTTGTGCTGGATCAGACATGGAAAAACTTTCTCAACGGCAACGTGACCTTGGACCCGGTTAAGCAACCGTAGCAAAATTGTCAACTTTTCGCGGGGCGGTTTTCTGAGCCGCCGGAATTTGCTAGTCGGCAGCGGAAACAGACGGAAGGAGCCTCCCCTTGACCCAGGCAAATGATGCCGCCCTGCCCCTGCGCGACACCGCGCTGCGCTATGGGAAAATCACCCGCGCCCTGCACTGGGGGCTCGGGCTTTTGATCCTCTGGCAGCTTTTCGGCATGATTGTGAAAGTCACTCTGGAGAAAAGCCCGACCGTCAGCGCCATCGTCAGCAGCCACCAGCCGGTGGGCCTTGTGATCTTTGCCCTGGTGGTGGTGCGGATCCTCTGGGCGCTGATGAACCGGAGCAATCGTCCCGCGCATGGCAGCGGGCTGGTCGGTCTGGCCTCGCGGGCGGGTCATGCCGCGCTTTATGCGCTGATGGCGCTGATCCCTTTCACCGCGCTCATCCGCTCCTGGGGCAACCAGCGCGTCTTTGCGCCCTTTGGCTTTGAGATCTTCCCCGCCCAGGAGCCGCCGGTGGCATGGGCGGTCAATGTCGCGGAATGGCATGGTGAGATGGGCTGGCTGATGCTGGTGCTGATCCTTGGCCATATCGCCATGGTGGCGGTGCATGACCTGGCCTGGAAAGACAACATCCTGCGCCGCATGGCCGGTCGCTGAGAGGCCCCTTCCTCACACTCCGAAGGCCCGTCCTGCAAAGGCCGGGCCTTTTTTCAGGGGCCTGCCCCTTGCCCCGGCGCCGGTCGCAGGCCAGAAAAGGCCGCACAGCAAAAGGAGCCCGCCATGCCTGATCGTCCCCTCCTCGGAGCCGCGCTGCAGGGCGATGATCTGGAACGGCTGGGCGAGCGGATCACCGCAGAGCACCGCGATGTCGAGCTGCAGGATTTCTTCATGGCAGAGGTGCTGAACGGCGACTGGCGCCCGGAGGCTGCGCGCATCAAAGCGCTGCTGTCGGGCTGGCGGGGGCGGCTGGGGATCCACGGTCCCTTCTGGGGCATCGATATGTCCACCCCCGACCCGGAGGTGCGCGTCATTGTGACGCGCCGGATGATGCAGGCGCTGGATGTCTGTGATCACATGGGCGCGGATCAGATGGTGGTGCATTCGCCCTATACGCCCTGGGATTATCACACGCTCGATCACTTCGCCTTTCGCTCAGCCTATGACTGGCTGATTGCCAATTGCCGCGCCTCGATGGATCCGGTGGTGCGGCGGGCCGAAGCCCTCGGCGTTGAGATCGTGCTGGAGAATGTGCAGGACAAAGACCCCGATATTCGCGGCACCCTGGCGCGGGCCTTTGACTCTGCGGCCATGCAGGTCTCGCTCGACACCGGGCATGCCGAATTTGCCCATGGCAGCTTTGGTGCGCCCCCGGTCGATTATTATATCCGCCGCGCCGGGGCGCAGCTGCGCCACGTGCATCTGCAGGACAGCGACGGCTATGCCGACCGCCACTGGCCGCCTGGCGAGGGCCGGATCAACTGGCCCGCCGTCTTCCGGGCTTTGCATGAGCTGGAGGTCATGCCGCGGCTGATCCTTGAGCTGAGCGACAAAAGCCAGATCCCCGCCGCCATCGACTGGCTGGCCGCCAAAGGGCTGGCGCGTTAACCGGCCTGAGACTGCCAGAGCAGCCGCAGCGCCAGACCGCCTGAGGTGAGGACCAGCAGCGGCCGGATCAGCTTTGCGCCGCGCTTCATCGCAAGTCCCGCGCCCAGCCTTGCGCCCAGGATCTGCCCGCAGGCCATCACCAGCCCCGTGCCCCACCAGATCCCGCCCAAAGGAATAAAGGTCAAAAGCGCCGCGAAACTGGAGGCGAAGTTCAGAAACTTCGTATGCGCCGTGGCCTTCAGCATCCCATAGCCCGCCAAAAGCACAAAGCCGAGCATGAAAAAGCTGCCCGTGCCAGGGCCAAAGAAGCCATCATAAAAGCCCACCACCGGCACCATCAGTCCCGAGATCACCGCAGGCCCGACCCGGGCGGGGCGGCTCTCGTCGCTCAGCCCCCGGCGCAGCGCGAAGAAAACCGCCACCGCGATCAGCACCAGCGGCATCAGCCGCGAGAGCCAGATCACCGGCACCAGATGCACCACCAGCACCCCCAGCCCGCCGGAGAGCGCCGCAATCAGCGCCAGCCCAAGCTGCGCGCGCGGGTTCACATGGCCCGCCCGCGCATAAGAAAAAGCCGAGGTTGCGGTGCCAAAACTGCCCTGCAGTTTATTGGTGGCCAAAGCCTCGACCGGAGAGGCCCCGGCCAGCATCAGCGCGGGCATGGTGACCAGCCCGCCGCCCCCGGCGATGGAATCGATAAAGCCGCTCAGCACCGCCGCACCCAGCAGCAGAGCCAAAATCTCAAGGCTGACTTCAAACATGGCGCGGCCTTTCGCTGTGCCCTCCTCTCTTGCAGGCGGCTGCGAAAAAGACCAGTGCGCAACTCTGGCGGGCGCAAAGCGCTTGCACGCCCCGCCGCCTTGGCGGAGAGTTGCCCGGAAATCCGGCGCATCCCGCGCGCCCTGCCCCACCCCGGAGCCTATCCTTGAGAGCCTGCCGCCCGCCGCCCGAGCCCCGCCCATGAGCGACTGGCTGACGCCCGATCAGGCGAGCGCCGTCTTTCTCAGCCTGAAGGTCGCCTTCTGGGCCACGCTCTGCAGCCTGCCGCCGGGGATCTTTGTGGCCTGGATACTGGCGCGCTGTGAGTTTCCGGGGCGGCAGATCCTGAACGGTCTGGTGCATCTGCCGCTGATCCTGCCGCCGGTGGTGACGGGCTGGCTTTTGCTGATGGCCTTTGGCCGCAGGGGCTGGATCGGCGCGCCGCTTTATGAGCTGACCGGCTTTACCTTCTCCTTTCAGTGGACGGGCGCTGCCCTGGCGGCGGCGGTCATGGCCTTTCCGCTGCTGGTGCGTGCCATCCGCCTCAGCCTTGAGGCCGCAGACCCGAAGCTGGAGGCCGCTGCCGCGACCCTTGGCGCGGGGCCTTTGCGGATTTTCCTGACCATCACCCTGCCGCTGGCGGCCCCTGGGGTGCTGGCGGGGGCCATCCTTGCCTTTGCCAAGGCGCTTGGCGAATTCGGGGCGACGATCACCTTTGTCTCAAATATTCCCGGCCAGACCCAGACCCTGCCCTCGGCGATCTACAGCCTGTTGCAGGTGCCAGGCTCTGACGCGGCGGCCACGCGGCTGGTGCTGATCTCGATTGCGCTGGCGATGGCGGCGCTGCTGTTGTCAGAGGTTCTGGCGCGGCGGATGCAGAAAAGGATCTCAGGGGCATGACGCTGGAGATCGATATCCGCCACAGCTTCGGCGGCTTTCACCTTGAGGCTGCTTTTACCGCGCCCGCCGGGGTCACCGCGCTTTTCGGCCCCTCAGGCTCGGGGAAAAGCACGATTTTTCAGGCGATTGCGGGTCTGCTGCGACCCGATGAGGGCCATATCCGCCTCGAGGGAGCGACGCTCTTTGACAGCGCGGCGGGCCTGCATATCGCGCCGCGCAACCGCCGCATGGGCTGCGTCTTCCAGGAGCCGCGGCTTTTCCCGCATCTGAGCGTGGCGCAGAACCTGCGCTATGGCGCGGGCGAAAACTTCTCCCGCAGCGCGCCGCGGATCTGCGGAATGCTGGGCATTTCGCATCTGCTGGACCGCCGCCCCGGCGCGCTGTCGGGCGGTGAGCAGCAGCGCGTGGCGATCGGGCGGGCGCTGCTGTCGCAGCCGGCGTTTCTTCTGATGGATGAGCCGCTGTCCGCGCTGGATGCGGCGCGGCGGGCCGAGATCCTGCCCTGGCTGGAGCGGCTGCGCGATGAGGCGGGGCTGCCGATCCTTTATATCAGCCATTCGCTGGCTGAGGTGACGCGGCTGGCCACCACGCTCGTGCTGATGGCCGAGGGCCGGGTGATCGGGGCCGGACCGCTGGAGGAGATGCTGTCGGACGTGGGGCCGGGGCTGTCGCTTGACCGTGCGGGGGCGGTGCTTCAGGTCACCGCCACCGGGGAAATCCGGGACGGGCTGAGGGAGCTGCGCCTGAGCGATGGCACGCCGATCTGGCTGCCGGAGGCATCGGCCCCGAAGGCCGGAGCCTTCCGCCTGCAGATCCCCGCCCGCGATGTGATGATCGCACGCGAGGTGCCCCAGGGGCTTTCGGCCCTGAATATCCTGCCCGCAAAGGTCTTAAGCCTGACGCCGCTTTCAGAGGCAGAGGTGATGATACGCCTTGAGGCCGGGGGCGGGGTGATCCCGGCCCGGATCACCGCCCGCTCCGCTGCCGCCCTGGACCTTGGGCCAGGGCAGCAGGTCTTTGCCATCGTCAAATCCGCCTCTCTGGCAGGCGGGATTTAAGCCGCCGCCCCGCTGTCCCCGGGGCGCACCCGCATCACCAGGCAATAGAGCGCGGGAATAAAGAGCAGCGTCACCAGAGTGCCGATGATGATGCCCCCCATCATGCCATAGGCCATCGGCCCCCAGAAGACCTGCCGTGCAATCGGGATCAGCGCAAAGCTTGCCGCCGCCGCCGTCAGCAGGATCGGCCGCGCCCGGCTTTGCGAGGCATGGCGCACGGCCTCCCATGGGGCAACGCCCGCCTCGCGCTGCACCGAGATCTCATGCACCAGGATCACCGAGTTGCGGATCAGAATGCCCATCAGCGCCAGCACCCCGAGGATCGCCACAAAGCCCAGGGGTTTTCCCGAGAGCAAAAGCGCCGCCACCACCCCGATCAGCCCGGGAGGGGCCGCCATCATCACAATAAAGGTCAGACGGAAGCTCTGCATCTGCAGCATGACCAGGGTCAGCAGGATCAGCAGCATGATCGGCACCACCGCGATGATCGGCGCCTTGCTCTCCGCACTCGATTCCTCTGAGCCGCCAAGCGCCAGGTGATAGCCCTGCGGCAGCGCCTCACGCATCTCAGTGATGCGTTTGGCGAAATCTTTGGCGATGGTCGCAGGCTGCGTCTTATCCGCGATCGAGGCTTTGACGGTGATCGTCAGGGCGCGGTCGCGGGTCATCATCAAAGGCTGCTCGGACGACCACTCCAGGGTCGCGAAACTCAGCAGCGGAATGGCATCGCCCGAGGGCGTGGCGATCTGCAAAGCCGCAAGGCTTGAGAGGCTGCGCCGGTCGCTGTCATCGCCGCGCGCAATCACCGGCACCAGATAGGTATCATCGCGCAGCGCCGTGACTTCGGCCCCGGCAAAAAGCACCTGCAGCGCCGAGGAGATATCCTTTTGCGTCAGGCCCAGACGGCGCAACCGGCTGTGGTCGATCTTCAGCTCCACCATCCGCGCCGGAACACCCCAGTCGAGCGAGATATTCGTCAGCCTTGGGTCGCTGTTCAAAAGCGCGGCCAGATCCATCGCCTTTTCATGCAGCAGATCGGCATCAGGCCCCGAGACGCGGTATTGCACCGGCTTGCCCACCGGCGGGCCGATTTCCAGCAGTTTGATCAGCACATCGGTGCCCGGAAGTGCCGCGCGCACAAAGCCGTCGAGATGGCTGCGCAGCCGGTCGCGGGCATCCAGATCTTCGGTCTGAATGACGATCTGCCCCAGATTGCGACCCGGGGCCTGAACATCATAAGACAGGATAAAGCGCGGCGCCGTCTCGCCGACATGGGTGGACCAGAAGCGCACCTCTTCGCGGGTGGCCAACTCACGCTCCAGCACTTTCAGCGCGCGGTCGGTGGCATCCACCGAGGCGCTGGCCGGAAGCGCCACATCCACGATCAGCTCGGTCCGGTCCGAGGGCGGAAAGAACTGCTGCTCGACAAAGCGCATACCCCCCACGGAGAGGGCGGTCGCCAGCAGCGTCACCGCCACCACCGTCAGCGGGCGGCGCATCGACCAGTCCAGCGCGCGCTCAAAGCCGCGGCGCAGGCGGCTTGGTTCGGCGCTGTGATGCGCCATGGTTTTGGGCAAAAACGCCGCCCCCAGAAGCGGCGCAAAGAAGACCGCCACCACCCAGGACAGCATAAGCGAGACCGCGATCACCACGAAAAGCGAAAAGGTAAACTCCCCCGCCTTAGAGCTGTTCAGCCCGATCGGAATGAAGCCCGCCACCGTCACCAGGGTGCCGGTCAGCATCGGAAAGGCAATCGAGGTCCAGGCGAAAGAGGCGGCTTTTTCGATCTTATCCCCGGCCTCCAGCCGCGAGATCATCGTCTCAATGGCGATCATCGCATCATCGACCAGCAGGCCAAGCGCAATAATCAGCGCCCCCAGCGAGACGCGCTGCAGGGTAAAGCCCCAGATATCCATGATGACAAAGGTCAGCGCCAGGACCAGCGGGATCGACAGCGTCACCACCAGCCCCGCCCGCAGCCCCAGCGAAACGAAGCTCACCGCCAGAACGATCACCACCGCCTCAACCAGCGCCTGGATAAAATGGCTCACGGCCTCGGTCACCACATGGGGCTGGTCGGCCACGCGGTGCAGCTCCAGCCCATGGGGCAGATCGGCGGCGACCCGCGCCATGACCTCATCGAGGGCTGCGCCGAAATCCTGGACGTTTTCGCCGTCACGCATGCCGACAGCAAGGCCAATGGCCTCCTGACCGTTGAAACGAAAGAGCTTTTCGGGCGGCGTCACATAGCCCTCGCGCACACTCGCCACATCGCTCAGCCGGAACCAGACATCGCCTGAGCGCAGGGTGACCCCGGCGATCTCTTCGGCCGAGCGGAAATGGCTGTCGTTGCGCACCAGAATGCGCTCTTCGCCGGTGTCGATCACGCCCGCCGGGACAATGGTGTTTTGCGCCGAAAGCTCTTCAAGCACCGCCGCTTTGTCGACGCCATTGGCGGCCAGCCTGCGGGCAGAAAACTCAATATAGATTGCCGGATCGCGAGCCCCGATCAGATTGACCTTGCCCGCCTGCCGGATCGACAGGATCTGCGAGCGGATCTCTTCGGCGTAATCGCGCATCTCACGCGGGGTAAAGCCGTCCGAGGTCAGCGCATAGACCGAGCCATAGACATCGCCGAAGCTGTCTTCAAAGCCAAAGCCGCGGAACTCGGACGGCATCTGCGCCTGAAGATCGGACATCATCGCCCGCACCCGCAGCCAGGTCTCCTCGACCTTGTCCTCGGGCGTCTCGTCAAAGAGATCAAGATAGACGATGGCCAGACCGGGCTGCGTCACCGAGCGGCTGTGCAGTTTTGAGCCCAGCTCCTGAAGCTTTTTCTCAATGCGGTCCGTGACCTGCGCCGCCGTTTCGCTGGTGGTGGCCCCGGGCAGCACCGCCTGGATGACCATGGTGCGGATGGTAAAGGCCGGATCCTCCTCGCGCCCGAGGCGCGTATAGGAAAACGCCCCCGCCAGCAGCGAGACCAGCAGCAGATACCAGACCAGCGAGCGGTGTTTCAGCGCCCAGTCAGAGAGGTTGAAGCGCATCTCAGTTCTCTCCAAAGGTCAGAGGCAGCGGGGTTTTGCGGGTGCCGGGCGGCTGAACGGCGGGGCCGACGCGCTGGCCATCGCGCAGCGCGGCGGTGCCGCGGATCACCACTTCGATGCCGGGGGGCACCCCCGTCACCGCGATGCGGCCCGCCTCCGGCGCGCCCGCCGGCGTGACGGCCAGGCGGCGCAGCACGCGGGCGCCGCCCTCGTCCGCCACCTGCCAGACGAAGGGCGGATCACCTGCCACAATCGCGGCCTCGGGCAGGGTCACACGGGCCGCATCGCTGCGCTCAGGGGTGACGCTGACCAGCTCTCCCAAAGCCAGAACGGCGGCTTCCGGCCCCAGTTCAATCCAGGCGCGGCGCATCCGGGTCTGAGAGACCGAGGCCGGATCGACGCGCAACAGCACCCCACGCAGCCCCTCAGGCGGGAGTTTCGGCGCATGAACGCGAAAGCCGCTGCGTCCGGCTTCGGCGTTTTGCAACAGCACCGGCGGCAGGGTCAGAACCACATTGCGCCCGCCGGGGCTTGCGAGGATCAAAACCGGATCTCCGGCGGCGATGGTGGTCCCCGGCTCGTGGCGGGTCTGAATGACAATGCCGTCGAAAGGCGCGCGCAGCACCGCGCGGCTGAGCGCATCTTCGGCGCGGGCCAGCGTGGCGCGGGCCTGCTCCAGATTGGCGCGGGCCACGGCTTCATTGCGCTCGGCGGTCTCAAGGGCGGCGGCGGCGGCGACGCCCCGGCCTGCCAGTTCAATCACGCGCTGTCGGGCGCGCTGCACCGTGCCAAGGGTGGCGTCGAGGCTCTCCACCGAGGCGCGGGCGGCATCGCGGTCATCGGTCAGCGCGCGGGTGTCGATCCGCGCCAGTTCCTGGCCGCGGGTGACGCTGTCGCCCTCCTCCACGCTGCGCGAGGTCAGACGGCCCAGCAGCTCAAAGGCGACGCCCACAGAGGTTGTCGCCTCTACGGTGCCGGTAAATCTGCCGCCCTGCGCCGTCTCCGGCGCGGTGATTTCGCTGACCACGGGCCGCAAAGCACCCTCCTGCGCCGCCAGAGGGGCGCTGAGCGCGATCAAAACCAGAGCAGCGGGGCGCAAAAGACGGATCATCACAGCTTACTCCTGAACGTCCTGAACCTGCAGCGCGCGGCCCGGAAAGAGCTGCGCAGCGCCTTTGACGATGACCCGCGCCCCCTCGCTCAGCCCTTCGGCCACAAAGACCCGGTCAGAGGTGTAATGCGCCACCCGCACAGGGGTCAGGCTGGCAAAACCATCCGCGCCCAGCACCCAGACCGCAGGCCCGCCCTGGCCACGCACCAGCGCCTGAGCCGGGATCCCCGCCGCGCGGCCAATGCCCACCGGCAGATGCCCCTCAACCGGCTCATTCAGCATGACCTGACCCGCAGCCTCGTCCGGCAGACGCAGGGTCACACGGATACCGCCGGTATTGCTGTCGATCATCGGGGCCACCTGATGCACCTCGGCTGTGAAACTGCGGTTCGGCGGCTCGATGGTGGATAAGATCACCTCCGTGCCCGGAAGCGCGGTGAGATTGTAATGCGCCGGGGCCACAAAGACCGCATCGCGCCCCTCAAGTCCCGCCAGCTCCAGCACGGGCTGCGCGGCGCCCACAACCTGCCCCGCCTCGGCCTGACGGCTGAGAACGACAGCCGCGACACGGGCGGTCAGCCGGGTTTCGGCCAGGGCCTTTTGCGCCGCATCCACCCGGCTTGCCGCCTGAGCGGAGGTGGCCCTGGCGCTGGTCAGCGCCTCTTCTGCCACATCAAGCTGCGCCTGCGAGACATAGCCCTGGCGCGAAAGCTCGCGGTCGCGGGCGATCTCACGCTCTTCGCGCAAAAGCGCTGCATCGGCGGCGGCGAGAGCCGCCTCAGCGGCGCGTAAAGCCTCTCTCGCCTGGGTCGGGTCCTGTTCGGCCAGAAGATCCCCCACCGCCACTTCAGCGCCCGCTTCGGGATAGACCGCCAGCACCTGCCCCGCATTGGCAAAGCCCGCCGTCACCAGATCCCGCGCAGTGATCAGCCCGGTCAGCTCCAGCGTGATGCCGGTGTCATCATAATGCACCTCAGCCGTGGTCACCGTCAAAGGCGCGCCAGCCGCCAGCGGCAGGGCCAGCGCAAGGC
This sequence comes from Falsigemmobacter faecalis, assembly GCF_003863335.1. Lineage (GTDB taxonomy): Bacteria > Pseudomonadota > Alphaproteobacteria > Rhodobacterales > Rhodobacteraceae > Wagnerdoeblera > Wagnerdoeblera faecalis. Next base: position 22,253 of record NZ_RRAZ01000002.1, on the reverse strand, counting down.
AGCTCACAACAGCAGTGAAAAGCAGACGACACGCGCTCATAGGGCCAGCTCCGTCAGATCGGGGTCAGACAGGCGCAAAGGCCCGCCAAGAAGAGATTGCCGTATAATTTGCCCAAGGATCAGCGCAAAAAGCGTCTTTGCGGCCTCATCGGGCCTGGCCGTGTCAGAATAAATCCGCACCAGCCCCTCAAGCTGCGCCAGAAAGGGCGACAGATGCGCCAGCAGCGCCTCCTGCATCAGCGCGTCCCGGCGGGCTTCGGAGATCGCATTGATGGCCATGCGGCAGAAATCCGTCTCACTGCCGTCAGAAAGGCCCGCGATCCCATCGAGGATCGCCTGCACCGCCGCGCGCAGCCCGCCCGCGGGCGGGGTGGCAAAAACCGGCTCCAGCGCCGTGGTCAGCCGCGCCATTTCCTGGTCCATCGCCGTCAGACCAAGGTCATGTTTGCCGGAGAAATAACCATAAACCGCCCCCGCTGACATCTGCGCCTCGCGGATGATGTCGGCCATGGTGGTGGCCTGAAAGCCCTGGCGCGCAAAACAAAGCCGCGCGGCGTCCAGCACACGCTGGCGCTGCCTGAGGCGGCGGTCGTCTGTCAGTCGCGGCATGTGAATCACCGGTCCGGGGTCTGACTCCACATATAGAACAGACATTCTTTTTGTCACTCCTTTTCTGCAGCGCCCAGCCCGACTAATTTCGCAGGGAAATAAGGCATTTCGTCGTGTTGGCTTTGGTTGACAGCGACAAAAGCGGCGGCGACAGTTCCCCGAACCCTGGAGGAGAGTTCTGATGACGCCGACCGAGATGCGCCGCCCGTCCCCCCGCACAGCCGGGCAGGTCCTGGTAGATCAGCTGCTGATCCACGGGGCGGACCGTGCCTTCTGCGTCCCCGGCGAAAGCTATCTCGAAGTGCTCGATGCGCTGCATGACGTTCAGGACCGCTTCACCCTCATCAATGCCCGCCATGAGGCCGGGGCCGCCAATATGGCCGAGGCCTACGGCAAGCTGACCGGACAGCCGGGGATCTGCATGGTCACCCGCGGCCCCGGCGCCTGTCATGCCGCGATCGGTGTGCATATCGCACAGCAGGACAGCACGCCGATGATCCTTCTGGTGGGCCAGATCGGCCGCGAAATGACCGATCGTGAGGCCTTTCAGGAGGTCGATTATCGCCAGATGTTCGGCGGGCTTGCGAAATGGGTGGCGCAGATCGACAGCCCCGGGCGGGTGCCGGAATATATCGCCCGCGCCTTCCGCGTGGCCACCTCGGGCCGCCCCGGTCCGGTGGTGCTGGCGCTGCCCGAAGACATGCTGACAGCCGTGGTTGAGGTCGGGGACGCAAGGCCCTATTTCGCCACCAAAGCCCGCCTTGGCGCGGATGAGACCGCCCGCGTGGCGGCGCTGCTCTCCACCGCGCAAAAGCCCCTGCTGCTCTTGGGCGGCTCCGGCTGGACCGATCAGGCCGCGCTCGACATTCAGCGCTTTGCCGAAGCCAACCGGCTGCCCGTCACCACCTCCTTTCGCCGCCAGGACAGCATCTCCAACCGCTCGGACGCCTATGTCGGCGAATTCGGCACCGCCACCGCGCCGCTGCTGCGCCAGCGCCTGACCGAGGCGGATCTGCTGCTGGTCATCGGCGCGCGTCTGGGCGAAATGACCACCAATGGCTATGAAAACCTGGTGCCGCCGGAACTGCGCCAGAAGCTCATCCACATCCACCCCGACCCCGATGAGATCGGCCGCGTCTATGGCCCCGACATCGGCTTTGCCGCCACCGCGCCCGAGGCGGCCGCGGCGCTGTCGGCGCTGGATCTCGGCCGCCAGAACACCTGGGGTGACTGGGCGGGGCGCCTGCGCCAGGACTGGGTGAAAGACACCGAAAGCCCCGCCGACGGCGGCTGGGCGCTGGATATGGGACAGGCGCTCTGCGCGCTGCGTGACGCGCTGCCCGAGGATGTCATCGTCACCCTTGATGCGGGAAATCACACCGGCTGGGCACAGCGCTTCCTGCGCTTTGGCAGGCCCGGGCGCGAGATCGGTTCCACCTGCGGGGCGATGGGCTATTCCGTCCCCGCCGCCGTGGCCGCTGCCCTCACCCACCCCGAGCGCCTTACCCTTGCGATGGTCGGCGACGGCGGCTTCATGATGTCGGGCCAGGAACTCGCCACCGCCACCCAATATGGCGCGACGCCGATTGTGCTGCTCTTCAACAACGGCATCTATGGCACCATCCGCATGCACCAGGAACGTGAACATCCCGAACGCGTCTCCGGCACAAAACTCGCTGGCCATGACTTTGTCAAAATGGCCGAAGGCTACGGCTGCTACGCTGAAAAAGTGACCACGACGGCCGATTTCCCCGCCGCTCTCGAACGCGCGCGCGCCTCGGGACGTGCAGCAGTCCTTGAACTTGTGACCGATCCGGAGCAGATCTCCTCCCGAACCACCATCACGCGCCTGCGCGCCAATGCCAAAGCCCGATGACTGATACATTTCTCAATGACCTTCGCGCGGCCATCGGCAGCGCGCATGTAATCACCGACCCGGACCGCCTGATCGCGGCCACCCACGAAAGCCGCGGCCGCTGGCAGGGCGAGGCCATCGCCCTCCTGCGCCCCGGCACCACCGCAGAGGTCGCGGCCTGCGTCAAACTCTGCGCAGCGCATAGCGTGGCCATCACCCCCCAGGGCGGCAATACCGGCCTCGTCGGCGGCGGCGTGCCCTTTGGCGGCGTGGTGCTCTCCCTCGGCCGCCTCAACCGCATCCGCGCGGTCGATGCCCTCAACAGCACCCTCACCGTGGAAGCAGGCTGCACCCTCGCAGAGGTCCAGACCGCGGCGGCCGAAGCCGGCCGCCTCTTCCCGCTGTCGCTCGCCTCTGAGGGCAGCTGCACCATCGGCGGCAATCTCTCCACCAATGCCGGCGGCACCGCAGTGCTGCGCTACGGCAATACCCGCGATCTGACCCTCGGAATTGAGGCGGTGCTGCCCGACGGCCGGATCCTCAACCTCCTCTCCGCCTTACGCAAAGACAACACCGGCTATGCGCTCAAAGACCTGCTGATCGGCGCCGAAGGCACGCTTGGCATCATCACCGCCTGCGTGGTGAAACTTTTCCCCGCCCCCCTCAGCCGCGCCACCGCCTTTGCGGGCCTCAAAACCCCCGAAGACGCCCTCGCCACTTTTGACATCCTGCGCCGCCGCGCGGGCGAACATCTGGTCGCCTTTGAATATCTCGAACGCTTCGGGATTGAGATCGTCACCACCCATCTCCCCGGCGCCCGCGACCCGCTGGAGACAGCCCACCCTGCCTATGCGCTGATTGAGCTGACCAGCGCCGACGGCAGCGCCGGTCTCAACGCCCGCCTGGAGGAGGCGCTCTCCGAAGCCATGGAGGCCGGCCTCGTCGAAGACGCCGTCATCGCAAATTCCGAAGGCCAGCGCGCGGCGCTGTGGTCTTTGCGCGAAAGCATGTCCGAGATGCAGAAATACGAAGGCGCCTCGATCAAACATGATATCGCGGTGCCGGTCTCGCGCGTCGCCGAATTCGTAACCCGCGGCAAAGCGCTCTGCGAAGCGCTGCTCCCCGGCCTGCGCCCCTGCCCCTTCGGCCATTTCGGCGACGGCAATCTGCATTTCAACCTCACCCGCCCGCGCGACATGAGCGATGAGGAATTCCTCGCGCTCTACCCGCAGTTCAACCAGGCGGTCCATGATCTTGTCGCCGAAATGAACGGCTCCATCTCCGCCGAACACGGCATTGGTCTTGCCAAACGCGAGGAACTGCCGCGCTACAAAGACCCGGTGGCGCTGGCGCTCTGCACCACGCTGAAACGCGCGATCGATCCGCAAAACATCATGAACCCCGGCAAGGTCCTTAATCTCTGAAGCCTTTGGCTTTTTCAAAATACTCCCGGGAGGGGTGCGGGGAGGGCAGGCAGCCCTCCCCGGCGCTCTCAGCCGTCACTCTCGGTGAAAACTTCCTCCCGCCCGCGCCGCACGGCGGGCAACAGCACCACCACCAGCACGATCACCGTCAGCACCAGCAGCGTCGCCGAGATCGGCCGCGTCACAAAGGTCGTGGCATCCCCGCGCGCCAGGATCATCGCGCGGCGCAGGTTCTCCTCCATCAGCGGCCCCAGCACGAAACCCAGCAACAAGGGCGCCGGCTCCAGCCGCAGCCGCGACATCACATAGCCCAGAAGACCAAATCCCGCGACCGCATAAAGGTCAAAAGTATTTGAGGCCACCGAGTAAACCCCCACCGCACACATCGCCATGATGATCGGAAAGAGCACAAAATAAGGCACCTGCAACAGCCGCACCCAAAGCCCGATCAACGGCAGGTTGAGGATCACCAGCATCAGATTGCCGATCCACATCGAAGCAATGATGCCCCAGAACAGCCGCGGCTGCTCCACCGCCACATCGGGGCCCGGCACGATGCCCTGAATGATCATCGCGCCGATCATCAAAGCCATCACAGGGTTCGCCGGAATCCCCAAAGTCAGCAGCGGAATGAAAGAGGTCTGGGCACCGGCGTTATTGGCACTCTCGGGCCCTGCAACGCCTGCAATCGCACCCTGGCCAAATTCGCGCGGGTTCTTTGAGACCCGCTTTTCCACCGTATAAGAGGCAAAAGCCGCCAGAACCGCGCCGCCGCCCGGTAAAATCCCCAAAACCGAGCCGATCCCCGTGCCGCGCAGCACCGGGCCAAAAGCCTCGCGCATCTGCGCCCGCGAGGGCCAGAGACGGCCGACTTTCTTCGTCAGAACCTCGCGGTCGCCCTCATTCTCCAGATTGCGCAGAATCTCGGCGATGCCAAAAACCCCCACGGCCAGGGCCACAAAATTCAGGCCATCCGCGTAATTGGTGATCCCAAAGGTAAAGCGCGGCGTGCCGGTATAGACATCCGTCCCCACCATGCCCAGCAAAAGCCCCAGAACCACCATGGCCAGCGCCTTGATAACCGAGCCATGCGCCAGCGCGATGGACATCACCAGCCCCAGCACCATCAGCGAGAAATACTCGGCCGCCCCGAATTTCAGCGCCACAACCGTCAGCGGCGGCGCAAAAACCGCCACCAGAAAGGTCGAGACCGTGCCCGCAAAAAACGAGCCAAGCGCCGCAATCGCCAGCGCCGCCCCCGCCTGGCCCTTGCGCGCCATCTGATAGCCGTCAATCGCCGTCACCGCCGAAGAGCTTTCGCCGGGCATATTGATCAGGATTGCCGTGGTCGAGCCGCCATATTGCGCGCCATAATAGATCCCCGCCAGCATGATCAGCGAAGACACCGGCTCCAGCTGAAAGGTGATCGGCAAAAGCATGGCAATGGTGGCGGTAGCCCCGATGCCGGGCAAAACCCCGATCAGGGTGCCCAAAAGCACCCCGATCAGGCAAAAAACAAGGTTTTCCAGCGAGGTCGCCACGGAAAAGCCAAGCGCGAGATTGCTGATAAGATCCATGCGCGCCTCTTAAAACGGCCACCAGGGGCCAAAGCGCCGGAACGGCAGCCCCAGAGCATAGCTGAAGACAAGGGTGGAAAAGCCGGTCACCAGGGCGGCCAGCAAAACCGCCTGCCAGACCTTCATCCGCCCCGACGCAAAGGCCGCGATCAGCGAGGTCACAAAAAGCGCCGGCACAAAGCCGAGGCCCCGCACCGTCAGCCCGAAAAACACCGGAGCGGGCAGAATAAAGGCCATGCCGCGCCAGGCCAGCGGGCCCTTGGCCTCATCCGGCTCAGGGCTGCGCAGCGCTTTGAAGAGGATAATCACCCCCAGAAGCGCCAGAAGCGCCGAAAGCACCATGGGGAAATACCCCGGACCCATCCGGGTCGCCGTGCCGATCGGCAGGCTGAAGACCTGCCAGCCAAAAAGGCCTGCCACCGCCAGAAGGGCAAGGCCGCAAAGAATATCAGTGTTGTTTTTATCAGTCATCTGAATGCCTTAAGAAAAGCGGGGCGGGATAGCCCGCCCCGTCCCGTTCAGTCGGCATAAACGCCTGCGGCCTCAATCACCGGCTTCCAGCGGGCGATCTCGCTCTCAAGCTTCTCTTTCAGCGCGGCGGGGGTTGCTTCCTGCGCCGAAGACGGCGAGGTGCCCAGATCCCCGAAAGCCGTGGCGATTTTTGCATCCGCCAGCGCCCCCTGCAGCGCTTTCGACAGCCGCTCGGTCGCCTCTGCCGGGGTGCCTTTCGGCGCATAGATGCCGTGCCAGATCCCCACCGTCATCTGCGGCAGACCGCCCTCGGTCACCGTCTCAAGATCGGGGAAAATCGCCAGCCGCTCGGGCGAGGTGGCGGCATAGGCTTTGATTGTGCCGCCTTTGATCTGCTGGGTGGTATTGGTGGTCTGGTCGCACATAAAATCGACCTGACCGCCCAGAAGATCGGTCATCGCAGGCCCGGTGCCTTTGTAAGGCACGGTGGTGAACTGCGTGTCGATCGAAGACTGAAACAGCATCCCGCACAGATGCGAGGCCGCACCGATCCCGGCATTGGCCATATTGATGGTGTCTTTCTGCGCCTTCACCTTCTCAATAAAGTCTTTAAAATCCGTGGCTTCAAAGTCTTTTCGCGCCACCATCACCATCGGCACTTCGGTCACCAGACCGACATATTCAAAGGCATTGAGCGTGTCATAGGCCAGCTGGCGATAAAGCGTCGCCGCCGTTGCCATGCCGATGTGATGCAGAAGAATGGTATAGCCATCGGCCTCCGCCTTGGCGACCTGGCCCGCACCGAGGGTGCCGCCCGCGCCGCCGACGTTTTCCACGATGATCTGCTGGCCGAGATCCGCCGACATCCGCTCGGCCACAAGGCGGGCCACGGTATCGGTCGGCCCCCCGGCCGAGAAGGGCACCACCATGGTGATCTGCCGCTCAGGATAGCCTTGGGCGAATGCTGCTGAAGAGAGTGCCGTTGCCGCGCCAATGGCCGCGATCAATGTCTTAAAACGCATCGTCGTCCTCCCGAAACACCTTATTGCCCGCCCTCCCCGGACCGGCTTGAGGACAGCAAACAGCCCCCCGGGGCTTCGACAAAGCGTTAAATAGAGAAGGGGGGCGGAAAACCGCCCCCCTCACGCCCGGTGCGGGAATTATGCAACAGCGCCGCTATACCAGTCGCGGGCAAGGTTCAGGTCCTGCTGGCCGAGTTCATGCCCCTCACCCGCCAGGGTCTCTGCCCGCAGATCCGCGCCCCCCGCGCGCAGAGCCTCCAGCAGAGCCGGCGCGCGCAGACCCCAGGGGTCTTTTTCGCCCTCAATCACCAGCACCGAGGTGGCGCTCAGGTCCGGGTGCGGCGGCTCATCCAGCACCTGCACCGCGCGCAGCAGGATCGCGCGCTGCACGACGCCGGGATATAGCTGCATCACCGCGCCCAGCAGGTTCGCGCCGTTCGAGAACCCCGCGAAGGTGATCTTTGAGGCATCCAGCCCATAGCCCCGGATTGCCCCTTCGACAAAGCCCACAAAGGCCTCTGCCTCTGAGCGGATGTCGGCCTGGTCAAACCGGTTCGCATCAAGGCGACGGAACCAGCGGTTCACCCCCTCTTCCGAAGAGCGCCCCCGCAGACCGAGAAGTGCCGCCTTTGGCGCGATGCGATGCGCGATCGGCATCAGATCCGCCTCATTGCCGCCCGAGCCATGCAAAAGGATCAGCGTGGAGCCATCTTCCTCTGCGGGGCGGTGAAAGCGGTGAATGAAGGGCAGATCGCGCGGCGGAAAGCGCTCTTCGTCCGGCATCACGAACTGCGGCAGGATCAGCCGCAGATCATCCGCCCGCGCCACATCACCGGGCGGGATCATCAGCGTACGGCCGAGGTGCTCTGCATCCTCATCCACCGTCATCCCCGGCGCATCGGTGGCATATTCGATCAGCGCCCCGCCCGGCTCGCGGACATAAAGCGAGACGAAATATTTGCGGTCATGCACCGGCGTATCGCCAAAGCCACGCAGCGACAGCCGCATTTTGCGCACCGCATCAATATCCGCAGCGCGGAACGCCACATGATCGGGCACCCCGGCACCCGGGATCGACGGCACAAAGCCGCCCACAGCCCGGATATCCACGACATCCGTCTCCGAGACCATGCGCTCAACTGCGCCCGAGCGCGCGCCCCGGGCATAGCCGAAACGGGTGATAAACGCGGCCGTCTCTTCGGCCTGATCGGTCAGCAGCGTGACCCCCCGGATGCGGATCGGCGCACCCGCAATCGGATCCGACGTCACATCCTCATGCCCGACCAGCTTGACGATCATGCCGTCGGGATCTTTCAGCCGCAGCACCGGCTCGCCAAATTCCTGGGTCGGACCCTCAGCCGGAATCCCCGCCTGCAGCGCCTTTGTCAGCCAGGTGCCGATCTGCGCAGGCGGCACCGACAGCGCCACTTCTGAGACCTGGCCCAGCCCGGTGCGCCCGCGCCCGGCCGCCTCCCAGACCAGAAAGCTTAAAAGCGTGCCGGGGTTGCCCCCGGCATCGCCGTAAAACAGATGCAGCTGCTCGGCATCCTCATAACCGCCGGTCTGTTTGACCAGCCGCAGACCCAGAAAGCCCGCATAAAAATCGACATTGGCCTGAACACCGGCCGTAATCGAGGTGACGTGATGGATGCCGCTCGTCATGGCTGCTCCTTACTTTCCACCCTCACGGGCAAGAACTTTCTGCACCGCCGGATCCGCGGCGAGTTTATCATAAAGACGCTGAACTTCCGGGAAATCCGCGAGCCCCCCCGGCAGCATGGCCCGGGCCCAGCGGATCATCGGGAAGGCATAGGCGTCGATAACAGAGCGGCTCTCAAGGATCCACTCACGCCCCTTCAGATGCGCGTTCAGCGCGGCAAACTGCTTGCCCGCAATCACCTGACCGGCCTCTTTCACCCTGGCCCGCGCCTCAGCGCTTTCATCGGTGGTATAGCGGAACGGCATAAAAACCGGCCAGAAAGCCGCATGCACATCCGAAGTGAAGAACGACGACCAGCGATGCGCCTCTGCCTTCTGGCGCAGACTGCCCCCGCCGCTCAGCCCCGCCTCCGGATGCTTCTGCGCCAGATAATCAAGGATCGCCCCCGCCTGGGTCAGCACCCAGCCATCGTCTTCCTGCAGCACCGGCACCGAGCCATTGGGGTTCACCGCCTTCAGCTCCTCCGAGCCGATCTGCGATTTCACCGCCTCATAAGGCGCACCGATCCACTCCAGCGCGATGTGAACCGCAAGCGAACAGGCGCCCGGTGAATAATAAAGTGTTGTCATGCTCTGGTCCTTCCGGTCTGGCTTTGCGCGACACTAACCCGGCTTTGCGCCAAAAGCACCCTGCGCCCGCGCAGATCCCCTCCCCCATCGCAGCAGATAACGATTGACCGGCAAAAATCCGCAGGCTAGCCATATTACTGAGACATGAATCATACGTCATGTTCCGAGGGAGGATAGTATGAAGACCAGACTGACCGTCGCGCTGACGGCGCTTTGCGGCTGGGCACTTCCCGCCGCCGCCGATATCAAAATTGCCCATGTCTATGACAAATCGGGCGGCCTTGAAGCCTATGCCCGCCAAAGCCAGATCGGCCTGATGATGGGTCTGGAATATGCCACCGGCGGCACCATGGAGATCAACGGCGAGAAAATCACCGTGATCGAAAAAGACAGCCAGCTCAAACCCGATATCGGCCGCGCCATGCTCGCCGAGGCCTTCGGCGATGATGAAGCGGATCTCGCCATCGGCGGCACCGGCTCGGGCGTGGCACTCGCCATGCTGCCGGTCGCGGAAGAATTCGAAAAAATCCTGATCGTAGAGCCTGCGGTGGCCGATACCATCACCGGTGCGGCCTGGAACCGCTATATCTTCCGCACCGGACGCAACTCCTCGCAGGATGCGATCTCCAACGCCGTGGCTCTGGGCCGCGAAGGCGTGAAAATCGTCACCTTCGCCCAGGACTATGCTTTTGGCCGCGACGGCATTGCCGCCTTCAAAGAAGCGCTTTCCGACACCAAAGCCGAGCTGGTGGCCGAAGAATATGCCCCGACCGACACCACCGATTTCACGGCCTATGCCGAGCGGATGTTCAACGCGCTGAAAGACCAGGACGGCGAAAAGCGCATCTTCATCATCTGGGCCGGCGCCAATAACCCAATGTCCAAGCTGCAGGCCATGGACCCTGGCCGCTACGGCATTGAACTCGCCACCGGTGGCAATATTCTTGAGGCGCTGAAAGCCTATAAAGAATTCCCCGGCCTCGAAGGCTCGGCCTATTACTATTATGAAATCCCGCAGAACCCGGTGAACCAGTGGTTCGTCAAAGAACATCTCGCGCGCTACAATATGCCGCCGGATTTCTTCACCGCAGGCGGCATGTCCGCCGGCATCGCCGCCGTCGAGGCGATCAAAAAAGCCGGTTCCACCGAGACCGAGGCCCTGATCACCGCCATGGAAGGCATGTCCTTTGAAACCCCCAAAGGCACCATGACCTTCCGCCCCGAAGACCACCAGGCGCTGCAGGAAATGTATCACTTCAAAATCAAAGTGGACCCGGCCGTCGACTGGGGCATCCCCGAACTCGTCCGCGTCATCCCGGCCGAAGAGATGAAGATCCCGCTGCGCAACACCCGCTGATCTTTGGCTTTTTCAAAATACTCCGGGGGGTCCGGGGGGCAGCGCCCCCCGGCTTCCTGCCAGACCGCACGGCCTCTCCCATGACCCCATCGCTTGAGACCCGCGACCTCACAGTCCGTTTCGGCGGCCATATCGCCGTCAATGCGGTCAGCTGCGCCTTCCACCCCGGCGCGCTCACCGCCATCGTCGGCCCCAATGGGGCCGGAAAAACCACCTGGTTCAATCTGATCTCCGGCCAGATCCGCGCCAGTTCCGGCAAGGTGCTGCTTGAAGGCCGCGACATCAGCACGCTCAGCGCCTCTGCCCGCGCCCATGCAGGGCTTGGCCGCGCCTTTCAGCTGACCAATCTCTTCCCCGCGCTCAGCGTCTTTGAAAACATCCGCCTCACCGTGCAGGCCAGGCGCAAAGCCGGTCTCAGCCTCTTTCGCATGGCCGACAGCCGCAGGGATCTGATCCTTGAGACCGAAGAGATCCTGACCCGCACCCGCCTCACCGCACAGGCCCGCGCCGAGGTGCGCACCCTGCCGCATGGCGATCAGCGCAAGGTCGAAGTCGCCCTTCTGCTCGCACTCAGACCGAAAATCTTCATGTTCGATGAGCCCACCGCCGGGATGAGCATGGATGAGGCCCCGGTGATCCTCTCGCTCATCGCCGATATCCGCAAAGACCCCGCCGCCACGGTGCTGCTCGTTGAGCATAAGATGGACGTGATCCGCGCGCTCGCCGACCGCATCGTGGTGCTGCACAACGGCACCCTCGTGGCCGATGGCCCGCCCGGCCCCGTCATGGCCAGCGATGTGGTGCGCGAGGCCTATATGGGCCGGGAGATCGAAGATGTCTGACCTCCTTCTGAAACTCCGCGACCTTCACACCGACATCGGCCAGTATCACATCCTGCACGGCGTGGACCTGGAGGTGCCAAGGGGCCAGGTCACCATGCTGCTGGGCCGCAATGGCGCGGGCAAGACCACCACTTTGCGCTCCATCATGGGGATCCTGCCGCCGCACCGCGGCGCGGTCACCCTCGATGGCCGCGCGGTGACCGGTCTCAACTCTGCCCTGATCGCGCGCCAGGGCGTGGCGCTGGTGCCCGAAGATATGGGCATTTTCGCCAATCTCACGGTGGAGGAAAATCTCACCCTCGCCTCGCTGGACGGCCCCCCCGATCCCAAAAGGCTTGAGCGGATTTTCACCGCTTTTCCGGCGCTGCGCACCTTCTGGAAGGGCCGCGCGGGCACGCTGTCGGGCGGGCAGAAACAGATGCTCTCCGTCGCCCGCGCCATGATCTCTGAGCGCAGACTTTATCTGATCGATGAGCCCTCCAAGGGCCTCGCCCCCGCCATCGTCTCCACCCTCGCCAAAGCGCTGCGCGAGCTGAAATCCGAAGGCGCCACCATCCTGATGGTCGAGCAGAACTTCCGCCTTGCCAAAGCCCTCGGCGACCGCGCCGCCGTCATGGACAATGGCCGCGTGATCTGGAGCGGCGCTATGGCCGACCTCGCCTCCGCCCCGGATCTGCAATCGCGCCTGATGGGCCTGAGCCTTGAGGATCACACATGAGCGCCGCCCCCGATCACACCCCGGTCATGACCCGCCCGCCCCTTGCCCTGCGCCTTGAGCCATGGCTGCCGGTTTTGCTGCTGCCGCTTCTGGTCCTCGCGGGCTGGCTTGCCATTCCCTCCGCCTCCAGCTGGCTCACGCTGACAATCTCGGGGCTGGCCATGGGGATGATGATCTTTGTCATCGCCTCAGGGATGACGCTGATTTTCGGGCTGATGGATATCATCAACTTCGGCCATGGCGCCTTTATCTCTTTCGGGGCCTTTGCGGGGGTCTCGGTGCTGATCTGGCTTTCTGCCCTGACCGGCGCACCTTCCCTTCTGCTGAACCTGCTGGCATTGCTGGCGGCGGTTCTGGCCGCCATGGCCTTCACCGGCGCGCTTGGCTGGGGCTTTGAGCGGGTGATCATCCGCCCGGTCTATGGCTCTCACCTGAAACAGATCCTGGTCACCATGGGCGGGCTGATCGTGGCCGAGCAACTCATCCAGGTGATCTGGGGTCCGCGCGAGATCCATATCGCGCGGCCCGAGATGCTGAAGGGCGCAGTCACCGTAATGGGCGCCACGCTGGAGAAATACCGCCTCGTGGCCGTGGCCACCGGACTGGTGGTCTTTCTCGCCATGCGCGCGGTGCTGCGCGGCACCAGGATCGGGCTGATCGTGCGCGCGGGCGTTGAGAACCGCGAGATGGTTCAGGCCATGGGCTACCGCATCAACCGCGTTTTCATCGCCGTCTTTATCGCAGGCTCGGCGCTTGCGGGCCTCGGCGGCGTGATGTGGGCGCTTTATCAGGAGATGATCACCGCCCATATGGGCAATGAAATCATGGTCCTGGTCTTTATCGTCGTCATCATCGGGGGCCTTGGCTCCGTCGAGGGGGCCTTCATCGGGGCGCTGATGGTGGGGCTTTTGCAGAACTACGTGGCCTTTCTGGAACCCAAGGCCGCGCTCATTTCCAATATCGGCCTGATGGTTGCCATCCTGATGTGGCGTCCGCAGGGCATGTCTCCGGTCATCAGGGTATAAAGATGCTGAAATCCGTCTTTTCCGGCAGCGGACCGGGGTCAAAACTGCTGATCGTGCTGGCGCTGATCGTGTTCCTCGGCCTTGCGCTGACGCCCTTTCTCTTCTCGGGCACCCGGGCGATGGAGACCGGCGCAAAGATCGCCATCTTCATCGTGCTGGTGGCGAGCTATGATCTGCTGCTGGGCTATACCGGCATCGTCAGCTTTGCCCATACCGTCTTTTTCGGCTTTGGCGCTTATGGCGTGGCGCTGGCCACGCAGCGCATGGGCAGCGGCTGGGATGCGCTGGCGCTTGGCACCCTTGGGGGCGTTGCGCTTTCGGTGGTGCTGGCCTTTGGGGTGGCGATGTTTTCGCTGCGGGTCCGGGCGATCTTCTTTGCTATGATCACTATGGCGGTGGCTTCAGCCATTGCGGTGCTGGTGTCGCAACTTTCCTGGCTCACCGGGGGCGAGGACGGGATGAACATCAAAATCCCGCGCGAGCTGACCCCGGCTTTCCGCATGGATCTTGAGATTTTCGGCACCAAGATCACCGGGCGGGTGCTGAATTATTATCTGGTGTTCTTCTCCGCCTTTGCGCTGTTTTTGCTGATGCTGCGGGTGGTCTCATCACCCTTTGGCCGCGTTTTGCAGGCGATCCGCGAGAACCCCTTCCGCGCTGAGGCCATTGGCTACCGCGTGGTGGTCTACCGCACCGTGGCCACCTGTCTTTCGGCGGCCATTGCGGCGCTGGCGGGGGCGCTTTTTGCGATCTGGCTGCGCTATGTTGGCCCCGATACCACGCTTTCGGCAGAGCTGATGATTGATATTCTGCTGATGGTGGTGATCGGCGGTATGGGCACGCTTTGGGGGGCGGTGCTGGGGGCGGCGATCTTTGTGCTGGCGCAAAGCTATCTGCAGGTGCTGATGGCGCAGGGGGCCGCGGCCACCGCCGCGCTGCCGCTGATCCCGGATCTGCTGAACCCGGATCGCTGGCTCTTGTGGCTGGGGCTTTTGTTCATCCTGTCGGTCTATTTCTTCCCCACCGGAATCGTGGGCCGCCTGAAGGCGGTGAAATGAGCGAGCGGCGCTTTTTGCTGCTGCATGGCTGGTCGCTCAGGGGGGAGGCCATGGCCCCGCTGGCGGACCGCCTGGCCGGGCATGGCGTGGCAGAGTGCCCCGATCTGCCCGGCCATGGTCCGGGTGACTACCCCCCGACCCTCGATGGTGCAGAGGCGATGCTGGGGGATCTGCTGCGCGATGGCGCCCCGCGGGTGCTGGTCGGCTGGTCGATGGGGGCGCTGATCGGCTGGCGCTATCTCGCACGGCATCCGCAGGCCCCGGTCACGGCGATGATCAGCCTGGACATGAGCCCGCGGCCGCTGCCCGCACCCGGCTGGGGTTTCGCCATGGGCGCAGAGCCCGGGCCGCTTTTGTCGCGCGCCGCGCGCTACCGCAGCCATTGGCAAAGCGCCGCTCCGGCCATTGCGCAGGGCATCTTTGCGCCGGGGGCTGCCGCGCGGGCCGCAGAGGTGCTGCCCCTGATCGCCGCGCAAAGCGGGCCGGTCATGGCCGCGCTCTGGCTTGAGATCCTGGCCCAGGACCTGCGTGAGGATATGTCCCGCATAACCGTGCCGCAGATCTTCATTCACGGCGCGCAAAGCCAGGTCTGCCCGGCCGCATGCGCGATGTGGCTTGCGCAGAAATCCCCCGCGGGGCAAGGGGTTATCCTGCCCGGCGTCGGCCATGCCCCGCATCTGGAGGCCCCCTCCGACACCGCCGCCGCCATTCTGACCGCTCTGGAGGCCCTGCCGCTGCGATGACTGAATCTGCCCCCCTCACCCCCCGTGGCCGCCGGACCCGTGACGCCATTTTGCGCGCCGCCGAAGAGGTGATCGGCGGGCGCGGCTACAGCGGCGCCGCGATCGTTGATATCACCCGCGCCGCTGGCATCGCCCAGGGCACCTTCTACATCTATTTCGACAGCAAAGAGGCGGTCTTCCGCACCCTGGTCGAGGAGATGGGCCGCTTCACCCGCCGCTCCCTCTCAGAGGCGACGGCGGGCGCAAAGGACCGGCTGGAGGCCGAGCGGCTGGGCCTGCGCGCCTTCCTTGAGATCGCCGCCACCCGGCCTTTGCTTTACAATATCGTCGAGGAAGCCCGCTTCGTCGCACCCGAGGCCTATGACGCCTATTTCACCGGCTTTGCCCGCGCCTATACCCGCAACCTTGAGGCGGCGGTGCGCGAGGGCACGATCCGGGCGGGCGATGCAGAAATCCGCGCCTGGGCGCTGATGGGGCTGGCCGTAACGCTTGGCGAGCGCTACGGTCAGCGCAACCCTGAGGCGGACCGCGACCGCGTCGTCGCCGAAGTGTTTGATATGCTGGAACGGGGCCTGCGTCCCTGACGAGCCTGCGCCCTGCATCGCCACGGACCGACGAGATGAGAGATCCCGCCGATTTTGCTGCCCTCCGCGCCGGTTTGTCCGGCGATGATCCGGCCTTTCACGACCACAGCACCGGGCGGATCTGGAGCTTTGCGGCCGTCAATGCCGCAGCCGAGACCCTCGCCGCCGATCTGAGCCGCTTTGGCCGGGGCGCAAGGATTGCGCATCTGGCTTTCAACCGGGCCGAAAGTTTCATCACCCTTTTTGCCGCGCAAAAAGCGGGCCAGATCTTCGTGCCGCTGAACTGGCGCGCCCCGGTGCAGGAGTTGCGCGGCCAGCTGGATCTGACCACGCCCCCGGTCCTGATCTGCGACGAAGCCCATCTGGAGACCGCCCGCGCCCTCGGGCCGCAGATCCGCCTGATGGCCGCCGGGGGCGGCTTTGGCGATCTGTCCCCCGCCGCGGATTTCCGCGCAGCCCCGGCGGATCCGGGCGAGCCGCTTTCGCTGCTCTTCACCTCCGGCAGCACCGGGGCGCCACGAGCGGTGATCCAGACCGCGCGGATGGCGCAGGCGGTGGCGGTGAATATCGCCCAAGGGGTCGGGCTGAACCGGGAGGACCGCTCGGTCTGCTATCTGCCGCTGTGCCACACCGGGGGGATCAACCTCTTCACGCTGCCGCTGTTTCTCTGGGGCGGGCAGAGCCATATTTTGCCGAAATATGACCCCGAAAAGCTGGCGGAACTGCTGCACAGCGGCGCGCTGAGCCAGCTCTTCGCCGTGCCCACCATCTGGCAGGATCTGCACGATCAGGGCGGCCAGACCCTGCGCGCGCTGGCGGACCTGCGCGGCTGTGCCTCGGGCGGTGCGCCCTTCCCGGAGGGGCTGGCGCGCAGCCTTCAGGCGGCGGGGGTGGTGGTGCAAAACGGCTATGGCATGACCGAAAGCGGGCCGACCGGCTTTCTGGCCGACCGCGCCACGGCGCTGCGCGATCCGGTCTCGGTCGGGCGGCCACAGATGCACACCCGCGCGCGGATCGAGGGCGGGACTTTGGGTGAATTGCAGATGGCGGGGGAGACAATCACCCCCGGCTATTTCCGCAACCCTGAGGCCACGGCAGCGGCTTTCACCGCAGATGGCTGGCTGCGCACCGGGGATCTGGCGCAGCTCAGCCCCGAGGGGGGTTACCGTATCATCGGGCGGGTGAAGGAAATGTATATCTCGGGCGGCGAAAATGTCTGGCCCGCCGAGGTTGAGGCGGTTCTCCAGGCCCATCCCGGCGTGCGCGAGGCGGCGGTGATCGCTGTGCCCGATGCCCGCTGGGGCGAAGCGGGGCTGGCCTTTCTCATCCCCTCCGGCCCCGCCCCCGAGCCCGAGGCGCTGACCCGCTTTTGCCGCGAGCGGCTGGCCGCCTTTAAAGTGCCCCGCGACTTTCGCTTTGCCGCCGATCTGCCGCGCAGCCCCTCGGGCAAGATCCGCAAATCGGCGCTTGGCCCCCTGTGAGCGGGATCCTGGCCGGGCACCACTGGACGCCACAGCAAAGCGAGTTTGACGCCTTCGCCGCCCTTTCGGGCGATGACAATCCGATCCATATCGATGCGGATTACGCCGCGCGCCATCCCTTTGGGGCGCGGGTCTCGCATGGGATGCTGATCTGGGCCAGGCTCCACGCCCTGACCAAAAGCGCCGGGGTGACGCTGCCCCCGGCTCTGACGCTTCAATTCCCCGCCCCGGCCTATGCCAAAGAGCCCCTGGACCTCAGCCTCAGCCGCGACAGCGCCCGCGCCACCCGCAGCGATGGCACCGCCGTTTGTGAGATCCGCTGGGAGGAGCCCGTCCCCCAGGTCCCGCCGCCCGCCTTGCCGCAAAGCGCAGAGATCCGCCGCAGCCTGAGCCCCGCGGACATCGCCGCCTTCGCCGCGCTGAGTGGCGCAGCACCCGCCCTGGAGGGGGTTCCCGAGCCGCTGATCGGGGCGCTTTTCTCCTGTCTGCTGGGCAGCCGCCTGCCCGGTCCTGGCACCGGATGGTTGCGCCAGCGACTTCACTTTCACGCGAAAGCCCGCGTGAATGAGCCGCTTTATGCAAGCGTCCGCTTAAGCCGGATCCGGCCGGAAAAGCGGCTTGCGGACCTTGAATGCCTTTGTATCGGGCAAAATGACCGGATGATCTGCACCGGATCAGCGCTCATGCTGCTTGCGCCAGGGGATCGCTTGCTGTTTTCCTCAGAGCCGTAAAAATCTGCGACGGAAGTTGCACCCCCGTGCGTAAGAGGTATGAGTAAGCCCCGGCAGGCCCGGCCTGTCAGACCCGGAACGCCGAAACGACGACTGGAACTCCATGACCAAGCCTGGCCGCCCCCTGCTGAGCCTGCTGCTCGCCCTTCCGCTGCTGGCGGGAGCCGCTGTTGCGCAGACCCCTGAGCGTCCGCCCGCCAAAGCCGGATATATGACGCTGGAGCGCGCTGAGGTGCCGGTCAGCATGGCCCTGACCGGGCGTGCGGTGGCCGTCAATACCGCCCAGATCCGTCCCCGGGTCAGTGGCATGATCCGCGAAATTCTTTACACGCCCGGCACTTATGTCGAAGCCGGTGCACCGCTTTTTGCCATTGATCCGCTGACCTATGACATCGCTCTGCGGGTGGCAGAGGCCAATGTTGAACGGGCCAGGGCCGATCTCTCGACCGCACAGTCGGCCTTTGACCGCGCCGAAAAGCTGCAGGGCCAGCAGGCGACCAGTCGCGCGACTTTTGAAACCGTTGAGACCACGCTGCTGAAAGCCCGCGCCTCACTCGCTGAAAGCGAAGCGCGGCTGTCGCTGGCGAAGGCAGAGCTGGAATGGACGACGATCCGTGCGCCCGCCTCGGGGATTGCCGGGATTTCCAGCGTGGCGGTGGGGGATCTGGTCTCCGCCTCGCAGACCGCGCTGACGGAAATTGTGCAGACCGACCCCATTCTCGTCGATCTGACAGAGCCTTATCCCGCGCGCCTGCGCCTTGAGACCGCCGCCGCCGAGGGCCGGGTGCAGCTGGAAGACCCGCGCCTGACGCTTGTGCTGAACGACGGCAGCCGGATTGAGGGCAAGGCGAAGCTGCTGAGCACCGGGGCCACGGTTTCGGCCACCACCGGCACCCGCCGTCTGCGCTTTGAGATGGAAAACCCCTCCGGGCGGGTTTCACCGGGGATGTTCGTGCAGGGCGAGCTGACCCTTGGCCGCACCGAGGCGATCCTCGTGCCGCAGCGCGCCGCCGTGCGCCAGCGCGACGGATCTCTCACGGCCTGGATTGCCATGGACGGCAAGGCCAGCCGCCGCCCGGTTGAGGAAAACGGCACCTGGAAGAACCACTGGGTCATCACCGGCGGGGTTGAGGCCGGCGAATGGCTGCTGGTCGACGGCATTGCGCAGATCCGCGACGGCCAGGCCCTGGAGCTGACCCCCGCCACCATCGACGAAGCCGGTGTGGTGCGCGACGGCACGCCTGCCCCGGTCGGGAACTGAGGCCATGGCGCAGTATTTTATTACGCGGCCCGTCTTCGCCTGGGTGCTGGCCATTGTTGTCATGCTCTTTGGCGCCTTTTCCATGGCGCGGCTGCCGATTGAGCAATATCCCGATATCGCGCCCACGAGGGTCGATGTGGTCGCCACCTACCCCGGTGCCTCAGCAGAGGTAACGGAGAACTCGGTCACCTCGGTGGTTGAGGATGCCATGACCGGGCTGGATGGCCTTTTGTTCATGAACGCGACCTCTTCGGCCACCGGCCGCGCGACGATCTCGCTGACCTTTGACGACAGCGTCGACCGCGATATGGCACAGATCCAGGTGCAGAACCGGGTCGCCCGTGTTGAGGCGGCGCTGCCCGAGGTCGTGCGCCAGCGCGGCGTTGTAGTGCGCCGCACCGGCGACAGCTCGCTGCTGGTCGGCGCGCTGGTCAGCCGCGACGGGCGCTACACCTCGGTCGAGCTTGGCGATCTGGCCGCACAGCTGGTCGAGGATTCCGTTCAGCGCGTCGAGGGCGTGGGCGGCATTGACGTCTTTACCCCCGGCTATGCGATGCGGGTCTGGCTGGATCCGGTGCGGATGGCGGAGTTTCAGATCACCGCCCAGGAGGTCACTTCCGCCATTGCCGAGCAGAACTCCACCGTCTCGGTGGGCTCGCTGGGCGGGCAGCCGGTGGTGCCGGGGCAGCAGCTGACGGTGCCGCTTTCGGCGCAGACGCAGATGACCGGGGTCGATCAGTTTGCCCAGATCCTGCTGCGTGTTGAGGCCGATGGCTCTGAAGTGGTGCTCTCGGATGTGGCGAAGGTTGAGATCGGCCAGGAAAGCTACGGCAGCACCTCCTTTATGAACGGCCAGAATTCGGCCGGCTTCTCGGTGACGCTGGCCACCGGGGCCAATGCGGTAGAGACCGCGCGGCGGGTGCGGGACCTTCTGTCTTCGATTGAGCCTGCCCTGCCCGACGGGGTTGAGGTGGCCTATCCCTATGACACCTCGCCCTTTATTGAGCAGTCGATCGGCACGGTTTACAAAACCCTGATCGAGGCGGTGATCCTGGTGTTCATGGTCATCCTGATCTTCCTGCAGTCCTGGCGCGCGACGATCATTCCGGTGATCGCGATTCCGGTGGTGCTTTTGGGCACCTTCGGGGTGCTGCTGACCCTGGGCTATTCGATCAATACGCTGACCATGTTCGCCATGGTGCTGGCCATTGGCCTGCTGGTCGATGACGCCATCGTGGTGGTGGAAAACGTCGAGCGCGTGATGGCCGAAGAGCATATCGGCCCGGTGGAGGCCACGCGCAAATCCATGACCGAGATCTCCTCGGCGCTGGTGGGCATTGTGATGGTGCTCTCGGCGGTGTTTTTGCCGATGGCCTTTATGTCGGGCTCAACGGGGGTGATTTACCGGCAGTTCTCGGTGACGATCATCACCGCGATGATCCTGTCGCTGGGGGTGGCGCTGATCCTGACGCCGGCGATGTGTGCGGTGCTGCTGCGCCCGCATAAGCCGGGCGGCGGCAATATGTTCTCACGGCTCTTCAACCGCAACTTTGACCGCCTGACCCGCGGCTATGGCAAAGTCACCTGGGGTGTTATGCGGGTGCCCTTCCTCGTGCTGATGGTGCTGCTGGGGATCAGCGGCGGGGCCTTCCGGATGTTCCAGGAGCTGCCGTCGTCCTTCGTGCCGCAGGAAGATCAGGGCGTGTTGATGATCATTCTGAACCTCGCCGAAGGCTCAACCAGCGCGCAGACCCAGGCCATTTCCAATGAGGTCCAGGACTGGCTGCTGGAGGACAATTCTGAAGCGGTGGATTCGGTGATGACCGCGCTTGGCTTTGCCTTTGGCGGCAATGCAGGCCAGAACCGGGCGCTGCTTTACGTCAAGCTGAAGCCCTTTGATGCGCGTCCGGGCATCTCAGCCGCGATGATCCAGGCCGAGGGGCAAAAGCGCTTCGCCGGGCATCGCGCGGGCAATATCATCTTCATGCAGCCCCCCGCGATCCAGGGCCTCGGCTCAGGTTCGGGGATTTCCTATTATATGATCGACCAGGCCGGGAACGGTCAGTCCGCCCTTGAAGCCGCCGCCCAGGAGATCGCCCGTCAGGCCGAAGCCACCGGACAGATCACGGGTTTCCGCGGCCATGAGCCGAGCCAGCGCCCGGCCCTGAAGCTGGAGATCGACCAGCGCAAGGCCCGCGCCATGGGGCTGACCGTCAGCGAAGTGAACAATATGCTGTCAGTGATCTTCTCGGGCCGCGAGGTGAATGACTTCCAGCTTGGCGCGGAACTGCGCCCGGTGGTGGTCCAGGGCGCCGCCGAATGGCGGATGCAGCCGGGCGATATTGAGATGTGGCATGCCCGCAACCGCTCGGGTGAGATGGTGCCGTTTTCGAGCTTCATCAACCAGGTCTGGACCGAGAATTCACCCAGTCTGAACCGCTTTGGCGGCACGCGGGCGATTTCGATCAACGCCTCGCCCACCCCCGGTGTTTCCACCGGCGAGGCCATGGAGACCATCGAGCGGCTGGTGGCAGAGCTGCCGGGCGGCTATGGCGTGGGCTGGATCGGGCTTTCCTATCAGGAGAAAGAGGCCGGAAACCAGGCCCCGATGCTCTTTGCGCTTTCGGCGCTGGTGGTGTTCCTTTGCCTTGCGGCGCTTTATGAAAGCTGGTCGGTGCCCTTCTCGGTGCTGCTCGCGGCTCCGGTGGGGATCCTTGGCGCGCTGGTCGCGGCCTGGTGGTTCGGGCAGTCGAATGACGTTTACTTCAAGGTGGGCCTGCTGACGACGATTGGTCTGGCCTCGCGAAACGCCATTCTGATCGTCGAATTCGCCGAAAGCCTGAGGGCGGGGGGCATGGCGCTGCGCGACGCGGCGATGAAGGCGGCGACCCTGCGTCTGCGCCCGATCCTCATGACCTCCTTTGCCTTTGCGCTTGGGGTTCTGCCGCTGGCCATTGCGACCGGGGCGGGCTCTGCCGCGCAGCATGCCATCGGGATCGGGGTTCTGGGCGGCATGATCTTCACCACGGTCATCGCGATCTTCATGGTGCCCGCGCTTTATGTGCTGGTGATGCGGATGACCCGCCGCGCCTGACAAAACCCCAAAGACGGCAAAGGCCCCGCCCCCGCGCGGGACCTTTTGCTGTTTCGCAGCCTCTCATCATGAAAAAGGTCGGGTTATTGGGCTGCCGCGCGCCCACCCGACG
>NZ_RRAZ01000019.1 GCF_003863335.1 Falsigemmobacter faecalis | reverse complement strand
TGCAATCGTCATCTTCTGGATATGATAAATGAGTCCTGAGCCTAGTCGCATTGGAAGGCAGGTGATGTAGGCGCACCAGGCCTGGCAGGGGCGATCAGCCCGCAGCCCGCCCGGCAGACAAGGACAGGTCTTGTGCTCTTTCCTTGGTTTTCCGGTGTCGGATTTCTGGCAGACAGGTATTCAAACGCATGAGCCGCATCAACCGCAGGATGCGCTTCCGGTTCACGCCATCCCGTCTTCGGGCTTGCGCGGCCTCACCGGGGCCACGCTCCCTCAGACTTCTGCAAAGGATCCCATAGAAGGGGGTGCCCCCCCCTCCATCAGCCCGAGGCTCTTCTCAGGCGCTCCGACTGGTTCATGTGAGACCGGCAGCAGGCGGCACGGCGCCCTGATCGGCAAGGATGGAGGGCCTCACTTAATCATTCTGCGCCTCGCCTGCCGATCCACGGCCTCGTATTGTCCCGGACCAAAAAATCACTGGTAACAGCCAGCTCCCCGAGCGTTGTATGCCGCGACCAAACCGCTTCTTCATCCGCCTCCGCGTTCAAAAAGTTCTGCAGCCCCGTCGAGCCGTGGCGCACCGGGCCTGGACCGATGGCGCTGCGATGGCTCGCGCCATTGAGGGATTATCGGCGGATGCACGCCGTATCCGGCTGCAACTGCGATACAGCACGCCCGCCCTTTACGGCTTCCGGCGCGGCGCGGGCTTTAAACCCGGCATCATGGTTCCTGCGTTTCCGCAGTCCTGACCTCCTCATCCCCGGAGATCGGCAAACGTCAGATCGTAGCTGCCGTCACTGCCCGTTTGCAGCGGAGCAGCTCAGGGGAACAGATGCGTCCTCGTGCAGATGGGAGCTCTCCCGTTCACTTCTTTAAGTTTTGCTGAAACAGCGACCTTCTCCGGTAAAATGTTACTAACCATTGCCGGCTATACTCAATTCCTGCGGAACCTGATCTCGCATTGGGCGTTTTATCTGTTTTGAGCCACAGGCGTTGAAGTCTACCAGAGCGGGCAGCCATATTGATGAAGAATACCGAAACCCGCGCCTTTGACGCCGGGATTATCCTCGCAACACTCGCGATTATGGGAGTGACCTTTGTTCTGGATGTAATCGTCCCGCTTGGACGCAATCTGTGGCTCGCTTATTTTCTGGCCATGGTGCTCAGCTATGCCTCGCGCTGCATCTGGCTGCCGGGGGCGGTGGCTGTTGGCGCGGCAGTTCTGCTGGCGAGCGGGGCTTACTTCGGGCCGGGCGGCATCGACGTCTCACTCGCCGTTTTGAACCGCAGCCTGGCCAGCCTTGTTCTGGCGATCCTGGCGGGGGCGGGCACCTTTATGATCCGCAGCCGCTCGAAGCTGGCGGGTCTTGACTGGGAACAGCGCGCAAGGGTGCGGCTGTCGCAGGCGCTTGAGGGCAATCTGAGCCGGGAAGATCTGGCCGCGCGCGGGCTCGAAGTGATTGGCGATGAAACCTCGGCGCGCGCCGCGATGCTGTGGGAACTGAGTGAACAGCGCCTCTCTCCCGTTGGCAGCTGGGGTGGTGCCCCGCGCGAGGCGGGGCAGGGGACGCCGGGCCATCTGCGCCGCGCGATTGATGAAAACCGCATTTTGCAGCTGTCCGCCCCGGGCGAGGCGGCACTGAACTGGGGCTCGGGCCTTTTGCAGGGCAGCGCCGCGCATTCCGTGATCGTGCCGCTGGTTGATGGCGGGCACATCAACGGGGTTGCTGAATTCGGCTTTGACCGCGCGCCCGATGAGCGGGTGTTGAGCCTTCTGGAGCAGGCGGGGGCCAAACTGGGTCTTGAGCTGCGCTCGGCCGTCTACCGCGAAGAGCTGCGCGAACTTCTGGAAGAAACCCGGCGGCAGGCCGAAGAGCTGCGCGCACATGGCGAAGAGATGGCCGCCACCAATGCCGAGCTGGAAGAGCAGACCCGCGCGCTGCAGATCAGCGAAGGCCGTTTGCGCGACCAGCAGGCCGAACTGGAAGAGCAAAACGCGCTCCTTGAGCAGCAGACCGCCCAGATGGAGGAGCAGCGCGACGCCATTGCCCTTTCGCGCCGTCAGCTTGCCGATCAGGCGGAAGAGCTGGCCCGCGAAAGCCGCTATAAGTCGGAATTCGTCGCCAATATGTCGCATGAGCTGCGCACGCCGCTGAATGCGCTTTTGATCATGGCGCGTCTGCTGAGTGAGAACCGCAAAGGCAATCTGACGGAAGAGCAATGCCAATGGGCGGAAACCATTGAAAGCTCCGGCAAGGATCTGCTGACGCTGATCAATGATATCCTCGATATTGCGCGGATCGAAGCCGGTAAGGTTGAAATCACCCCTGCGCCTGTCGCGGCAGGCGATGTTCTGCGCCGGTTGAGCCGGATTTTCACCCCGCAAGCCGCAGATCGCGGGCTGGTCTTTGCGATTGAGGCGGCGGAAACGCCGCTGCGGCTGATTACCGATGGCGCGCGGCTTGAGCAGATTTTACGCAATTTCATCGCCAATGCGCTGAAGTTTACCCAAAAAGGCGGTGTCACCTTAGGGGTGACCGAAGCCACGGGCGAGGGGCTGACCTTCTGGGTCCGCGACACCGGCATCGGTATCGCCCCCGAGCATCATGCGGCGGTCTTTGATGCCTTCCGCCAGGCCGATGGCTCGATCTCGCGCCGCTTTGGCGGGACGGGGCTGGGTCTGTCGATCTCGCGCGATCTGGCGGCGCGTCTGGGTGGCAGCATCACCCTTGAAAGTGCCCCGGGCCAGGGCAGCACCTTCCGTCTGCATCTGCCCCTCAGCCTTGAGGGAGATCTCCCCCCGGCAGAGGTCGCGGCAGCCCCTCCGGTTGGGCGTCCGCCTCTGCGCCCGCTGCCGCCCTCCGCCCGGATGCCTGAAGTCGAGCTGAACCGCCCCGTGGGCGAGGTTCCGGGCATCAGCGATGACCGCGATGCGCTGTCAGACCAGGCGCGGCGGCTGCTGATCGTGGAAGATGACATCAATTTCGCGCGCCTTTTGCTGGATCTGGCGCGCGAACTGGGCTTCAGCGGCATTGTCGTCTCGACCGCGGATGACGCCATTCGGGCCGCGCAGCTTTATCTGCCCCATGGCATCGTGCTGGATGTGGGTCTGCCCGATCACAGCGGCATGACCGTGCTGGACCGGCTGAAGCGCGATGCCGAAACCCGCCATATTCCGGTGCATATTGTCTCGGCCGAAGACCGCACGCGGGAGGCGCTGGCTCAGGGCGCGGTCAGCTATCTCTTGAAACCCGTGGCGCGGGATGCGCTGATCACGGCGCTGGAAAGCATCTCGCACCGCCAGGAGCAGAGTATGCGTAAGCTGTTGATTGTCGAGGATGATCCCCAACAGCTCAGCGGGCTGAAAGCGCTGCTCGGCTCTGCGGAGGTGGAGGTGAATGGCGTCTCGACCTCGGCTGCGGCGCTTGCGGCCTGCCGGCGCGAGACCTTTGACTGCATCGTGCTGGATATGACGCTGCCGGATGGCTCGGGCTTTGATCTGCTGGAGCAGCTCAGCACCGATGAGACCGCCTCTTTCCCGCCGGTGATCGTCTATACCGCCCGCGCCCTGACCGATCACGAAGAGCAGAAACTGCGCCGCTATTCGCGCTCGATCATCATCAAGGGTGCCAAATCGCCCGAGCGGCTGATCGATGAGGTGACGCTGTTCCTGCATCAGGTGGTCTCTGATCTGCCCGCCCGCCAGCGCGAAATGCTGGTGGCATCGCTGAACCGCGACGCGCAGCTTGAAGGGCGGCGGATCCTGATTGTCGAAGATGACATCCGCAATATCTATGCGCTGAATGGCGTTCTGGAGCCGCATGGCGTGAAGACGAAAATCGCCCGGAATGGCCGCGAAGCACTGGATTTCCTTGAAAAAGTCGCCGTCGGTGAGGCCGATCCGGTGGATCTGGTGCTGATGGATGTGATGATGCCCGAGATGGACGGGCTGACCGCCACCCGCGAGATCCGCCGCCTTGAGCGCTGGCGCAGTCTGCCGATCATCATGCTGACCGCCAAAGCCATGGCGGACGATCAGGCGCAGTGTCTGGCGGCGGGGGCGAATGACTATCTCGCCAAGCCGCTGGATGTCGACAAGCTGCTGTCGCTGACGCGGGTGTGGATGTCGCGATGACAGAGCGGCTGAAGACAGAAAGCCTTCCGGAACTTGAGACGCGGCTTTTTCTTGAGGCGCTGCACCAGCGGTATCACTATGATTTTCGCTCGTATTCAAAGGCCTCGCTCTCGCGCCGCATCGAAGTGGCGCGGGAGGCTTTGGGCTGCGCGACCATCTCGGAACTGCAGGGGCTGCTGCTGCATGATCCGGGTGCGCTCCATCAGATCATCGATGCGCTGACGGTGCAGGTCAGCGATCTCTTCCGCGATCCGGCCTATTACCGGCGGCTGCGCGAAGAGGTGGTGCCGCATCTGAAAACCTTTCCCTCGCTGAAGGTCTGGATCCCGGGCTGCGCCAATGGCGAAGAGCTGTATTCGCTGGCGATCCTTTTTGAAGAAGAGGGGCTTTTGGGCCGCACTCTTTTTTACGCCACCGAGATCAACCGCCGCGCCCTCGCGAAGGCCGCACAGGGCGTCTATGACATCTCCCGGCTCGCCGGATTTTCGGCGAATTATCAGGCGGCGGGCGGTCGCGCCTCGCTGTCGGATTACTACACCGCCGCCTATAGTGGCGCGGCTTTTCACCGTCGGCTGCGGCAGGCCACAGTCTTCTCCGAGCATGATCTGGCCACCGACCAGGTCTTCTCGGAGGTGCATCTGGTGTCGTGCCGGAATGTTCTGATCTATTTTGACGAAGCGCTTCAGCACCGCGCAGTGGGCCTTTTTGCCGACTCGCTGGTCCGGGGCGGCTTTCTGGGGCTTGGCGCGCATGAAACGCTTCGATTTTCCTCTCATGGCAAAGCATTCACACCCTTTTGCGAAAATGAGCGCATCTGGCGCAGAACAGCAAACACGGAGTGCCCCGATGCCTGACAGTGTGATCCGCTTTCTGCTCGTGGATGATGTGCGCGAGAATATGGTCGCACTGGAGGCTTTGCTGCGCCGCGATGGTCTGGAAGTGCATATGGCGCATTCCGCCGCCGAGGCGCTGGAAATGATGCTGCTCAAGGATTATCAGCTGGCCTTTGTTGACGTGCAGATGCCAGAAATCAACGGCTATGAACTGGCCGAGCTGATGCGCGGGGCCGAACGGACCCGCGAGATCCCGATCATCTTCGTCACCGCCGAAAATGCCAGCGAAGCGCGGCGGTTCCGCGGCTATGAGGCGGGCGGCGTGGATTATATTTTCAAGCCGATCGATCCGGTCATCCTGACCTCCAAGGCCGAGGTTTTCTACCGCCTCGCCCGCCAGGCCAAAGCCCTGGAGCGGCAGCGCGATGAGTTGCACTCCATCGCGCGGGACCGCGATCTGGCCATCGCCTCGCTGCATGCCCATGCCAATAACTCGCCCCTCGCGCTGGTGGTCTGTGACGCCGATCTGGTGGTGCGCAACTGGTACGACAGCGCGGCGCGGCTTTTCGGCGTCAGCGAGGCCGCAGCACTGGGCCGTCCGCTGGGGGCCACGGGCTGCTTTGATGCGGCAACGCTTGCGATGCTGGCGGGCTGGACGGCGGCCAGCGATGATCTGGCCCGTCACACGGCGCATATGAAATCCACCGGTCCCGAAGGTGAGATCTATTGCGATATCTTCGGCTCGGTGCTGGTGGATCCGGCGCTTGGCCGCCCTTCGCTGACGCTGCAGATCCTTGATGTGACCGAGCGGCACCGCGCCGAAGAGGTGCGCTCGCTTCTGGTCGGTGAGTTGAACCACCGCATCAAGAACACCCTCGCCAATGTTCAGGCCATCATGCGCCAGACCATCCGCAGCTCTGTCGATCTGCAGGAGTTCAACCGCAAATTCTCGGGCCGCCTGCATGCGCTGGCGCGGGCGCATTCCATTTTGTCGGATGTCACCTGGTCGAGTGCCTCGCTCGATCAGCTGATCGACGATCAGATCGCCGCCGGAACTCTGGCCGGCGACAGCCTGGACCGCCTGGGCCCGCCCGTCAGTCTTTCGCCGGAAAACACCCTGCGCCTGGCGCTGGTGCTGCA
Organism: Falsigemmobacter faecalis; assembly: GCF_003863335.1. Lineage (GTDB taxonomy): Bacteria > Pseudomonadota > Alphaproteobacteria > Rhodobacterales > Rhodobacteraceae > Wagnerdoeblera > Wagnerdoeblera faecalis. Next base: position 70,082 of record NZ_RRAZ01000019.1, on the reverse strand, counting down.
TGAGCTGGGCACCAATGCCGCGAAATATGGCGCGCTTTCGGTGTCAGGCGGGCGGGTAAAGATCAGCTGGAAGCCCGAGGGGGGCGATCTGGTGCTGACCTGGCGTGAACAGGGCGGCCCCGAAGTGACGCCGCCCGCGCGGCAGGGCTTTGGCTCGACGCTGATCGCGACCGGGGTGGGCGACAGCCGCGCCACGGTGGAGTGGCGGGCGGAAGGGGCGCTCTGGCGCATCCGGATTGATCACGGATTTGAGCTTCTGGCGGGGGTGGCTGAGGCGCTCCCCGCTGAGGCGGGGGCTGAGCCCTCAGCCGCAGAGCCGCTGAGTGGCTGCCGCATCCTTGTGGTCGAAGATGAGCCGCTGGTCGCCATGGACATCCGCCTGAGCCTTGAGGATGCCGGTGCGCATGTGGTGCGTGAGGCGCGGACCGTCGCGGATGCGCTCGCCGCCGTTGGGCAGGGGGATTTTGACGTCGCCCTTCTGGACGCCAATCTGATGGGCGAGCCGGTGGACCGCATCGCCGCCGCGCTGCGCGAGGGCGCGAAGCCCTTTTGCTTCGTCTCCGGCTATGGCCGCGCGCATCTGCCCGCGGATTTCCCCGAGGTGCCGATGCTGATCAAGCCGGTGAACCCGGACGACATCATCAAAGTCGTGCGAACCTTCTGCATGCCGCCCGCGGCCTGAAGGGCAGGGGTGGGTTCTGCCACCCTGCCGCTGCCGTTCTCTCCTCAGATCCTCAGGCCTGGTACGGGTTTCACCCCGTCTCACCGGCCTGTCGGACTGCGGTCCCGGGCCTTTATTTTTCCGTCAGGGCAGCGGTGTGCCCCGCCCGGGTGGGGCACAAGTCGTCCGGGGGCTCTGCTACAGATTGTAGCACGCGGATCCCCTGAACGGCGCCATCTCAGGCGAATGCTGCATGGAATACCCATAATTTTCTGATGTGCGGGACGGGCACTCAGATCCACTCCAAAAAGAGCGCCGGGAGTGTTCCCCCGATTGAGGGAATGGCGGCGGCACCCCAAAACACCTTAAGATTGAAGGAGAATTTCTGAAGGTTTAGTGATTTTGAAGTTTTGCAGCGGCCAGCGTACCGCCGTTCTCGCCGGGATCCTCGGGCTTTGGCCCGGCGCTCCGGCCGTGGCAGATCCGCCCTCTCTCTGGGCGCGCGACTGCGCAGCGGCGGGGGACGGCTGTGTGCTGTCGCAAAGTCTGTTCAGCCCCTCACAACAGCCGCTGGCGATCCTGCGTTTTCAGTTGCGCGGCGACGAGGCGGTGATGCAGGCGCTTTTGCCCGCAGGCGTGCATCTGGCCTCGGGCACTTTCTACACCCTTGATGGCGGGACCGAGCGGCGGCTGCAGTATCTGCGCTGCCGCGACGGGCTCTGCGAGGCCAGCCGCGCGCTGACGGCGCAGGAATGGCGCGCCCTGCAAAGGGGCAAAAGCCTCTCGCTTCTTTTCCGCCCTGCCGCCGGAGAGCCTCCGGCCGAGCTTCAGGTCTCGCTGACCGGGATCACCGCCGCCGCCAAAGGAGACCAGGGATGATCCGCAAAGCCGCTCTTGCGCTTGCCCTTCTGCTGCCACTGCCCGCCACTGCCGCCGGGCCGCAGTTCACGCTGACCCGGATTGAGACGCCGGCCTCGGTCTATCTCAATGCGGCGGAAATTGCCGGGGTGACGGCGGATTACACCGCGCGGCCGATCACTTTTGATGATCTGCAGCAGATGATGCACCGCCTTCAGGGGCTATATGAGGCCGCAGGCGTGCCCACGGCAGAGGCCGTTCTGCCCGCCCAGGACATCCACGGCGGCGTGCTGAAGGTCGATTTTATCGAGGCCGCGATTGAACAGGTGGAGGTGAAGGGCAATGGCTCGACCAATCCTTTGTTCTTCCGCCAGGCCCTGAGCCTGCGCGAGGGCGAAAAGCCCGATTTTACCCGGCTGGAGCGTGAGTTGCGCGTTCTGGCGCAAAGCCATGATCTGGCCCCGGGGCTTGATTTCGCGCCTGGCGCGCAGGCGGCGGGCACCCGGGTCACCATCACCGGCAATGAGCCGAAAAACCTGCGCTTTGCACTGTCGGCCGACAACCATGGCCGCGATGAGACCGGGCGGCAGCGGCTGCAGGCTTCGGTGCAATGGGCAAGCCTGACGGGCTGGCGCGACCGGCTGGGGCTGAATGTCACCCGTACCAGCGGGGCCTGGTCGGCGGCGGTCAGCTATGATCGTCCGGTCGGAACCGCCGGGGGCCGTCTGGTCTTTGGGATCCACGGCTCGAATTCGCAGGTGATCGGCGGCAGTTTCTCGGGCGCGCGGGTGGTCTCGGATGCGGCGGGCTTTTCGCTGGGCTACCGTTTTGCGCTGCAGATGGCGCATGACCGCTCGCTCTATGCCTCCTTTGGCATGACGCATGACCGCACCCAATCCGAGATTGCGGGGGTGCAGTTCGTTGACACCAAACTCAACGAGATCACGGCTGAGCTGAGCTATCGCCGCAGCATTCCGCTGACGGAATTTGGCGGCACGGCGCGGCTGCGCGCGGGTTCGGCCAAATCTGCGGGTGGGGCGCTGACCGATGGCGGCTACGGCGTGCTGCAGTTTTCGGGCTTTGCCAACCGCCGCATCTCAGAAGGCTATGCGCTGACCGCAGCCCTCGATGGTCAGATGGCCAGCAAGCTGCATCTGCCGGTGGCGCGTCAGTTTGGCGTCGGCGGCACCGAGATCCTGCGCGGCTATCCTTCTGATGTGCGCGCCGCCCCTGAGGCGCTGGCGCTGCGGCTGCAGCTGGTGAAGCTTGATCCCTGGCGGATGGGGGGCAACCGTCTGGCCATTCAGCCCTATGTCTTTGCCGATGCTGCGATTTTGCGGACCTCGGCCAGCATCGGCTCGCGCACCACCGCGGCGGACCGGCTGTTCTCCGCCGGTTTTGGCGCGAATTTCACTTTTGACGGCCGTTACGGCCTGCATGCGCTGGTGGGGGTGCCGCTCAGGCCCACCACCGGCTTCACCGACTCCGGCAGCGCCATCGCGCTTCTGGGGATCTCGGTGAATTTCTGACCTGGCCTTTTAACGATCTCCGGAGACCCCCGATGACCCTGTCCCTGACCCGCCTGTCTGCCTTCGCCTTGGCCGCCACCCTGGCCTTTGCGCCCATGGCTCAGGCTGAGACCGCCAAAACCGAAGCCCCCGTGCAGGATCTGGCGAATTACACCGCCTTCGGCTCCTGGCTGGTGAATTGCGAAGCCCTTAGTGTAAAGCGCTCGGTTTGTCGTCTGACCCAGGAGCTGACGCTGAAAGACAGCGGTGAGCTGGTGGTGCGGCTGGTGGCGCTGCCGGTGAAAGACGGCGCGCTGCTTTTTGCGCAGGTGCCTCAGGGCGTCTATCTGCCGGGCGGCGCGGTCTACCGCATTGCGGATAAAGAAGATCTGCCGCAGCGCGAGATGGTCTGGCAGCGCTGCCTGGGCGGCGTTTGTGAAGCGGCGACCGGTCTGGATGAGGCCGAGCTTGAGACCCTGAGCGGCGCGCAATCGGTGCTCTTTGGCTACCGTATGGACGCCGATGGCGAGCCGCTGATCGTGAATGTTGAGATGTCGCGCTTCAGCGAAGGGGTGGCGGCGCTGCGCGCGCAGCTGCCCAAAGACGAGGCGCAGTAAGCCCCTCCGGCCCCGGCGTAAAGCCGGGGCCATCCCGGTTTGTCCGGCGCCTTTTCTGAGCCTCTTTTGATCCGCCCCTGTTTGCCGCCGATGTGGAGTTTTCCAATGACCAATGCCCTGCAAAATCGCCCTGTCCTCGTTTCAGGCCTGCGCGCTGCCCTTCGGCGCGGGGTCTCGGCGCTGGCGATTGCCTCGGTGATTTCGGGGCAGATGGCCCCGGCCTGGGCGGATGCGGTGGCGCAATCGGCGATCACAGGAACCGGCAGCTATAACGGCGGCATTTCGCAAGGCAGCGCGGGCGGGCAGTCGGTTTTTGACATCACCGGGCAAAAGGCGGGCGGCGCGACCGATGTCATGGTCTATGACCGCTTCGATCTGGCAAAAGACGATACCGTCAACTTCCGCCTGAACCAGAATTCTGACCGCATCGTCAATATCATGCGCGGCAGCGCCGGGGTTGCCATCGACGGCGCGGTGCGCAGCTTTGAATATGGTGCGACGACCATCGGGGGCGATGTTTACTTCGTGACGCCCGGCGGTTTTGTGCTGGGCGAAAGCGGCTCTGTTCAGGCCGGGCGGCTGGTGGTGACCACGCCTTCGGGCGACTACCGCGATAAGATGATCGGCAGCCTTGGCTCGGGTCTGCAGCTGAAGTCCTTTGGCGATTACGTTGAAGAGATTGACGCGGGCGGCGAAGAGCCCGGCACCGGCTCCATTGAGATCCGCGGCCGGATTGAGGCGCGTGCCCTGAGCCTGCGGGCCGGGGCACGGATGCTGATGAACGGCCAGGTCACGGTCAGCGGCGCGGGCGGTGCGGACAGCGGCTATGCGCCGACGGCGGTAAATACGGGCGATGTGAAACGCGCAGCCGGGGTTGTGGTGCGTGACGGTGTGGTCAGCCTGCGCTCTGCGGGCAGCCTGGAGATCGGCGGCGCGATCTCTGCGGGCAATGGCACGGCGGGGGGGGCGGCGATCACCGCTCAGGCCAAAGAGATCACGCTGAAGCTCGATGAGGCGCATTCCCGGCTGGTGGCCGGGGCCGATGGTGACAGCCGTCCTGGCTATATCATCATGTTCGCCAAAGACAGCCTGCTGGCAGAGCGGGCGGTGAAGCTGGAGGCAAAGGGCACCGGCGGTCTGGTCTGGCTCGGGGCCGATCAGCTCACCCTTGGTGCGGGCGGCAGCGGTCAGGGCGCGGGCGTTCTGGGCGGCTCGGCGGGCGGCACGGTGATGCTGGAGGGCGAAGAGGTGCGGATCCTCGGCGGCTTCACCACCGGCGGCGCGCAGGTTCTTGCAGAGGCAGAGCGGATCCGGATCGACGGCAGCCTGACCACCTCGGGCGGCGATGTGATTGCCCGGGGCCGCGATATCAGCATGAGCGGTGGCAGCATCGACACCACTGCGCCCGGCGGCTCGGGTCTGATTGCCCTGGTGGCCGAGCATAACAATATCGACCAGGCCTGGCCCATCTCGGTGCGCGATGCCGAGGCGAAAATCACCCTGACCGGCGCCACGCTGCAGGGTGGCGCGGTCGTGGTCTATGCGGTCGCGCGCAGTGGCACCGGGACGGATCTGGATGACGCCGCCGCACTTCTGGCCAGCGAAGAGCGTCTGGCGCGGTTGCAGGATGCGTTTTTCAACAGCTTCACCTCAGAGACCATCACCATTCCCGCCACCGGAGACACCCCGGCGCAGGAGGTTCCCACCTCGGCGCTGAGCGACATTCTGGAGGGGCTGCTGGATGCCGGCAAAGAGGCCGCGCAGAATGCCTCTTTCTCGGCGCTGAAGGCGCTGGCGGCGCAATTGGTGGTCTCGGTCCCGGTCAATGCCTCGAAGGCTTCGGTGACCATCACCGACAGCACCATCACCTCTGATGGCACCCGGACGGCGGCGGGCCTTGCGCGGCTGAACGGCAAAACCAACTGGGCTGAGGGGGAGCGCGGTGCAGAGGCTGCGATCACCTCGCAGGGCCTGATTTCTGATGTCTGGACGCTGGATGGCCCGGCGATCCTTGGCACCAAACGTCTGACGCTGCCCGCCGACTGGAACCCGCCTGCCTCAGAGGCCGGGGCCGCTGTGGTCGGTGCGCCGCGCGAGGATGTCTATATCCGCGCCCATGCTGAAACCATGGTTGAGACCAGGCCCGGCTCGCTGCTGCCGGTGCCGGTCTCGGCGCTTGGGGCCTATGCCAGCACGACGGCGCTGGTGAAAATCACCGGGGCCACGCAGATCTCAGCGGCCCGCGATCTTGCCCTGCGCTCAACCGTGCGGGATGCGCTGGCGGTGGAGTTCAAGGGCGCCAAGATCGGTGGCCTGACGCTGGCGCTGAATGTCACCGTTCAGGAAGTTCAGAACCAGCTTCTGGTCGATGCCGAAAAGATCAGCGCCGGGGGCCGCGCGGTCTTTGAAGCCAAAACGGTCCGCAGCCATGACACCTCGGTCAGCGCCAATGCGGGCGATACCGACTGGCTGGCGGTGGCGCTGAATGTGGGGCTGAGCAGCAACCACACCGAAGCCGCCGTGAACGTCCGCCCCGGCACGGGCGGGGATCGCAGCACGGGTGGTCTGCATGCGGGCGGCGGCGTCGATCTGACGGCGCAGACGCTTTATCTGTCGAATTCGCGGGTCACGGAAGCCACGGTCAGCGAGAACAATCCGACCACCGCCGTCATCACCAAAAACCCCCATGTCGAGCCGCTGATCAGCGGCATGACCAAGGCGATCAAGCGCAATCTCGGCATGGATGCCAATTCGCAGCCCAAGACGCTTGGTCTGGGCTTTGGTATTGATGTCAATGGCTTCCAGGACGACACCTTTGCCTCGCTGAACGGCGGCTATCACGATCTTTCCGGCAATGGCAGCTACCGCGCCTTTGCCACCCCCGGCGCGGTGACGCTGTCGGGGGTGCAGTCCCTGAAAGTCCGCTCATCGCTCGATTACCGCACCACCACGGCGCTTTCGGGTCCGGTGCGTCGTGCCGTGGCGCGGATGGGCGATTTTGGCTTTGTTCTCAAGCGCAAGGCCGATCTTCTGGGGCTGAGCTATGACCAGCTGATCGGTCAGCACACCGATGGCATTTTTGCCGCCGGGGCGCTCAGCTATCTGGGAAGCACGACCGAGGCGGAGCTGGGCGGCGATATCCAGGGCGGCACCGTCACCGTCAATGCCGCCACCGATCTCGGATCGCTGAGCGAGGCGCTGATGGGGCTTTGGGACAGCGTGCAGCAGTGGCGCGATTATGCCGCGCGGCTGGAGACGCTGAAGGGTCTGCCCGCCCAGGCGCTCTCGGATGCCCAGGAGGATCGCGATTCCGATGCGCCGGGCCAGGCCTCTGCGGTGCTCGATACCCAGCCTGAGATGCCGGATCTGATGGAATATCTGCTCTCGGGCCTCACCCCCACTTCCGGGGTGATCTCGGCGGGGACCCGCTCTCCCAAGGCGGCACCTGCGCCGGGTTTCCCGGTGGATGACAAGGCGCAAAACAGCGTTATGGGCCTGTCGCTCAACGCTTTCATGACCAATGCCACGACGGCGGCGCGCATCCTTGATGGGGCGGTGGTCGCAACGACGGGCGATGTCAGTGTCACTGCCGCTGAAAGCTCGGCGATGATCTTTGGCAATAACTTCCTGCCAACCAACAACCCCTTTGCCAGCGACGGCCCCGCCACCGCGCTTGGCGGCACGCTTGGGGCCGAAGTGAACCGCGGTTCGATCAGCGCCACAGTGGGCCGCGCGCAGATTGAGGCCCGCGACCTCAATGTCACCGCGCTCAATGACCGCTTCATGGGCCAGATCGTCTATGCCGGGCGCGGCGGGCGCGAAACCGGCATCAGCCTGTCGCTTGGCGCCAATGTGACGCTGAAAAACACCACTGCCCTTGTCTCGGGCAATGCGCAGATCGATCTGACGCGCAATCTGAAGATTGAGGCAAAAGACGAGACCATCAACTGGGCTGTGGCGGCGGGTCTCTCGGGTGCCACTGCGGCAGGCAGCGGCGCGCCCGCGACCGCCGTGGGCGGCGCAGTGATCGTCAATTATATGGACCGCGACGTCTATGCCGGGATCGGCTACCGCAGCGGCGAAATGGCCGATGTGTTGGGCTATACCCGGGCCGCGGGCACGGCTTCGGTCAAAGCGCTGAACAATGCCATTGATATCGGTGTGGCCGCCGCAGGCGCGGTGACGGCGGAGGCCGCAAACCCGCCTCAGACCCCCGGTAACGGCGGTGGCGGCAAGAAAGATGACAGCATCCTGATGTCGCTGAACCCGCTGGTGGGCGACGATGTCATTGAAAAGATGATGCTTCTGGAAGACATCGATTTCTTCGATGATCTGGCAACCGAAGCGACGTCAGAGGTTGGCAGCCAGAAAACCGGGCTGTCGCTGGCGGGCTCGGGCGTGGCCAATGTGATCGTCTCCAACAGCACCCGCAGCGAGATTGCCGCCGGGGCGCAGCTGATCAGCACCGGCGATGTCGGGATTTCGGCGCAGAACAATGGCCTGACCATTGCCGCAAGCGGCGCGGTCTCAGTGGCGCTGCAGACGCAGAACGGCGCGGATGCCCTTGCGGGCGCGCTCAGCCTGACGCTGGGTCTGCGCGATGTCTCGACGCGGGTGGCGGGGGATGTCACCTCGGACGAGGGCAAAATAGAGGTCTCGGCCAAAGACGAGAGCCATACGGTCAATGTCGCGGTCGGCGGTGCGGGCACCTCAAAGGGCGATAAGGCCATCGCGGGTTCGGTCGCGATGAACCTGCTGAAGGGCGAGACCCTGGTCGATGTCGATGGCGCTGCGCTGAACGCGGCAGGCACCATCGATCTTCTGGCGGCGGACCGGTCCTGGCAGCTGGCCGTGGGCGGCGCGATTGCCGTCAATATGAGCATGGATCAGGGGCTGGGCTTCGGCATCGGGATCGGCTCGAACAATTACAACCGCCATGCGCTTGTGCGCCTGCGCAACGGCGCGGCCCTGGTCGCCCGCGATATCGCGGTGGAGGCGGGCTTTAACGCGCGGCTTTATGGCTTTGGCATTTCTGCGGGTGCGGGTAAAACCGGGGCGGCAGGCTCGGCTTCGGTCAATACCATCGTGGCGGATGCCCGGGTTGAGATCGGTGCAGGCTCTGAGCTGAGCGCGTTCAATGCCATCAAACTCACCGCCCGCGATGAGGCGCAGATCTGGGCCCTGGCCGGGGCGCTGGCTTTTGGGCGGCAGAACGCGGTGGGCGCTGCGGGCGCGGTCAATGTCATCACCGGCAAGACCCTGGTGAAAATCGACAACGCCACCCTTCAGGGCCGCATTCCGGCCCCGAGCCAGGCAGTGCCCGATCCCTATGCGGCGGCTTCGGTCAGCATTCTGGCCAGCGGCAACAGTAAGATCCGCAGTCTCGGCGTGGCCGGTGCGGGCGCGGCGGATGGCACGGCGGTGGGCGCGGGCATCACCGTCAATACCGTGGTTGCGGATGCGGGCATCCGGATGACCGGCTCGACCGTGCGGGGGGCCGCTGATTTCACCGCCTCCTCGACCTCGACGCGCAATATCCAAAGCATCGCCGGGGCTGCGGCGGCGGGCGGCAAAGGCGCGGGTGGCGCGGCCCTGGCCGTCAACCTGATCCTGAGCAATGACACCACCACAGAGCTTGTGGGCAATGACATCACCGCCTCTGCGGTGACCGCCAAAGCCGTGGCTGAGGGGAAAATCCGCTCGGCCTCGGTGGCGGTCAGTGCCTCGACGGGCTCGGCGGTGGCGGGTTCGGTCTCGGTGAATGTGATCACGGGCAACACCCGCGCCGATATTCAGGGCGGCACCCTTCGCGACGCGGCCAGTGTGACGCAGATCGCCGAAGACAATCAAAGCATCAAAGTGATCGCCGGAAATGCGGCTGTCGGCACCGGCGGCGTCGGGGTTGGCCTCGCCATTGCGGCCAATGTCATCGCCCAGAGCACCTATGCCAGGGGCAGCTATGCCCTGACCGGTGGTGAGGCCCCGGATCTGAGCGCGAGTGCGGTAAACAAGGCGCAGATCGCGGCTATCGCGGCCACGGTGGCGGGGGGCAGCACGACAGGTGTGGGCGTGTCCGCTGCGGTGGGAGACATCGGCAACCGGACCGAAGCCACGCTTGATACCGATGCGGTGACGGCGGGTGATATCACCGTCACTGCCGCCAACAACAGCCGGATCGACATTCTGGGCGGCGCGGCGGGTGTGGGAATGGGCGGCGCGGGCGTGGGGGCTGCGGTCTCGCTGGCGATGATCCATGACACCACCTATGCCGGGCTTGATGCCAGCCGTCTGACCCAATCCGGTGATCTGAGCGTGACGGCTTATAAGGAAGGCAGCATTCAGGCCGCCGCCATCGGGATCGCGGCAGGCAGCGGCGCGGGCGTGGGGGCCTCTGTCGTCTTCACCATGATCGGGCGCGAAAGCAATGTCGCGGGTCTGAAAGACGCCCATAGCTTTGACCCTGAGGCGGAAGCCGGCAAAGCCAGCACCACCGATGCCGCGCGCAAAGACGCGGATGGCACGAAGACGCTGGTCATGGCAGATCTGGAGAGCAACGCCGGAGCGGCCGGGGTTACAGGCCTCGACACGGCCCTCAGCAGTGCAAACGGGCGCATCGCCGATGATGTGACAGAAGCAAAGATCCGTCTGCAGCAGGCGGGTCAGTTCGGCGATATTCTGGTGCGGGCTGAGGATAAGGCCTCGATCGCCTCGCTGGCAGGTTCGGCTGCGGCGGGGGGTGCGGCCGGGGTCGGCGCGGGGCTGACCGTCAATCTGATGTTCGGCGCGACCAAAGCGGGGCTGGAGCTGGCCGCGGGGCGCAGCCTTGCGGGCAGTGTTTCGGTCCTCGCGCTGCAGACCGGGCGGATCAATACCCATGCCTTTGCCTTTGGCGGCGGTGGCTCGGCCGGGGTGGCCGGGGCGCTGAACGTGAATGTCATGAAGCGCGGCCTTCTGACCGAGGTGAAAGGCAATGGCGCAACCCTTGCCACCAATGCCCGGGATGTGATTGCGGCGGCTGATCAGACCGGCGATATCGACAGCATCGCAGGCGTTCTGGCGCTCGGCGGTGCCGCCGGGGTCTCGGCGGCGATTTCGGTCAGCTATGTCGACGACAGCGTGGCCACCGCGGTGCGCGACGTCGCCTTCGACACCCGCGAGACCGGGATTGCGGATCTGAGCCGCGCCGGAAATGTCACTCTGCGCGCCACCTCGGATCTGGAGGTCACCGGATCGGCGGCGAGTGCGGGTATTTCCGCAGGCGCCGGGATTTCGGGTGCGGTGGTTGTGAACGTCGGGGCCGGAGAGGTCAGCAACACCAGCTATGACACCACGATTTTCGCCCGAGATCTTGAGATCCTGACCCGGGGTGACCGCAATTTCACCGCCTATAGCGGCGTGGTTGCAGCCGGGATTGCCGGGCTTGGTCTGGCCACCTCGGTCAATACGGCTTCGGTGAAAGTCACCTCCCGCCACGACGGGCTGAGCGCGAAGCTTGGCGGCGGTGGCCGCATTGAAAGCAGCGCTTCGGCGGGGTTTGGCGGGCTGGCTGTGGGTCTTTCGGGCGGGGCTGTGGCGGTTGTCGGCACGGCGATTGCGAATACCTCAAAGTCGGAGGTCACGACGGAGCTGACACGCGCGGATGTGGTGGCGCGCGGCAATCTGGATGTCACCTCGGATCTGACGGCCTTCGTCTCAATGGATGGCGGCGATGACAGCGATATCGGCACCCTGAGCGGCGGGGCTGCGGTGGGCGGCCTTGCGGGCGCGGGGGCTGCGGTTGCGGTCAATGTCTTTAAGGGCCGCGCAGAGACGCGGATCGGCGATCAGTCGCGTCTCGCCGCACTTGGCGAGGACGGTCGTCTGGATGCAGAGGCTGCGCGCGGGCTGCGCATCCGCGCCGACAGCGCCGCGACCGTTGAAAGCTATACCATCATGGCCGCGACCGGGATCGGCGCGGCCACCGGGGCCATCTCAACGGTGGTCCTGCAGGACAGCGCCGCTGTCCGGATCGGTGATCTGGACGAAGACGGCTATTCCACCGGCCGCATCCTGCTGAACGAGCAGGCGGATGGCCAGCTGCGCAGCGATCTGGGCTATGCTCAGGGCAGCACCGCGCGCGGCCATGCCGCCCAGGACAGCGTGATCGCAGCCACGAGCACAGCCACCATCGAGGCCCATGTCGGCTCTGTTGCGGCGGGTCTGGGCGCGGGCGGCGCGGCGATCTCGGTGGTTGTCGCCGAAAATGAGGCGAAGGTGCGCCTGGGCGGCGCGGTCCTCGGGGCAAACCGTGACGTTGACATTTCGGCGCTGGCCGACACGACGATCGGTGGCAGCACCTCGGGGGCGGCAGCCGGTGTGGGCGCAGGGGCCTCAACCGTCAGCACGCGGTTCTTTGCGGCGCAGGCCTCGGTGGATCTGCTGGGCACGGATGTGCTGCCGCGAATGGCGGGCGGTTCGGGCGATCTGCGGATCACGGCGCAGACGCGGGCCAGAAATACCGGCCTGACCGGCGCTTTCAGCGCGGCAGCAGTGGGCGGCAGCGGCGCGGTTTCCGTCACGCAGTCCGACAGCGAAGCCGGGATCCGCATCGACAGCATCCGGGGCAGCATCGCCAATGAAGCGGTGAATGGCGTGGAAGATGCCGTTCTCAGCAGCAACCTTCTTGCGGCGGGCGATGTCACGCTTCTCGCCGACAATCTGCTGGACATCGAGGCCGATACCATGGGCGGCTCGGGCGGTGTCTTTGGCGGCACCTCGGTGGTGTCGCAGACGCTGATTGCGGGCTCCAAGGCGGGCGTCCGCATCGGTGCGGATCAAAGCCTTGAGGCCGGGGGAGACCTCTCGATCAGCGTCAGGGACCGGCTGGAAAGCGCCACCCGCACCGGCGCGATCAGTGCGGCGGGTCTGGCAGCAACCGGGATTGCGGTGGATGTGCAGCGCTTTGCGACCTCGGCTGAGGTCAGTATCGGACGCGGGGCCAGCCTGATTGCGGGCGGTGATGTGGCGCTTTCGGCCTCATCGGCGCGGCAGATTGATGTCGGGGTCTCGGCGGGGTCTGCAGCCGGGATCTCGGGGATCTCGGCGGCGGTCAGCACGATCGATATCGGCGGCACGCTGCAACCCGTGCAAGAGGATGAGCGCCGCGCCAAAGAGGCGGCTGTCGCAGAAGTGCAGGCAGCCCTTGCCGCGGCGGGCGATGACAATGCCTCCGGTCTGGCGGCCGGTGCAGGGGCGCGGGATGCGCAGGGCGCAGGGCTTGCGCGCAGTGCGGGGCTGAACCTTGATGGCAGCCTTGGGGCCGACACTGCGCGGGTGGTGATCGGCGATGCGGCGCAGATCAGCGGCCGCGATGTCACCCTTGGCGCGGTCAGCCTGACGGATGTGACGCAAAGCACCGGCGCGTTTGGCGCGGGCGGCATTGCCGGGCTCGCAAGCGGCACCGGGCTGATCCATGCCGGCGCCGGGGCGCAGGTCAGCCTTGGGCGCGACAGCACCGTTGCGGCACAGCGCCATCTGCAGATCTCGGTGCGTGAGGGCCAGGCCGCGGACGGGATTTCGGCTACCGCGCATACCGTGGCAGGGGCGGGCATCGCGGCCATTGCCGTGGGTGTGGCACGGGTAGAGGTTGCGGGCTCTGCCGCGATTACCATCGGGGCCAACAGCCATCTGAGCGGCGGTCTGAACAGCGAGGCCGGGGAAGGCGTGTCCCTTTCCGCGCTGCGCGATCTGGCCGCGACGCTGGAGGTGAAAAACCACGCAGGCGGCGGCTTTGTCGGCATTGGCGCGGCGGTGGCGCATGTCAGTGACCGCGGGCTTGTCCGCATCCGTATGGGCGAAAGCGGCGCAGAGGGCAGCCTTTCGGGCGGTCAGATCAGCGTCTCGGCGAAGAACGCGACCCGCCAGTCGGTCACGGCAGAGGCCGGGGCGGGCGGTGCTTACTTAGGGGCCAGCGGTGTCGATGCCCGCGCGGTCGCGGCCTCGGTCACCGAGACATCGGCGCTTGGCGTGACGATCTCGGGCGATCGGGTGTCGCTGGTGACGGAGGCCGCGCCCGATCTCAGCGCAGTGGCGCGCGGCAAAGCGCTTGGCGCGGTGGCAACCGGCATCTCGCTGGCCACGGCGGAGCTGTCGGCAAAGGTCACAGCGGATTTTGAAGGCGTGATCCGCGCCGGGTCGATCCTGATTGAAACCGCGCTGCGCGGTGAAGGGGCGCGGGCCACCGCCAGCTCCTCTGCGGGCGGCATTGGGGCGGGCGGCGGCGCGGATGCGACCGCGAAGGGCGGCTATCAGGTCGCGGCGAACCTGCGCGGCGATCTGGTCGCCAGCGACGGCGATCTGAGCATCAACACGCTCGCCGAGGGGCTGCGCTTTCAGGCAAACGGCGACGGCAAAGCCGGGGGCGTTGTGGCGGCCGGGGCTGTCACAGCCTTTGCGGGCCAGAAATCGGGGGAGGAAGCCGCGGTCAGCCTGACGCTTGACGGGCTGCGCAGCGGTGATCTGCTGCTGGCGCGCGACGGGGTGAAGATCAACACGCTGAATGCGCCGGGCTATACCACCCGGGTCAGCGCCGGTTCGCAGGGCGTCTTTGCAGGCTCTGCGGCCTCGGCTGAAACCCAGGCGCGTCTGGCGACTTCGGCGCTGATCGGCACGGTTTCGGGGGGCTTTACGCTTTCGGGGCGGGATATTTCGCTGATCACCGCGAGCCGTCCGGAGCTTTTGAGCTATGTCTCCTCCACCACCGCCAATCTGGCCGGAGCCTCGGGCGCGCGGCAGACCGCGGGCGTCAGCATCGCGCAGAGCCTGCACCTTGGCGCGGGGACCACGCTCACCGCGCGGCGCAGCGCCGATCTGGCCTCAGTGACCCGCATCACGCGCGGGGCGCTGGACGGCAAGGCGACGATCTATGGCGGCTCGGGCGGTCTGGCGGGCGGCGCGGCGGTCTCCTCGACCCTGCGCACTTCGGTCGACAACCGCTTTACGCTGGACGATGGCGCGGTGATTGAGATGGGCGCAGAGGCGGGGCTGGACGGCGTTCTGTCGCTGGCGGCGCTGAACGAATACGACATCCTTGAGCGGGCGGAACTGCATGCCGATGGCGGCATCGCCATCCCGAAAGCCGATCTGAAGATCATCGCTGAACGCTCGGATGCGATCCTGAGCATTCGGGATGCGGAGCTTTATTCCAACGCGGGCCTGCGGCTGTCGGCGGGCAATCAGGTGACGATCCTCGCCTATGCCAATGTCTCGACCACCGGTCTGGCGGGGGCCGCCTCCGGCAGCACGCTGGCGGATTTCACCGGGGCCGCCCGGGTGCAGGTCGGCGCGGGCGCGAGCCTCTTTGCGGCGCAGGATGTCGAGCTGCTGGCGGGCTATGCCCGCGGGCAGCTGCAGACCTTTGATCTGCAGGCCGAGACGCGGCTTTACAACAAAACCGCAGCCCCCATCAAAACCGATCCGAACGCCGATGCGATTGCCCGCGATGTCTCTTCGGTGGAGATCGCGGCCGGGGCCGATGTCAAAGCCGTGCGCGATATCGTTGTGGCGGCGGAAGGCGGCGACCGCCTGGTGCGCGGTTTTGGACGCGGCACCGATCTTTACCGCCAGGTCATGGCCGAGATCGCCTCGGCGGTCAGCGGCATCTTTGGCGGTGATCCGGTCTCGCTGGATATCAAATCCGGCACTTCGGTGGATCAGGGCAACCACGGTCTGACGCTGAACGGCAATCTGCGGGCCGGCGCGCGCAATATCCAGGTGCTTTACTTCGATGCCGCGAACACCGCGCATTACGGTGACTACGCGGATGATTTTCTGGCCCATGCGCAGACCACCTGGGACACCGGGACCGGAACGGCGGCGACCAAAGCCCTGAGCGACCGTCTGGCCGAGGTCAACGGCTGGCTGAATGCCCCGGCCTTCGCCTCCAATGAGATCGCCAAAGCCGCCTGGACCATGGAGCGCGCGCGTCTTCTGGCCGCGATTGATGAGATCCGCGGCGATGCCAACCGCGTGCAGATCACCGTGGGCGATATCCGCGCCTCGGCAGGCAACATCCATCTGCGCGGCACCCATGTGGCCGGAAACGGCAGCCTGGTGGCACCGGGTGATGCGCTGATTGAGGTGAAGGCCACTCCGGGCAGCACCGCCACCCTCGCCGTCGGCAATCTGACGATTGAGAATTACGAAGGCGGCGCCATCAGCTTCAACGGCACCCGTATCAGAGACAACGCCATGCTGGCCGATCTCTCGCAGGGTGGCACTGCGCCGCAACTGACGCTTGTCAGCGCGGAAAGCGATCCGGCAAAGCCCGTGATCCGTGTTGAGGCGGGTTCTGCCGAAGGGCGGCTGCTGCATCAGGGGGATGTCTTCAACCTTGGCGGTGAGGTCTGGTCTTCGGGCCGCGATGTCTCGATTTACCGCGAGATGCGGGCGGCGGATATCAACGTCTCCGGTGCGCGCTCGGTCTCGATGGAATATCAGCCCGGCGTGCGCTCGACGGGTGGTGCGAACCCCGAAGACGCCCACAGCGCTTATTTCAACACGGTTGAGGCGGCGATCCGGGCGCGGGTCCGCGGACTGAACGAGGGATCCTCGGTCACCTACCGCACCGGAAGCCTGCTGATCCCGGCCTTCCGTCCCGCCCGCGCCAGCGAGAGCGGCGGCATCTTCGCCAATTCCAGCATCTTCATTTCGGCCGATATGGTGAACGTCAACAGCACCCTGCGGGCGGGTGTGGGCGCTTATGACATCACCCTTCACGCAGGGCTTGATCAGGTGCTGCAGTCGCTGAGCGGCACCACGGATATCCTGCTTTATGATCCGGTCACCGGTCAGGGGCTGGCCGCGGCCATGGGCCATATCTCCAGCAATGCCGCGATCTCCTGGGATCCGCTGGCAAAGCGTATCAAAGTGGCCGATATCGTGGCGCTTGGCGGCGATGTGACCATTGTGGGCGATATTTTCTCGACCGGAAACGGCCGGATTGAGGTGCTCGATGGCTTCAGCGCGCTGAAGGTTGCGAGCCACTCGGCGCATACGCTGGAACTTGGCCGGGTGATGATCGGCGGAGAGCTGGATGCCAGCGGCCAGGCGAAGGGCGCCAAGGGCAAAATCTCGCTTTGGGATTATGACTACGCCCGCCCCGCCGGTCAGCAGCTGGTTTTGCGCGAATACACCCGCGAGGCCGGCGATGACCGCGCCTATACCTATGCCACCAAGGCCGACCGCGATTACATCTTTACCAATGTCACCGAGACCACAACGACCATTACCAAACGGCGCGAAGAGCTGATCCTGGTCGGTGGTGTGGTGGATCGGGACAATACCGTCACCAGAATTACCCATGAAACCGCGCCTTCGGTCAATGTGGTGGCGCAGGCGCCCTATCTCAGCGGCAGTCTGTCGGGCACGGATTACGCCTATGCCGTTGAGGGCAAACTTCTGGACCGCAGCGCCACACAGAAAAGCGCTGAGAAAAAGACCCACGATTCCGTTTCGATCCTGAAAGCGGGCTCGGGCTATCGCCATTACACCTGGACCGAAACGCACACCACTGTTGAGCAGTTTGAGCACCGGGTGAAGGCAGATTACGCCATCGACATCGTCTTCAGCGGTGCGGATGCCCTGACCGGGGCGCAGACGATCGACATCAATGCGGCGGGCTCGGTGGTCTTTGGCGGCATCGTCAATAACTACGGCGGCACGGCGCAGGTGCACTCGGGTGCCGGGTCGATCACGGCGGGCAATGGCAATGTCGTGCTCTCGGGCCAGGCGATGGACTTCAGCGCGGCAGGCGGCAGCATCGGCAGCGCGGGCCAGGCCCTGAACCTCGCGCTGGTGGCGGGGCAGGCCGTCACGGCGCGGGCGGCGGATGGCATCCATCTGGCTTCGGTGCGCGGCGATCTGCTGGTGGGCGATATCACCACCTCGCGCTCTGATCATCTGGTCTCTTCGGTCGGGGCGGTGTCGCTTGCGGCGCGGGGCGATCTGCTGCAGCAGGCCGGAACCCGCATCACGGGTGGCGACATCACCCTGACCTCGACCACCGGCGGCATCGGCGCGGGCGAGAGCCTTCGGATCGATCTGCAGGGGGCGGGCCGGCTTTCGGCCATGGCGTCGGGCGATATTGATGTCACTGAAACTGAAGGTGATCTGCGTGTGGCGCGGGTGATCTCGCAGGCGGGCGATGTGACGCTGCGGGCGCCCCGCGGGGCGATCACGGACGGGCTCGATGATGCCCGCACCGATTTCCGCACCAATGCGGAGCTGGCGCAGATCTGGGCGAATGAGCTGGGTCTTACGGCTTCGGGTGAGCGGACGGCGGCGATGATCGCCGCCCATGAGGCCGAGCGCGAGCGGATGTACCGCGACTACTGGGAAACGCGCGACCAGGCCAATGGCAACCTGCCGGGTGATTTCAGCCCCGGTGCGGAGATGCTGGCCGCCTGGGAGGCGCAGCGCAGCGAGTTGCGGGAGCGCGGGTTGAGCACCGATACGCTGGATGCAGACATCACCGCCTGGACCGCAGAGCGTCAGGCCTTCTGGCGCAGCCTTGACGGCGAAAGCGCCCGGCAGACCGGCTGGACCTATACCGCAGATGCGGCAGAGCGTGAGGCCATCACCACGGCGGCGCTCTTTGATCAGGGGCAGATGCTGCGGGCGATCTCGGCCGCGGTGGTGCGGCGTAACACCTCAACCCAGGAGGGCAATGAAGGCAGCAATGTCAGCGCCTACGGCTCGGTCTCTCTCATGGCGAGAGACGGCGTGGGCCAGGATCTCGATGATGTCGTGATCGATCTGCTGCAGCCGATCAGCACTGAAAACCTGCTGCTTCTGAGCCGGGCTCTCGCCCATAACGTCACCCATGACGCGGCCACCGGCACCATGCGTCTGCGCCGCTTTGACGATCTGAACGTCGCGCTGACGGGGGGCCGTGATGCGGCCACGGGTCTGGGCAGCGGCGTGCTGAATATCAGCTCGCAGACCGCCGGGCGCAGTGTCTTTATCGGCTCGGAGCACGGGCTGCGGCTGGGCACCATTACCTCGGGCGGCGGTGTGACGCTGCGGGCCGGGGGCGCCATTGAGGGCAGCCGGACCAGCGGCACCGATATCATCACCGCCGGAGATCTGGTGCTGGAAAGCGCAGAGGGCGCAATCGGCAGCGCAGCGCGTCGCCTGAGCGTCGAAATCACCGCGGGCGGGCGGGCCAACCTGCGGGCGAAGGGCGATATCCGCCTCTCGGCCAAGGATGCGCTGACGCTGGCGGAGGTTTATTCCGAAGCGACCGTCGATCTGACCGCCACCGGCGCGATGACCGATGCCTTTGCCACGGCCACGCCGCGCATCGTGGCGCGCAATATCCTGCTGAGCGCGGGCGCGATCGGCACGCTGTCGCAGGCTCTCGGGCTTGAGCTGGAACGGGGCACCGACGGCAGCCTGGGGACGCTGACCCTGACCGGGACGGCGGGCGATCTGCGGGTGCGGATCTTTGAAGATGCGCGCATCGCCGCCGCGGCGGTGAGCGGCACCATGGCGATCCGGGCAGAGGCAGATCTGTCGCTGGCGGGCCGTCTGGTCACGCCGGGGGCGCTCGATCTGAACGTCGCGGGCGATCTGACGGTTGAGCGCGCGCAAAGCACCGGCCATCTGAGCCAGCGTGATCTGACGCTCTCGGCGGCCTCGGTGGGGGGCGCTTCGGTGGCGCTGCAGATCCTGCAGACCGGGACCGGCGGTCTGGTCAGCCTGACCACGACCACGGGCGGCGCGCATGCGCAGCTTCTGGCGGACACGCGCCTTTCGCGTCTTTCGCTGGCGACGGGTGGTGAGATCGGGGCAGAGGCCGGACTTGCGCTGGTCGGGGCGGATGTCATCCGCTTTGGCGCCGGGGATCTGCGCCTTGATCTGCGCGGTGCGCTGGATCTGTCGGCGGCTTCGGGCACCGATATCACCGGCGCGCGTCTGCAGCTGATCTCGACCCATGATGTGGGCAGGGGCGCGCAGCGTCTGGAAACCGCGCTGGATGTTCTGACGGCGGATGTTGCGGGGGAGCTTCACATCACCGACGCAGGCGATCTGCTGACCGAGGCGCTGAGCGCGGGTCGGGTGCTGGATCTTCTGGTGCTCAATGATCTGACGCTGGGCGGCGCGATGCGGGCCTCGCAGGTGGTGATGACGGCGAACCGCCATCTCAACATCGGCGCGGCTCCGGTGACGGCGGATGAGCTGCAGCTCTTTGCGCTGAGCGGCCATATCGCCGGGCTTTCGGGCACGAGCGGGCAGATCACCACGCCGACGCTCGGCAGCCTGACGGCCTATGCGGGGGGGGCGATTGATCTGACCGGCACGGCGGGGCTGAACATCCGCTATGCGATTGCCGGGACCGATCTGCGGCTGACGGCCAGCGCGGGCGATCTGACCGCTTCGGCGCTTCAGGGCCGCAATCTCGCGCAGATCAGCGCCAGCGGTGACGTCACGGTGACGGCGCTTGGCATCGGGTCGGTGACCGGCGCGGATCAGGCGGGCCTCGGGCTTGCAGGGCTTGCGGCCTATGGGCGGCAGGATCTCGGGGCTGCGGCGCGGCTCGATGTGACGGCAGGCGGCGCGATCACCCTGGGCCTTGCGCGGGCCGAAAGGGTTGAGATGACCTCTGATCAGATCGACGCGGTGCTGACGGCGGCGCAGGCCAATGGCCATATCGATGCCACCGTCCGCGACAACGGCGATGACATCGGTCCGGTTTCCCGCATTGAGACCGTGGCGGGCCAGGGTATCGGTGATCCGACGGCCGGGGATCTGGCAGATCTGCGCCAGGGCCTCGACCGCGGGCTGCGCGATCAAAGCTCGATCTACTTCGACGGGCCGGTCAGCCAGGATGCCGTTCTGGTCCACCGCGGCAACCAGGTGCAATTCGCCGAGCAGGACGCCCAGCTTGACCAGCGCATCATCCGCGGCGACGAGGAGCTGCGTCTGAGCCGGGTCTTTGCGGGCATCGACGGCCAGGTCCAGCTGGAGCTGTGGCTGGGTCCGCAGGCCCGGGTCAATGTCGATCTCGGCACCGGCGCGGTGCTGGCGGCGGATCCGGTTCTGGCGCTGGAGACCCGTCGGGCAGGCTTTGTGCTGAACGGTCGCGAGGTGCTGTCGGAAGAGACCGCGCGGGGTCTGACCGAGCGGCTGAGCATCCTGGCCGCCGGGGCGGGGACCTTCCCCCTTGCCACGCCGGGCGAAGGGGCGGCCGCTGGCTCTGATGGCGAAGGCGAGGCGCAGCCGCTTCTCCAGTTCCGCCTGAGCCCTGGCTGGCAGAGCTTTCGCCGCGGGCTTGACCGGGCTCCGCTGATTCTTGGCGCGGTGAAAGGGCCGGATCAGGGCTGACGTAAAACGTTGGAATTTCAGCAGAATGGCGGGGGATTCCCCGCCATTTTCATTCGCGATCGCCGGCGCTTTGTGCCAGAATGCCCCGTTGCGTCCGCGAACCTGCGATCCCGGAGAGGCCAGCCTCGCTCGTCGCTTTTTCATTAAACGGTGTAGTGTTACGGGAAGAATTTTGGCCCCCCGTCCTCAAGGGGACGCGGGCCTGGTAAGATATGAGGCTTTTGTGAACACGATTTCTGCGTTTTCCCGCCGCCGCCTGCTGATCCTGGCGGCGGCAGGCCTGGCCGTTCCCTCCGCAACTCAGGCCCGGAGCCCGCTCCTGCTGCGGGTGCAGAGCAGCCAGGGTGAGACGCGCTTCAGGGAAGAAGACTTTGCCGCGCTGCCGCAGTCGCAACTGCGCACCCATACCGCCTGGACGGAGGGGGCGCGGCTTTTTGAAGGCGTCGCGCTGAAAGATCTGCTGGCCGCCGCAGGCTTTGATGAGGCCGCGCTGGCCGGGCGCAGGCTGCGCCTGCGGGCGCTGAATGAATATGAGGTTGAGATCGCCGCCGAAGACTGTGCGATCTTCAACCCGCTTCTTGCCCGCTCTATGGACGGCAGCCCGATGCTGCGCTCGGACAAAGGCCCGCTCTGGCTGGTCTATCCGCGCGACGACAACCCGGTGCTGCAGGATCTGCGCTATGATCACCGCTGGGCCTGGCAGCTGGCCGTGATCATCGTCGTCTGACGCCCCGTGAGACGTGTCGCCGGGATATATCTGCTCGCTTTGGGAAGTGTGGCCAGCTTTCTGGTGCTGATGGTGCTGTCGTTCAGCGAGCTGCGCACCATTGCGCGGCAGATCTCGGATAACACCGGCGAGAATATGGTCTGGATGTTCTCGCAGGTGACCCGCGAAGCTCTGACCGTCTCGCTGCTGCTGGAGCGCGGCACCCGCACCGATGGAAACTGGGACGACCTCTCCTTTCGGCTCGATATGCTGGAAAGCCGGGTGCGGGTGATCTCGGAAGAGCCGCTGCGGGATTTCTTCCGCCGCCACAACCGGGAGGCCGAGTTCGACGCCTTTTACGCCTCTTTCGCGCGGCTGGCCATCGCGCTGCGGGTCGCTCCGGAGGAGCTTCCGGCCGCCGGCCGCCAGACCCTTGCGCGGGAGATGGAACGGCTGGCCAGCGCCAGCTCCACCCTCGCCAATGCCAGTATGCTCGAAGAGCGTGATCTTCTCGGGCGGCAGTATGACACCATGCGCACGGCCAGCGAGCGGCTGCTGGCCTCATCGCTGGCGGGCATGGCCCTGGGGCTGGCACTCGGGGCCTGGCTTTTACGCTCGCTCGTGCGCCAGCGCCGGGTGACGGAGCAGTTGCAGCAACACCAGGAGGGGCTGGAGCGGATCGTGGCCGAGCGGACCAGCGCTTTGCACGAGGCCCTCGCCACAGAGCGGCACGCCAAAGAGATCTACCGCAGCTTCATCACCACGGTGTCGCATCAGTTCCGCACGCCTTTGTCAGTCATCAATATGATCGGCCAGCGGCTGAAGCGGCGCGCGCATCAGTTCACCCCCGCCCAGGTGCGCCAGAAAGCCGAAAGCGTGACTATGGCCACCTCGCGGCTTCTCGAACTCCTCAGCAGTGTCAGCCGTGCGGCGCTCATCGACCGGGTTGAGATCAGCGACCAGCGCGAAGCCATTGATATGAAGGTGCTTTGCGAGACGGTGATCCGCGATATGCGCCGCCTTGGCTATGCCCGCCCGATCCCTGTCGAGGCCCCCGATGATCTGCCCCCCTGTCCGGGTGATCCGGTGCTGATCGCCCAGGTCATTGAAAATCTGCTGAGCAATGCGATGAAATATTCCGACCCGGCCTCCCCCGTGACCCTGCAGCTGCGCAGCGAGGGCGGCGCGCTTTACGGCGCGGTCACCGATCAGGGCATCGGCATCCCCGAAGAGGATCAGCCGCGGATCTTTGAGCGGTTTCACCGCGCGTCCAATGCGGTCAACCTCTTTGGGTCGGGCGTGGGGCTGAACCTGTCGCGCACGGTTCTGGCGCTGCACGGGGGGGACTTAAGCTTCACCTCGGTGCTGGGCGAGGGCTCTGTTTTCACCTTCCGTCTGCCTCTGGAGAGCCGCCATGTCGCGCCCTGACCCTCTGCGCATTCTCTGCATTGAGGATGAAGCCGATTTTCGCACCGAACTTGTCGAAGAACTGGAGGCCCTGGGCTACCAGGCCTTCGGCGCGGAGAGCGGCGAGGCGGGGCTGGCCGTCCTTGAGGCGCTGCCCCCCGCCAGCGTCTCCTGCGTGATCTGCGATGTGATGCTGCCAGGCCTGTCGGGGCTGGAGATGGTCAGCCGTCTGCGCGCCCATCCGGCCGTCCTCAAGAGTGCGCCCGTCTTGCTGCTGACGGCCCTTGTGGGGCGCGAGGACATGCTGAGCGGGCTGCGGGCGGGGGCGGATGATTACCTGCTGAAGCCCGTCGATCTGACGCTTTTGCAGGTGACGCTGGAGAACCGCCTGCAGCGTCTGGAAGATATGCGTCAGGCCGGCGCTCCGGCGGGGCTGGAGGTTTCGCCGGATGTTCTGCGGCAGCTGTCGCGGCGCGAGACGGAAGTTCTGGCCCTTCTGGGCAAGGGCAAACGCTCGGGCGAGATTGCGCGGGATCTGACGATTTCAGAGCATACGGTGCGGCAGTACACCAAGGAACTTTACCGCAAACTGCGCATCACCAGCCGGGTGGATGCCGCGCGGATTGCGATCGGGCTGAACCTCGCCTGAGGGCGAAAGAGCCTGTGCAGTCTAGTCTTCCGTCCGGGGCGTGATGCCGGGCTTGCCGGATGCGCCCCGACCTCATGAGGGTGACAGCGATCGGGTGCCCGCGCGAAGACATCCCGACGGGGCCAAAGCCTGGGCCGGGGGGCCGCGATCTGTCGCGGCCCTTCTTTATGCCGGAAGATCGGCGGGCAGGCTGAGCGGGCGGGGGTGACCTTCGTCATCCACGGCCACCATGATGAACACGCCTTCGGTCACCTTTTCGGGTGGGGTCTGGCGGTGGCGGCGCCAGGCTTCGACCTGCAGCGTCATGGAGGTGCGGCCGGTCTTCAGGATCGCGGTATGGATCAGCACCGTATCGCCGACTTTCACCGGCTTGCGAAAAGTCATCTCGCGCACGGCCGCGGTCACGGTGCGGTGGCCGCAGAACTCAGAGCTGCGCGCAAAGGCTGCCAGATCCATCTGCGACAGCAGCCAGCCGCCGAAGATATCCCCCGCCGGATTGGTGTCTTCGGGCATCGCGATGGTGCGCAGGGTGATTTCCTGGCCGGTCGCGGGGGCAGCGTGGGGTGTCAGAAGGTCCATGGCTCTTTCCCTGAGGACGCGGGCTCCGCCGGGGCGGTTGATGTGACGCTACGTAATGCAGTGATCACAAGATGCCAAAGCGTCACGATGACGCGACATATTTTTACATTCGGGTCTTGAATGTTGAAATTATCCTGCGCGCAAGATTATTGCGCGCAGAGATCAAGCCTCAGGCGGGCGTGCCGATGCGGCGGATCTGGCTGCAAAGCGTCTGAGCCACGCTCAGCGCCCGGCCGGTGCTTTCCGCCATGCCCGGCAGCACCATCCATTCCAGCGCCCAGGCAGCCCCTGAGCGTTCCTGCTCATGCACCATGGCCTGGTGGATCTGGCCAAGGCTTCCGGCATTATAGCGGGCCAAAGTGACCAGAAGTTCCGCCAGCACCGGGTTTTGCTTATGCGGCATGGCCGAAGAACTGCCGCCCCCCGAGAGGCTGATCTCACCGATGCCCTGCTGCGCCATGAGGGCGATATCCTGGCCCATCTTCCCCAGCGTGCCGCTGATCAGCGCGCAAAGCCCTGCGAATTCTGCCACCCCGTCGCGCATCGCGTGCCAGGCGCGGGGCGGATTGGCAAGGCCAAGGGCGCCTGCGACCTCCCGGGTGATCTGATCGGCCTCCGCTGCAAGGGCGCGGCGATCGCCTGAGGCGCCGCCGATCTGGACGCGGGCAACCCGCGGGCGCATCTCGCGCAGGCGCTGCAGATGCGCCTCCAGCGGTTGCTGCCAGGGGGCGATGCGGTCGGCAACGGTGATCTCTGTTGCGGCCTGCATCCGGGTGCGGCCCATCAGGGGGCTGTCGCCAAATTCCGCGCTGAGGCGCAAAAGCGCCGCGTTCAATTCGGCAAGGCGGGTTTCAAAGAGATCAAGACTGGCCGCCATCGACAGCGCAAGGCTGGTGTCGATGACATCCTGCGAAGTGGCCCCTGAGTGAACGGCCGCCTTTGCCGGACCTGCGGCGGCCTTCATCTGCGCCACGAGACGCGGGATGACCACCCCGTCCTGGCCGGTGCCCTCGCGCAGATCGGCCAGATCAAAGCTCATCGCCTCAATCGCGCGGGCGGCAGCTTCGGCACTTTCAGCATCAACCCGACCGGCGCGGCCAAGGGCGCGTGACCAGGCGGCCTCAAAACGGCGCATGCCCACAAGCTGTGCCTCAGGGCTCCAGAGAGCGGCGGTCTCGGGATCGGCGAAAAGCCCTGCCAGCCAGGGATGGGTGAAAACATGGCTCATGGCGGGGCCTTTCTACAGGAAGGAAGCGGCCCGGAGACCGGGCCGCTGCAGGCTCAGATATCGAGAAAGACAGTCTCGCCTTCGCCCTGCAGGCGGATATCAAAGCGATATTTGCCCGGAGCGGTCTTTTTGGCGATCAGCGTCTCTACACGCGGGCGCAGCTCAATGCGCGCCAGCAGCGGGTCTGCAGAATTATCCTCATCTTCAAAATAGATGCGGGTCTGCAGGCCGACATTGATGCCCCGCGCCACCACCCAAAGCGAGATATGCGGGGCCTGAAGCTTACCGCCGCGGGCCATCACAGCGCCCGGCTTGACGGTGCGCAGCGTGAAAATCCCGCTTTCCGCATCTGCCGCAAAACGGCAAAGCCCCGAGACCGCCGGATCGGCACCGGGCTGGCCCGGGAAGATCCCCGCCGCATCGGGCTGCCAGCTTTCAATCAGCGCATCGCGCATCGCCCAGCCCGAGCCGTCAAAGACCTGACCGGTGATCTCAATGATCTCACCCTGCGCGCCCTCAGCGATCGGCGAGACGGCGACCTCTTCGTGGTAATAGCCCGGATTGCCCGCATAGGTCGGCATCAGGCCGATATGGACATAGGGGCCTGCGGTCTGCGACGGCGTCTCAACCAGGAAATCGAGTTTCTGAACCATGGCTCACATCCCCTCAAGTTTGTTTTCAAACATGGTCTGACGGCGGCCGCGCAGCACGATGTCGAACTTATAGGCCAGGAAGTCATGCGGGCGCGAATTGTTCATATCAAGCGGCGCCACCAGCGTCTCAAGCTGCGAGCGGTTGCGCACGGTGGCGGCAATCGGGCAGCGGTCGATCAGCGGATCGCCTTCAAAGTAAAGCTGGGTGATCAGGCGCTGGCCAAAGCTGTGTCCATAGACCGAGAAGTGGATATGCATCGGACGCCAGTCATTGCCACGGTTCGGCCAGGGGTAGGCGCCGGGGCGAATGGTCAGGAACTGATAGCGGCCATTTTCATCGGTCAGCGTGCGGCCACAGCCCCCGAAGTTCGGATCAAGCGGCGCGAGATAGCTGTCTTTTTTGTGACGGTAACGGCCACCGGCATTGGCCTGCCAGATCTCAACCAGGGTGTTCGGCACGGCGCGGCCGTTCTCATCCAGAACGCGGCCATGCACAAGGATGCGCTCTCCGATCGCAGGCGAGCCGTCTTTTGACCAGTTCAGGATCAGGTTGTTGTCCAGCGCCCCGATCAGCGAATGGCCAAAGGTCGGGCCGGTCTCTTCCGAGTGGCCCGATTCCATCGACAAAAGCGCCTGTTTCGGCGAGCGCAGGATCGAGGTTTTGTAATCCGGAAAATAGGGATCCGGGTGCATGTCGCGGTTGCGCGGGATCAGCGGGCCCTGGTCGCTCATTTGTCAGCTGCCTCCATCTCTTTATAGGTCGCTTCCGCCAGTTTGATGGCGTGATTGGCTTTGGGCACGCCCGCGTAGATCGCGACATGCTGGAAGGCTTCCATGATATCCGTCTTCGTCGCACCGGTGCGGGCGGTGGCGCGGATATGCATCGGGATCTCTTCAAAGTTACCCGTCGCGGCCAGCAGTGCCAGGGTAATCATCGACCGCTCACGGCGCGAGATATTGTCGGACGCCCAGACGGTGCCCCAGGCGCTTTCCGTGATCAGCGACTGGAAAGGCGTTGAGAACGCGCTTTTATTGGCTTCCGCGCGGTCGACATGGGCATCGCCCAGCACGGCACGGCGGGTCTCCATGCCTTTGTCATAACGGCTCATGCTGCGGTCCTTTCGAGAAAATCTTTCATCAGTGCGGCGGTGGCCCCGGGCTGCTCAACGCAAGGGATGTGGCCGGCGTCCGGGATCAGGCGGAAGGGCGCGCCGCAAAGCTCTGCCGTGGCGCGCACCAGATCGGGGGGCGTTGAGCCATCCTGATCGCCGCAGAGCACCTCAACGGGCAGGGTCAGCGCGCGGGTGCTTTCCGTCAGGTCGGCCCCGGCGATGGCCGCGCAGCAGCCGACATAGCCCTCAACGGTGGTGCGGGTCAGCATATTGGTCCAAAGCGCAAACTCGGGGCGGGTTTCGCGGAAGGGCGCGGTGAACCAGCGCTCCATGATCGCGGGGCCCATGGGGGCAAGGCCGCCCTCACGCACGGCGGCGATGCGGGCGTTCCACATCTCAGCCGAGCCGATTTTTGCCGCCGTATCCATCAGGACCAGCGCCTTCACCAGATCAGGCCGCTTTGCCGCCAGACCCTGACCGATCAGCCCGCCAATCGACAGGCCGATGAAGGTGACATCCCTGACGCCGAGATGATCGCAAAGCGCCTCCGCATCCTCCACCAGCAGCTCCACGCTATAGGGCGCAGGGCTTGCATCCGAGAGGCCATGGCCGCGCTTGTCGTAGCGGATGATCCGCAGTCCGGCGGGCAAAAGCGCGATCAGCGGGTCCCAGACCCGCAGGTCGGTGCCGAGCGAATTGGCGAAAACCACCACGCGGCCATCGCGCGGACCTTCGTCGCGGATGTGAAGCTGCGCGTCGGGACGGGTGAGAAACTGCATGGCAAACCTCCGGCTTTGTTTCTTATGCCATGGCCACTGGTCGTTTTAAATTATAATGTTCGGCAAAACATATAACTCCGGGGTTATGAGATGCTGCACCCGCTGCTGCGCCTGCGACATCTGTCGTGCTTTTTGGAAACCGCACGGCTGGGCTCTCTCTCGGCGGCGGCGGATCATCTGCGCATCAGCCAGCCCGCTGCCTCCAAAACGATCCGCGAGCTGGAAGAGATCCTTCAGGTCACGCTTTTTGACCGCAGTGGGCGGAAACTGGCTCTCACCCCGGCGGGGCAGGTGTTTCAGACCCATGCCGGGGGCGCGATGGCCGAGTTGCAGCGCGCCCAAGGGGCGGTGCAAAGCCCGGCGGCGGCCCAGGCGCGGATCAGGCTGGGGGTTTTGCCGACGGCGGCCTCTGGTCTGGTGCCCGAGGCGGCGCTTGCCCTGCGAAAAACCCGTCCCGAGGTGCTGATTGAGGTGATGACCGGACCGAACTGGCTGCTGCTGTCGCTGCTGCGCGAGGGGCAGCTTGATCTGATCGTTGGCCGCATGCCCCCTGCCGGGAATGCTGAGGGCATCGAATTCGCGCCGCTTTACTGGGAAAAAGTGATCCCGGTGGTGCGGGCGGGCCATCCTCTGGCGGGGGCGGCGGGCTGGGTGCCGGATGATCTGCGCCGCTATCCGCTGATGCTGCCGCCGACGGGGGCGGTGATCGCGGGATCGGTGCGGGCCTGGCTGCACAATGCGGGGCTGGGCACCCCTGCGCCCGCCTTTGAGAATGTCTCGCTGCCCTTCGGGCGCGAGGTGCTCCGCCAGTCCGATACGGTCTGGTTCATCTCAGAAGGGGTGGTGCGGGCCGATGTGGTGGCGGGCCATCTGGCCATTTTACCGCTGAAGAACGAGCTTCTGGGCGGTCCGGTGGGGGTCTCACGCCGTCCGCAGGATGGGGAAACGCCGGTGCTGCTGAAAGAAGTGATCGCGGCCCTGGAGAAGGCCGCGATCCGTCAGGAAAGCCTGATGTCGTAACTCAGTAGGGCAGGCCCACGTAGTTTTCCGCCAGATCTTTGCGTGCGGTTTCCGATTCCGCCAGATGGCGCAGGGTCGATTTGCGCATCTGTGCCGCGAAGCCGTCCTCATCATCAAAGCGGTGCAGCATGGTGGTCATCTGCCAGGAGAAGCGCATGGCCTTCCAGATCCGGTTCAGCGCGCGGGCGGAATAATCGTCAACGCCTTTGTGCGAGCCTTTTTGGATCGCCTCAACCAGGGCGTTGTACAGGTAATACACATCCGAAGCCGCAAGGTTCAGACCCTTGGCACCGGTCGGCGGCACGATGTGCGCGGCGTCACCCACGAGGAACAGGCGGCCCCAGCGAAGCGGCTCCGACACAAAGCTGCGCAGCGGCGCGATGGATTTCTCGATCGAGGCCGCTTCAACGACTTTAGCAGCCGCCTCAGCCGGGATGCGGCGCTTGAATTCAGCCCAGAAGCGCGCGTCCGACCAGTCTTCCGGCTTGTCGGTCAGCGGCACCTGGAGGTAGTGGCGCACCAGGGTCTCGCTGCGCATCGAGGCCAGCGCGAAGCCATGCTCAGAATTTGCGTAGATCAGCTCATCATTGACCGGCGCGGTATGAGCCAGGATGCCCAGCCAGCCGAAGGGATAAACCCGCTCAAACTCCTGGCGCTTCTCAGCGGGAATGGTCTTGCGGCTGACGCCGTGGAAGCCGTCACAGCCCGCAACCCAATCCGCGGTCAGGCTTTTACGCTCGCCTTCCAGGGTGGTGAAATCGACGCGGGCCTGAGTGGCATCGAGGTCGTGGATTTCGACATCCGAGACCTGATGGATGATCGTGGTGCCCATTTTGTCCTGGGCTTCAAAGAGATCGCGGGTCACTTCGGTCTGGCCGTAAACCATGACGCGCTTGCCGGTCAGCTCTTTGAAATCAATGTGAACCATCAGATCACCATCGGAAATGATAGTGCCGTCATGCGGGATGCCCTCAAGGTCCAGACGCGCGCTGACGCCGGCTTCGCGGAGCAGATTGACGGTACCCCATTCGAGGATCCCGGCGCGGATGCGCGAGAGAACATGCTCACGGCTGGAGCGCTCGAGGATGACCGTGTCGATCCCGGCACGGTTCAGCAGCTGCGACAGCATCAGCCCTGACGGGCCCGACCCAATGATGGCGACCTGAGTTTTCATAGATCCTCGCTCCTTTACCTGAGCGTTACATAGAACTTTGAGCCCGCCGGTGCTAATGGACGCAGGCGGCATAAACTGGTACTATTCGTGCATGTACGCGCAAACATTGATCCCGAATTTTCAGCTCTTCGGCGAAACCTCTGCCTTTCCCGATGTGATCCACCATGAGCGGATCCGCGATCGGGCACGGCTGCATGACTGGAAAATCGGCACACATCGGCATACCGATATGGTGCAGCTTTTCCATATGGAACGCGGTGCGGCCGAGGTGCGGATCGATGGTCAGACGCACCGGCTTCAGGACGGAGAGTTACTCTATATTCCAGTGCATGCGGTGCATGGATTCGCCTTTCGGCAGGGCTCGGAAGGTGGGGTGTTTTCCTTCCCGCTGACCCTGACGGAGGCGCTTCCGGCGGCCTCGGGGGATCTGGCAGCCCGGCTGACGCGGCCCCTGCGGGCGACATGTGACGCAGCGTTCCTGCGACTCTTGGTCGCATTAGTGCAGGCCTTTGAAGATACTGGCACTTTCCGGGCATCTCTTCTTGCCTCTCTGGGGCAGGCGGTGCTGATTTCAGTCGCGCAGGCCGCTCTGAGTGAGGATGACGCAGAAGAGGCCGCCACGCAAAGGCGGATGGGCGATTTCGTAAGGTTTCTGCGCGAAGATCTGAGTGCCACGCGCGGGGTCGGGGATTACGCCCGCGCCATGGGCATCACCACCGGGCATCTGAACCGGATCTGCCGCGCCGCTTCAGGGGTGAGCGTCAGCGATTATATTGAGGCGGCCCGGATGACCGAGGCACGCCGCCTGCTGGCCTTCACGCAGCTCTCGATTGCAGAGATCGGCTATCGGCTTGGCTATACGGATCCCTCCTATTTTTCGCGCCGCTTCCGCAGTGTGGCGGGGCTGACGCCTTCGGTCTATCGCCAGCAGTTTCTGGCGTAGGCCAAAGAAAAACCCCGGCCTCTCGGCCGGGGTTCCATCAGATCAGAACGGGAAGTTCGGACCTTCATTGTGGATGGTGATCCAATGGGTGCGGGTGAACTCTTCCATGATCCACTCTCCGTTAAAGCGGCCAAGGCCCGAGTTCTTCTCACCGCCGAAGGGCGCATTGGCGTGATCGCCTACGGTGATGGCGTTGATATGGGTCATGCCGGCGACGATCTGGCGGGCGAAGGTCACGCCGCGCTGGATGTTGCGGGTATAGACCGCGCTCGACAGGCCATATTCGGTGTCATTCGCCAGCTCCAGGGCATGGGCCTCATCGCGGGCTTTGATCACCGGCAGGACCGGGCCAAAGGTCTCTTCACGCGCCAGGGCCGAGGCCGGATCCACGTCCACAAAGATATGCGGCGCGATGACATTGCCCTCAAGCGGGCCCGAGACCACCAGGCGCGAGCCATCGGCCTTCGCCTGCTCAATCCTGGCAACCACGCCGTTGCGCTGGCCTTTGGAGATCGCGGGGCCCACGTTGGTCGCCGGGTTCAGCGGATCGCCATAGGTGATCTTCGAGGCACGGGCGGTCAGCTTTTCGACGAATTCGTCATAGATCTTTGCGTCCACGATCACGCGGTTCGTCGACATGCAGATCTGACCCTGGTGCAGGAAGCGCCCGAAGGTGGCCGCGCCCACAGCCGCATCGACATCCGCATCATCGAGAACGACCAGCGGCGCATTGCCGCCCAGTTCCAGCGCCACGCGCTTGATGAATTTGCCGCCCGTGGCCAGCTGGCCGACGCGCTTGCCGACATCGGTCGAGCCGGTGAAGGAGATGAAGGAGGGCACTTCATGCTCAACGAAATAATCGCCGATTTCCGCGCCCGAGCCGATCACCACGTTCAGAAGACCCGCCGGAACGCCGGCTTCTTCGAAGATCTTGGCAACCAGGGTGCCGCCGGTGATCGGGGTATCCGAGGCCGGTTTCAGCACCACGCCATTGCCGCAGGCCAGCGCCGGAGCCACCGAGCGCACCGAGAGATGCAGCGGGAAGTTCCAGGGGCTGATGATACCGATGACGCCAAGCGCCTCACGGTAGTAGCGGCTTTCCATGCCCGGCTCGCAGGCCAGCAGCTTGCCCGAGATTTTGCCCGGGAAGGCAGCGGAATATTCGGTGATGGTGCGGGCAGCGCCATGCTCGATATGCGATTTGATGACCGTTGAGCCGGATTCGCGGCCCAGCCAGCCACGGATTTCCTCGGCGCGGGCGTCAAAGATCTGCACGGCGCGGCGGATGATCGCTTCCCGCTCGGCGGGCGCGCGGGCGGCCCATTCGACCTGCGCCGCTTTTGCGGCCGCATAGGCGGCATCGACATCCGCGCGGCTTGCGAGTTTGGTGGTACCCAGAACCGAACCATCAAAGGGGTTCAGGTTATCGGCGGTGCGATCCGACGAGCCGGGGCGCCATTCGCCTGCAATAAATTGCAGGTCCAGACCCTGATAGGCGGTGGTGGGGGTGGTGGTGCTCATCCGGCATCTCCTGTCTCGACCTGTCACCAGGCGCTCTTCCCAAATTCAGACGGTCCATCACGGTCATCGCAGACGGGATACTCCCCAACGTCTGCGGTGCCGATCTGCTGCACAGAAGACCGCCTGTTTGTTACCAAAACTGCCCTCCAGGCGGATTTCCTCCGGTAACACTGATGAAATAGTGGGCGGAAGATGAAGGTTAAATGTTAAAAATTGTCACAGGCATGTGATTTTCGATCAATATTAAAATGACGTAACGGCAGAAAGTCACGGCCAATCCGCGAAAGAGGCCTCGGCGGTGTCGCGCCTCTCGCCACCGCGCGACAGATCTGCGCGGTAATGGCTGGGCGACTGGCCGCTGCTGCGCTTGAAGAAATGGCTGAACTCTGCCGCATCGGTGAAGCCGAGGGACTGCGCGATATCCGCCACCGGACGGGCGGAATGCTGCAGCCAGGCCAGGGCCTCGCGCATCATGCGGCGGTGGATCAGCTGCAGCGGAGTTTTGCCCTGGCTCTTCAGGCAGAGCCGCCGCAGACGCGCCTCGCTGACGCCCAGCCGCTCGGCATAGCCGCGCACGGAAAGATGGTTGCGAAAATGCACCTCAACCTCGCGGCGGAAGGATTCGATGAGCTGAAGATCGCTCCCCGTGGCCGGAAGATCGAGGTGCTGGTGCGCGTTGCGCCAGAGTTGCACCACCAAAAGACGCAGGCAGGACAGGATGGCGGTGCGGCTGCCGATGCGCGGCGCGGCGCTTTCGTGCAGGATGGCGCGGGCCAGGGCTTCGGGCTCGGGCGCGCTTTCGGGGGTCAGATCGGTGCACAGGACCGGACCGCCCCCCGGGGGCAGCATACGCTCCATCTCGGGATCAAGGCCGAGGACCTCGCCCAGAAGCTGCGGCGCAAGACCCAGAAGATAGCCCTCTGAGCCCGCGTCAAGCCGTAGCAGCTGATCGGGCTGCGCGGGCAGGATCAGCGCCGCCGGGGCCCGGACCTCATGGGTGATCTCTGCCAGATCGAGGTCAAGACGCCCCGAGCTCAGCAGCACCAGATGCAGATAATCGGCATAGCTGCCGCGACCGGGACGGATCTGGCGCATGCGCAGACCGGCGGGCAGCGGCTCGGCCCGCAGCAGGCGGCTCAGATCATCTGCGGGGATCATAGCGGCCATGCGCCTGCACTTTCTGACAATTGCTTTGTATGAAAATGACATGCCATGCGTCAGAATGGAATGGCCTGACCCGCCCTGGTCGGGCGCAATCTGCAGGACGTCTCATGGCTGACACGACTTTCCCCGATCCCGCCCGCAGTGCCCATGTGGTTCTGGGGGGCGAATGCCTGCGGCTGAACCCGGCCGATGGCAGCATCGCCTCGCGCGTTCCGGCGCTGCGCGCGGCCGAGGCGCGGCGGATCGCCAATCAGGCGGCCATGGCCTTTCCCGCCTGGTCTGAGACCCGCGGGGCGGATCGGGCGGCGATCCTGCGCCGCGCGGTGGATCTGCTGGACGCGCGGGCCGGGAGTTTTCGCCGCCTGATGCGCGAGGAGATCGGCGCGACCGTCCCTTGGGCCGAGTTCAATCTGGCGCAGGGCAGGGCGCAATTGCTTTGCGCTGCGGATCTCGCCACCTCGCCTCTTCTGGGGGAGAGCGAAGTGGGCGGGCATCTGCTGCGGCGCGCGGCGGCGGGGGTTTGTCTTGGCATTGCGCCCTGGAATGCGCCGCTGGCGCTTGGCATCCGCGCGATCGCCATGGCGCTGGCCTGCGGCAACAGCGTGATCCTGAAGGCGTCAGAGCTTTGCGCGGGCACCCATCTGGAAATCGGGCGGCTGTTGCGCGATGCCGGTCTGCCCGAGGGGGTGCTGAGCGTGGTGACCCATGCGCCCGAACATGCCCGCGAGGTGGTGGAGGCGCTGATCAGCCACACTGTCGTGCGCCGGGTGAATTTCACCGGCTCGACCCGGGTGGGGCGCGAGGTGGCGCAGATGGCGGCGGGCGCGCTGAAACGCTGTCTGCTGGGGCTCTCGGGCAAAGCCGCGCTGATCGTGCTGGAAGATGCGGATCTTGACGCCGCCGCAGAGGCCGCCGCCTGGGGGGCTTTTGTCAACCAGGGGCAGGTCTGCATGAGCACTGACCGGATTATCCTCGCTGAGGCGATCGCCGATGACTTCCTTGCGCGCTTTCTCAGCCATGCCCGCCGGATGACGCCGGAAAGCGGCGCGATGGGGCCGGTGATCAGCGCGGCCTCGGTGCGCAGGCTTTCCGATCTGATCCAGGAAGCCCGCGCGCGGGGGGTAGAGCTTTTGTGCGGGGGGACCGCCTCCGGGGTCTTGATGGAGGCCACGGTTCTCGACGGTGCCGACCCCTCAATGCGGGTCTGGCACGAAGAGCTGTTCGGCCCCCTGGTGGTGGTCTGCCGGGCCGAGAGCGATGAGGATGCGGTCTCGCTGGCCAATGACTGCGCCTTTGGCCTGAGTGCGGCCATCTGGAGCCGGGATCTTCCCCGTGCCAAGGCGCTGGCCGCGCGGATCGATGCCGGGATGTGCCATATCAACCAGCCCACCGTGCTGGATGATGCGGCGCTGCCGGTGGGCGGGGTGAAAAACAGCGGTTATGGCCGCTTTGGCACCACTGCGGCCCTTGAGGAGTTTACCGAAGTTCACTGGACGTCGATCGGGCCGCATTCGTGCGATAGTCGAACAACGGTCGTGTAACGCACAGCTCGCATTGCCCCCTGCCGCCCCGGGCCTTATCTGGGATGGCAGCTTCGGGCACCTCCCGACGGATGAGGAATCTCATGGACAAAACAGTCAAAGACCTCGCGTCTGCTGTGGCAGGCATTGAAGATGGAATGACGGTGATGATCGGCGGCTTCGGCGGCGCCGGCGGGCCGATCGAGCTGATCCATGCGCTGATCGACCGCTTTAAAGCGACCGGTCACCCCAAAGATCTGACCGTGGTGAACAACAATGCCGGTAACGGCCATGTGGGTCTCGCCGCGCTGATCGAAGCGGGCATGGTGAAAAAGCTGATCTGCTCTTTCCCGCGCTCGGCGGATCCGGTGGTCTTTACCGAACGCTATCTCGCCGGTCAGATTGAGCTGGAACTGGTGCCCCAGGGCACGCTGGCAGAGCGCATCCGCGCCGGTGGGGCCGGGATCCCGGCTTTCTACACGCCGACCTCCTTTGGGACGGATCTGGCGAAAGGCAAGCCGGTTGAGGTCTTTGAGGGCCGCTCTTACGTGCGCGAGCGCTGGCTGAAGGCCGATTACGCGCTGATCAAAGCGCAGACCGCGGATCTGCACGGCAACCTGACCTTCCGCGCTGCGGCCCGCAACTTTGCGCCCGTCATGGCTATGGCTTCGGCCGTGACCGTGGTTCAGGCGGCACAGATCGTGGCCCCCGGTCAGATCGACCCCGAGAACGTCCACACCCCCGGCATCTTCGTTCAGAAGATCGTTGAGGTTGCCAATGCCGTTCAGGAAGAAGACCTGAACCGCGCCAAAGCCACCTATCCGCTGGAGGGTTGAGCCATGCAGAAGCTGTCGAACAATCAGATCGCCTGGCGCGCTGCGCAGGACATTCAGGATGGCGCCTATGTCAACCTGGGCATCGGTTTCCCCGAGAAGGTCGCGCAATATACCGTTGAGGGCCGCGAGGCGATTTTCCACACCGAGAACGGCATTCTGAACTTCGGTGAAAGCCCGGCTCCGGGCGAGGAAGACTGGGACGTCATCAACGCGGGCAAAAAGGCCGTCACCCTGAAGCCGGGTGCGAGCTATTTCCACCACGCCGACAGCTTCGCCATGGTGCGCGGCGGTCACCTCGATGTGGCGATCCTTGGCGCTTATGAAGTCGCCGAAAATGGCGATCTGGCGAATTGGTCGACCGGCCCGAAGGGGGTTCCGGCGGTGGGCGGTGCGATGGATCTGGTCCATGGTGCCAAACGCGTCGCCGTGATCACCGATCACGTCACCAAAGACGGCAAGCCGAAACTGGTGAAGCAATGCTCGCTGCCGCTGACCGGCGTGGGCTGCGTGACCCGGGTTTATACCTCGCTTGCGGTGATCGACATTGTGGAGGGCCGCTTCGTGCTGCGCGAAAAGCTGGCCTCCATGTCGCTGGAAGAGCTTCAGGCCCTGACCGGGGCGGAGCTGGTGATTGATGGTCCGGTGACGGATCTGGTGGTCCCGGAGCTCTGAGTTCTGTCGTCCTGCCTGAAACGGCCGCCCCTCAAGGGCGGCCGTTTTGCTTTTGGGGGCTGGCACAGCTCGCCGCCCGATGCGGTTCCCGCAGTTTGGAAAAAAATTTGCAACCTGAGGGAACATTCTGTTTGCGAAGGCGTTTTTCATGACACGGAGCCCGATCCCCCGAACCTGACCCGAAAGAGAGACCTATGAGCGGAGTTTGCCCCACAGTGGGAACCTGTCCCGGCGTCTGGCCCGCACAGGATCCCCAGCCGGAGCCTTCTCTGCGTCTTCTGGTTCTTGAGGATAATCCGATGATCGCCTGGCAGCTTGCTGCGGATCTCACGGCGCTCGGGCAATACGTCTGCGGACCCTTTACCACCCTCGAAGCGGCCAGCGCCTTTGACGGACCGCTTGATGGCGCGATTGTTGATATCGGCATCGGGTCCGAGCGCTCCTTTGCTTTCGCGTCGCGGCTTCTGGAACAGGGTGTGGCGGTGGTCTTTTACTCCGGCAGTGCCGGAGAGCCGCTGGCGGGCGGGCTGGAACGGGTGCCGCGCTGTGCCAAGCCCGCGCCCACCAGCCAGTTGCTGGAAACCCTGCGCAGGCAGCAAGCCGGGCGGCGTCAGCGGCGGATGCGCGTTTTGCAGCGTCTTCCGGCCTGGCGGCATATGGCGCGGGATATCTGCGGCGATTATAAACTCGCCGACCATATTCTGGAACTCGCCATGGAGCGCGCAATCCGGCATTATGAGACCAGCCCTCCCGAAGCCGGAGAGGACCCGGACCAGTGGCTGAGACAGGAAGTCTCGGCGCTCTTCGGAGACTGGCGGCGGCAGCGGATGGTATGAGCGGGATGGTCTGTGCAGCGCAGAAAGGTGCCGTGATGTCTCAGGACGAAAAATCTGCAGAAATTCTGCACCCTGATCCCGGTCAGTCTGAGGCGGCTGTGGTCCCGGGCCGGGATCTCATCCCCCCCGGGCTGTCTGCGTCGCTCTCTTTGCCTGAGAGCGAAGAAATCCCCGAGCGCCTCTATGTTCTCGCCCTGCGTCTCGGGCGCGCGCTCGCGGATCGGGAGGGCTGACAGGCGCCGTTTCGCCCTGCGCACCGTGCCGAAGTAAGGGGTTCTCCTGGTATATTAACTTTCATGCATATGTCAGGCTGTCGCAGTCGGACACAGGAGTGACGATCATCAAAGCCTCTCAGATACTGTCAGCCTTTATGCGTGCGGATCATCCGCCCCCGGGCCGGGCGAAGCCTTTTGCCGAGTGGTCTGCGGCGCTGAAATCTGTGCTGACCATCAGCCTCGCCTCTGAAGCGCAGATCTGCTTTTTTGCCGGGCCGGAGTTCCTGGCCTTTTATAACGATGCCTATGCCCCCACCATTGGCGCCAAGCACCCGCGCGCCCTAGGCCGCCCGGCCTCTGAAAGCTGGAGTGAGCTGTGGGATGATCTTGAGGGTCTGCTGACCCACGTCCGGCGCAGCGGTGAGACCATCTCCGAGAAAGACCGCCGGTTTTACATTGAGCGTCACGGCTATCCGGAAACGGTCTATTTCGATATCTCTTTCTCGCCCGTCAGAGGCTGCGACGGCACGATTGAGGCGGTGCTTTGCATCGTGTCGGAAACCACCTCCCGGGTGGAGGCGCTCCGGACATTGCGCGAAAATGAAAGCCGGATGCGGGCGGTTCTTTCGGGCGTGGCCGCAGGGCTCTGCACGGTGAGCGAGGATGGCACCATTGTCACCCTGAACCGCCATTTCGCCGATATGCTGGCAGAGACGCCGCATAATCTGACCGGCCGCAACCTGCGCGAGGTCATTGACCCCCGGGACTGGCAGGATGCCTGGCTGAACCCGCAGCGCGAGGGGGAGGTGACGGAGCTGCGCTACCGCCGTTCCGACGGGCGGACCATCTGGGTCTCGCAGTCGCTGAGCATTGTGGAAGACAGCCGCGAGCCCTCCGGGCGGGCGTTTTGTTTGCTGACCAGCGATATCACGCAGCGCCGCCGCAAAGAAACGGAGCTGCGCCGGCTCGCGGCGATCATTGAGGGCTCTGATGACGCGATCCTTGCGATGGATCTTAATATGGTCATCACCAGCTGGAACAGCGGCGCGGAGCGACTTTATGGCTGGCGCGCCGGGGAGGTGATCGGAACCTCCGTGCTGCGCCTGCTGCCAGAGGGGCGCGGCGATGAAGAAAGCCGGATCATCGAGCGCATCCGCGAAGGGTTCCGCATTGAGCCTTATGACACCACGCGGCTTTGCAGCGACGGGCGCGAAATCGCGGTCGAGCTGACGGTCTCGCCGATCTTTG
Source organism: Falsigemmobacter faecalis (assembly GCF_003863335.1). Taxonomy (GTDB): domain Bacteria; phylum Pseudomonadota; class Alphaproteobacteria; order Rhodobacterales; family Rhodobacteraceae; genus Wagnerdoeblera; species Wagnerdoeblera faecalis. The sequence continues at coordinate 30,812 of NZ_RRAZ01000019.1, read as the reverse complement.
ACGAGGCGGGTGAGATCGTTGGCGCATCAAAGATCTCCCGCGATATCTCTGCGCGCATTGAGGCGGCGCGGCTGCGCGAGTTTTTGCTCTTTGAGATGAAACACCGGGTGAAGAATATCCTCGCGACCGTTCTGGCCCTGGCGCGGCAGACGCTCGGCAAACATGATCTGCCCGATTATGAGGTCTTCACCAAACGCGTTTACGCGCTCTCGCGGTCGCAGGATCTGCTGACGCGGCAGGGGCAGGGCAGTGTCTCCGCCGCCGCCCTGATCGCAGAGGTGCTCGACCCCTTCCAGACCGAGCGCTTTACCATCGAAGGCCCGCCGATGGCCCTGCCGGGCGAGGCGGTGCTCTCGGTCACCCTGGCTTTGCATGAACTGGTCACCAATGCGCTGAAATATGGGGCGCTCTCGGTGCCGGAGGGGCGGGTGGAAATCCGCTGGCAGATCACCGAAGGGGTCGCGGGCTCTGCGCCGAAAGTGCGCCTGACCTGGAAAGAGCGCGGCGGTCCCGGAGTGGTGCGGCCCGCGCGGCGCGGCTTTGGCTCTGTGCTGATCCGGGATCTTCTGGCCTCAACGCTGCAGGCCGATATCTCGCTGAGCTTTCCGCCTGAGGGCGTTGAGTTCTCCGCAGAGTTTCTGCTGCGCGGCCCCCGCGAAGACAGTGAGGCCCGCAGCCGTCTCTGCGCCTGAGGCGCGAAGACCCGCCGCCCGACCTGGGGTCCGGCGGCACAGTTCCGCCCAGGGGCCCGCGCCCCCGGAAACATTCGGGGGCGCGGGCCGTTTCTCTTTTGTCGGTGCGTGAAAGCAGCGCCGCACAGGAGGAGAGACCAATGGCACAGGATCCCAAGACCCCGCGCGATCAACCGTCCGAAAACCGCCGGCAGGATCCGTCCGGCGGCGGCCGCGGCCAGCAGTCTGGTCAAAGTGATCCGCAGCGCAGCCGTCAGGGCCGGAACCCAGACAGCCCGCCCACCGAAAACAGCCGTCAGCAGCCGCGCTGAGCCCCCTCCTCCGGAGGGCACCGGCCCTTCGGATTCCCTTTGAACATTCGGGAGACGGATATGATGACCTGCAGAACGCTTTGCCTTGCCCTCAGCCTTTCGGCCGCGCCCTTTGGCTTTGCTGCGGCGCAGACGGAGGTCCCTTTCCAGGCAGGCTCCGAAGCGGCCACCGGCACTGCGCAGCTGACGCCCGCCAAAGGCGGGGTCCTCTTAGGCATAAAGCTGGAGGGGATGCCGCCCTCGTCCTGGCTGGCTTTGCATATCCATCAAAACCCGGCCTGTGATCACGCCGGGGGCCACGAAGCCGCAGGCGGCCACTTCAACCCCGGCAATGTTGAGCACGGCTGGCTGAGTGAAACCGGACCCCACGCGGGCGATCTGCCCAATATCCGTTCTGACGCAGAGGGCCGTGTCGAGGTTGAGGTTTTCGCCCCCCTGGTCACCTGGGAGGCGGGCGAAGCGACGATTCAGGGCCGCGCGCTGATCGTTCACGCAAAGGCCGATGACTACAAAACTCAGCCCTCAGGCGATGCCGGAAAGCGGCTGGCCTGCGCCGTGATCCCCGCACCCTGAGACCGGAAGTTTCCTTAAAGGAGTCCCGTGATGACCATTACCCCCGATCCCCACCGCCCGCAGATCGATACGCCGACGGAAATCCCCATGCCCGCGCCGGGTCCCGATGAAGTGCCGCAGCTTCCTGAATTTCCGACGCAGACGCCGCCCGACAGTCTGCCCGACGATCTGCCCGATCCCGGCATTGATGCCCCGCCCGAGACCCGCGACGATCCCGACTACATCCGCCCCGCCGGACGGCGCGAAATGGATCTGCCGCCCGAGACCTGGGACATCCTCGATGAGACGATCGACGAGTCCTTTCCTGCCAGCGATCCGCCGGGAAATTACTGAGCCGGATCCCCGCTGCCCCCATCGCCCGCAGATCCCGCAGCCGGATGCCTGAAACCTCTGGCCTGCACCACCGCTTCACCTGAAGCCCTTCAACAGGAGATTAAGATGATCCGTAAGACCATGACCGCGGCGCTTGCCGCCGCCTTTCTCACCACCCTGCCGGCCTTTGCTCAGGGCACGACCACGGCGGTCACCCTGCCGGACGGCTATTCCGCTGTGGAGTTCAGCACACTGACGGCCGATGATCTGAACAATCTTGCGCTCTATGATCAGGGCGGCAATGAGATCGGCAAGCTGAGTGTCACCGCCGGTGAGCCGGGGACCCTTGTTGCAGATGTCGGCACCTGGCTTGGCCAGGAGGGCCATTCCGTGCAGCTTGAGCCCGGCCATCTGCATATCTTTCGCAATGCTGCCGGGGAAACCCGTGGCTATGTGACGATCACCAAAGATGAGATCGGGGCTTTACCCGTCCATCCCGGCACCCGCTGAGCGGATCGGACCAGAGCGGGGGCTATCGGCCCCCGCTTTGATTTCTCAAGGTCGTTCTCTGACTTGCTGATGCGCAGGCCGTAAACCTCAGGATCCGGCCGCGCAGGCATAATTAGGTCGCATTTCCCTAAGCCCCGTCCCGCTTTGGCAGTCAGGAATACCCCCTGTCGCGCAGTGCAGGCAAAAATCCGCCAGGTCTGTAACCAAACGCCCCGTCGGGCGGAACAGCCCTCCCTTCGTAACGTTGCCTTGTCACAGGGCAGAGCCGTGCAGTCACCGCCACCGGCTGCTGCCGCCCCCCGCAGTCGATGTTACGGAGGACCCATGACCTGTTCCCAAGTCGCCACCTCTGCCGAGGCTGAGCCCCAGGCGCCTGCGACAGAGCCGCCCCACACCCGCAGCCATGCCGACCGCACCCAGGCAAAGATTAAAGCCGATGAGGTTTTGGCCCATATTCCTGCGCTGCGCATTTATGCCCGCTCTCTGTGCCGCGATGCGACCATGGCCGATGATCTTGTCCAGGACGCCCTGGTGCGGGCGATCGGTGCGATCGCCCAGTTCCGCCCCGGCAGCAACCTCAAGGCCTGGCTTTTCACCATTTTGCGCAACTGCTTCTACTCAGCCTATGCCCTGCGACGCCGCGAGCTTCCTGGCGCCACCGATTGCGTGGCCAGCCTGCCCGTCGCGGTGCCCGATGGCCAGATCTGGTCGATCACCCGCCAGGAAACCGGCCGCGCCCTTGCCCGCATGCCTTCCCATTACTCTGAGGCGCTCATCCTGGTGACCGTATTGGGCAGCAGCTATATCGACGCCGCGCGCATCCTGAACTGCGATATTGGCACCGTCAAAAGCCGCATAAACCGTGCCAGAGCCAAACTGCGCGAAGAACTCGGAGATGTGTTCACCCGCTGACCCCGCGCGCTATGCTGCGGGCACACAGGCTGCCGACGGCCGCCCGCAGCAAATTTGCAGAGGCGCTCCGATTTTTACCCGCAACGATCAGCGGGAGAGCCCGGGGCATCCGCGCCAGCGCCTCTGGAACGCCGGATGGGGCCTGAGTTCACCCGCCTGCCGCGTCATAAAATCCGTGACGCGAACCGAAAGGATCAGCCAAACTTCATGCCCGGCTGATCGATCCCGCAGCCGCGGAAGTGCCCGCCTTTACGCGGCTTTTGTGACATCACCACCAGACACGCGCGATGCAGCTCAAAGCCCTTTGGCGACATAAGAGCGGCATTTGGCGCGGTGCACGGCCCTGAAGCATCCTGTGGCGGCACCCCTGGGGCGTGCCGCCGGCGGCTTTGAAAGAGCCACGGCGGAAAATCCCATGGACACTGGCGCGACTTTGCCGCACGATTAACGGCATTACAGGCGTTCTTTCTCTGCATCGCTTCGGAAGAGGCGGGGCAGGAGCGGATATTAAGTTTGGCGATTCACTGGAGCGTTCCATGGCGGTTCTGAATATTGATCCCGACACCCTTCAGATGGACGGCGAGGGTGCAAAGCTTGCCGGTGCGGCAGCGGCAGAAGCCTATCGCTCGCAGCAGCCCTATCCCTACGGCTCATTTGAAAATTTCCTGCCCCCGGAAGTGCTTGAGCGTGTGCTGGAAGATCTGAAGTCGCTGCCCGAAAGCGAGACCAGCTTCAGCCGCCCGCAGGAAAACCTGAAGTCGAGCTATATCCCTGAGCGGCTGCCTTCCTATACCCGTAATCTCTTTTATGTCCTTAATTCACGCCCCTTCATCCAGTTTCTCGAAGAGATGACCGGCATCAAGGGTCTGATCCCCGACCCGTATTTCCACGGCGGCGGGGTGCATATCGTGGCCAATGGCGGGCATCTCGATATTCATGCGGATTTCAACCACAACCGCTCGCTCAATCTGGAACGTCGCATTAACGTGCTGATCTATCTGAATAAAGACTGGCAAGAGGACTACGGCGGCTCCTTTGAGATCTGGAACACGGATATGACCGCCATGGTTAAGTCCTTTGTGCCGCTCTATAATCGCATGGTCTGTTTCAACACCGGCTCAGATACCTGGCACGGCAATCCATCCACCGTGGCGCATCCTGACGGTCTGCCACGTATGTCGCTGGCGCTTTATTATTATACCGCGACCTGGCATGAAGGCCGCAAATCCCATTCGACTTTGTTCAAGCCGCGCCCCGGCACTGCAGATCATGTCGATATTGAAGCCCGTCGCTATGCGCGGCTGGAGAATTATCTGCCGCCTGTGCTCTTCCGGCGTGTGCTCGGACCGCTCAGAAAGCTGGGCGTCCGGATCTGAGCGAAGCGTTTCTTCTGCACGGACAGGCCTCAGGGGCTCTTTCCGTGCAGATGACACCCCTCAATCGCTGCGGAACGTCGGGGCTCAGCCCTCTTTGCGGCCCGGTTTAACGGGGGCTGTTGGCGCAGGGCCAGGACGGGGTCCGGCGGCGGCCGCGAAGGGCAACAGGCAATGCGGGCAGCGGTGGGCGGCGGCGCGGGGAACATTTTCTCCGCAGGCGGGGCAAAGAGCAGGTAAAAATGCGCGGTGCATGGGTCAGGCCTTTCAAACAAACAGAAATTTGATCCGCTCCCCGGCCCGTGCCCTGTCTGACAGAGCTACCCGAGCCGGGGCGGCGCATGCGCCTGACCGGCCCTCATGCTGAAAATCCTGAACATGTCTCACCCCCTCACATGGGGCACTGCAGCCCGCTGTCTGATTGAGATGGGACTTTTATAAATAAAAGCAACGCCTTCAGGCAGAACGGGTGCAAAACACCCTCAGGGACCTGAAACCTGCGGCTATTGCCCGTCTGCCGGTCGCGCCCCGTCAAGCGGTGCATCGCGCAGCGCGGCCGCGATATCTTCATCAAGCGGCACCCCGAAGCTGTTGAGAATAAAGCCGAGCAGCGTGTAATGCGCCACCGTCGCCATCACATCAAGCAGCCCCTTTTGCCCCGCCAGCGCCACCACCCTGTCATAGAGCGGTTGGGTCAGCCGGCTGTCCGTAAAAAGTTCATCCACGGCTGCGGCCAGCACCGCATCCTCCGCCGCCATACCGCTCAGCGCGCCGCAAAGCGACAGGATCCGCGCATCGCTGAGCCCCGCTTTGCGGCCCCGGATGATATGATGTTGCCATTCATAATCCGAGCGCAGCCGCAGGCCACAGCGCAGGATCACAACCTCGCTCTGCGCCGGGGTCAGGGCAGTGCCGAGCACGCAGTGATTGCGAAAGCTGCTCCAGGCACGCAGGAGATCGGGATGATGCGCCATGGTGCGATAGACGTTCAGCCGACCCGCAAACCCCTCTCTCAGATCGGCAATTTCGTCCGGCCAGTCCGGATCGCTCAGCGGGTTTAACATGGCTGCATTCCTCCCTGGTGCTTTGGCCATCCTGCAGCAGCGGCAGGAAATGTCACGCAGGATCCGAAGCGTGGCACCGGAACGCTCCTGGCCCCGGCGGGGTTATACCGGCTGAGAAGGAGACAGTATGGACCCGGTTCTTCCCTTTGATCTCCAACGGCTTTTTGCCGGTCAGCATCCGCCGCTTTTCTATGCTGAGATCCTTTTTCGCATCGCGGTCATCTGGATCTGGAGCATCGCTCTGCTGCGCTGGATCGGCGGGCGCAGCATCTCGCAGCTGTCGCTCGTTGAGTTTCTGCTGGTCATTGCGCTTGGCTCGGCGGTGGGAGATGCGATGTTCTACGCCGAGGTTCCGCTGTTTCACGCCATGCTGGTGATTCTGATGCTGGTCCTGCTTGATAAACTGATTGATCTGGTGATCCGGCGCTGGCGTGGGGCGAAGGCCCTGATTGATGGCGAGCCGAGGCGTCTGCTGACGGATGGGGTGATGATCTGTGACGGGATCACCGCGCGGCAGATCGGCACGGCGGAGCTGGCAGAGATGCTGCGGCTGCGCGGCGTGCAGAACCTGGGCTCTCTGAGCGGTGTCTGGATGGAGCCTTCGGGTGAGATTTCGCTCTTTCCGGCGGATCGGCCTGTGATGGGGCTGGCGATTGTTCCGCCGCTGGAAGAGCAGCCGTCAGAAGCACCCGGGCCCGGCGACACCCTCTGCTGTCGCAACTGCGGCAGCACCACCATGACCCGCGACACAGAGGGGCCGGTCTGCAGCAATTGTCGAAGCCGCGATCTGACAGCGGCGCGGGCTGCGCCCGAGTGGCGGCGATAGCCTGGCCTTAAACGGAAACAAGGCGCCTTCTGAGAAGACGCCCTGTCCCATCACATCCGGCTTTGAGCATGTTGTGACGGGACCGAAGCCACCTGAAACGCGATGCGTTGAAACCAGTTGATTTAACTATAATAGCACAGCAATGCCCGTCTGCACGTCACGAGGCGCTCACGCCGCCTCATCCTTGCGTGATTTTGGGGTGTTTCAGCAAGTTCGCAGCTTCTGGCAGACTTCGCTTGCGATCCCCTGCGATCTGTTGTCACATGACGCCGTTCCGCCAGGACCCTCTGAGTCAGGCGGTGCCCATTTCCGATCATGCACCGCCAAGCGGTCCCTGAGGTTTTCCATGACAAGCTATTCTGACACGCAGCTTCTGATCAATGGCGTCTGGCGCGCCGCATCGGACGGCCGCACCATCGCCGTTCGTAATCCCGCCACCGAAGAAGTCATCGGGCAGTTGGCCCATGCCAGCCGCGACGACCTCGACGCCGCGCTTGAGGCGGCAGAGCGCGGGTTCCAGACCTGGAAAAAGGTCTCCGCCTATGACCGCAGCAAGGTGATGCGCAAAGCGGCGCAGCTTCTGCGCGACCGCGCCGAGGGCATCGCCGTTCTGATGACGCTGGAGCAGGGCAAACCGCTTGGCCAGTCGCGCATGGAGACCCTGGGTGCGGCCGATACCATCGACTGGTTCGCCGAAGAAGCCCGCCGCACCTATGGTCAGGTGATCCCGGCCCGCGCCTCCAATGTGCTGCAGATCACCATCAAAGATCCGGTCGGTCCGGTCGCGGCCTTCACGCCCTGGAACTTCCCGATCAACCAGGTCGTGCGCAAACTCTCGGCCGCGCTGGCAACCGGCTGCTCGATCATCGTTAAGGCTCCGGAAGAAACTCCGGCCTCGCCTGCGGCCATGATCGCCTGTTTTGTCGATGCGGGCGTGCCTGCGGGTGTGGTGAACCTGGTCTTCGGCGTGCCCGCCGAGATCTCGGAATATCTGATCCCGCATCCGGTGATTAAGAAAATCAGCTTCACCGGCTCAACCCCGATCGGCAAGCAGCTCGCGGGCCTTGCGGGTCTGCATATGAAGCGCGCGACCATGGAGCTGGGCGGTCACGCCCCGGTCATGATCTTTGACGATGCCGATATGGGGCAGGCTATCTCCCTGATGGCGATGCATAAATTCCGCAACGCCGGTCAGGTCTGCGTCTCGCCCACCCGCTTTCTGGTGCAGGACGGCGTGGCCGATGAGTTCATCACCGACTTCAAAGCGGCCGCCGAAAAACTGAAAATCGGCAATGGCATGGACGACGGCGTGGACATGGGGCCGCTGGCCAATGCGCGCCGCATCCCGGCGATTGAGAAGATGGTGGAAGACGCCATCTCGAAGGGCGCCAAGCTGCTGACCGGCGGGCGCCGCATCGGCAATAAGGGCTATTATTATGAGCCGACGCTGCTGGCCGATGTGCCGGTCAATGCTGCAATCATGAACGAAGAGCCCTTCGGCCCGGTCGCCGTGATTAACCGCGTTCAGGGCGTCGATGACGCGCTGGCAGAGGCGAATCGCCTGCCCTTTGGTCTGGCCTCCTATGCCTTTACCACCTCGTCTGAAACCTCGATGCGGCTGCGCAATGAGACCCGCGCGGGCATGCTGACCGTGAACCATCTGGGCCTTGCGCTGCCGGAAGTGCCCTTCGGCGGCATCGGCGACAGCGGCTATGGCACCGAAGGCGGCTCGGAAGCGGTTGAGGCTTATCTTGACACCCGTTTCGTGACTCAGGCGCTCTAAGCCTTTGCCCGGGCGGGGAAACCCGCCCGGGACTCAGCCAAGGTTCAGCCGCTTCAGCCGGTCTGCGATCATGTCGCACATCACCGCAGAGGCAGGCTCCAGCGGGCGTTTTGAGCTGATCAGCACGCCGATCCGCAGATCATTCAACTGCTGCGCATCCAGCGGCACAAAGCGCAGACTGCCGCTCTCCAGCTCGCTTAGAAACCCCAGCCGCGTGTAAAGCCCGATCCCGCGCCCGGCGAGGATCATCTGACGCGCCAGCGGCAGCGAGTTGGTAAACAGCGTCGCCTGGCTTTGCACCATGGAATCCGTGACCACCTGATCGATGATCGAATGACGCCCCCGCGCATCCGTGGTGCGCACCAGGGTGTAATCGGCGATGTCATGCACACTCAGGCTGCTGCGCTCTGCCAGCGGATGATCCGCGCGCAAAATGATGCCGATCGCCGCCCCGCGGCGGGCCACGGCGCGCACATCAGGGTGCAGATCGAGCAGAAAAGACACGCCGATATCCGCTTCTCCGGCGGCAACGGCGGACATCACCTCCTCGGGCTGGCAGTGGTTGATGGTGAAACTGGTGGCCGAATGTTCCTGCTGAAAGAGATCGAGGACGCGGGGCAGGAACTCCATCGAGACCGAATCGATGGTGGCGATGCCAATATGTGCTGCGCGCAGATCGCGGATATCGCCCAGGCGAAGCTGCACCTGACGGTATTCCATCAGCGTGCGGCGGCAATGTTCCAGCACGATCCGCCCCGCTGCCGTCAGCTCGACCCCTTCGGCCGTGCGCGAGAGCAATCTGACGCCAAGCTGCTCTTCTACAGCGATTATTTTGCGGTTTACCGCGGTTGATGAAACGTTCAGCACCGCTGCGGCTTTTCGGATCGATCCCTGTCTCGCGGTCTCATCAAGATAGCGCAAAAATATCGAATGCATGGCGGCACACTCCCGAATCGTGGTGCAAAAAATGCACCACTGCTGGACAAGATTGCTTCTATGCCCGGCCGCGACATACTGCCACAGTTTTCACCAGTCCAGGCCGAAGAGCCGGAGCACCCCCGACAGGAGATCTTAGGATGACCGATCCCGTTTCGCGTAACCGTTCCGACTTTTCCGCCACCCGCCGCCGCTTTCTGGGGACCTCGCTTGCCGCTGCAGGTGCCTTTACCGGTGGCAGTCTTCTGACCATTCTGCCCGCCGGGGCGCAGGATCTTTATACCTGCCGCCTGCAGCTGGGCTGGCTCGCATCTAACGGAATTCTTGGTGAAATTGCCGCCGACGAGAAGGGCTTTTACGCCGAAGAAGGTCTCAAACTTGAGATCGTTCCGGGCGGGCCGAACGTCGACGGGATCGCCTCGGTTGCCTCAGGGTCAGCCAATCTGGGCTCCTACTCTTCTTCGCCCTCGCTGATGCTGGCGCGTTCCGCCGGAATTCCGATCAAATGTATTGCGGCAGGCTATCAGCGCCACCCCTTCACTTATTTCTCGATGAAGTCGAAACCGGTGGCCAAACCGGAAGATATGATCGGCAAAAAAGTTGCCACCAATGGCACCGCGCGGGTGCTGCTGCAGGCACTTCTGGCGGCCAATGGCATCAAAGAAGACCAGCTTGAAATCTCGGTGATGGGCTCGGATGTGGCACCGCTGCTGACCGGTCAGGTCGATGTGGTGACCGGCTGGCGCACCAATACGCCGGTGCTGGTGGCGCTTGGGCCCGACCGGGTGGAACTGACGCTCTGGGATGCGGGCGTGCAGCTTTATGCCAACCCCTATTACACCACCGACGATATGCTGACGAACCACAAGGACAAGGTTGTGGCCATGATGCGCGCTTCTGCACGCGGCTGGGCCTGGGCCTTTGAGAACCGCAAAGAAGCGGTTGAGATGCTGGTGAAGCGCTATCCCAATATGGTGCTGGCGGATGAGCTGGCGACCGTCGACATGCTGATGGATGAATATTGCTTCAACGCGCAGACCAAAGCCAATGGCTGGGGTCAGATGACCCGGGAAAACTGGGAAAAACAGATCGAGCAATATACCGCGCTCGGCCAGTTCCAGGGCCCGGTGCCGTCGGTTGACGACATCATGACGATGGAAATCCTTGAAGCCACCGCCGATGTGCGGGCCAAATTCGGAGCATGACCATGGGTCTGGACCTCTCCGCAGCCGGGGTGACCCCGAAGGCGGCCGTGCTGAAGCGGGCCTCGGTGCGCTTTGGGCAGTTTACGGCCATTGAAGATCTGTCGCTTGAGATTGAGGCGGGGGCCTTTTACTCCGTCCTCGGGCCTTCGGGTTGCGGCAAATCCACCCTTCTGCGCCTTGTCTCGGATCTGGTCCCGGCCGCTTCGGGCAGCGTGGAGGTGCTTGGCAAGACGGTGGAGGAAGCGCGTCTCGCGCGGGAATTCGCCTTCGTGTTCCAGGACGCCACGCTTCTGCCCTGGCGCTCGGCGCTGAAGAATGTCGAGCTGCCCCTTGAGATCGGCAAATCCCGTGGCATCCGTCTGCCCACGGGGGGCCGCACCCCGCGAGAGCTGCTGGAACTGGTGGGGTTGAAGGGGCGTGAAGATGCGCTGCCGCATGAGCTTTCGGGCGGGATGCGCCAGCGCGTGGCCATCGCCCGTGCCCTCGTGTGCCAGCCGCGCATCCTGCTGATGGATGAGCCGTTTGGCGCGCTGGATGAGATCACCCGCGATCACCTGAACCTGCAGCTTCTGAACATCTGGCAGGAGACCGGCGTGACGGTTCTCTTCGTCACCCACTCCATTCCGGAGGCGGTCTTCCTGGGCCAGAAGGTTCTGATGCTGAAAGCCCGCCCGGGTCGTCTGAAGGAAGTGGTGGATATTGATCTGCCCTATCCGCGGCTGATCCGTGACCGCGAAAGCCCTGAATTTATCCGCTATGCCTCACGGCTGCGCGACATATTGGAGCAATGCTGATGGCCGTCATTGACCGCGCCGCGGACAGCGCCGCCGATCCGCAACTCGCCGCCATCCGCCGCGAGCGTTTCCTGAAAGCCGCCCTGCCCATCTGCACCGGCATCGCCCTGCTGCTGGCCTGGGAATTCGGGGTGCGGATTTTTAAAGTGCCGCCCTTCATCGCGCCCGCGCCCTCAGATGTGGCGATGGTTTTCGTCAATCAGTGGCCGCTGCTGGCGTCGAACTTCTGGCCCACCTTTTATGAAAGCGTGCTCGGCTTTATCGCCGGAAATACCATCGCGATCATGCTGGCCGTGGCCTTTGTGCATTCGCGCACCGCAGAGCGCGCCTTTTTCCCCATCGCGGTCTTCATCAACACCATCCCGGTGCTGGCCATGGCGCCGATCCTGGTGCTGATCTTTGGCGCCGGGCTGACGGCGAAGGTGGTGATTGCGGCGCTGATCTGCTTCTTCCCGACGCTGGTCAATATGGTGCGCGGGCTGCAATCGGTCAGCCCCCAGTCGCTGGAACTGGCGCGGATCCTGTCGGCCTCAAAATCTGAGGTCTTCTGGAAGATCCGTCTGCCCTCCTCGCTGCCCTTTCTGTTTTCGGCGCTGAAGATCGCGGCCACCACCTGTGTGATCGGTGCGATCGTCGGGGAATGGGTCGGCGCGGATAAAGGCCTTGGGGCGCTGATCCTCGACAGCACCTTCAACTTCCGCTCAGCGGTTCTTTACGCCACCGTCTTTCTGTCCTCGGGGCTGTCGGTGCTGATGTTCGCGCTTGTGTCACTCTCCGAGCGGCTGATCGTGCGCTGGTAACAGCGCACCGCCCTCGCCAGATCATTCTTATTTACCATGGGAGGCCTTCGCATGTCGGAGCGTCACAGAGAATTTGTGTCTGTTGCAGCCGGTCAGGTTCCGGTCGTTGCAGACTGCGATGTGGTCGTTGTGGGCGCTGGCCCGGCAGGCACCTCTGCCGCCGTCTCGGCCGCGCGCAATGGCTGTAAGGTCGTGCTGCTGGAGCGGTACCACCACCTCGGCGGCATGGCCTCGGGCGGGATGGTTCTGGTGCTGGATGACATGGTCAACGCCGGGACCGAGATCGTCACCACCGGCATCGTCTCGGAATTCACCGAACGCATGAAGGCCCAGGACGGCGCGATCTATCCGCCCCCCGAGGACTGCCGCACCGACTGGGAGGCCTGGAAGAAATGGTCCCGCTGGGGTGCGATTGACTTCCACTCAACGGGGATGCCGCAGCCGATCATCCACGCAGTTGCCTTTGATCCCGACTGCTGGAAGCGCGTCTCGCTCGATATGGTCCGCGAAGCGGGGGTAGAGCTGCGCACCCATTCCTGGTTCTCTGAGGCCCTGATGGAGGGCGGCAAGATGACCGGCGTGGTCGCGCAGACCAAGATGGGTCGCCAGGCGATCCGCGCGAAAATGGTCATTGATGCGACCGGGGATCTCGATGTCGGCGCCTCCGCCGGGGCCAGCTATCTGCAGGGCCAGTTCATCGTCACCACGGTTTTCCGGCTCTGCGATGTGGATACCGCGAAGGCGGAGGCTTTTGAATACAGCCATCCCGAGGAATACAAAGCCCTCGACCGTGCCGCACGCCGCGTGATCGGCGGGGCCTGGGGCATGTGGTGGCTGAAAACGCCGCTGCCGGGGATCGTCTGGTGCAACTGCCCGCATATGCCTGGCTATGACGGCATGTCGCCCGAGCATATGGTCGCCTCTGAATATGAGGGCCGCGAGCGGATGATGAAGCTGCTGGCCTTCGCCCGTGAGAACATCCCCGGCTTTGAGAATGCCAAAATGCTGGGCGCTGCCGAGCAGATGGGCATCCGCCAGACCCGCCTTTTGCAGGGCGAATATGTGGTGACAAAAGACGATCTGACCAAGCGCCGCTGGTTTGCCGACAGCGTCTGCCGGGGCCGCGATTACTATACCCCCTACCGCGCCCTGCTGCCCAAGGGCATCGACAACCTGATCGTTGCGGGCCGTCATTACTCGGTCGAAAGCGAAGCGCAGAAGCTTTCCCGCGAAATCCCGCCCTGCATGGCGCAGGGTGAGGCCTCAGGCATCGCGGCGGCGCTGGCGATTGCGGGCAATGTGGCGCTGCGCGATGTCGATGCGCGGGCCATTCAGAAACAGATGCGCGCCCAGGGCGCCGACCCCGGTGACGTTCCCTCGCCGAACGCGCTGGTTGAGACCATGGAGACTGCCCAATGACTGCCCCGACCCTTCCCCTCTCCGGCGTGCGGGTGATTGATTTCACGCAAGTTATGCTTGGCCCCTGCGCCACCCAGGTTCTGGGCGATTTCGGTGCGGATGTGATCAAGATTGAGCGTCCCGGCGCGGGGGATCTCTCGCGCAATTTCTTCGGCCTCTCGGATGAGAAGTCGATGAACAATGTGGTCTATGCCTCGCTCAACCGCAACAAACGCTCGGTGGAACTCGACAGCAAAACGCCCGAGGGCAAACAGGCGCTGCTCGATCTGTGCCGCACCGCGGATGTCGTGGTCGACAACTTCCGCGCGGGCGTGATGGATCGTCTGGGCTTTGGTTATGAGGCGCTGTCGAAACTGAACCCGCGGATCATCTGCGCCTCGGGCACCGGCTTTGGCCCGGTAGGCCCCTATGCCCATAAGGGCGGCCAGGACGTGCTGGCCCAGGCCATGACGGGGGTGATGGAAAAGACCTCGGACCCTTCGGTCCCGCGTTCGATCTATCCAACCACTTTGTGTGATTACACCGCCGGGATGCATCTGGTGCAGGGCATTATGGCCGCCCTTCTGATGCGCGAGAAAACCGGGCGCGGCCAGAAAGTTGGCGTCTCGCTCTACGATTCCATTCTGGCCATGCAGATGCAGGAGGCCGCGCAGTGGAACGCGCACCGCGAGGTGCTGAACTGGGCGGCCATGCCGCTGACGGGTTATTTTGACGCCACCGACGGCGGTCTGGTGATCGTGGGCGCCTTCAAAGAAAACCCGCTGCGCGATATCTGCAAGGCGCTGGAGCTGGAAGATCTGTCGCCGCAATATCCCGACCTCGCCAGCCAGCGCGCCAATAAACCCTTCCTGCAAAAGACCTTCCGCGACCGGATCGCCACCAAAACCCGTGGCTACTGGCTGGAGCGTCTTGAGGCAGAAGACCTGCTTTGCGCGCCCGTCCGCTCGCTTGGTGAGGCGCTGGAGGATCCGCAGACCCGCATCAACGGCATGCTTCTGGAAATGGATCTGCCGCATTACGGCAAGGTCACCCAGATGGCGACCCCGGTGCATCTCTCCGAGGTGACGCCCGTCCTGCGCCATCTGCCGCCGCGCCTTGGCCAGCATACGGCGGAGATACTCGCCGAACTGGCCCAGGCGCGCGAAAGCCAGCCGGCATGAGCGTCGATCTCGACATCACAGGTGGCGTTGCCCGCGTCACCATCAACCGCCCCGAGCGGATGAATGCGGTGGATCTGGCCACCTCAGCGCAGCTGGAAGCGATCTGGCAGCAGCTGGAAAGCGATCCTTCGGTCCGCTGTGTCGTGCTGAGCGGGGCGGGCGAAAAGGCCTTCTCGGCGGGCGCGGATATGAAATCCGGCGATAAGGCGAAAAGCGGCGTCGAATACTGGGCCGATGGCAATCCCATGGGCTTTGGCGGCATCACCTTTCGCGACACGCTGAAGGTGCCGGTGATCGCAAGGGTCAATGGCTTTGCTCTGGGCGGCGGGATGGAGATGGTTCTGGGCGCCGATATCGTCATCGCTGCCGAGCATGCGCGCTTTGGTCTGACCGAAGCGCGCGTCGGACGCCTGCCCCTCGATGGCGGCATGGTGCTTTTGCAGCGGCTGATCCCGCGCAATATCGCGGCGGGGATGATGCTGACGGGCTGCATGGTCCCGGCGGCGGACATGGCGCGCTATGGGCTGATCAATGCCGTGGTCCCCGCGGCAGAGCTTGACGCCGAGGTGGACCGCTGGATTGCGGATATCACCGCCTGCGCGCCGCTGTCGCTGCGCGCGATCAAGGCGATGATCCGCAAAACCGCGCAGATGTCAGCGCGCGAGGCGGCGGCGGCAAAGCTTCCCGAACTGGTCACCGCGCTGCAGTCAGAGGATCAGCACGAAGGCGTCGCCGCTTTCAACGAGAAGCGCGCGCCGGTCTGGAAAGGCCGCTGAGATGCTGGTGATCGGCGAGGCCTGCATCGACATCAAAGACGGCATCTGCACCACCTCCTGCCCGGTCGACTGCATCTATGAAGGCGAGCGGATGTTCTACATCCACCCCGATGAATGCATTGAATGCGGCATGTGCGAAAGCATCTGCCCGGTTGATGCGATCCGCTACGCCGATGAACTGCCCGCCGATCTGCAGATCTTTGAGGCGCTGAACCGCGAGGCCTTTGCCGGGGACGGCGGCACCGAAAGCCCCGGCGGCTGGCGGCGCGGCATGGCCCCGCGCCGCGATCCCGAAGCGGTTCGGACCTGGCCGGCAAAGGATGCGGCACCCTCCGTCTGACGCCGGGCCGCATTCTTCTGGTGTCGAAGACCGCCGCGATCCTGCCCCGAAGGGTATGGAGGCGGCTGTCTGCAGTTTGACCGGCCAGGGCCAGTAGCCCCCCTGTTCTCTATGTGTTTGATTCCACGGTTTGATGGTGAGATCTTTTCAAGGGAATGGAAGGATGTCCTATGGGACAAATTCGTCATGGAAGCGCGCCGATCGAGCCATGGCACGCCACTGGTTCGAGTGACCATGGCGAGGGCCCGCTGTCCGAGCAGCAATAATGAGGGCTTGCCCGCCATCGGCGCAACGGCAGGCCTGAATGATCGCAAGACGAAAGCCTGCCTGCCATTGGTTCAAAGGCAGGCTTGAGTGCTCGCGGAGTTGAGCAGGGAATCAGGATCAATCCGAAGACTGTCGCCAAATGGCGTAAGCGATCCTCCGTTGAAGTTCAGAAGACGGGGCCAAAGGAGCCCCGTTCGACCGTTCTGACCGAGGGAGAAGAGGCTATTGTCGTGGCCTTCCGGCGCCACACTCTGCTTCCCCTGGACGATTGTCTCTATGCCCTCCAGCCCGGCATCCCGCATCTGAGCAGGTCGGCTCTTCATCGGTGTTTGCAGCGCCACGGGATCTCAAAGCTGGAGGATGTCGGCAGCGATAAGCCCAGACGGCAGAAGTTCAAGCGCACCCCGATCGGTTTCTTCCACATCGATATAGCCGAGGTGCAGACGGCGGAGGTATGAGGAGGATCAGAAAACGATCCGGGGGATCGTTTTCCTGCTGAACGTCAAGCGCTTCCACTATCAGGATCATCAGCAACTCAGGGCGCACCTTGGCGACGACATGGCTGCCTATAACTACGCACGCCGCCTGAAGACCCTGAACGGCCTGACGCCTTACGAATACATCTGCAAAATCCGGACTTCAGAGCCGGAACGTTTCATCCTCAGTCCGATCCACCAGATGCAGGGACTGAACACCATGGACTTTGTCCATGACCAGTTGGCGACAGGCCGGAAGATCAGGGTTCTGACCGTTGTCGATATTTTCTCGCGCTTCTCGCCGGTCGTTGATCCGCGCTTCAGCTATCGGGCTGAGAATGTGGTTGAGACCCTTGAGCCGCTCTGTGCTGAACGCGGCTCCCCCAGGACGATCCGGGTCGATCAGGGATCTGAGTTCATCTCCCGCGACCTGGATCTCCGGGCCTGTACCAAGGGGGTCACCCTCGACTTCTCACGTCCCGGAAAGCCCATCGATAACGCCTTCATCCTGCGTCGGGGGAAACAGTGCCCCGGGCTGTTTCCTAATCCCTCCTCACGTTCAACGGCCGCTTCCGCGCGGAGTGTCTCAGCGCTCACTGGTTCATGACGCTTGCAGATGCGAAGGAAAAGATGGGGACTTGGTTGAGCGACGACAACACCGAACGACCGCATGGCGCCATTGGCGATAAGACGCCCTGCGAACTGGAAAATCCGGGGCCCGCTTCCGGCCCGAGCCCCGGCCAAACACCCCAAAACTCCAGCCTCGGGTGATCCGGATTAGGGCCTCACTTTAAAGGTCGGAAAACTCTGCCTTCGGGTGGTCCATAGTTGGGTAGCGGATCAACAACAACCGGGCGCAAGTCGCAGCTGGATGAAAGTTCAGTGGCAGGTCAACCCCAGACCGGGTCATCAATCCCCAGACCCACAAACCAGCGGAACAAAAGGTTATATTCCATCTGTTCCATGAGTTGCCGCTCTGAACGGCTCGAAAAGAGGATCTGAAGCAGGCTTGCCGGGATCAGCCGCTCTGGCGTGATCGAGGGGCGGCCGAAGTCGGTGTAGAGAGCTGCCAATGCGCCATCCAGGCTGACCAGAGCCGCATTCACCACCTGCCGGATCCTGCGCAGAGGAGGGCCGCAGGAAACCGCGCTTCCAGATCGATCTGGCTGAACAACGACCCGCTTGCTTCGTCGGCTCCACGCATGACCATCCCCCGCACTTGAGGGGCGAAGGGTGACCCATGTTCCTCAAACAGCGTCCAGGCCTGACTTTTTCAGCAGCCTGCCCAAGCCTATGGCCTGGCAAGCGCAATTCATTGGCCTGCCAATGCTGCAATTTTTCTTTTGGTTTGGTTAAGTGCTCATCGCGCACAGATCCGAGGTGGCAATCAAATATGCCGGCTGCACAAGGACTTGGCGACTTCATCAAAGATCGCGGGAAAAAAAATCCGGGCGATGGTCCAGGTTGCAATACGAACATTCCCTTTTGAATTAGAGATTCCTACATTTCAGACCGTAGTAGATTGTCGAAATTTCCAATAGACGCCTCAGTCTTCCCGGCTCACTCTGATTGTACGTCCGTCAGGGGGAGCCAGTTTGACCGCCTATTCGCCCAACTCAGATCAGACCCCTGCAGCCCGCGCGGCTTCGGTCGCGCCCGAGGGGGCGCTGGCATGGGCACAATGGATGATTCAGCGGAAGACAGTCGCCCTCACCGGGAGCGAACAGGCCTTTGCAGAACAACTGGCCGGGCTGCTTCCCGCGAAAGCGGCAGATATCCGCGTTCACCCGGCCGGGGATGGGAGGGCTAATCTTATTGCCACCTGTCATGGTGCGACACCGGGGCCGCATATTGTATTCTGCGGTCATATCGACACTGTCCCGCTGGGGGCTAAGCCCTGGAGCTGTGATCCCTTCGGCGCGGAGGTGCGCGCCGGGCGCCTCTGCGGGCGTGGCGCTGCGGATATGAAAGGCGGCAACGCCGCGATGCTGGCAGCTTTTCTTGATCTCGCAGATCAGCGGGAGTTTCCCGGACGGCTCAGTTATGCACTGACATTTGGCGAAGAAACCGGTTCTGAGGGGGCGGCGCTGATGGTCAAAGACGGTAGTCTGCCGCGCTTTGATGTCATGATCATCGGCGAGCCAACGAACAACCGGATCGTGCGCCGCCACAAAGGGGCCCTCTGGCTGCGTGTCTCGGCACGGGGAAGGACAGGTCATGGCTCGATGCCCCAGATGGGCATTAATGCAATTGATCTGCTGACTAATCTCTCGGCAGTTCTGCGCGACGCGCTGGCCGGGCTGGGGAGTGACCCGCAGCTCGATCGCACGACACTTTGTCTGACGCGGCTTGAAGGCGGCGTGCAGACCAATGTTATCCCTGATTTTGCCATCGCCGAATTCGATATCCGCACGTTGCCCGGGCAGGATATCGAGCGCGTTCTCGGCATTGCGAGGGATCTTGCTCGTGATCTGTGCACTCAGCAGCCGGGCGCCGGGATCAGCTTTGAGGTTATTGCCTCTTTGCCGGCGCTTGACACGCCGGAGGATGATCTGAGCCTGCGCGCTGTCGCGGAAGCCTGCGCCGCTCTTGGCCTGCCCGAAGTGGCAGCGGGGGGCGCGAGCTATTTCACGGATGCGTCTCTCCTGCAAAATCTGGGCGGATCTGTCGTCATCATCGGGCCGGGCGAGCCGTCCGAGGCTCATCAGACCGACGAAAGTCTGAGCGTTGAGGCTCTGGAGACCGCAGTGAGCCTGTACCGCGAAATCGCCATCCGACTTTTCACTCTGTACCGGCCGGTAACCCGGTCTGCAGTGGCGGCCGATATTTAAGCGATCCCCGGCAAAACGGGGACTTTCACCAACAGGAGATCAATATGGACAGACGTGCCTTTTTAAAGCTGGCTGCAACGGCCTCCGGCACTGCGGTACTGAGCGGTGTTCCTTTGATGGCTGCCGCTCAGGCGAAGGGCGGAGTGCTGAATGTGGTCGTGCAGCCCGAGCCTCCGGGTATCATGATCGGCATCTTTCAGAACGTTCCCAGCCAGATGGTCGGGGGGAATATCTTTGAAGGACTGTTGCGCTTTGACGCTGATCTGAAACCCCATCCGCTGCTGGCTGAAAGCTGGGAGTCTGCCGCTGACGGCATGTCCCACAGCTTCAAGCTGAAAGAAAACGTTCTGTGGCATGACGGCAAGCCGTTCACCTCGGAAGATGTAGTTTTCAGCCTTGATAAGATGCTGCGTGAAACCCACCCGCGGGTTCGCAACTTCCTGACGGCGGTCGAAAGCATCACCGCAGACGGGCCCTACAAGGTGGACTTCAAAATGAAGCACCCCTTTGCGCCCTTCATCCAGAGCTTCGAAGTCGGCTCGATGCCGATGCTGCCCAAGCATCTTTATGAGGGCACGGATTACGCCGGCAACCCGGTCAACTCGGCCCCAATCGGGACCGGTCCGCTGAAATTTGCTGAGTGGCAGAAGGGCTCTTTCCTGAAGCTCGTCGCAAATGAGCAGTATCATGAAGAGGGTCTGCCCAGCATCGAAGCCGTCTATTTCCACGTGATCCCCGATGGCGCCAGCCGCGCCACCGCCTATGAGACCGGCAAGGTTGATGTCCTGCCCGGCGGTTCGGTGGAGTATTTTGACATTGAGCGGCTGTCGCAGCTGCCCAATACCGAGATCACCACCAAGGGTTGGGAATTTCAGGGCTCTCAATGCTTCCTGTGGCTGAACAATACCTCGAAATGGGTCTCCGACAAGCGCGTGCGTCAGGCGCTGATGTTCGCGCTTGATCGCGAAGCCATGCGCGACATCGCTTTCTTCGGCTATGCCAAAGTGGCCCCCTCGCCGTGGAACAGCTCGACGAAATATTACACCGAAGACATCAGGCAATACCCGCGCGATGTGGAGAAAGCCAAAGAGCTGCTGAAAGAGGCAGGCTACGACGGCAGCCCGATCCGCCTGCTGCCGCTGCCCTATGGTGAAACCTGGCAGCGCCTGGCCGAGATCGCCCGGGAGAACCTGTCGGAAGCAGGCATTAACGTTGAGTTCACCGCAACCGATGTGGCGGGCTGGAACCAGCGTCTGGGCGATAAAGACTATGACATCGCCTTCTCTTACATGTCGCAATACGGTGATCCGGCGCTCGGCGTTGCGCGTCTTTACACGACCTCCAACATCATCAAGGGCTCGCCCTGGAACAACGTTTCTGCATTCTCGAACGCTGATCTCGACGCACTCTTTGATGCCGGTGCGCGTGAAGTGGACGAAGAAAAACGCGCGAGGATCTATCAGGACGCTCAGGCGCTGATCGCCGAAGAGGTGCCGCTCGCCTGGCTCTTTGAGATGATCTGGCCGACCATCCACCGCGCAAACATCAAGAACCTGATCTCTTCCGCCGTGGGGCTGAACGACAGCCTCGGCCGCGCCCGGATTGAGTGATCTGCTGCGGGCGGCGCGCGATTTGCGGCGCCGCCCGTGACCCGCTGCCTGCGGGCCCTGACAGGTCCCGAGGGCACTTTGACGACGACGTGCAGATAAGGAAGACGGTGTGAACCGGCTCAGCTTTTTGATCGGCAGAATTTGTCAGGGGATTCTCGCCCTTTTCGCGATTGCAACCCTCAACTTCTTCCTGATCCGCGCCGCGCCCGGCGATCCGGCCGCCGTTATGGCGGGTGAAGCGGGAGCCGTGGACGAGAAATTTCTACAGGTCGTCCGGCTGCAATACGGGCTCGATCTGCCGATCCTGCAACAATGGTGGATCTATATCTCTGGCATCGCCAGGCTTGATCTGGGCTATTCCTACCGTCAGCAGGCAAGCGTCGCGAGCCTGATCCTGGAGCGTCTGCCCGCCACCCTCGTGCTGACGATATGCGCCTTTGTGTTCTCGCTTGTCGTGGGGGTAACGCTGGGCGTGCTGGCCGCACGCAAGCCCGGCAGCCTCACGGACCGGCTGATCGGTTTTCTGGCGCTGATTTTTTATGCCGCGCCGATGTATTGGCTGGCGCTGATGGCGGTATTGATCTTCTCGATCCGGCTCGGCTGGTTGCCAGCTTTTGGTTATCAGAGCATCGGTGCCGACTATCACGGCTTAGAGGCACTCCTGGACCGTATGCGCCATCTGGTGCTGCCGACGCTGGCGCTCTCCTTTTTCTATGTGGCGATTTATACCCGCATGACGCGGGCCAATATGATCGCCATGTCGCAGATGGCCTTCGTGAAAACGGCCCGTGCCAAGGGAGCGGGCGAGACCCGGATCCAGCTGCGCCATGTGTTGCGCAATGCGCTTTTGCCGGTGGTCACCCTGGCGGGCCTGCAGGCCGGCAATATGGTCGGCGGGGCGATCATGACGGAAACGGTTTTCGCCTGGCCTGGCGTGGGGCGGCTGATGTTCGATGCCCTGATGCAGCGGGATTACAGCCTTCTGCTGGGGGCATTCCTGATCACGGCGGCACTGGCCATCATTTTCAACATCATCACCGATATCATCTATACCCTTGTCGACCCGAGGATTGCCCTGTGACCCGGCCGAACCTTCTGCACAAAATGTTCTCGCGAGCGGATGTCTGGCTGGCCACACTGGTCCTTCTGGTCATTGTCGCACTCGCTGTCGCTGCGCCTCTGATCTATCCCAAAGGCCCCTGGGCCATGGGCGGGCGACCTTTCCTCGGACCGGCGGGGGATCTGCGCTTCCCGCTGGGGACCGATACAAACGGGCGCAATATTCTCGCCGGTCTGATCTGGGGAGGGCGGGTCTCCCTGGTGATCGGATTGGTTTCCACCGCCGTGGCCGTCTCAATCGGGGTGCTGATCGGCGCGGTTGCGGGCTATGCGGGTGGGCGTGTTGACGCCGCGCTCATGCGATTTACTGAAATTTTTCAGGTTGTGCCGGGATTTGCGCTGGCGCTGGTGCTGGTCGCAGTGCTTCAGCCTTCTGCCGGTTCGATCGTGCTTGCGATCGGAGTCGTCTCCTGGCCGCCGGTGACGCGTCTGGTGCGGGCCGAGTTTCTCTCGCTCCGAAGTCGCGATTTTGTCTATGCGGCCCAGCTTCAGGGCCAGAGCAGCCTGCGCATCATGTTTCGCCAGATCCTTCCCAATGTCGCCTCGCCGATCATCGTGATGGGTTCTCTTATGGTGGCAACCGCGATCCTGCTGGAATCGAGCCTTTCCTTCCTTGGTCTGGGCGACCCGAACCGAATGAGCTGGGGCTTTATGGTGGGCGCATCGCGCACTGTGCTGCGGCAGGCCTGGTGGATGGCGACATTTCCGGGGCTTGCCATTGCGGTGACCGTGCTCGCGCTCAATGTCCTCGGCGAGGCTCTCAATGACGCACTCGGCAGTCAGTCGGGGAAGAGATAATATGACAGCATCCCTCACCCCGCTTCTCACCGTTGAAGGTCTGAACATTGCCCTGCCGCCTGGCGCCGACCGTCCGCTGGCGGTTGAAGGGGCAGAGTTCACGCTCTATCCCGGGCGTACTCTGTGCATCGTTGGCGAATCCGGCTCGGGAAAATCCACGATCGCAGACGCGGTCATCGGCCTGCTGCCCCGCCCGCATCTTCGTCCTGCGGCGGGACGCATCCTGTTCGAGGGCCGCGATCTTCTGACGCTTCCTGAGACTGCGATGCGCCGCCTGCGCGGCGCCGAAATCGGTATGGTTTTTCAGGAACCGATGGCCGCGCTGAACCCGTTGATGAAAATTGGCGCACAGCTGGAAGAAGTGCTGGAGATCCACCTTGATCTTCCTGCCTCAGAGCGGCGCACCCGCGCCCTTGCGGCGCTGAATGATGTCGGCCTGCCGCGGGTTGAAGAGATCTGCGACAGCTATCCTTCTCGCCTGTCCGGCGGTCAGCGCCAGCGCGTGGTGATCGCCTGTGCGATGATGCTGGAGCCGAAACTTCTGATCTGCGATGAGCCGACGACGGCGCTGGATGTGACGACACAGGCGCAGATCCTCGCCCTGATCGCAGATCTGCAAAAGCGCCGCGGCACCGGCGTTTTGTTTATCACACATGATTTCGGCGTGGTCTCCGAGATCGCAGATGACGTTATCGTCATGCGCCAGGGCCTTATTGAAGAAGCCGGCCCTGCCGCCCAGGTGCTGCGCAACCCGGCCTCGGCCTATACCCGCCAGTTGATTGATGCGATCCCCACAGGGACCGCGCAGCAACGCCCCGATCCGGGCGGCGCACCACTGCTGGAGATCGAGGGCCTGCGCCGGGTTTACAGTCTGCCAGGTAAGCTTTTCCGCGCTCCCCGGCAGGTCGAGGCGCTGAAGGGCATCTCGCTGAGCCTGGCGGCAGGGCAGACCATCGGGATCGTTGGCGAGTCCGGATCGGGGAAGTCCACCCTCGGCCGTTTGGTCGTGGGGCTGGAAAAACCCGATGGCGGCAGCCTGCGCGTCAAGGGCCGGCCGCTGGTGGCCCATCGCTTTGACGGGCGGGTGCAGATGATCTTCCAGGATCCCTTCGCTTCGCTGAACCCGAAGATATCAATCGGCGAGACGATCGCCATCGGCCCGATCACCAAAGGCGTGCCTCGCGCGCAAGCCTGGGCACGCACGGAAGAACTTCTGGAACTCGTGGGGCTGCGCGCAGAAGCTGCGCGACGGTATCCGCATGAATTTTCGGGCGGCCAGCGCCAGCGTGTGGGCATTGCGCGGGCATTGGCGATGGATCCGGAGCTGATCGTGGCCGATGAACCGGTTTCCGCGCTTGATGTCTCAGTCCAGGCTCAGGTGCTCGATCTTTTTGAAAGCCTGCAAAAGAGGCTGAACTTTGCCATGCTCTTCATAACCCATGACCTGCGTGTTGCGGCCCGGATGTGTGACCAGCTCGCCGTCATGCAGCGTGGCGAAATCGTCGAGACCGGCCCCAGCCACGAGGTTCTGCGCGCACCGCGCCATACCTATACCCGGACCCTGCTGGCAGCGATCCCACAGCTGTTCAGCCAGACTGAGAGGGAGTTCAATTGATGTCCGTTACTGCTATCTGGATCCGCGAGTCGGATCATGTCGCCACGCTGACTGCCGGCGTGTCCGCAGGAAGCGCGGTCCTGATCACCGGCCAGGGCAATCCGCGCGAGATCACGGCCCTGAGCGATATGCCCGCGGGTCACAAGCTGGCTGTCTGTGCCATCGAGGCGCATCAGCCGATCCTGAAATACGGCGAAGTGATCGGGGAAGCGACCGAAGACATCGCCCCCGGTGCCCATGTTCACATTCACAACTGCCGCGGGATTAAAGCCCGCCGCTTCGGCTGAAGGGAAGAGACGCCATGAAATTCCAGGGGTATCGCCGCCCTGACGGGCGCATCGGCATCCGCAACCACGTTCTGATCATTCCCACCGTGGCCTGTGTGAACCGGGTGGCGATGGAAATTTCCAACCGTACCGGTGCTGCCACCTTCATGCATCCCTATGGCTGCACCTTTGACGTCGAGGAAAACCGCACGACGGAAGAAGCCTTTATCGGCCATGGTCTGCACCCCAATGTCGGCGCCGTTCTGGTGGTCAGTCTGGGCTGTGAAACCGCCTCTGGTTCAAAGGTCTTTGACGCCATCAAAGCCTCCGGTCGTCCGGTTGAGCGGCTGGTGGTGCAAAAAGCGGGCGGCTCCCGCACCACGTCTGAGACCGGGGTGGAGATCGTCAGCCGGATGAAAGCCGAGCTGGCGGCTCAGCCCGCTGAGGAGGGCGATCTGTCCGAACTGATCATCGCGCTGGAGTGCGGCTCCTCGGATGCGTTTTCCGGTCTTACCGCCAATCCGGCGGTTGGCGAGGCGGCCGATATCATCGTCGATGCGGGCGGCACGGTGATCCTGTCAGAATTGACTGAGATGGTTGGGGCGGAGAATGTGCTCTACCGGCGCGGCCGCACTCAGGAAGTGCGCGACAGCCTGATGCGCCGCATCAAGGCCTATGAGATTGAGCTCTCAATGAGCACCGAAGATGACAGCGGTGTCTTCATCTCGCCCGGCAATATCGAAGGGGGTCTGACCACCATCGAGGAGAAGTCGCTCGGCTGCATTTACAAGGCCGGCACCCGCCCCATCGTGGAGGTGGTCGACTACGGCCAGGCCCCGCGCGAAAAGGGCGTCGTGATTATGGACACCCCCGGTTACGACATCTCATCGGTCACCGGAAAAGTTATCGCGGGCGCGCATATGGTCCTTTTCACCACCGGAAAGGGCACACCCTCGGGTTCTGCTGTGGCGCCGGTGCTGAAGGTGGCATCAAACAACCGCGTCCTGCGTGAGATGCCCGATGACATCGACATCAGCGCCGGCGACGTTCTTGAAGGGACGAAAACGCTGAAGCAGGTTGGTGAAGAACTGGTCGATCTCGTGATGCGCACCGCCCGCGGTGAACACGGCAAGGCGGAATATTTCGCCATTCAGGAGTTCGCCATCCCGAATGTCTCGGTGCTGCGCAAAGAAGTGCTGCATGCCGAGTTGGAAAAACGCAACGACTTCCGGTTCCTCGCATGAAACTTGCCTATATGTATGCCACCCCTGAGGTTGCTCCTGCAAAGGTCACGGCCATTCAGGGTGACCCGGAGCATGCTTTCGCCGCAATCGCGGCAGAAGGCTTTTCCGGGGTCGAACTTCTGGTCCGCGATCCGCGGGCCTTCGATCACGACCGCCTTGAAGCACAGATCCGGGCCGCTGGTCTGGAAATGCCCGCCGTCTGCACCGGCGAGGTCTATGGTGAGGACCTGCTGTCCTTTGCCGACCCGGACCCGGCCCGGCGCGCGGAAGCCATTGAGCGGATGCTATCTGCAATGGACTTCGCGGCGCGTTTTGGGGCCATGGTCAACGTCGGGCGTCTGCGCGGCCGCTACCGTGATGACGTGCCGGCAGATGCGACCGAAGCTCTCATCCTCGATGCCTTCCGGACTGTTGCCGATGCCCGGCCGGACACGCGGGTGGTTCTGGAGCCGGTCAATCATCTCTACGCCAATTACCTCACGAGCACGGCTGCGGCCTGCGACTTCGCCGATCTGGTCGCGCGTCCGAATGTCGGGCTGATGCTCGATATGGCGCATATCACGATTGAGGGTGAGGCCCATGCTGAGAGCCTCGCGGCGGCAGGCGACAGACTTTGGCATTACCACATTACCGACAGCGACCGCCTCGCCTGCGGGGAGGGGACCTGGGATATTGGCGCAGCGCTTGATGAACTGCGTGCGACCGGCTTCGACGGCTGGATCACCGCCGAGCATTTCCAGAGCCCCGACGCAATGAGCGCCATGCGGCAGTCGGCCCGCTGGCTCGCTGAATACCGCGCCGCGCGCGGCCTTTAATCTCTATCTGACAGACAGGCATTATCATGAAGATCATTCGCTACAGCCATAATGGCGCTGAAAACTGGGGCATCCTTGAGGGCGAAACCCTGCGGTGCCTGCCCGAGGGGCCTTATGGAGCGCTGACCCCGACAGGCGCGCCCATTGCGCGTACAGATGTGAAACTGCTGGCGCCGGTCAAACCGGGCAAACTGGTCTGTGTTGGTCTGAACTACGTGCTGCACGCGCGTGAATCCGGCCTTGCTCTGCCCGAAGAGCCCATGCTGTTCATGTGCTCGCCCCAGGCGATCATCGGGCCAGAGGACGTAATCGTGCTCGACAGCCATGAGCAGCGCGTTGAGTTCGAAGCCGAGGTCGGGATTGTGATCCGTAAGCGGGCCCGTAATATCTCTGCTGCGGAGGTCGATGGCTATATTCTGGGCTACACCTGCGCCAATGATGTCTCAAACCGCGATCTACAGCTCAAAGACAAGCAGTTCACTCGCGCCAAGAGCTTTGATACCTATAAGCCCATGGGCCCTTGGATCGAGACGGATCTCGATCCCGACAATCAAACGATCCGCCTGCTGCAGAACGGCGAGGTTCGTCAGGACAGCACCACCGCCGATATGATCTTCCCCACCAGATTTATCGTGGAATTCATCTCCGGTATAATGACGCTTGAACCTGGCGATGTGATCATCACCGGCACCCCTTCGGGCGTGGCCCCGATGAAGACCGGGGACCGCATTGAGGTGGAGATTTCCGGCATCGGCACCCTTGTAAACACGGTCGTCTGACAGATATCAGCCGCGCAGGGTGGATGCCCTGCGCGGACGCTCAGGGCCGGAGGTGCAGCGCCAGAAACAATCTGACTTTGTCAGCGGTGCTGAAATCAGCAAAGCCCAGAAGACGGCGGGTGCGGTCCAGCCGGTGGCGGACCGAATTGACATGGAGCCCGAGCCGTGCGGCTGTGCGGCTTAAACTCTCTCCTTCATCAAGCCACACCCGCAGCGTTTCGCGTAACTCTGCCGCGCCCTCAAGCGGCGAAAGCTCGGCATGAAAGGCCTGGTGCAGTGCGGTTTTCACCGCCGGATCACTCAGCACATCCGCTAAAAGAACGTCGCGGTAGTTCGTCATCCGGTTGGGCCCGCTGAGCCGGGAACCAAGCGCGAGGGCAGTTTCCGCTTCGTGCATCAGGGACAGGGCATCGCGAAAAGCGCCTGGCCGGGAAACACCAAGCGCAAACTGCGGCGCCTCTGCGCCGCTGCAATGGCGGGTAAAAAGATCCGTCAGACCGCGCAGAATGGCCTCATCCACCTGCAGTTCCTGCCTCGCGCAGAGAGCAAATCGGTAATGCCCGTCCTGGGCATGATTGCTCCAGAAGCAAAGCTCATGGCGCCGGATGTACTGCTGCAGACGAAAATCGAGGATCGGCTCTTTCTGCCTGTCGTGCAGAAAGAGCCTCGCTTCAATGAAACGCCAGCGGCTCTCAGAGGTGTTAACGGACCGGGCAAGCTCTTCGCGCAGGGGAAGAGACACGGAGGGATCCGCGACTTCCGCGAAGGCGCGCTCGAACGGGTTCAGCCGGGAGTTCTGAAGCTTTGACTGGTCCGCTTCATTGCGCAGCAGTTCCTGCAAAAGAGGCCGAACCAGACGCAGACATTCCAGATCAGTCCGTCCTGCGGCAGGGCTGTCGGGGGATTCAATCGCCACCAGCGCCATTGCCCCTGAAGAGAGTTTTTCGCGCACGGAAATCAAAGGCAATCCGTCGGGTCGGAGGGACTTAGGTCCTGCATCAGGCCCGTCTGAAGGCATATGTTCCGAAGTCGTGAGCAATGCCCGCCACTCTGACAGTTGCTGATAAGAAAGACCGCGATCGGTCACGCGCGTGCCGCTTTCTGTCTCGGCAAGCAGCAGGAAGGGCGCGCGAAGAAAATCCCCCAACAGATGGGAAATCGCCTCAAAGCTGACAGGAAGGCTGCGATACTGCGAGAATGTGCGATACAGTACGCCGAGCTCGGCGTCTTCAGCGCTGTCGCGCAGCCGGGAAAAAATAGCGTGGATCAGATCGCTCCAGGCCAGGGATCCGGGCAGGGAGATGATCGGGAGGCCCAGGTCATCAGCGCGGCGCAGGACCTCTGAAGGGATGTCCCGCAAATAACGGGTGAGTTTCACCCCAAGCCCTGCGGCGCTGCGCTGCGAAAGCCCTTCAAGCAAAGCCACCAGGGCTGTTGGGTCGCTTTGTAGCGGAAAGGTCGTCGTGACAACAAACTCCTGTGGCTTGACCCAGTTCATAGCATCCGGGGCATCGAGCACCGTCACAGATCTCACGGCATTGCGGATCATCCTGTCGCCGGCCAGGATATGGCTGCCCTTCAGCATTTCCCATTTCAAGATATCGTTCAAACGAAGCACTGCGCGCGCCCTCCCTCAGGTGCAGATATAACCTGCCTTGGTCAGGGCTCCGGTTCCAGTCAGTCCGTTAACAAAAAGTAACAGGCTGAGCCTGGCAACTGTGTTTCTCTCCGGATCAGGCGCTCCATCTCTGTGTTGATTTGAGGATGGCATTCGCAATCGCCACGAGCCGCCTGGCGATTGCAATGATCACGACGTTATGGGGCTTCCCCTTATCGCGGAGACGCTGTGACCTGCCACTGAACTTTCCTCCGGCCGCGACTTGCGCCCGGTTGTTGTTGATCCGCTACCCAACTATGGACCGCCCGGAGGCAGAGTTTTCCGGCTTCGCTCAGGGTGACGGGCTGATGACACCCCCTGATTTCGTCAGCATGATCGGGACCTTGTTGCCGATCGCACCGTGTGGCCGTTCCTCGTTGTAGTATCTACGCCAAGCCTCCAACTTTTCTGCCGTGTCCGCAAGTGTCAGGAACCAGTGCTGGTTCAGACATTCGGCCCTGAACCTGCCGTTGAATGCCTCGATGAATGCGTTGTCGGTGGGCTTTCCGGGCCGGGAGAAGTCAAGGACCACCCCGCGCTGGTAAGCCCAGAGGTCCATGTCCCGCGAGACAAACTCGCTCCCCTGGTCCACGCGGATGGTTTTGGGATACCCGGTGACGCGGCAGACGCGATCGAGCGTCGCGACCACATCTTCGCCGCGGTAGCTATAGCGGACGTCCAGAACCGGCACGTAGCGCGAGAAGGTGTCTACGACAGTCAGGACCCTCAGTTTCCTGCCCGTCGCCAATTGATCGTGCACGTTCGTCGGCAAAACAGTCCCCCGGACTGTTTTGTTATCCTCCTCACTCCATCGCCCAGACCTCGTTCGGCCCAACGGCGACAGCACGATCATCGCGCAGTTTTGCCTTCACCCGGCGCTTTGGCGTCTTGTGCCTGAGTTGCATGCCCAACTCCTTGTAGATGCGACAGACTTTCTTGACATTGACGCCCCAGCCTTCACGGGCCAACAAGACATGAACGCGTCGATAGCCATATCGAACACGAGTTTCACAGATCGCTTTGATCAGCTTTGCGACAGCTGCCTGATCGGTGCGGCGGGAGTGGTAGTGGAACGTCGAGCGATCAAATCCGATGGCCCCACAAGCCTGTCGGATCGACACCGCCCAATCGCTGCACATCCCGCGAACCAGTTCGCGCATGCGACCAGGCTTCAGAGCTTTCGCCGGATCACGTCCTGTAGCATCTCCCGATCTAACGTCAGGTCCGCCACGATCTTCTTAAGTCGCGCATTCTCATCTTCGAGTTGCTTCAGGCGCTTCATCTCACTCGGCAAAAGGCCGGCATACTTCTTCTTCCAATTGAAATAGGTCGCCTGGCTGATCCCTGCCTTACGGCAGATCTCCGCAACCGGAGTTCCTTCTTCACCCTGCTTGATGATGAACGCTTTCTGGTTCTACGGGCTTACGCGGCCCCACTGGGGCCCCGGTCCCTACGAACTCCGAAAAATTGCTCGCCTTCATCCGTTTCCGCTCCTCTCTCAGCCAGGCTCAGGACCTACTAAATTGCTTGCGGTAGCGAAAAATCATTG
>NZ_RRAZ01000018.1 GCF_003863335.1 Falsigemmobacter faecalis | reverse complement strand
GGGTTAGGGGCGCTCTATCCTAAGGCGGATTTGTGCAACAACGCCTATCGCGTCGATAAACCGAGCGACATTTACGCTTATGCGCAGATGATTGAGACGACAGTCGCCGATTACGCGGGCTGAGCGCCTTTGCCGGGCGCAGGATCAGAAAAAAGGGCGGACCGCAAAGGATCCGCCCGTGACATCCCCTGATCAGGATCTCATTCCCACCAGCGGTCAATCGCCGCAATGTCCTCATCCGACCAGCCGAAGTGATGCGCCAGCTCATGCACGAGGACATGGGCCAGCAGATCCGACAGGCCGACGTCACCGCGCTCGATCCACTCTTCCAGGATCGGGCGGCGGAAGAGCCAGATGGCATCGGGCTGCTGCGGCTGGTCGAGGGTGGCTTTCTCCGTCAGCGGCACACCGTCATAAAGACCCGTGATTTCAAAGGGATCTTCGACCTCCAGCTCCGCCAGCATCTCCTGGGGCGCGAAGTCGACCACGCGCAGCGCAATGGCCTGAGCGGCCTCACGGCAGAAGTCGGGAAGCTGCGCCAGGGCCTCGCGGGCCAGGGCTTCCAGATCGGCAAGATCGGGGGCGGCAAAGTTCAGTGCCGTGAAGGCAGTGTCGGTCTGGCTCATGAAAGGGCTCCTTTGCCCCTGATATGGACTTTTCTTCGGCCTTGTGAAAGACAGACGCCTGCACCCGGAGGCAAACATGACCGTTACCCGCTTCGCCCCTTCCCCCACGGGATATCTCCATATCGGCAACCTGCGCGCTGCCCTGATGAACTTTGCCATCGCCCGACAGCAGGGCGGCACCTTCATCCTGCGGCTCGATGACACCGACCAGGAACGCTCGAAGCAGGAGTATATCGACGGCGTTTTCCAGGACCTCGAATGGCTTGGCTTCACCTGGGATCGGGTGGAATATCAGTCCAAACGCCTTGCGCGTTACCACGAGGCTGCCGAGCAGCTGAAAAAAGACGGCCGTCTTTACGAGGTCTTTGAGACCCCGGTTGAGCTGGATCTGAAGCGCAAAAAGCTTCTGAACATGGGAAAACCGCCGGTTTACGACCGCGCGGGCCTGAAGCTCTCGGACGAAGACAAAGCGAAATATCTCAGCGAGGGCCGCACCGGCTACTGGCGCTATCTGCTCGACCAGGAGCGGATTGAATGGACCGATGGCATCCTTGGCGACATCTCGATCGATGCGGCCTCGGTCTCGGATCCGGTGATGTTCAAAGCCGATGGCCAGGTGCTTTACACCTTCGCCTCCTCGGTGGATGACGTCGATATGGGCGTGACCGATATTGTGCGCGGTGCGGACCACGTCACCAATACCGCGACCCAGATCCAGATCATGAAATCGCTCGGTGGTGTGCCGCCGCGCTTTGCGCACCACTCGCTGCTGACCGGCCCGCAGGGGGAGGCGCTGTCGAAGCGTCTCGGCACCCTGTCGCTGCGCGATCTGCGCGCCAGTGGCATTGAGCCGCAGGCCGTGCTGTCGCTGATGGCCCGTCTGGGCTCGTCGAAACCGGTGGAGCTGTGCACCACCATCGAAGAGGTGATCGCAGGCTTTGACATCTCGACCTTCGGGGCCGCGCCGACGAAGTTTGATGAGGCCGATCTGCGCCCGCTGACCCGTCACCTGGTGCAGAAGATGCCCCTGGAGGTGGTTGCGCCCAAGCTGACCGGGATCGGCGTGCCCGCCGATCTACAGGCCGCGGTCTGGACCATTGCCAGCCAGAACATCGAAGTTCTGGCCGATGTCGCCAATTGGTGGAGCCTGATGCGCGATGGCGCAGAGCCGGTGATCGCCGAGGAAGACCGCGAGTTCATCGCCGAAGCCCTGACGCTTCTGCCCGCACAGCCCTGGAGCGAGAGCACCTGGGGCGAATGGACCAATGCCGTGAAAGCCGCCACCGGCCGCAAGGGCAAGGGGCTGTTCATGCCGCTGCGCCGGGCGCTGACCGGGCTCGATCACGGGCCGGATATGGCCTCTCTGATGCCTTTGCTGCAAAAGGTTCGCCTGTCGTAAGATCAAAAAAGGCCGGGGTTCGCCCCGGCCTTTTGCATTGCGGGGCGCAGATATTCCGGGCTGCGGAATTGGAGTGGCTATGGCCGGGCATCAGGCAAAATTTCTTGAAGGCAATCTTTTCCGCCATGTGACGGTGATGTCGCTGACCGGCTCTGTGGGGCTGATGGCGATCTTTCTGGTCGATCTGGCCAATATGCTTTTCATCTCGATGCTGGGGCGACCCGAGCTTGCAGCGGCCATCGGCTATGGCGGCACGATTATGTTTCTGCTGGTCTCTTTCGGGATTGGCGCTTCCGTCGCGGCCGGGGCCGTGGTGGCCATGGCGGTGGGCGCGCGCGATGAGGCGCTGGTCAAGACCCGCACCACGCATTCGGTGATCCTGTCCTTTGCCTTCGGGGTGCTGATCTCGCTGATTGCCTGGGCGCTGCTGCCGCTGATGGTCAGCCTGCTGGGCGCCACCGGAGAGGTTGCCGCACTGACTGAGCATTTCCTGGCCGTCACCCTGCCTTCGGTGCCCTTTTTGATCGCGGGTATGGTCGGCGGCGCGGTGCTGCGCTCGCATGGCGATGCGGCGGCCTCGATGACTTCGACGCTTTGGGGCGCCGGGGTGGCGGCGGTGCTGAACCCGATCCTGATCCTCTGGCTGGATCTGGACCTGACCGGGGCGGCGCTGGCGACCTCTGTCTCGCGCTTCGTCATCGCGGGGGTGGCGCTCTGGCAGGTGCATAAGGCACATAAGGGCTTTGTGGCCACGACCGCGCGGGCCGTTCTGACGGATGTGCGGCCTCTGTCAAAGATCGCCGTTCCGGCCATCCTGGCGCAGGTGGCGACGCCTCTCGGCTTTGCCATCGTCACGCGGTTCATGTCGGCTTACGGCGAGGCGGCGGTGGCGGGCATGGCCATTACGGGGCGGCTGACGCCGGTGGCCTTTGGGGTGATCTTTGCGCTGGCAGGCTCCATCGGGCCGATCATCGGGCAGAATTTCGGCGCCGGGCGGCTGGAGCGGGTGAAGCTGGCCTTCAACGCCGCGCTGCAATTCTCGGCCCTGGTGGTGGCGCTGGTCTCGGTGGTGCTGTGGTTCACCCGGGGGCTGATCTCGGATGCCTTCCACGCCGAGGGGCTGACGCGGGAGATCATCTATCTGTTCTGCGGACCGCTGGCGGGGCTGTGGTTTTTTGTGGCGATCATCTTTGTGGCCAATGCCGCCTTTAACAATCTCGGGCGTCCCTTCATCTCGACCTGGACCAACTGGCTGCGCGCCACCATTGGCACGCTGATCCCGGTCTGGATCGGCGCGGAACTGGGCGGCGCGCTTGGGGTGATGTGGGGCCAGGGGCTGACGGGGGTGATTTTCGGGCTTTTGTCCTGGTGGCTGGCGCTGCGGCTGATCGGAAAAATGCGCATATCGCAAGGCGCTTAAGCCGGGGCTTGCCAGCCCGCCCTGACTTCAGCTAGAGGGAAATTCAGGATCGGGAGAATCCGGGCGGGGGGCGACCTCCGGCTCCGGTGCCGAAGGAGCAACCGCCCCGGTAAACTCTCAGGCGCAAGGGACCGTTCCTGAACAAAACTCTGGAGAGTGGCACGCCCGTGCCCGCCGAAGGGATAACGATCTCAGGCGCCCCGAAGGGGTAAGGACAGAGGGGGCATCGAAGGGCAGAGATCCGTCTGCCTGCGGTGCCGTATTCTTTTTAAAGACGGCCCATAAGCGGAGCGCGCAATGAGCGATCTGAAGCGGCTGGGTCTGCATGACCTCCACGTTGAGCTTGGCGGCAAACTGGTGCCCTTTGCGGGCTATGAGATGCCGGTGCAGTATCCGATGGGGGTGATGAAAGAGCATCTCCACACCCGCGCGGAGGCGGGCCTTTTCGACGT
Organism: Falsigemmobacter faecalis; assembly: GCF_003863335.1. Taxonomy (GTDB): domain Bacteria; phylum Pseudomonadota; class Alphaproteobacteria; order Rhodobacterales; family Rhodobacteraceae; genus Wagnerdoeblera; species Wagnerdoeblera faecalis. The sequence continues at coordinate 75,220 of NZ_RRAZ01000018.1, read as the reverse complement.
CAGCCACATGGGTCAGGTGATCCTGAAGCCCAAAGCCGGGATGGCCGCGCTGATCGCGGGCTTTGAGGCGCTGATGCCGGTCGATGTGGCCTCGCTGCCCGAGGGCCGCCAGCGCTATGGGCTGTTCACCAATGAGGCGGGCGGCATTCTCGATGATCTGATGTTTGCCAACCGCGGCGATCATCTGTTTGTCGTGGTCAATGCCGGCTGCAAAGAGGCCGATATTGCCCATATGACCGCCAAACTCGGCGCGGTGGCCGAGGTGATCGCGATCACCGACCGCGCGCTGCTGGCGCTGCAGGGCCCGAAGGCCGAGGCCGCGCTTGAGGCCCTGGTGCCGGGTGTGGCTGCGATGAAATTCATGGATGTCGCGGTGCTGGCCTCTCCTGCGCATGGCGAGATCTGGGTCTCGCGCTCGGGCTATACCGGGGAAGACGGCTTCGAGATTTCCGTGGCTGAGGCCCAGGCTGAAAGCTTTGCCCGCGCCCTGCTGGCCTCTGACGGCGTGGCCCCGATCGGGCTTGGTGCCCGCGACAGCCTGCGGCTGGAGGCCGGGCTTTGCCTTTACGGCCATGACATCGACACCACCACCTCGCCGGTTGAAGCGGGTCTGACCTGGGCCATCCAGAAGGTCCGCCGCACGGGCGGCGCGCGCGAAGGCGGCTTCCCCGGTGCCGCGCGCATTCTGGCCGAGCTTGCTGAGGCCCCGGCCCGCAAGCGCATCGGTCTGCGCCCTGAGGGCCGCGCCCCGATGCGTGAGGGGGTGACCCTTTGGGATGCGGCTGAGGGTGGCACTCAGGTCGGTCTCGTCACCTCGGGGGGCTTTGGTCCTTCGGTCGAAGCCCCCGTCGCCATGGGCTATCTGAGCGCGGGCTATGACGGCCCGCTGTTTGGCGAGGTTCGCGGCAGGCGGCACGCCGTGGCCCGCGCGCCCATGCCTTTCCAACCCACCACCTACAAACGCTGATCGCGGCCTTTGCTGAGGAGCAAACCCCTATGAAATATACTGAAGAGCACGAGTGGCTGCGCGTCGAAGGCGACCTGGTCGTTGTGGGCATCACCGGCCATGCCGCTGAGCAGCTGGGCGATGTGGTCTTTGTGGAACTGCCCGAGACCGGCACCCAGGTTGCCGCCGGCGATGAGGCCTCGGTGATTGAATCGGTGAAAGCCGCCTCGGACATCCTCGCGCCGCTCGATGGCGAGATCGTCGAAGTGAACGAGCGTCTGACCACCAGCCCGGGTCTGGTGAACGACGATCCGCTGGGGGCCTGGTTCTTCAAGATGAAGATCGATGATCTGTCGGTTCTCGACGGCTTCATGGATGAAGACGCCTATAACGCGCTGATCGGCTGAGGCCGGCTTTCGGGGGAGAGGCCGGGGCGCTGCCCCGGACCCCGGAGTATTTTGAAAAAGCCAAAGCGGGCGCGGTGCTGCCGTGCCCCCTCCCCTCCCCGCCTGCGGTCCCCGAGGATATGATGGCCTATACGCCCGTCGATTATGACACCTATGATTTCGCCAACCGCCGTCACATCGGGCCTTCGCCCGCCGAGATGGAGGAGATGCTGAAAGCGGTGGGGACCCCCTCGCTTGAGGCGCTGATCACCGAGACCATTCCGGCCTCGATCCGGCAGGATAAGCCGCTGGCCTGGGCGCCGCTGGCTGAGCATGAGCTGCTGGCGAAGATGCGCGGGGTGGCTGCGAAGAACAAAGTCATGACCTCGCTGATCGGTCAGGGCTATTTTGGCACGGTGACGCCGCCGGCCATTCAACGCAATATTTTTGAAAACCCGGCCTGGTATACCGCTTATACGCCCTATCAGCCGGAGATTGCCCAGGGGCGCCTTGAGGCGCTTTTGAACTATCAGACCATGGTCTGTGATCTGACCGGGCTTGATGTGGCCAATGCCTCGCTTCTGGATGAGGGGACGGCGGCGGCGGAAGCCATGGTCATGGCGCAGCGGCAGTCGAAATCGAAGGCTACGGCGTTTTTTGTGGATGAGAACTGTCATCCACAGACGATTGCGGTCATTCAGACCCGCGCTTTCCCGCTGAATATTGAGGTGATCGTGGCGGCGCCGGAGGCGCTGGAGGCGGCTTCGGTCTTTGGCGCGATCTTCCAGTATCCGGGCAGCTTTGGTCATGTGCGCGATTTCACCGCTGCGATTGCGGCGCTGCATGAGGCGAAGGCCATTGCGGTCATGGCGACCGATCTGCTGGCGCTTTGTGTGCTCAAAGAGCCGGGCGCCATGGGGGCGGATATTGCCGTGGGCTCAGCGCAGCGCTTTGGCGTGCCGATGGGCTATGGGGGTCCGCATGCGGCCTTTATGGCCTGCAAAGATGAGATGAAGCGCAATATGCCGGGGCGGATTGTCGGGGTCTCGATAGACAGCCGTGGCAATAAGGCCTACCGGCTGTCGCTGCAGACCCGTGAGCAGCATATCCGCCGCGAGAAGGCGACCTCCAACGTCTGCACGGCGCAGGCGCTGCTGGCGGTCATGGCCTCATTTTATGCGGTGTTCCATGGGCCGAAGGGTCTGCGGGCCATTGCCGAGCGGGTGCATTTCCTGACCGTGCGTCTGGCGGATGCGCTGAAGGCGGCGGGGGCGAAGGTTTCGCCCGATCAGTTCTTTGACACCATCACCGTGGAAGTCGGCGTGGGTCAGGCCGGGATTCTGGCGGCGGCGCGTCAGGAGGGGCTGAACCTGCGCAAAATCGGCACCGACCGGGTGGGGATTTCGCTGGATGAAACCTCCAATGAGGAGGTTCTGCTGCGGGTGCTGCGCGCCTTTGGCATCGACAAAGCCCCGGCGGCCGGGCGGCACCTTGGCTTTGACGAAAAGCTGATGCGGGTGAGTGACTATCTCACCCATCCGATCTTCCATATGAACCGCGCCGAGTCGGAAATGATGCGCTATATGCGCCGTCTGTCGGACCGCGATCTGGCGCTCGACCGGGCGATGATCCCGCTGGGCTCCTGCACGATGAAGCTGAATGCGGCCGCCGAAATGATGCCGCTGTCCTGGCCGGAATTTGGCGCACTGCACCCCTTTGCGCCGGTGGATCAGGCGGCGGGCTATCATGAGGCGATCTCGGATCTCTCGGATAAACTGTGCGAGATCACCGGCTATGATGCGTTCTCGATGCAGCCGAACTCGGGTGCCCAGGGCGAATATGCGGGGCTTCTGACCATTCAGGCTTACCACCGCTCGCGCGGTGAGGGGCACCGCGATGTCTGCATCATTCCGGTCTCGGCGCATGGCACCAACCCGGCTTCGGCGCAGATGTGCGGCATGAAGGTGGTGGTGGTGAAATCCTCGGCCAATGGCGACATTGACGTGGAAGATTTCCGTGCCAAGGCAGAGGCTGCGGGCGACCGTCTGGCGGCCTGTATGATCACCTATCCCTCGACCCATGGTGTTTTTGAGGGCACCGTGCGCGATATCTGCAAAATCACCCATGAGTTCGGCGGTCAGGTCTATATCGACGGCGCCAATATGAACGCCATGGTTGGTCTGGTGAAACCCGGTGAGATCGGCGGCGACGTGAGCCACCTGAACCTGCACAAGACCTTTGCGATTCCGCATGGCGGCGGTGGTCCGGGCATGGGTCCGATCGGGGTGAAATCGCATCTCGCGCCCTTCCTGCCGGGTCACCCGGAAACCGGCGGCCAGGAGGGTCCGGTTTCGGCCGCGCCCTATGGCTCGGCCTCGATCCTGCTGATTTCATGGGCTTACTGCCTGATGATGGGCGGTGAGGGGCTGACCCAGGCGACCCGCGTGGCGATCCTGAACGCCAATTACATCGCGGCGCGTCTGCGCGGTTCTTACCAGGTGCTTTTCATGGGCAACCGCGGTCGGGTGGCGCATGAATGCATCCTTGATACCCGTCCCTTCGCGGAAGCGGGTGTGACGGTGGATGACATCGCCAAGCGTCTGGTCGACAACGGCTTCCATGCGCCGACCATGTCCTGGCCGGTCTCGGGCACGCTGATGGTGGAGCCGACCGAGTCGGAAACCAAAGCTGAGATCGACCGCTTCATCACCGCGCTGCTGGCCATCCGTGCCGAGATCAAAGCGGTGGAAGCCGGTGAGATTGCCGCCGAAGACAGCCCTCTGCGCCATGCGCCCCATACGGTGGAAGATCTGGTGGCCGACTGGGACCGCAAATACAGCCGCGAACAGGGCTGCTTCCCGCCGGGTGCGTTCCGCGTGGACAAATACTGGCCGCCGGTGGGCCGGATTGACAACGTTTACGGCGACCGCAACCTGATCTGCACCTGCCCGCCGCTGGAGAGCTATCTCGACGCGGCAGAGTAAGCGTCACTGTGCCGCCCCGGGGAAGACCTCCGGGGCGGCGTTTTTCCTTGCAGCAAAGGCGCAGGCGGGGCAAAAGGCCGCGAAACAGGGCCGTCCCTCCGGGCAGCCCCCCCTTGTGAAATTTCCAGCCACAGGATAGGCGAAGCCATGATCCAGTCCCATGAACGCCTGCTCATCATCGACTTCGGCTCTCAGGTCACGCAGCTCATTGCGCGTCGCCTGCGCGAGCTGAATGTCTATTGCGAAATCCATCCCTACAACCGCGTCGATGACGCTTTCCTGGCAGCCTTTGCCCCGAAAGCCGTGATCCTCTCGGGTGGTCCGGACAGTGTGACCCGCGAAGGTTCGCCCCGTGCCCCTGAGGCGCTGTGGAACTTCGGCGTGCCGGTCCTTGGCATCTGCTATGGTCAGCAGACCATGATGCAGCAGCTGGGCGGCCTCGTTGAATCCGGCCACGGCACGGCGGAATTCGGCCGCGCCTTTGTCACCCCGGAAAACGGCGATCTGTCGATTCTGGACGGCTGGTTTGCCGCGGGCAAAGAACAGGTCTGGATGAGCCACGGCGATCACGTCTCGAAGATCGCGCCGGGCTTTACCGTTTACGGCACCTCGCCGAATGCGCCTTTCGCCGTGACCGCCGATATCTCGCGCAACTTCTATGCCGTGCAGTTCCACCCGGAGGTGCACCACACCCCTAAGGGTGCGAAACTTTACGAAAACTTCATCCGTCTGGCCGGCTTCAAAGGCGACTGGACCATGAAGGGCTACCGCGAGCAGGCGATCCAGGCGATCCGCGACCAGGTTGGCGACAGCCATGTGATCTGCGGTCTGTCGGGCGGCGTGGACAGCTCGGTCACCGCGATCCTGCTGCATGAGGCCATCGGCGATCAGCTGACCTGCGTCTTTGTGGATCACGGTCTGCTGCGCAAGAACGAAGCCGCTGACGTCGTGAAGATGTTCCGCGACAACTATAAGATCAAGCTGATCGCGGCGGATGAATCGGATCTCTTCCTGAACGCGCTGGAAGGCGTGTCGGACCCGGAAGTGAAGCGTAAGACCATCGGCAAGCTGTTCATCGATGTCTTCCAGAAATACGCCAATGAGATTGAGGGCGCGAAATTCCTCGCTCAGGGCACGCTTTATCCGGATGTGATTGAATCGGTCTCCTTCTCGGGCGGCCCTTCGGTCACCATCAAATCGCACCACAATGTGGGCGGTCTGCCGGAGAAGATGGGCCTGAAACTGGTTGAGCCGCTGCGTGAGCTGTTCAAAGACGAAGTGCGTGCGCTTGGTCGTGAGCTGGGTCTTCCGGCAAGCTTCATCGGTCGTCACCCCTTCCCGGGCCCGGGTCTGGCGATCCGTTGCCCCGGTGAGATCACCCGCGAGAAGCTGGCGATCCTGCAGGAAGCCGATGCCGTCTATATCGACCAGATCCGTAAACATGGTCTTTACGACGAAATCTGGCAGGCTTTCGCGGCGATCCTGCCGATGAAAACCGTGGGCGTGATGGGCGATGGCCGGACCTATGACTTCGCGGTCTCGATCCGCGCGGTGACCTCGGTCGACGGCATGACCGCTGACACCTATCCCTTCACCCATGAATTCCTGGGCGAGACGATGACCCGCATCATCAACGAGGTGAAAGGCGTGAACCGCGTGTTCTACGATCTGACCTCGAAGCCGCCGGGCACCATCGAACTCGAATGATCGGGTGAGCGTTTAAGAAAACCGGAAGGGGCAACCCTTCCGGTTTTTTCGTGGCCGGACCCCCTCAGAGCTCCCGCAGTCTGCGCAACAGAAGGGTCTGATGGCCGCGCTCAGCGGCCTCCCTGCCCGCGCCGCAGCGCACACTCACGCTTTGCCGGTTTCAGATCCGCTTTAAGATCGCAGGCCTTTCTGGAGCAGGGCCTGATCGACAAAGAGCCTGCGGTCGCCCACCGCCAGACGGTCTGCAAGCGCCGAAACATCTGACATCACCGCAATGCCGTGATCATCAAAGACGGTGACGCCAGGGCCGCCCTCTTTCTCAAAAAGCCGCGCCACGGCGCCTGGCATCAGGATCGTCTCCGGTGCCAGAAGCAGCAGGCTGCCTGCCTTTGCACGCGCCAGTGCCAGGCCGAACGGATCCGCACCGCCGGTCTGCCAGTGCAGCCCCGCCACCGGGCTTTCCGCTTGAAACGCGGCCTCATCCGCGCTGCTTCCGGTCACAATAACCTCGGCCTGCCGCCCCTTCAGCGCGATCTGCAAAGCCGCCAGCGCACGTTTTGTAACGGAGGGGCGATGGTGCGCCGCCAGAACAACCGAGAGGTCCGGGGCCTCTTCCGGCCGGAAGGCACGCGGGGCCAGCTCTTCCGCAAAGCCCGCATAAAGCGACTGCGGCAGAACCCCCGTGCGGTCCAGCAGATGCAGCGCACTGATGCGGTTGGCACGGTCGCCAAAGCTGTCGTCGACCAGTTCCGCCCCCGCCTTTGCGACAGAGACCCAAAGCGCCTCATCCTGATAAAGCCTGACGCAGGCCGCAGCAAATTCTGCGGGATCGTCGCGCACCAGGGCATGAACGCCGTCGATAATCCCCATACCCTCTGCCGCGATCCCGGTCAGCACATTGGGAATTCCGGCCCCCATCGCCATGCTGACCTTGCCCTTGATCCCCGCCCCGAAGAGCAGCGACGCTGTGCTGACGCGGTAACTTTGCAAAAGCGGGTCGAGATCGGCGACATAGCCGATAACCTTCACCCCCGGCGTGCCGCCGAGAGCAAGGACCTCCGCCGTCGCCTCAGCGCCGATGATATGAAACTCCGCATCCGGCAGGGCGCGATGGACCAGCGGCCAGACATTGGCCACGAACCACTTGACCCCATGAACGTTCGGCGGGTGACCGAAGCCGCCGAGAAAGAAGAAATGCCTGCGCCCCGGGAACCCGGCGGGATTTTCCACGACCTCGCTGTAAAGCGCCGGAAACACGGTGATTTTTTTGCGATCAATGATCTGCTCTACATGCGGAACCTCAGCGGGGCTGACCAGAAGCACGTGATCGACGGCTTTCATCACCGCCGTTTCCCTGCGGCGGGTCTCAGCGGCGGATTTTGCCTCCTGCGGATCCCCACTCAACTGCGCCGCCCGCTCTTCGCGCAGGAAGTAAAGATCGGGTGCATGGAAGATCACCGGAGCCTCAGGCGAGATCCTGCGAATGGTGTCGAGCAGCGCCTCAACCACATCGATCCGGACCAGATAATAGGCGCCATAGCGGTAACCATGCTCGGCGATGTAATCTGCAGCGAGGTCATAGCCATCGGCCCGCGTGATGACCTTTGCGCCCAAAGCCTCCAGCTCAGCCCGGTAGGGCGCGACATCCTGCAGATCGGCGGGCAGAAAGGTCACCTCAAAGCCGAAATCGCAAAGGTCTCTCACCACCCCCAGGGTGGCCCGTTCCCCCGCCGACAGGTCAGCCCGCGGCAGGCGGTAATCCGAGACCAGAATGCGCCGGTGACGATTCGCCGGCACATCAGGAAACTCTTGCAGATAGCTGAAGAGGCTGCCCAGAGAATTATGGCCCATAGCAGCCGCCGGATTGCGCTTACGCGCAGATCTCGCAAATCGCTCAGAGCGGCGGGGCGAAATACTGGCAGTGATTTTTGACAGGGTTTTCAGCGTCTTATAAGGCAATTTCCGGCTGAGAGGGATAAAGGGGGCCGGCTCATAACTCATGCCGTGCAGGGTGTTAACCATGGCCTCCCAGGCCAGGGCGTGCCGCGTCGGGCGCAGTTTGCCCGCCCGCTCCTGCAGCCTGAGCCGCGCCTTTTCAGAAAGCCAGGGCGTCAGGAGCGTCAGTGCCGAAACCGACATATAGCGCAGCCAGCGCATCGGCGCGCGCCAGGGCTGGCGCTCATCCTTTTGCAGGCGCAGGGCCATATCCCGGCCCGCCTTGTAAAGCGCTGCGACCACCTCATCCTGACGCACCGCAGCGCCGGTCTTCGGGCGGGGCGCGCCTGTGCGCACAGCCGGGGCCAGGGCATCGGCGGCGGGAAGAAACCCCGCCAGCGCCGCTGCGAGGCCGGAGTCCATCGGCAGATTGGCGCAGACCGGAAGTCCAAGCTGCAGGGCCCGTGCTGTCAGCGCGCGGCGAAGGCCCGCAGCGCTATTGCGACCCTCATGCCCGGTCAGCACCAGCAGATCGCCCTGGCGCAGAAGGTCAGCCGCAGCCTCGTCCCCCCCGGAGATGTCCGGAAAACGGAACCGCGGAAGTCTTTTCAACGCGGCCAGTGCTTTGTTTCCAATGGCCTTTTCATCTGACGACAGCAGAAGGATGTCGGAAACTTCAAAGCTGCGGGCGAACGTGAGAAGCGCATTCTCGACGTCCTCCTCAGCAAAGGATGGAAGGACGATCACAACGCGTTGCACAGCCATAGATTACATTTACCTACAATTACTAATACAGTTACCAAGTCTTGATCAGCAAAAAGCAGAACGCGCTAAGAACGGGCAACACAAGATTCCGTGGCTGGGAGGATTACCGCCGACCCCGGGCACTGCCATGCGGGGCAGCACATTTCATTTGCTTACACCAGGCCGCCCCGACGGGAGATCGGCGGATGTCCTTCGGGGCCTGAGACAGCGGGCCGAAAACCGCTCCGTGATCTCAAAATGAAAAAACCCCGCCGACTGCGCGTCGGCGGGGTTCTGAGGCATTCGTTAACCCGAAGCTTACTCTTTGTTGCCCATAAAGGAGAGCAGGAACATGAAGAGGTTCAGGAAGTCGAGGTAGAGGTTCAGCGCACCCATGATGGCCGATTTGCCCAGCCACTCCGTGTCACCGTATTGAGCGTGCTCAAGATAGGTGTTTTTGATGTTCTGCGTGTCATAGGCCGTCAGACCCGCAAAAATCAGCACACCCAGCACCGAAACCGCGAAGGCCAGAGCCGAAGACGCCAGCCAGATATTCACGATCGAGGCGACAACGATGCCGATCACACCCATCATCAGGAAGGTGCCAAAGCCCGACAGGTCTTTCTTGGTGGTATAGCCGTAGAGCGACAGACCGGCGAAGGCGATGGCCGTCACCACAAAGGTCTGCGCGATCGAGGTGCCGGTATAAACCAGAAAGATCGAGCTGAGCGAGAGGCCCATGACAGCCGCATAAGCGTAAAACACCAGCTGCGCGGTGGCAGCCGACATGCGGTTAATCATCGCCGAGAAGGCGAAAACCATGACCAGCGGCGCGAACATGATGACCCATTTCAGGGGCGTCGCGTGCAGGGCATAGCCAAGGCTGGTCAGATAGCGGCCACCCGCAAGCTGTGCGGCAGCTGCGGAAGGATCGGTGGTATAGCTCAGGCCTGCGATGGCCCAGGCTGCTGCCGCAGTGATCAGCATGCCTACGGACATGGTGCCGTAGACTTTGTTCATATGGGCGCGAAGGCCCTCGTCGATCTGTGCGGCCCGCGTGCCTGCAGCACCGCGGATCGTCTGAAAGTCTGCCATTGGTCAGCCTCCGTCATGATGGCGAAAGCCGCCTGAGCAGAAAACTCAGGCGCTCTGTCGTGAATATCGGGCGCATGGCCCGTAATTTCAAGAAGTTCCGTCCAATTCACGCGATTTTCACGGGAGTTTTTTCACCCCCTCTGAAAACCCGGCCGCTCAGCGCAGCCAGCTGGCCGGAGCGTCCCAGACCGGGCGCGCGGACTCGCGGCGGGCCTCTTCACGGCTGACACCGATATCGGCCAGCGCAGAGTCATCAAGGCTGGCCAGGCGGCGGCGGGTGGAGGCCAGTTGCAGAAGGCGCGACAGACGCCCGGCACCCGCTTTTTTGCCTCCCCGTTCGACGCGGGCAAGCGTCAGGGCGGAGGTATGGAGCGAGGCAAACATGGGATGTCCTTTCAGGAACGGCCCGCCTGTCTTCAAGCGGGCGGGTGGGTGATCATTTCTGTTGCGTCAGATGGCAGAACCAATCAGATAAGTGAAATGAATGGTTTTGACGTGATCCATCAAAGAGTGTGATATGTCCCGCCAGCTTGATCTGACCGCCCTGCGCAGCTTTCTCGCCGTCCATGAAGCCGGGGGCGTGACACGCGCTGCGGGCTTTCTGAATCTCACCCAGTCCGCAGTCTCTATGCAATTGAAACGACTGGAAGATCACCTAGGCATCGAGTTGATGGAGCGCTCGGGCCGGGGGGTCTCTCTGACGGCGGCGGGCGAGCAATTGATCGGCTATGCCCGCAGGCTTCTTCAACTGAATGATGAAGCTTTAGCTAAATTAACAGGACAATCTTTGCAGGGAGAGGTGGTACTGGGGGTGCCCTCAGACATCGTCTACCCGGTGATCCCCGCGGTTCTGCGGCGATTCGCGCATGAATATCCCCGGATGCGAATCCGGCTCGTTTCGTCTTACACCCTGCGGCTTCGGCAGCTTTTCGCGCAGGGCGAATGCGATCTCATTCTGACGACGGAAGAGACGGTGGCGCGGGGCGGCGAAACCCTGCGCAGCCTGCCGCTGATCTGGGTGGGCGCGCCGGGGGGCCAGGCATTCCGGCAAAGACCGCTGCCGCTGGCCTTTGAGATCAACTGCATCTTTCGCACCGGTGTGCAGGCGGCCCTCGATGACGCGGGGATCGACTGGGTGATGGCCTCTGAGGCCGAGGCGACCCGCTCGATCGAAGCTTCCGTGAGTGCGGATCTGGCGGTTCACGCCCTTGTCGCCGGGGCCGAGCCGCGCGATCTGGTGGCGGTCCCCCACGGCGGCAGCCTGCCCGATCTCGGCCAAATTCAGGTTAACCTTTACACCGGACAAAATGAGGCGGCCGAGCCGCTGGCCGCCATCATCCGGCAGGAATACGCGCGCCTGAAAAGCCGCAGCTGATCCCGCAGAAGCTAACCTATTGTCACCACAACCTTTCCGGTTGATTTACGGTTGCGCACCAGGTCCAGCGCCTCCTCCACCCGCTCCAGCGGAAGGTGGTGGCTGATATGAGGGGTAATCCGCCCCGCCTCAAAAAGTGCAAAAAGCTCGGTGAAGCTCTCTTTGATTACCTGCGGGCTGAAGCTCATATAGCCACCCCAGTAAACCCCCAGAACCGTTAAGTTTTTCACCAATAACAGATTTGCCGGGATCTGTGGCACCTCGCCTCCGGCAAAACCCACCGGAATCAACCGCCCCTCCGGGCGCGTGGCGCGCAGCGCCTCGTGAAACGCCGGGCCGCCGACGGTGTCATAGACCACATCCACTCCGCCCAGATCCCGCAGCGCCGCCCGCAGATCCGGGGCCTCGCTGTCGATCACATGCGCAGCCCCCGAAGACTTCGCCCGGGCAAGCTTTTCCCCCCCACGCGCAGAGGCGATCACCCTTGCGCCCATAGCCGCGCCCAGCTCCACCGCCGTCAGCCCCGCGCCCCCGGCGGCGCCGGTCACGAAAAGGGTCTCTCCAGGCTGCAGCCGCGCGCGGTGGCCAAGCGCAACATGCGCCGTGCCATAGCCCACCAGAAAGGCCGCCGCCGTGTCGAACCCCATGGAGTCAGGCAGTTTTACGCAGCGATCCGCCGGAAAAACCCCCGCCTCTGCCAGCCCGCCATCCCGCCCGAAGACCCCCACCCGGTCGCCAGGCGCCAAACCGGTGACCCCCGGCCCCAGCGCCTCCACCACGCCCGCGACTTCCATCCCCAGCGTGAAGGGCAGCGGCGGCTTTTCCTGGTAGCGGCCCTCTGTCAGCAGCAGATCCGCGAAGTTCACCCCACAGGCGCGGATGGCAAGCGCGACCTCACCCGGACCTGGCTGCGGTTGCGGCACCTCGGTTAACCCGAAGGTTCCTTTGAAATCCTGCACCTGAAATGCCCGCATCGCTCACCCTCCGTTCTGCGGCGGCGAGTCTGCCGCGCGGCCTGCGCTTGTCAACCGACAGATGTCCGATCAGGCCGGGAACGCGTTTGAGCAATTTATCGCCAGGTGGGGTATTCCCTCTGTATCGAGCGTTGTTTTTAATTGAATCTATCCCGCTTAAGGCGAATAACCCATACGGGCGAACTAAGAATCCATACATAAGCATATAGCGTTAGAAAAATTAATCGGCGTCAGGTTGAGTTTGTGCGGGAACCATCAGGCTCCGGAGTAGTTTCCATCCCGTATCAGTGCGCCGCGTTCAGGCTCGAAGTTAAGGAGTGTAACAATGAAACATCCCGTGGATGCTCACGTCGGAAAACGCGTCCGGCACCGGCGGTGGATGGTCGGGATGACCCAGCAGCAGCTTGCTGACCGCGTGGGCATCAAGTTCCAGCAGATCCAGAAGTATGAAACCGGGATGAACCGGGTGAGTGCCTCGCGTCTTTTTGACATTGCACGCGAGATGGATGTGCCTGTCAGCTTCTTCTTTGAGGGCCTCGATGGCGGCACCGCCTCGACACAGACCAGCGACCTGCTGGGGGATAAAGAAGCACTGGAACTGGTTCGGGCCTATTACACAATTCCCGAAGCCCAGCGCCGCCGGCTTTTTGATCTCGCCCGCGTCCTCTCTGATTCCAGCGCAGCCTGAGCAGAGACGGCAGCCTTGACCTCGACCCTGCGGCTGCGCTAGCGCGGGCCGCAGAGCGAGCCCAGGGAGTGCTGCCATGACTGACCGCGAGAAGACCACGCGCAACCCCGAAGCCCTGACTGCGCATCTCGCCGTCGCGAATGCGCTGGCAGATGCTGCACGCGTCGCGACCCTTGCCTGGTTCCGCCGACCCAGCCTGAGCGCCGACAGCAAAGAGGCCGACCGCTTTGACCCTGTCACCGAGGGCGACCGCGCCGCGGAAGATGCCATGCGTGCGATCCTGGCCGATCTGCGCCCGAATGACGGGATTTTGGGCGAAGAGCGCGGCCGTGCCGAGGGCAGCAGCGGTCTGACCTGGATCCTCGATCCTATTGACGGCACACGCGGATTTCTCTCCGGCACCCCGACCTGGGGCGTGCTGATTGCCCTTGCGGATGCTGAGGGCCCTTTCGTTGGCATCATTGATCAGCCCTATATTGGTGAGCGGTTTACCGGCGGACCCGGCCTTGCCGAAGTGACTGGCCCACTGGGCACCGCGGCCCTTGCCACCCGCGCCCCCCGCCCGCTCTCTGAGGCGATCATTTTCACCACCTTCCCCGAAGTCGGCACGCCCGCAGAGGGTGAGGCCTTCCACCGCCTCGCCACGCAGTGCCGCCTGCTGCGCTACGGTATGGACTGCTATGCCTATGCGCTGCTGGCCGCCGGACAGATCGATCTGGTGGTCGAGGCCGGGCTTCAGACCTATGACATCGCCGCCCCCATCGCGGTGATCGAGGCGGCAGGCGGCATTGTCACCGACTGGACCGGCGGCCCCGCGCATCAGGGCGGGAGGGTGATTGCCGCAGCGAATGCCGAGATTCATGCGCAAGCGCTGAAAGTGCTGTCGCTCACACCGCGCGCGTAAACCCTTCCGTAACCCGCCGCTGCGAGACTGCCGGCAGTCAGGAGCGGATCATATGGGTGATACTGCGCAGATTCTGCGTCGAAAACTGGCCGCAGCGCGTCCTGCGGATGTGGCAACGGAAACGGCGGCCCGCACGTGGCGCATCGGACTGGCACGCGCCGCGCGCGACCTGGCCGGGTTGCCCTTTGCGCCGGACGATGTCCGCGATGAGCGGCTGTCGCTGGCCGAAGTGCTGGAAAAGCTGCCTGAGCGGTCGTTTTATGCCGTGCTCGAAGGGCCGGGACAGGCGCTTGGGCTGCTCTGCCTCAGCCCGGATCTGGTCTCTGCACTGGTCGAGGCGCAGACCCTCGGGGCCCCGCTCGACGCCTCAGCCGCGCCCCGCCGTCTGACCCGCACGGATGCTGCACTTTGTGCAGGCGTCATTGATGGCGGGCTGCTGTTTCTGGAGACGGGCCTCGACAGCAGCCCCGATCTGGCCTGGGCAGGCGGCTTTCGCTATTCCTCCTTTATTGAGGATGCACGACCGCTGTCGCTCCTGCTTGAAGACCAGCCCTACCGCTGCCTCAGTCTCAGCGGCAGCCTGACCGGCACCAGCCGCACCGGAACGGCACTGCTCTGTCTTCCCGCCGAGGGCCGGGCCATCGCGGGCCGCAGCGCGCCCTCTGCCCGGCCAGCCACCGATCCCGCCTGGAGCCGGGCGTTCACCCATCAGCTTGGCGAGGCAGAGGTGGTGATTATGGCGGTCCTCGCACGGATTGAGCTGTCACTCGACACTTCCATGGAGCTGAAGCCCGGCAGCCTTCTGCGGATCGGTCCCGGTGATCCGCTCTCCCTGTCGCTGACAGGCCCGCAAGGCGATCCCCTCTGCCCTGCCCGCCTCGGCCGTCAGGGCAATCAGCGCGCCATCAAAATCACCACAGCACAGGAGAGTGCAGAGATCAGCGCCACGGACACAGAGGCGACGGCGGGGCCTACGCCAACCCTCAGATCTGCCTGACGAAGACATGCAGCCTGCCCCCGCCGTGCGTCCTCACCTCTTCGCCGGTTCCGTCGTGCAAAGCACGATTGCCCATGGCTCCGAAGATGCGGTCCCCGCCAGCGCCACCGCGAAGGGGATCAACGCCCGCCGTCCCATCTTTGCCGTTGCCACCGTGCAAAGTGCCCTTGCCCAGGCCTCCGAAGATCGGCGGGGGAGCAGGCCGATGCCCAGGTCAGCGCGGCGGCAGCGCAGTAAAGGGGGCCTCCACGCTGCCGCAGAGGAGAGCATCGCCCGCACTGCCCTCAGGCAAACGCCCCTACAGAGCGTATGGAGCCACGGGCCGCCGCAGAAACCAGGGGCCGTTTTGCGCGGGATTTCAACGCGGTGCCGCATGTTCAGATGGTCCCCGATCCTTGTGTCGGAAACGGCGGGCGCGAGAGCGCACATCCGGGTTTGCGCCCATGCCCGGGAGGCGCGCGGGGTGCAGATGCTGACCCCCGGCATCATGGGAATATGGTCAGAAGTGTCGCGATCTGTCATCGGGACGTTCCCCCTCAGACCTGACAGAAGGCGGCGATCGGCCAGAGGGAGGTTGAAATCCGTAAGCGGGCCAAGAGTATAGTTTCGTTGCCTCGGGGGAACTGAGATCGAACGCGGCCTTCGCCCGGAGAAATTGAGCGCAGACCAGCGATCCCCCTGGCGCATCGATGCCTTCAGTGGGCGTTTACAGCCACAATACCCGCAAAGAGGCCGCTCTGCGTCTTCGGGACCCGCCAGTGCATCGCCGGTGTCAGCCTTGATGTGAGGGCCGCGCATGCGATCCTCATAGCAAGGCAAGCAGAGTTTGCCAGCGGAGCACAGGGACACCTTTGCCCGCAAGAGATCTGCACGGCTGCTGGCAGTCGCCCAGGGCACAGGGCCCCGAAGGCGGACACGCCGACCCTACGGCGCTGCATACAAAGATGCCTCGGGCGCGCCAGAGCGGCGTGCAATCCGGACGCTCCCGGGACCCCGGCTTTCTGCCCGGCGTGCCGCGGGCCCCGGATGGGCGGCCCCCCTGCGCAGCGCGGCCGGCGCCAGCGCGAAGAGGCGGGCGAGAGAAAGTGCATCTCTGCAACTTTAGGAAGGAACCGCAGGCCCGCAGCCTGCGGCAGCGCGCGGGACGCTCACGAAAACGGGGGGTTCGTTACAAATCCTTTCAACCCCACAGAAAGTTCAGAAGAATTCCTGCCGAAAAGCGCAACAATCCTGCCGCTCAGGCCTTGCGTCCCGGGGGTGTTATCTTTCATTTAGGGCAAGGCCCTTTTTGATGTTGCGCCGCCCCGTTCTGCCCCTTCGGGTCGGCTGATCCGGATCGGTTTGCCGTCGACGGGATCTGAGATACCGCAAACCACCGGAAGGGACCGCTTCGGATGATCGAACAGAACCTGATCCTGATCCTCGTCGCGCTGCCGTTCTTTGCCGCCATGATCAATGCCACGCTGAATGTCAGCGCGCATCGTGCCGCGGCCTGGAGTTCGGGGTTGTCGCTCGGGGCAGGTCTTCTGATCCTGCTGGCGCTGATGCCACCACTGACCGAAGAAGGGATTTTGCGCTCTGTCGTGCAATGGGTCCCCTCGGTTCGGCTGAACCTCAGCTTCCGGCTCGACTGGTTCTCCTGGAGCTTCACCTTCCTCGTGCTGTTTATCGGCATTCTGGTGGTGATTTATGCGCGGTTTTATCTTGATAAGACCGATCCGGTGCCGCGGTTTTATTCCTTCCTCATGGCCTTTACCGGGGCCATGGTCGGCGTTCTGACCTCGGGCAATATCCTGATGCTGGTGGTCTTCTGGGAGCTGACCTCGCTGACCTCTTTCCTGCTGATCGGCTATTGGTATCAGAACCAGTCGGCGCGGGACGGGGCGCGGATGGCGCTGGTGGTGACCGGCTCGGGCGGGCTGTGTCTGCTGGTCGGTATGCTGGTGATCGGGCAGATTGTCGGCAGCTATGATCTGGACCGGGTGCTGGGCTCGGGCGCGCTGATCACGGCGCATCCGCTTTATCCGGTGGCGCTGGTGCTGTTTTTGCTGGGCGCTTTCACCAAATCGGCGCAGTTCCCCTTCCACTTCTGGCTGCCGGGCGCCATGGCCGCGCCGACCCCGGTGTCGAGCTTCCTGCATTCCGCGACCATGGTGAAGGCGGGTGTGTTCCTGCTGATCCGCTTTCAACCCGCGCTTGGTGGCACCGATCTGTGGTTCTGGCTGGTCTGCGGCACCGGCATGGCCACGCTGACCATTGGCGCGGTGATCGGGCTGTTCCGCCATGACCTCAAGGGGTTGCTGGCCTATTCCACCATCAGCCATCTGGGCCTTATCACCGCGCTGGCGGGGATGGGCAGCCCGCTGGCGCTGGCGGCGGCGATTTTTCATATCGCCAACCATGCGATTTTCAAGGCCTCGCTCTTTATGATGGCGGGGATCGTCGATCATGAGACCGGCACCCGCGACATGCGCCGCCTTTCGGGCCTGCTAAAGCTGATGCCGGTGACGGCGACGCTGGCGATCCTTGGCTCGGCGGCGATGGCCGGTGTGCCCCTGCTAAGCGGGTTCCTGTCAAAGGAGATGTTCCTGGCGGAAACGCTGGCCAGCTATGACGGCAGTCTTTTTGACAGCGCTTTGCCGGTGATTGCAACGGTGGCGAGCCTCTTCTCGGCGGCCTATTCGCTGCGCCTTGTCCATGCGGTCTTCTTTGGTCCGGTGGCCACCGATCTGCCGAAAACCCCGCATGAGCCGCCGCACTGGATGCGCCGTCCGGTGGAGCTTCTGGTGTTTCTCTCGGTGCTGATCGGCGTGCTGCCTGCTCTGACGCTGGAGCCCTGGGTGAACCTTGCGGCGGGTGCGATCGTGGGGCCCGCCTTTGAAGGCGTGCATATCGCGATCTGGCACGGCTTTAACACCGCCCTTCTGATGAGCGTGATTGCGCTTGGCGGCGGTGCGGCGCTTTATCTTCTGGCGGCAAAGGCAATTGAGGCGGGGCCTGAGGGCCCGCCGCTGCTGCACCGTCTGCGCGCGCAGAAGATCTATGAGCGTATTTTGCTGGAAGGCACCTGGAAGATCCCGCGCCTGGTCTATCAGCGCGTGGGCACCGAGCGGCTGCAACCGCAGATCCGTATACTCATGCTGATGGCGGTCATTGCGGGGCTCTATTCGCTCTGGGGGGTGCTGCAGTTCTCGCCCATGCCGCGAATGCATGACATCAATCCGGCCTTCGCGCTGATGTGGATTGTCGGGGCGGCCTGCGCCTCGGGGGCGGCGGTGCAGGCGAAATATCACCGCTTTGCGGCTGTGATCCTGCTGGGCGGTGCGGGTCTGGTGACCTGCGTGACCTTTGCCTGGCTCTCGGCACCCGATCTGGCGGTGACGCAGCTTCTGGTTGAGATTGTCACCACAGTTCTGCTGCTGCTGGGTCTGCGCTGGCTGCCCAAGCGCAACGAAGAGATCCCTGAGGACAAAGAG
The DNA here is from genome assembly GCF_003863335.1 of Falsigemmobacter faecalis. Classification (GTDB taxonomy): domain Bacteria; phylum Pseudomonadota; class Alphaproteobacteria; order Rhodobacterales; family Rhodobacteraceae; genus Wagnerdoeblera; species Wagnerdoeblera faecalis. Next base: position 57,009 of record NZ_RRAZ01000018.1, on the reverse strand, counting down.
GTTCAGGCCAAGGCCCGCCGCTTCCGCGATTTCATCATTGCCGCTTTTGCGGGCCTCGGGCTGGCGCTGATTTCTTATGCGCTGATGACCCGTCCGCTGATCCCCAATATCGGCGACTGGTTCCTTCGCAACGCCTATTATGAGGGCGGCGGCACCAATACCGTCAACGTCATCCTGGTCGACTTCCGCGCCTTTGATACCTTCGGTGAGATCACCGTTCTGGCGATCGTGGGTCTGACGGTCTATGCGCTGCTGCGCCGCTTCCGGCCTGCGCCGGAAAGCACTGTGCTGCCTTCGCAACAGGGGCCTTTCGTGGCTGAGGCGCTGAAGGATTATCTGATGATCCCCTCGCTCATCATGCGCTGGATGTTCCCGGTGCTGATGCTGGTGGCGGCCTATTTCTTCTTCCGGGGCCACGATCTGCCGGGCGGCGGCTTCTCGGCCGGTGTCACCATGGCGATTGCGTTCCTGCTGCAATATATCGCCCATAACGTCCGCTGGGTGGAAAGCCGCCTGACCGTGCTGCCGATCCGCTGGATGGGCTTTGGTCTGCTGATCGCGGGGGCGGCCGGGGTGGGGGCATGGCTCTTTGGCTATCCCTTCCTGACGGCCCATGCGCGCTACATTGATGTGCCGCTGATCGGCAAAGTGCCTGCCGCTTCGGCTATGATCTTTGACACCGGCGTCTTCGCGCTGGTCATGGGGGCCACTGTCCTCATGCTGATCGCCATCGCTCACCAGTCGCTGCGGTCATCGCGCCGCCGCGACCAGGCGGGCGAGGCAGAGAAAGACACCAACGCCAGGAAGGAGACCGCCTGATGGAATTCGTGCTGTCCTGCGCCATCGGGATACTCGCCGCCTCCGGCATCTGGCTGATGATGCGCCCGCGCACCTTTCAGGTGATCGTGGGGCTGTGCCTGGTGTCTTATGCGGTCAACCTGTTCATCTTCTCGACCGGCCGTCTGACCATGGGCGCGCCGCCGATCATGCCGAAGGGCTGGTTTGTGAACCCTGCTGCCTATGCCGATCCCCTGCCCCAGGCTCTGGTGCTGACGGCTATCGTCATCAGCTTTGCCACCACGGCGCTTTTCCTGGTCGTCATGCTGGCCTCGCGCGGGTTTACCGGCACCGACCATGTTGACGGGAAGGAGCGCGACTGATGATGGGACTGAGCGATCATCTGATCATCCTGCCGATCCTGATCCCGTTCTTCGCGGGCGCGATCATGCTGCTTTATGATGACCGGCAGCGCAAAGCGAAGCTTGGCATCAGCCTTGTGGCGACGCTGGCGACGCTGGTTGTGGCGATTGAGCTGCTGAACCGCTCTAAGGGGAACGCGCTGTCGGGCGGCAACGATATTGCCTTTTATCTGCTCGGCGACTGGGCGGTGCCTTATGGCATCATTCTGGTGATCGACCGGCTGTCGGCGATGATGCTGGTGCTGACCTCGCTGCTGGCGATCCCGGCGCTGCTTTATTCGGGCGCGGGCTGGCACCGGCAGGGGCAGAACTTCCAGTCACTGTTCATGTTCCTGCTGATGGGTCTGAACGGGGCCTTTCTGACCGGGGATCTCTTCAACCTCTTTGTGTTCTTCGAAGTGCTGCTGGCGGCCTCTTATGGGCTTTTGCTGCATGGCTCAGGCCAGCTGAGGGTGCGGGCGGGGCTGCATTACATCGCGATGAACCTTGCGGCATCGCTGCTGTTCCTGGTCGGCGTGTCGCTGATCTACGGGGTGACCGGCACGCTTTCCATGGCGCAGCTGTCGAACCTTGTGGCCACGGTTCCCGATGCGGACCGACCGCTTCTGCACGTCGGCACCGCCATGCTGGGGATCGCCTTCCTGGTGAAGGCGGGGATCTATCCGCTCTCGTTCTGGCTGCCGACCGCTTATATGGCCGGCTCGGCCCCGGTGGCGGCGATGTTTGCCATTATGACCAAGGTCGGGATCTATATCATCCTGCGCATCACCATGCTGGTCTTTGGCGCGGGCGCGGGCAGCTCTGCCGGTTTTGCGGCGGAGGTGCTGGTGGCACTGGGTCTGGCGACCATTGCCTACGGCAGCTTCGGGGTGCTGGCCTCGCAGGGGCTTGGCCGGGTGACGGGGCATCTGGTGATGATTTCGTCGGGCACGCTTTTGACGGTCAACGGCCTTGCGCTGATGGGCGGCGGCATCGGGATGCTGGCGGGGGCGCTTTATTATCTCGTCGGCTCGACGCTGGCGACCGGGGCGCTCTTTCTGCTGATTGAGCCATTAAGCCGCGAGGAGGGTGGCATTGCCGCCATGCTCGCGCTGACCGCCGATGCCTATGGCCTGGATCAGTCGGATGAAGACAGCACCGAGCAGGACGAGGAAGGCCTCGCCATTCCGGGCGTCATGACCATTCTGGGGCTTTTGTTCGGGGTCTGCCTGCTGATGCTGGCGGGGATGCCGCCGCTTGCAGGTTTTATCGGCAAGCTGGGGATCCTCGGCGGGGCGATGTCGGCCCCTGCCCTGCCTGCGGCGCTGGTCTGGGTCTTTGTGGCGCTGGTGATCGTCTCGGGCCTCGCCTCGCTGCTGGCGCTGGTGCGGATCGGCATTCAGACCTTCTGGGCAGCCGACGGCACGCCGCCGCGGGTGCTGGCGTCTGAGATTGCGCCCATCGGGGTGCTGGCGGGTCTGGTGATCCTGATGACCATCCAGGGCCAGGACATCTTCCGCTATATGGAGGCCACCTCCCGCGCCCTGCACGCCCCCGAGATCTACGTTCAGGGCGTGATTGAGGCCCCCCGCGTCGTTGACGGAGGAGACCGGCCATGATCCGTCTGATCCCGCATCCGCTGCTGTCGCTGGCGCTGGTCTTCATGTGGCTGCTGCTGACCAGCTTTTCGCTGGGGCATCTGGTGCTGGGCGCGATGCTGGGCCTGGTCATCGGCTGGATTTTCCGCCTGCTGGAGCCGGAGCGCCCGAAACTGCGCCGCATCTGGCCGCTGGTGAAGCTCTCGGGCATCGTGGCGCTGGATATCCTGCGCTCCAATATCGCGGTGGCGCGGCTGATCCTGACCCGTGGCCGCCACGGCAAGCGGCGCTCAGAGTTCCTTGAGGTCCCGCTGGAGCTGAAAGACCCCCATGCGCTGGCGCTGCTGGCGATGATCGTCACGGCGACGCCGGGCACGGCCTGGCTTTCGCATGACATGGACAGCGGCATTCTGATCCTGCACGTCTTCGATCTGGTCGAAGAGGATGACTGGCGCACGCTGATCCACAACCGTTATGAGACCCTGCTGATGGAGGCCTTCGGATGACAACCGGTCTGATCCTCTGGCTCGCGCTGACCTGGGCGCAGATCGCGCTGGCGCTGGCGGCCTGTTTCTCCTGCCTGCGCCTCTTTAAGGGCCCCCGCGCCCAGGACCGCGTTATCGGGCTGGATACGCTTTATTTCTGCGCCATGCTGATGCTGGTGGTGACCGGCGCAAGGCTGGGAACCCCCTTCTTCTATGAGGCCTCGATGGTCGTGGGCGTGGTGGGCTTTGTCGCCACCGTGACGGCGGCGAAATTCCTCATCCGCGGTGAGGTGATCGAATGAGCACGACCTATCTTGAGACCTTTCCCTGGTGGATCGCCCTTCCGGCCGCGTTCTTTATGGTCGTCGGCTCCACGCTGGCGCTGCTGGGCACCATCGGGCTCTGGCAGCTGAAAAGCTTTTATGACCGGCTGCATGCGCCGACGCTGGTTTCCAGCTGGGGTGCGGCGGCGATCCTGATCGGCTCGGTGCTTTTGTTCAGCTGGGGCGGCAGCCGCCTTGTGATCCACGAACTGGTGATCGGGGTCTTCCTTTTGGTCACCACGCCGATCACCCTGATGATGGTGGGCCGCGCCGCGCTATACCGCGACCGCGTCGCAGGCTCGCGCGAATTGCCCGAGCATCTGCACCTGCATGAGCCCGCCCCCCCTGAGGCCGCGCCTGCCGCTGCCCTGCCGGAGCGCAAAGCTGACTGAAACGGCATTTGCCAAAAAGGGCCGGATATGCGACTTCGGTCCCATGACGCGCCCGACCCCCCTGCTGCGGACGGCCAGCCCCCGGACAGTTCTGTCCGGGCTTCTGGTGCTGCTGCTGATGCTGGTCTGGCAGTTCGGCCCCGGCCTGCGTCTTTCGCGCACCGCCGGAGGGGCTGAGCGTGTCACCACGGTGCTGCGCACCGCGCTGCCGCCCGAGGCGGTGAAATCCCATCAGATCGCGCCCGCCGCCCGCTCGGGCGATGACGGGCTGCCGGAGGATCTGCCCTTCGCGGGGCTGCTGCCGCCGAGCAGCAGGGGCGCAGACCACCGCCCCCTGACGATCCGTGCCGCCGCAGAAGCTGAGGCCCGCCCGGCCAGCCGCCCGCTGCGGCCCGCTGTCCGCGCCCCGCCGGTTTTGCACCGCGCCTGACTTATTTTGCCCCTTATCACTGTGAGGGGCCCCGCCATATCCGCCGACCCAGAACCTGCCGCCAGGGGCCACAGCGCCCTCGCGTCCGGCCTTCGATTTACCGGAGTGCTCAATGCACAAGACCGCTCTCTGGAAGCGCCTCATTATTTGGGGGCTTTGCCTTTTCGGCCTGCTTTTTGCGATGCCGAACGCCTTTTATACCCGCGTCGAAACCCATAACGACGCCCATCTTGCCGTTGAGAAAGGCGAAAGCCTGACGCCTGAGCAGGTCGCAGCGCTTGACGACTGGCCGTCCTGGCTGCCCTCGGGGCTGGTCAACCTTGGCCTCGATCTGAGGGGTGGTGCGCATCTGCTGGCCGAAGTTCAGGTCACGGACGTGTATCAGGCCCGTATGGACAGCTTCTGGCCGCAGGTCCGCGACCGTCTGCGCGATATGCGCGATCAGGTCGGCGGCGTGCGCCGTCAGACCGCGGCCCCGCATGAGCTGCGCATTGAGCTGCAAAACCAGGAAGGCGTCCAGGCGGCTGTTGCCTCGATCCGTCAGCTCTCGACCCCGGTGGTCAGCCTGACCGGCGTGGGCCAGAACGACATCGAAGTGCGCGCCGAGGGCAAGGTCCTGGTCGTCTCGCTGTCGGAGGCCGAACGCGCCGCCATGGATGAGCGCACCATCGCGCAATCCCTTGAAATCATTCGCCGCCGCGTGGATGAAGTCGGCACCCGTGAGCCGACGATCCAGCGCCAGGGCGCCGACCGGATCCTGATCCAGGTCCCCGGCATCGGCTCGGCGGCAGAGCTGAAAAGCCTGATCGGCACCACCGCGAAGCTGACCTTCAACCCGGTTCAGGGCTCTGCCCGCGGCCCGGATGAAGTGGCGCCCCCCGGCTCCAAAGTCCTGCCCTCGATGAATGAGCAGGGCGTTTATTACATCATCGAGACCGCCCCGGTCGTCACCGGCGAAGAGCTGGTCGATGCCCAGCCGTCTTATGACCAGAACGGCCGCCCGGCGGTGAACTTCCGCTTTAACCCCTCGGGGGCGCGGACGTTCGGCGATTACACGGCGGCCAATATCGGCCGTCCCTTCGCCATTGTGCTCGATGAGCAGGTGATCTCGGCCCCGGTCATCCAGAGCCATATTCCTGGCGGCTCAGGCATCATTTCGGGCAATTTCACCCTGGAAGAAAGCACCGAGCTGGCCATCCTGCTGCGGGCAGGCGCCCTGCCCGCGGGCATGACCTTCCTTGAAGAACGCACCATCGGCCCGGAACTGGGCCAGGATTCGATCGACGCCGGCAAGCGCGCCGCCATCGTCGGCACCATTGCCGTCGCGATCTTCATGGTGGTGATCTATGGCGCCATGGGCGTCATCGCCAATGTGGCTCTGATCATCAACGGCGTGCTGCTGATCTCGATGCTCTCGCTGCTGGGGGCGACGCTGACCCTGCCGGGCATCGCCGGGATCGTGCTGACACTCGGCATGGCCGTGGACAGTAACGTGCTGATCTTTGAGCGGATCCGTGAAGAACTGAGGGCCGGAAAAGCCGCAGGCCGCTCGATTGAGCTGGGCTTTGACAAAGCGCTTTCGGCCATTATGGACGCCAATATCACCGCCGTGATCACGGCTGTGATCATGTTCGCCATCGGCTCGGGCCCGGTGCGCGGCTTTGCGGTGACCTTTGGTCTGGGCATCCTCACCACGATGTTTACGGCCGTCTATGTCACCAAACTGCTGATGTATATCTGGTTCACCCATATCAAGCCAAAGCGCGTCAGCGCCGATGGCGTGATCCGTCTGGTGCCCGATGACACGAAGATTAACTTCTTCCGCTGGCAGGGCGTGACCTTTGGCGGCACCGTCGGCGTCATGGTGGCAGCAATCCTGATCACCCTCACCATGGGGCTGAACTTCGGCATCGACTTCCGGGGCGGCACCACGATCCGCACCGAGTCCACCCAGCAGGTGAATATCGCCGCCTACCGCGACGCTCTGCATGAGCTGAACCTTGGCGATGTGAATATCTCGCAGGTGTTTGACCCCGCGTTCCGCGCTGACCAGCATGTGGCGATGATCCGCATTCAGGCGCAGGACGGCGCAGAGGCGGTGACGCCCGAAGTGATCGCTGCCGTGGAAGCTGCGGTCAAAACCGCCGATCCGCAGGTGATGATTGCCTCGGTGGAATCGGTCGGGCCCAAGGTCTCGTCTGAGCTGATCTGGCTGGCCATTGGCGCGGTGGCGGCAGGCTCTGTCGGGATCCTGATCTATATCTGGATGCGCTTTGAATGGCAGTTCGCCATTGGTCTGGTGGCGGCCTGTCTGCATGACGTGGTCATCACACTGGGGATCTTCTCGCTCTTCCAGATCCGGTTTGACCTGACCATCGTGGCGGCCCTGCTGACGATCCTTGGCTATTCGGTGAACGACACCGTCGTCATCTTCGACCGTCTGCGCGAGAATATGGCGAAATACCGAAGCATGGCGCTGCGCGATCTGATGAACCTGTCGACCAACGAGACGCTCGGGCGCACGGTGATGACCTCGGCCTCGACGCTGCTGGCGCTCTTTGCGCTGCTGTGGTTCGGCGGCGATGTGATCCGCGGCTTCGTCTTTGCGATGATCCTCGGGGTGATTCTCGGCACCTGGTCGACGCTTTATGTGGCAAAGAACATCGTTCTTTACCTCGGTGTGGACCGCGGCGACGACAGCGAGGGCGGTGAGGGTCCGGCGAAGAAGCCGAAAAAACGCCTCGACCACGAATTCGCAAATATCGACGCATAAGGAAAAGGCCGGGGACTTCCCCGGCCTTTCTCTTTGCCCTCAGCGGTCCAGCACCATCTGTGTCTGGGTCACTTTGGCCGCCAGCCGCCCGTCCTCCAGATAAAGCGAGACCTCCCAGACCATGGTGCGCCGCCCGATATGCAGCCCCCGCGCCACGGCGCGCACCTTTGTGCCCGCCGGGATCGGCCGGAAGAAATTGGTCTTGCTCTCCATGGTGACGGTATATTGCCCCGGTGCCATCTGCCGATAGGTCGCGGTGCCCGCAACATTATCCGCCAGCGTCATGATCGCCCCGCCATGGAGCATCCCGTTGCGGTTGGTCAGCTCTTCGCGAACCACAAGCTCCGCCACCACCTCATCGCTGCCATTGGCCTCAATCGTGCGGATATCAAGCAGCTTCGCGAAAGGCGGCTGCGCCAGTGCGATGGTCTCATCTGGTGTCAAAGTCATGAAAGTCCCCTCTTCGCGCGGCAGTATTGCCCCGACAAAGCCGGTGTCAATCCAAGGGAGCCAGCGCCCAGGCCATCTGCGCCCCGGTCTCAATCGCGCAGGGCCGCACCGCGCGCAGACGCGCCAGGGCCACCTGCCCCTCCTCGCCGGCCATCCGCATCAGCCTGAGCGCAATCATACCAGAGCGCCCGCAGCCGCCCATGCAGTGCAAAGCCAGATGCCCGCCGCCCCGCAGATGCGCCAGAGCCTGCTGCAGCACCCCACAATCCCCCTGCGGCACATCAAAGTCCCGTATCTCAAGCCGCAGATGCCGCAGACCCGCTAAAGCAGCCCGCTCCCCCAGATCCGCAAGACCAGCCCGCGCCTCTTCCTCCGGCTCGGTCAGGCTCAGCAGACAGCCCGCCCCCGCAGATGCCAGCCCCGCCAGCCCCTCCGCCGCCGGCAGCGGCGAAAGCGACAACCGCCCCCCCGCCACTTCCAGCGCCGCCGCAGGCCAGATCACAGCCGATCCGTATTAAAGGTATCACAGGCTGCCATTTTCCCCGCCTCATAGCCCCTGGTGAACCAGGAGGCCCGCTGCGCCGAACTGCCATGGCTGAAGGTATGGGGCTGCGGCACCCGCCCGGCGCGCCGCTGCAAAGTATCATCCCCGATCTGACGCGCCGCAGTGATCGCCTGCTCAATATCCCCGGGCTTCAGCAGCGAATTCACCGATTTCGCCCAGACCCCCGACAGACAATCCGCCTGCAGTTCAGTGCGCACCGACAACTGGTTCGACTGCACCTCTGAGGCCCGCGCCCGCGCCTGATTGACCTGGCCCAGAATCCCCAGCTCATTTTGCACGTGATGCGCCACCTCATGGGCAATCACATAGGCCGCCGCCAGCTCCCCCGGAGCCCCCAGCTCCCGCGAGAGCGTGGCAAAAAACGCCGTATCCAGATAGGCCTTCTGATCGCCCGGACAGTAAAACGGCCCCGTCGCCCCCGAAGCCCCCCCGCAGGGCGACTGCGTCACATCAGAAAACAGCACCAGCTTCGGCGGCCGGTAGCTCTGCCCCAGTTCCTGCTGAAACCGCGCCGTCCAGACATCCTCAGTGGTGCCCAGAACCTGGCTGACCCATTGCCCCACCTGCTGTTCTTCCTGGCTGAGCGGACGGTTCTCACTCACCTGATCCCCCCCGCCGCCCTGCATCCCGTTCAGCAGCGGCGTCACATCAATCCCGGTGAAATAACCGATCGCCAGAACCGCCAGCAGCGCCACCCCCGAGACACCCCCCACAGCGCCACCGCGCATGCCACCCCGGCCCCGCCGGTCTTCCACATTGCGGCTCTGCCGCTGCCCGCCAAATCGCATCTCATCCCCCGGAACAACGGCGCAATAATTGCCCGGGAAACCCCCGGCAGCAACAGGGGTTCCGCCGCCCGCCTCCGGCTTTGGCTTTTAAAAATACTCCCGGGGGTGCGGGGGCAGGCAGCCCCCGCTGCGACGCCGCCACCACGGGCGCGCTCTGGACCCTGGCCCCCCCGGGCTCTAGACTGCAGATCACCCCGAATCCCGAAGGACCCCGGATGACCGAGACCCCCCGCTACCAGGTGCTGGCCCGCAAATACCGCCCCGAGACCTTCGCGGATCTGGTGGGCCAGGATGCCATGGTGCGCACCCTCAAAAACGCCTTTGAGGCGGGCCGCATCGCCCAGGCCTTCATCATGACGGGGATCCGGGGCACCGGCAAAACCACCACGGCACGGATCATCGCCAAGGGGCTGAACTGCATCGGCCCCGACGGCCAGGGCGGTCCCACCACTTCGCCCTGCGGCGCATGCGAACACTGCAAAGCCATCATCGAGGGCCGCCACGTTGATGTCCTTGAGATGGACGCCGCCTCGCGCACCGGCGTGGGCGATATTCGCGAGATCATCGATTCGGTGCATTACCGCGCGGCCTCGGCGCGCTATAAAGTCTATATCATCGACGAAGTGCATATGCTCTCGACCAGCGCCTTCAACGCGCTGCTGAAAACCCTCGAAGAGCCGCCGCCCCACGTCAAATTCATCTTCGCCACCACCGAGATCCGCAAGGTCCCGGTCACCGTGCTCTCGCGCTGTCAGCGCTTTGATCTGCGCCGCATTGAGCCCGAGGTGATGATCGGCCTGCTGCGCAAAATCGCCACCTCTGAGGGCGCTTCCATTTCAGATGCGGCCCTCGCGCTGATCACCCGCGCGGCCGAAGGTTCGGCCCGGGATGCGACCTCGCTTCTGGATCAGGCGATTAGCCATGGCGCGGGGGAGACCGGCGCCGATCAGGTCCGCGCCATGCTGGGCCTTGCCGATCGTGGCCGCGTTCTTGATCTTTTCGAGATGATCATGAAGGGCGATGCCGCCGCCGCCCTCTCCGAGCTTGGCGCGCAATATGCCGATGGCGCGGATCCCATGGCGGTGCTGCGCGATCTGGCGGAAATCACCCATTGGATCTCGGTGCTGCAGGTCACGCCTGATGCCTCGGATGATCCCACCGTGCCGCCCGAAGAGCGCACCCGCGGCCTTGATCTCGCCGGGCGTCTCTCGAAACGCTCCATGAGCCGGATGTGGCAGATGCTGCTGAAAGCGCTCGAAGAAGTGGCGCTGGCCCCCAATGCCATGATGGCCGCTGAGATGGCGGTGATCCGCCTGACCCATGTCTCGGAACTCCCCGACCCCGGCAGCCTGATCCGCCAGCTGGAAGTGCTGAAAGCCCGGCCCGGTGGCCTCGCAGGCGCCCTGGGCGGCGCGGCCCCGCAGGGCGGCGGCGCAAGGATGCAGGCCGCGCCCATGATGCCCGCAGGCGCAGGCCAGGGCGGCTTTGGCGCGATCCATGCCTCAGGCGCGGCCACGGCGCTGGCTCAGGCGCGGATGCCCGTTATCACCTCGGTCGCGCAACTGGCCGAGCTGATCCATGAGCGCCGCGATATGAAGCTTTATCTCGAGGTCAAGGCCTGCCTGCGCCCGGTGCGCTTTGCGCCTGGCCGCATTGAGTTTCAGCCGACCCCGGATGCGCGCCCCGATCTGGCCGCCCGCCTTGCCGCCTCGCTGCAGCGCTGGACCGGGCAACGCTGGGGCATCTCGGTCACCGGCTCGGGCGGCGGCGCGACGCTGGACGAAGAAGAAAACGCCGAACTGATGGCCGCCAAAGCCGAAGCCGCGGCCTATCCGCTGGTCCAGGCCGTGCTGAGCGCCTTTCCCGGCGCGGAAATCCGCAAAATCCGTCCGGCCTCTGAGCTGGTGGAAGACGCCGCCGTGGAGGCTCTGGCCGAGGTTGAGGACGAATGGGACCCCTTTGACGAAGACTGAGGCCCCTGCCCTTGTGAGCAGGCCCCAGGCACCGTATCTGCTGCAGAGCAACTGACGAAGGGTGATCCACATGTTCAAAGGTCTGGGTGGTCTGGGCGGCCTTGGCGATATGGCCAAAATGATGAAAGCCGCGCAGGAAATGCAGGGCAAGCTGGCCGAAATGCAGGAAGAACTGGCCAGCCGCACCGTCACCGGCGAAGCGGGTGCGGGTCTGGTGAAGGTCACGGCCACCGCCAAAGGCGAAGTGCAAACGCTTGATATCGATCCCTCGATCCTGGTCGCCTCGGAAAAGGAAGTGGTCGAAGATCTGATCCTCGCCGCGATCCGCGACGCGCAGACCCGCGCGCAGGATGCACAGCAGCGCGAGACCGAGAAAATGGCGGAATCCCTCGGCCTGCCCCCGGGCATGAAGCTGCCGTTCTGAGCCGATGTCCGGGCCGCAAAGCGATATTGAGGCGCTGATCGGGCTGATGGCGCGGCTGCCGGGGCTGGGGCCGCGCTCCGCCCGCCGGGCGGTGCTGCATCTGTTGCGCAAGCGCAGCCTGCTGATGGCCCCGCTGGCCGAGGCCATGGCGCGGGCGGCCCGTGACACCCGCAACTGCGGGATCTGCGGCAATCTCACCGCCGGAGAATTCTGCGCGATCTGCCAGGACCCCGCGCGCAGCGACCGCGAGATCTGCGTGGTCGAAGAGGTCGCCGATCTCTGGGCCATGGAAGCGGCGGGGATTTTCCAGGGCCGCTATCATGTGCTCGGCGGCCGGCTCTCGCCGCTTGACGGCATCGGCCCCGAGGAGCTGCGCGTGCCCGATCTGGTAAAGCGCGTCACCATCAAAGCCAGCGATGAGGTGATCCTGGCGCTCTCGACCACGGTCGATGGCCAGAGCACGGCGCATTACATCGCCGATGCGCTGACGGGGACCGGGGTCAAAACCTCAACCCTCGCCCAGGGCGTGCCGGTGGGCGGTGAGCTGGACTATCTGGATGAGGGCACCATCAGCGCCGCCCTGCGCGCCCGCCGCAGCTTCTGACACGGTTCCGGAGAGCTTCTGAGGAGAGCTTCTCACAGCAGCAACAGCTAACGTCATCCCACCAAACAAAAAACCCGCGCTGACAGCGCGGGTTTCTGATCAAAAAGGGATCCGCGTCTCAGCGCAGATCGTCCTCGTCTTCGTCATCCGCCGCATCATTCGGCAGGTTGAAGAAGCTGTCCGCATCGGAGTAATCCGCCGCCGATTTGCTGTCTTTCTCTTCCGAAGCACCGCCGAAAAGGGCCTGGAGGTTCGCTTCATCCGAGATGCGGGCCTCAGGCGCCATGCCCAGCGAGGTCTCGGTCGAGACGAGCTTGCGACGCTCATCATCCGACATCACGCCGCCTTCGAGGGCTTTCTTCTTCACCGCGATCTGCACCTGAGCGTCGAGTTCGGACTGACGGCAAAGGCCCAGCGCCACCGGGTCAACCGGGGTGATATTCGCGATGTTCCAGTGGGTCCGCTCCCGGATCTGCTGGATGGTCGGCTTGGTGGTGCCGACCAGCTTCGAGATCTGGCCATCCGAGAGTTCCGGGTGGAACTTCACCAGCCACAGGATCGAGGCCGGGCGGTCCTGGCGCTTCGAGAGCGGCGTGTAACGCGGGCCACGGCGCTTTTCTTCGCCCACGGCAGCGGCGTTGAACTTCAGCTTCAGCTTATGCAGCGGGCTGGCTTCACCCTTGGTGATTTCCGATTGCTCAAGCTGGTTGTTGGCAACGGGGTCAAAGCCCTTCACGCCACCTGCAACGTCGCCGTCTGCGATGCCCTGCACTTCCAGCTCATGCATTCCGCAGAAATCTGCGATCTGCTTAAAAGTCAGCGTGGTGTTTTCCACCAGCCAGACGGCGGTCGCCCGGGCCATCAGCGGCTTTGTCATCGGATCACTCCTTTACAAATCTCTCCCGGGCCGGGAAAACGGCTGCGCACCCTGGGGTCCGCCGAGTCCTCGTTTTCGGGGAATTGACGACCCGTATACCCGCGCAACCTGATATAGGAAAGAGAAAATGCGTCTTTCAGCCCTGCTCGCCGCCCTGCTGCTCTCTGCACCCGCTGCGCAGGCTGATGTGGCGGGAGAGTTTGACTATTATGTGATGGCGCTCAGCTGGACGCCGAACTGGTGCGCGCTTGAGGGCGATAAACGCGGTGAGGCGCGCTGCGCGCGGGGCGGCGGTCACGGCTGGTCGCTCCACGGCCTCTGGCCGCAGCATGAACGGGGCTGGCCGGACTATTGCCGCACGCGTGAGCGCGACCCTTCGCGCGCCATGACGGCCTCGATGGATGACATCATGGGATCGGCGGGGCTGGCCTGGCATCAGTGGAAAAAACACGGCCGCTGCTCGGGGCTGTCGGCCCGCGCCTATTATGATCTGAGCCGGAAAGCCTATACCTCGGTGCAGATGCCGGAGGTGTTTGAAAAGCTCGACCGCGCGGTTCAGCTGCCTGCCCGCGTGGTCGAAGAGGCTTTTCTGGAGGCCAATCCGGGATTTCGCCCGGAAATGGTCACCGTGACATGCCGCCGTGACGACATTCAGGAAGTGCGTATCTGTCTGACAAAAGACCTCAGTCCCCGGACCTGTGGTCGTGATGTCAGCCGCGACTGCAGCTTAAGCAAAGCCAATCTGGCTCCGCCCCGCTGATGTCCGCATGTCCTGAGGCTGCACCGGCGGGCCGGTGCAGACCGGGAGACGATGCTCAGAGGAGAGTCAGTTCGCCCGCAGACGAGCGGCCATCGCGACCCGTCAACATTTCGAAGCTGATCTTCTGGTTGTCATTCAGGCCCTTCAGACCGGCACGCTCAACCGCAGAAATGTGAACAAATACATCTTTGCCACCATCATCAGGGGCAATAAAGCCGTAGCCTTTAGTCGAATTAAACCATTTTACGGTGCCGGTCGGCATTCCGTCTCTCCCAAAGTCGCGTTCCCCCGGGGTGACATACCGCGGGGACGTGAGACAGGCCGCTGAAATCCCGCACCCTGGTGAACAGGGAATTGCGCGGCAGGGGCTGAGGTCACTAACGGAAGTGTGAACGAAGAGCGAAAAAAATCAAGCGCGGGATTTCCTGCCTTTGAATTGGCAGAAAATCCCGCGCTTTTAGAGGATTAGCCCGAAATCAGCGCTGATCGGGTGCTTTGGCCAGCAAAGAAAGTTCGCCCAGAATCTCATCAAGCGAGACGGTTTCGGTGCGATTTTCGCCCAGACGGCGCACGGAAACGGTGCGGGTCTCGACCTCTTTCATGCCGATCGCAAGGATCACCGGAACCTTGGCGACCGAGTGTTCACGGACCTTATAGTTGATCTTCTCGTTGCGCATATCGGCCTCGGCCCGCACCCCGGCAAGGGTCAGCGCGGTGACGACCTCTTCCACAAAGGGATCCGCATCCGAGACGATCGAGGCCACAACAACCTGACGCGGTGCCAGCCAGAACGGCAGTTTACCGGCGTGGTTTTCGATCAGGATGCCGATGAAGCGCTCAAACGAGCCAAGGCAGGCGCGGTGCAGCATGACGGGGCGGTGCTTGGCGCCGTCTTCGCCGATATAGACCGCATCGAGACGCTCGGGCAGGTTGGGGTCAACCTGCAGCGTGCCACACTGCCAGTCGCGGCCGATCGCATCGGTCAGCACGAATTCGAGCTTCGGGCCGTAGAAAGCGCCCTCGCCCTCCTGCAGCTCATAGCTGTGACCGGCGGCGACCACGGCCTGCGCCAGCGCAGCTTCCGCATGGTCCCAGGCCTCTTCCGAGCCGATGCGCTTTTCCGGACGGGTCGAGAGCTTCACGCGCCATTTCTCAAAGCCGAGATCGGCATAGACCTTCGACAGGAAGGTGATGAATTTCTTCGATTCCGCCTCAATCTGCTCGGTGGTGCAGAAGATATGCGCATCGTCCTGGGTAAAGCCGCGCACCCGCATGATACCATGCAAAGCGCCCGAGGGCTCATAGCGGTTGCAGGCACCGAATTCGGCCATCCGCAGCGGCAGATCGCGGTAGCTCTTCAGACCGACGTTATAGACCTGCACGTGGCAGGGGCAGTTCATCGGCTTCAGCGCGTTGACGGTTTTCTGGCTGGCATGTTCTTCGTCCACTTCGACGATGAACATATTTTCCTGATAGTTCTGCCAGTGGCCCGATTTCTCCCAGAGCACGCGGTTCACCACCTGGGGGGTATTCACCTCCACATAGCCGTCGCGGCGCTGCTGGCGGCGCATATAGTCCTGGAGCTCGGTGTAGATCGTCCAGCCGTTCGGGTGCCAGAAGACCTGACCCGGGGCCTCTTCCTGCATATGGAAGAGGTTCATCTCACGGCCGAGCTTGCGGTGGTCGCGCTTTGCGGCCTCCTCCAGCATGGTCATATGGGCCTTCAGATCATCGCGGTTGCGGAACGCCAGACCATAGATGCGCTGCAGCATCGGGCGGCTCGAGTCGCCCAGCCAATAGGCACCGGCCACATGGGTCAGCTTGAAGGCATCGGCCGGAACCTGACCGGTGTGCTGCAGGTGCGGACCCCGGCAGAGATCCTGCCAGTCGCCGTGCCAATACATCCGCAGCGGCTCATTGCCGGGGATCTTATTGACCAGCTCAACCTTATAGGGCTCGCCGCGCTCTTCGTAGTAAGCCAGCGCACGGGCACGCTCCCAGATCTCGGTGCGGACCGGATCGCGGGCGTTGATGATCTTTTTCATCTGCGCTTCAATAGCGCCCAGATCTTCGGGGGTGAAAGGCTCAGCCCGGTCAAAGTCATAGAACCAGCCGTAATCACGGACCGGGCCGATGGTCACTTTGACATCGGGCCAGATCTCCTGAACGGCGCGGGCCATGATATGGGCCAGATCGTGACGGATCAGCTCAAGCGCCGCGCCTTCGTCCTGGAGGGTGTTGATCGAGATGCGGGCATCCGCCTCAATCGGCCACTGCAGGTCGTAATGCGCACCATTGATCATCGCTGAAATGGCTTTCTTGCCAAGCGAGGTCGAGATCGAGGCCGCGACCTCGCCAGCGGTCACACCCGCTGCAAACTCACGGATATTGCCATCAGGGAAGGTAAGAGAAATCTGGCTCATCTGGCCACTCCTCGTCGGTTTGGCGCCCACGGAACGCCCGGTTGCGGGTTAATGCGGCACATCTGAACGCCTGGGGGGAAAGCGTCAAGAGGAAAGACCAAAGGGGCGCTGCGCGTGGCGGACCGGCGCAGTGGCCGCGCATCCCGGGGGATGCTTCAGGGCCTGCCGCTGGCAACAGCTTTGAGGCCTGTCGATCTGACGCAACAGCAGGACGGCACGCGAAACACAGGCTTTAACCGTCGCCTGACGATGCGACGCAGGCGGCCGGGTAAAAAGAAGGGGCGTCGCCGCCCCCTCCCGTCTCAGAACACTTTGGTAAAGCGAACCTGCGCCAGTGGCTCGTTCTTAAAGCCGCCCCGCACTTCGGTGTCTTTGCCCAGCATCAGCTGCACCTGCGTGGTCGGGTTGACGAATTTCGACGCCAGCAGGCGGATCTGTTTGAAGTCCGTTTTCTGGCCCGCTGCCGCGCCGTTCACGAACAGATCGCCGCCCGATTTCTCAGTATAGCCCAGCGAGAAGGCGGTGGCCTCATCCCACTGATAGCGCAGATAGGCCTGGGCCTGATAAGTGGTGTCCTGGCTGATCGCCACGCCGTCTTTGCTGAAGTCGCGGTAGATATTTGCCTCTGCCGCCGCATCAAGGAAGAAGCCGTTGCCAAGGCCCTGGACCATGCCCAGCTGGGGCGTAAAGCTCCAGCCACCGGTGGCGACCGAGACATGGCCCGGCTCATAATTGCCGGTCGGCGCGGTCACAAAACCCGAGATCCCGAAGGTGGTGCCGGTCGGCTCTGCCGAGGTCATCGGGAACCAGGTCACGCCCAGCGTCAGATCGCCAAGGCCGTTTTTCACCGGCTGATCCGCGCCGCCAATGGTGGCGGTGCTGAATTTGCCCATCGGCGCAATGGCGTGGAAGGCAAACTTCTGCCCCGCCAGTTCGCGGTAGTGAACGGCCCGCAGGATCAGCACATTGGCGTCCAGCTTTGAGGCCGGAACATCGCTGCCATCCGCAGCACGGAAGCTTTTGGCCTGCTGGTTTTGCACATAGGCGATGGCCAGGGTGCGCCCGTCACCGACCCAGGCGTAATCGCCCGGCTGTACATCTGCCGCCAGGGCCGGCGCTGCGGAAAGGGTCATGGCCGCCAGGGCAGCCGATACAAAGTTTACTCGTGTCATGTCATATTCCTGCAGCCGCCTGACCCCTCCCGCCGTTATGCGGGAAAATCACAGGCCGCGACTGCCCGGCTGCGCGCTACGCCTGACAGCCGCGCGGCGCAATGGCTGTATACCGTCATATACCGCTGCGGGCGGACTTCTGACACTTTGCCGCAGCACACCGCCCCGCTGCCCTGAACCTGGCGCATATCCGCACTGTCAGGCCTGCAAGCCATGGCCGCAGCGCCACGGGGCTGCTAGGGTCCGGCCAGCCTATGAAGGAGCCTGTCATGCCCGAATTCCTGACCACCCCCGAGGGCCGCCGCATCGCCTATCACCGCACCCCCGGCACGGGTCCGGGGATCCTGTTCTGCGGCGGGTTTCGCTCGGATATGCAGGGCTCCAAGGCGCAGTATCTGGAGGACCGGGCCAGGGCTGAGGGCCGCGCTTTCCTGCGGTTCGACTATTCCGGCCATGGCGAAAGCGATGGCGCCTTCACCGATGGCGCGATCGGCGACTGGAAGCGGGACGCCGCCGCCGTGCTTGAGGCGCTGACCGAGGGGCCGCAGATCCTGGTCGGCTCTTCCATGGGCGGCTGGATCTCGCTTTTGCTGGCGCGCGAGACGCCAGAGCGCGTGGCGGGTTTTGTCGGCATCGCCGCCGCGCCGGATTTCACCGAGGATGGCTTCTGGGCCGGGTTCACCGAGGCTGAGCGCGCTGAGATTGCGGCAGGCCGCCCGGTTGAGATCCCCTCGGACTATGAGGCCCCCTATCAGATCACTCCGCGGTTGATCGCTGAGGGCCGTGAGAATCTGATCCTGCGCAGCCCGCTGCCCCTGCCCTGCGCCGCCCGGTTCCTTCTCGGCACCGCCGACACCGCCGTCTCGGTTGCGACCACGCTGCGGCTTCTCGATCATGTTGAGGGCAGTGATATCCGCCTGACCCTGGTGAAGGGCGCCGATCACCGCTTCTCAGACCCCGATTGCCTTGCGCTGATCTCTGAGGCGATTGACGATGTGACGCGGCGCGCGGGTTAAGATGCGGCGGCTGTTGCGGATGTTTTTCACCTCTATCGCCCTCATTGCCCTGCTGGCAGCCGCGCTGGTCTTCTGGCCCCGCGACCGCAGCCTGAGCCTGCCTTCCGTCGATCAGGCGGCCATCCTGCGCGACCCCGCCGCCTTTCTGGAGGCGCGCGAAGCGCAGTTCCCCGACATCGTGCCGGGCACGCAAAAGCGCATCCTGTGGCAGGGGGCTGCGGGGGACAAAACGCCCCTCTCGGTGGTCTATCTGCACGGCTTCACCGCAAGCTCTGAAGAGACCCGCCCGGTCTCCGATGAGGTGGCAAAGACGCTGGGGGCCAATCTCTATTTCACCCGCTTTGCCGGTCACGCCCGCGGCCCCGCCGCCATGGCCGAGGCCTCTGCCGATGACTGGATCACCGATCTGGCTGAGGCGTTAAGCGTCGGGGCCGCGATTGGCGAGCGGGTGTTGATTATCGCGACCTCGCAGGGGGCCTCGGTGCTGACGGCGGGTCTGGGCACGCCTGGTCTGCGCGAGGCGCTGCCCTTTACGGACCGCATTGCGGGGGTGGTGATGATCGCGCCGAATTTCCGGCTTGCTGATCCGCTGCGCGCGCTGGCCAGCGATCTGCCGGGAGCGGGGGTGCTGGTGCCGCTGCTGCTGGGCGATACCATCCGCGCCGGGGTGCGCAGCGAAGAACATGCGAAGTTCTGGAACACCAGCTATCCCACGCGCTCGGCCCTGCCGATGGCAAAGCTGTTGCGCGCGGCGCGGGCGGCGGAGACCGGATCGATTGATCTGCCCTTGCTGCTGCTGCGCTCGCCGCAGGATAAAGTGGTCAGCAATGCGGCTGCCGACCGGGTGCTCAAAAACTGGAAAGGCCCGGTCGAGCGGGTCGAGTTTCCCTTTGGCCCCGGCATGGATGCCGGCGCGCATGTGATTGCGGGGCGGATCCGCTCTCCCGGGATGACGCCTGCGGTGGTCTCGGCCATCACCCGCTGGGCGGCACAGCATCTGACCTGAAAAAGGCGGGTCCCGGGGGACCCGCCTTTTTCTGAACTCTGCCTGCCCCTCAGGCGCGGCGGCGCGGGGCGCGCGGGGCCGCAGCCTGTGTCGCAGCTTCAGGCGCAGCTGCAGCTTCAGGCACAGCCACAGCTTCAGGCACAGCCGGCGTATCAGGCACAGCCGGCGTATCAGGCGCTACGCTGCTGGCATCCATGAAACCCAGAACCAGTGGCCGGATGTTGTTGCGCCAGGACTTGCCCGCGAAGATGCCGTAATGCCCAGCCCCAGGCTCCAGATGACGGGCCTTTTTCGCCTCCGGCAGGCCGGTCAGCAGATCCAGTGCCGCAACGCATTGCCCCGGGGCCGAGATGTCATCATTCGCCCCCTCAACCGTCATCACCGAGACCGAGGTGACCGCGCCGATATCCACCCGGCGTCCCGCCACGGTGAAGGCATTGCGGGCGATCTCACCGTTTTTGAAGATCCGCTCAACGGTCGAGAGATAGAACTCAGCCGTCATATCCATCACGGCCAGGTATTCATCGTAGAAGGTGTTATGGGCGTCATGCTCACCGGCTTTGCCCATGGCAGCGGCATAGATCTGATCGCTGAAGGCCTTGCTATGACGCTCGGCATTCATCGACATAAAGCCCGCAAGCTGCAGAAGGCCCGGATAAACCAGACGCCCTGCCCCGGCATGTTTGAAGCCCACGCGCTGAATCGCGAACTGCTCCAGCTGGCCCATGGTGACACGGCGGCCAAAGTCGGTGACATCGGTCGCGGCGGCATCAGGATCGATCGGACCCCCGATCAGGATCAGGCTTCTGGGCTGCGCCTCCGGATCCTCAGCGGCAAGATAAGCGGTCGCGGCCAGCGCCAGCGGCGCGGGCTGACAGATCGCGATCACATGGGTATCGGGCCCCAGATGACGCAGGAAGTCGACCAGATAGAGGGTGTAATCCTCAATATCGAACTTGCCTTCCGAGACCGGAATATCGCGGGCATTGTGCCAGTCGGTGACATAGACATCACAATCGGGCAGCAGCGACAGCACGGTTGAGCGCACCAGCGTCGCGTAATGACCCGACATCGGCGCCACCACCAGCACTTTGCGCGGCCGCGATTCCAGGCCTGCGACCTTGAAATGCACCAGATCGCCAAAGGCACGCGGCACCACAATTTCGGTCGAGACCAGATGATCGCGGCCGTCATCGCCAAGGATGGTGCGGATGCCCCAGTCGGGCTTGATGACCATGCGCGCAAAGCTGCGCTCGGTCACACGCCCCCAGGCGGACAGCATCTTGAAAGCGGGATTTGGCGCCAGACCCCAGACGGGGTTTGAAGCAAAAGCCCGCGCCGTCGCACCCATCCATTCGTTGGTGTTGCGAACAGCTTCCATCATGTCATAGGTGGCCGTATACTTCATTCGGATCTCCTGTCCCCGCAGAGAGCGGCTGCAAAACTTCTCGCTTTTTAAGGGCCGGGGCCGTTATGCTGCACCAGCAAAATGATAGGGGGGATTTTTTTGCATGGCAACTGACGAATCCCGCAATGCCGTTATGTCAGAACGGATGCAACTGAACCTCGCCCGCATCGAGGAGTTGTCGCGCCGGATGATGACTGCAATGGCCGCGCGCCGCCCGCATGACCCGGGGCTGGATGCGCCAGGCCCTGATCTTCTGGCGGCAACCGGCATGGCAGCCTGGACCGATTTTGTTAAAAATCCTCAACGTTTACTGGAAGAACAGGCGAGCTGGTGGGGCAAGAGCCTGCAAAGCTATCTCAACGCCCAGACCGCCTTTGCTGCCAGTCAACCCGCAGAGCCGGTGATCGTTCCCCCCGCAGACCGGCGCTTCTCGCACCCCGCCTGGGAGAGCCATCCCTGGTTCAGCTATCTGCGTCAGCAATATCTGATCAACACGGAGACGCTGCAGCGCAGCATCGACCAGATTGAGGGCCTGCCCCCCCGGGATGAGCAGCGGCTGCGCTATTTCACCCGCGCGATCATCGATATGATGGCTCCGGTGAATTTTTTTGCAACCAACCCCGAAGCGCTGGAGCGGGCGCGCGACACCGAAGGTGAATCGCTGGTGCGCGGCCTTGAAAATCTGGTCCGCGACATTGAAAGCAACAACGGCGATCTGCTGGTCACGCTTTCGGACCCCGAGGCCTTTGAGGTCGGCCGCAACCTTGGGATGACGCCGGGTCAGGTGGTCTTTCGCAACCGCATTCTGGAACTGATCCAGATCACCCCGACCACCGACAAGGTGCATAAGATCCCGCTGGTGATCTTTCCGCCCTGGATCAACAAGTTCTACATCCTCGATCTGAAGCCGCAGAATTCGCTGCTGCGCTGGATCGCCGATCAGGGCTTCACGCTTTTTGTGGTCTCCTGGAAAAACCCCGATCCGACCTACGCCGACTTCGGCCTGGAGGACTACTACCGCGAGGGCTATCTTGAGACCTTTGCCGCGATCAAAGCGATCACCGGCGAGCCAAAGATCAATGCGGTGGGCTATTGCATCGCGGGCACCACGCTGTCGCTGACGCTGGCGCGGATGGCGAAAGACAAAGACGCTTCGGTCAAATCGGCGACTTTCTTTACCACGCTGACCGATTTTGAAGATCAGGGCGAGTTCACGCCCTTCCTGTCGAATGATTTCGTCGACGGGATTGAGCGCGAGGCGAAGGCCTCGGGCTGTCTGTCGTCGCAGATCCTGTCGCGGACCTTCAGCTTTCTGCGCGCCAATGATCTGATCTGGCAGCCCGCGATCCGCAGCTACATGCTGGGCGAAGCGCCCCCGGCCTTTGATCTTCTGCACTGGAACGGCGATGGCACCAATCTGCCCGGCAGGATGGCCATCGAATATCTGCGCAGGCTGTGTCAGGACAACAGCTTTGCCACCACCGGCTATGAGCTTGATGGTCAGGTGGTGCGCCCCTCTGACATCAAAATCCCCTTCTGTGCGGTGGCCTGCGAAGGCGATCACATCGCCGCCTGGGCTGCGAGCTATGCCGGTTTCCGCCGCTTCGGCTCTAAGGACAGGACCTTCATCCTCAGCCAGTCGGGGCATATCGCGGGCATCGTCAATCCGCCGGCCAAACTCAAATACGGCCATTACACCAGCCCTGCCCCGATGAGCACGCTCGCCCCGGCGCAGTGGCGCGAGGGGGCGGAGTTCACCCCCGGCTCCTGGTGGCCCCGCTGGGGGGCCTGGCTTGCAAAGCAGTCGGGCGCAAAAATTCCCGCGCATCAGCCCGGCAGCCACCCGGATTACCCCATACTCGGGGCGGCCCCCGGGGACTACGTGAAGCGACAATATGCCTGATTGCGCCGCGGCGCAGCATAAGTCTTGCAATGCTGCACCGCAGCGTGCTATGACCCTCGCAAGGGAGACATCTTCCCGCACCCCTCTAGCGGAAACCGGAGACTGAGAATGGCAGCCACGACTGACTTCACCCGTCTGTTTCAGGATATGATGCCGGCGTTCAACATGGACCCGACCGTATTCCGCAACGCTTTCGAAAAGCAGGCGGCTTTCGGTGAGAAACTCACCAAAATCGCCTTTGAAGCCGCAGAACGCTCCTGCGAGCTGCAGGCTAAGCTGAACCGCGAGACCCTGAACCGTCTCAGCGATGTGACCAAGGCCCGCACTGAGCCGGCGGATTACACCAAAGCGGCCTCGGATTTCGCGACCGCGAGCCGTGAAATGGCCTCCGACAGCATGGCCGCTTTCGCGGAAATCGCCAAGAAAGCCCAGATGGAAACCGTTGAGCTGCTGCTCTCGACCGGCAAGACCGCGCAGGAAAATGCTGCTGCTGCGATGCAGAAAGCAACCGGCGACATGGCGGCCACCATGCAGCGCCCGGCTGCTGCGGCTGCGAAGTAAACCGACCCGCCTTTCCCGGCCGGTTCCTCCCCTCCTCCTCCCCCATGGCCGGGAAAAGGCAAAACGCGGGCCCCTTTGCGGGCCCGCGTTTTCATCTGCAGCAACGGGCTTTCCATTTCAGCAGCCCTGGCTTAGGCTCAGATCTGACCACCATATTGAAAGAGCGACTATGTCCGCGACCGACAAACCGCTGCTGATCAAACGTTACGCCAGCCGCCGGCTCTATAATACCGAGACCAGCGATTACGTGACGCTTGATGACATCGCCGGTTTCATCCGCGCGGGGCGCGAGGTCACCATCATCGATCTGAAATCCGGCGACGATCTGACCCGTCAGTATCTGCTGCAGATCATTGCCGAGCATGAATCGCGCGGCGATTCGGTGCTGCCGGTGAATGTGCTGACCGATCTGGTGCGCAGCTATTCGACCGGCGTGCAAAGCATGGTGCCGCAGTTCCTGTCCTCCAGCTTTGAGATGCTGCGCGACAGCCAGTCCAAGATGATCGAAGGTCTGGGCGTGCTGCCCAATCCCATGGCCACGATGCCCGGACTTGAAGCCTTTCAGCGCCAGCAGGAAGCCTTCCTGAAGACCATGATGGGCGGCTGGCCCGGTGGCAAAGCCCCCGCCGCCGCTGAGATGCAGGAGGCCCCCGCCACCTCCAAAGATGAGCTGGGCGACATCAAAAAGCAGCTTGCCGAACTCCAGGCGAAACTTTCAAAACTCTGACGATCGGGCCCCCTGCGGGGCCCTTTTTCATTACAGCCCCAGGCGGTCGCGCAGCGCATACCAGGTCATCGCCAGCGCCAGAACCGGCTGGCGCGTCATCTGCCCGCCGGGGAATCGCGGCGTCGGAAACCGGGCCATCAGATCAAAGCGGTCACTTTCCCCGATCAGCGCCTCTGACAGGATCCGCCCTGCCATGGTCGCCATGGCCACCCCATGCCCCGAATAGCCCGAGGCCGACCAGATCCCCGGACGAACCCTGGTGAACAGCGGGCAGCGCGTGGCGGTGATCGCCAGAGTGCCGCCCCAGGCGTAGTCGATCTTCGCCTCGCGCAGCTGCGGATAGACCTCCAGCATGGGCTTTGAGACCGTGCGGATCAGATCGGGGAACTTATAGCCGTAGCTTTCGCCGCCGCCAAACAGGATGCGCCCCTCAGGCGTGCGGCGCCAGTAGTTCACCACAAAGCGCGAATCTGCGACCGCGATCTCGCGGCGCAGCGGCGCGAGATCGCCCAAGGGCTCGGTCGCGATGATAAAATTATTGATCGGCATGACCCGCGCCGAGACCGAAGGCTCAAGCCCGCCAAGATAGCCGTTGCAGGCGAAAATCACCTGCTCGGCCCGCACCTCGCCCGTGCGGGTGATGACCCGCGCGAGGGGGCCGGGTTCCACCTGCTCAACCGGGCTTTGCTGAAAGATCTTCGCGCCTGCCGCGACCGCCCGATGCGCCAGCCCAAGCGCGAAGTTCAGCGGATGAATATGGCCCGCGCCCATATCGAGATCGCCCCCCGCATAGGCCGGGGTGCCAAGCAGATCCGCCATTTCCAGCCGGTCGAGCGGGCGGATGCCCTCATAGCCGTAATCGCGGTTCAACTTTTCGGCATAGGCCGCCGCCTCCCGCACTTCTGAGGGGTGACGGCAGGCATGGGCCACGCCCGGGCGCCAGTCCACACCCGGCATCTCAGCGGCAAGGTCGCGCACCAGCGCCTTGGCCTCTTCGGCAATCTGCCACAGGCGGGCTGCATCCTCGCGCGAGAAGCGCCCCTCGATCCAGTCCTGATCGCGCCGCTGGCCAGAGCCCACCTGACCGCCATTGCGCCCCGAGGCCCCCCAGCCCGCGCGATGGGCCTCCAGCACCACGACTTTGCGGCCGCGCTCTGCCAGATGCAGCGCCGCCGAAAGCCCGGTATAGCCCGCGCCGATGATGCAGACATCCGCCCGCTCTTCGCCCTGCAGCATCTCCACCGGCAGCGCCTCTGTGGCACTGGCGGCATAATAGGAGGCGGGGTAGTGACCGGGCCGGTCATTGGCATAAAGCAGGTTCATCGCGCAGTCCTTCTGGGTCCTGCCATCTAACAAAGCCTGCCGCCGAAGGGAAAGCCCTCCCCCTTGCCGGAGGCGCGGGCGCGGGCTAGCATGAGCCGCTCCTCAACCCGAGAATATCATGCTTATTGGCATCCTGCAGACCGGCCATGTTACCGAATTCATTCGGGAACGGGCGGGTGATTTCCCTTCGCTTTTCATGAAACTTCTGGCCGGTCAGGGCTTTGAATTCCGCACCTGGTCCGTGGTGGATATGGAGTTTCCGACCTCTGTGCAGGACTGCGACGGCTGGCTTCTGACCGGCTCGCGCCACGGTGCCTATGAGGACCATGCCTTCATCCCCCCGCTTGAGGCCTTTATCCGCGAGGCCTATGCGGCCTCGGTGCCGACCGTGGGCATCTGCTTTGGCCATCAGATTATCGCCCAGGCCCTGGGCGGCCGTGTTGAAAAATTCAGCGGTGGCTGGTCGGTGGGCCGTCAGACCTATGAGTTTGAGGGTAAAAAGATCGGGCTGAACGCCTGGCACCAGGATCAGGTGGTGGAGCTGCCGCCGGGTGCCGAGGTGATCGGCTGTTCAGAGTTCTGCCAGAACGCCGCCCTGCTTTATGGCGACCGCATGCTGACCGTGCAGCCCCATCCGGAATTTGATCAAAGCTTCATCGGCCTGATGCTTGAGCAGTATAAATCCGGCAGCGTGCCGCCCGAGCTTTTGACCCGTGCAGAGGCGGCACTGACCGATGACCTTGACCGCGGGATGCTGGCCGCGCGCATCGGGGAATTCTTCCGCGCACCGCGTGCGGCCCTGCAGGAGGCATGAAAGATGGCGGATTGGACTGACACCCTGCCCGATGCGGCAAAGGACTATATCGCCGGACGCCGCCTCGATGAGGTCGAATGCATCGTCCCCGATATCGCCGGGGTGGCCCGCGGCAAAGCGATGCCTGCCTTTAAGTTTGAGCATCAGAAAAGCTTCTTTCTGCCGACCTCGATCTTTTTGCAGACCATCACCGGCGAATGGGCCGATGCCCCCAGGGGGGACGAGGAATATAAAGAGCCCGATATGACCCTGGTGCCGGATTTCAGCACCGTGGCGGCAGCGCCTTGGACGGCCGATGTGACGCTGCAGGTCATTCATGACGCCTATGACCAGCGCGGCAATCCGGTGGCCACAGCCCCGCGCAACGTGCTGCGCCGGGTGCTTGATCTTTATAAGGCCGAGGGTTTGCGCCCGGTGGTGGCGCCGGAGATGGAATTCTTCTTCGTGGCCCGCAACCTGGATCCGAATATGCCGATCCGCCCGCCGATGGGCCGCTCGGGCCGGGTGGCGGCGGCGAAACAGGCCTATTCGATGTCGGCGGTCGATGAATATGGCAAGGTGATCGACGATATCTATGATTTCGCCGAAGCCATGGGGCTTGAGATCGACGGCATTTTGCAGGAGGGCGGTGCGGGTCAGGTTGAGATCAATCTGGCGCATGGCAATCCGCTCGATCTGGCCGATCATATCTTCTACTTCAAGCGGATGATCCGCGAAGCGGCGCTGCGCCACGACTGTTTTGCGACCTTCATGGCCAAGCCCATTGAGGGCGAGCCCGGCTCGGCCATGCATATCCACCATTCGGTGGTCAATCTTGAAACCGGGCAGAATATCTTCTCGGCCCCGAACGGAGATGAGACTCCGGCCTTTCATCATTTCATCGCCGGGATGCAGAACCACCTGCCTGCGGGTGTGGCGCTGCTGGCGCCCTATGTGAACAGCTATCGCCGCTATGTGCCGGATTTTGCGGCTCCGATCAACCTGGAGTGGGGGCGTGATAACCGCACCACCGGGCTGCGGGTGCCGATCGCAAGCCCCGAGGCGCGGCGGGTGGAGAACCGTCTGGCGGGGATGGACTGCAACCCCTATCTCGGCATCGCGGTGAGCCTGGCCTGTGGCTATCTGGGGCTGAAGGAGGGGAAACTTCCGCGGGCGGAATGCACGGTCAACGCCTATATGGGCGAGGATGAACTGCCACTGAACCTCTCGGATGCGATTGATCTGCTGGAGGAGGATGCGGCGCTGGTCGAGGTGCTGGGGCCGGAGTTCGTGGCGCTTTATGCGGCGGTGAAGCGGCATGAGTATAAAGAGTTTCAGCAGGTCATCTCGCCCTGGGAGCGGGAGCATCTGCTGCTGAACGTCTGAGGGCGGTTTTTCCGGAGAGCGCCGGGGTGGGCCCTGCCCTCCCCGGACCCCGCCCGGAGTATTTTTAAAAGCCAAAATGAAGCAGGCCCCGGAGATGATCTCCGGGGCCTGTCTTTTATCAGCGCTTCGGGCCTTTCGGGCTGCGCGGCTTGCGCAGCGACTGGCTCGGGTCCGAGAAGTTCGGACGCGGGGCCGGGGCGCGGGCCGGGCGGCTGTCTGCGCCGAAGGCCGGTTTTGCGCTGCGCGGCTTGCGGTCACCGTCTTCGCGTTTCACGAAGGGTTTGCGATCGCCGTCTTCACGCTTGCCGAAGGGCTTACGGTCGCCGTCTTCGCGCTTGCCCCAGGGCTTGCGGTCGCCATCGGGGCGGTCGCCGAAGGATTTGCGCTCACCGAAGGGTTTGCGGTCACCATCGGGACGATCACCGAAGGATTTGCGCTCGCCGAAGGGCTTGCGCTCACCATAGGGTTTGCGGTCGCCCTCGGGGCGGTCACCGAAGGATTTGCGCTCGCCATAGGGCTTGCGGTCGCCGTCTTCGCGGGCCGGGCGGGCGCGGTAGCCGGCGTCGCCGGTTTCCATGGCGCGCGGCTTGAAGCTGCGGCGCTCGCCGCCTTCGTCGTCGCGACGGGGCGCGCGCTCGCGGCGCTCACCACGGTCTTCGCGGTCGCCACGGTCAAACGGCTTGCGGTTCAGACCCTGGGGACGATCGGAGGATTTGAACGCCGGGCGCGGGGCGCGCTCAAGGTTCGGGGCCTCGTCGAGACGGGTCAGCAGCAGGCCGTCGTCGATCTCGGCGGTGGCGCCGAATTTCGAGGCGACGTTGTCGGCGATCTGGACATAGGTTTCGCGCTGTTGGACGCGGATGGCACCGATGTCATTGCGGGTGATGCCGCCGTGATCGCAGATTTTCGGCAGCAGCCAGCGGGCTTCGGCGCGGCCTTCGTGGCCAACCGAGAGCGAGAACCAGACCGAGGGGCCGAATTCCTGACGCTCGCGCGGGGCGCGGGCTTCCGAGTTTGCCGCCGGGGGAGCGATATCGCCGACGATTTCCGGAGCCGAACGGCCGGCACGCCACATGCGCAGGAAGGCAGCGGCAGCGGCTTCCGGCGAGGAGACGCCGAGGATCGCTTCGACCAGCGGGGCTTCTTCTTCGGTCACCGGAGCGAGCAGGATGTCCGAGCCGACCATACGGGCGTCATCGGCGGCCTGAACTTCTTCGGCGGTGGGCGGCGAGGTCCATTCCGCATCAACCTTGGCGCCCTGCAGGATGCGGGTCGCTTTGCGGAAGTCCGCCGGCGGCACGACGAGCACGGCGGTGCCTTTCGAGCCCGCACGACCGGTCCGGCCCGAGCGGTGCAGCAGGGTTTCCGGGTTCGACGGCAGATCGAAGTGAACCACGAGATCCAGACCCGGAAGGTCGATACCACGGGCGGCCACATCGGTCGCGATGCAGACCTGAGCGCGGCCATCGCGCAGGGCCTGGAGGGCGTGGGTCCGCTCTGCCTGGCTCAGCTCACCCGAGAGGGCCACGACTTTGAAGCCGCGGTTCGCGAGACGGGCATGCAGATGGGTCACGGCTGCGCGGGTTTTCGCGAAGACGATCGACACACGGGCCTGCTGGATCAGCAGCAGGTTGATGATCGCGTTTTCTTTGTCGCGCGGACGTACCGACATTGCCTGATAGGTAATGTCGACGTGTTGTTTGGTGTCCGATTTGACCTGAACGCGCATGGAATCGTTCTGGTAGTTCTTGGCCAGATTCTCGATTTCACGCGAGACGGTGGCCGAGAACATCAGCGTGCGGCGGTCTTCCGGAGCGGCCGAGAGGATGAACTCAAGGTCTTCCTGGAAGCCGAGGTCCAGCATCTCATCGGCTTCATCGAGAACGGCAGCGCGCAGTTCCGACAGATCCAGCGAGCGGCGTTCGATGTGATCGCGCAGACGGCCGGGAGTGCCGACGACGATCGTGGCACCACGCTCAAGAACGCGGCGCTCATTGCGGGGGTCCATGCCGCCCACGCAGGTCGCAATGACCGCACCGGCTTCGGCATAGAGCCACTCAAGCTCACGGCTGACCTGCAGGGCCAGTTCACGGGTCGGGGCAATGATCAGGGCGCGCGGGGCGCCTGCAATCGCCAGATCACCGGTCAGGAGTTCCGGCGAGATGGCGAGACCAAAGGCCACGGTTTTGCCCGAGCCGGTCTGGGCGGAAACCAGCAGGTCGCGGCCGGCATAATCGTCACCCAGAACGGCATTCTGTACGGGGGTCAGCGTTTCGTAGCCCTTGGATGCAAGAGCGGCGGCCAAAGGGGCCGCGAGATCGGGAAGCGTCATCAGCGTCTTTCGCGTAAAAGGGGCCTGCCATGTAATATATAGGCCCGGTCATGGAGCACTGGCCCTGACTTCCCGGCCTCCCTGCCGGGGCACGAGGACGCTGGCACCCACAGGGGGTTCTACAGGAAAGCAGGCCTGCTGTGAAGGCGCATCCCATGCTTTTGATGACTTTCCCTGCGCCAATCTGATGTTTAGCCTGTGACAAACCGCCCGAAGCTGCTTTGTGGGCAGGGAAATTCAGAACGACGGAGCCCCGCCTTGCCCGAACTTACCCGGCGCAGCCTGATCCTTGGCATGAGCCTTCTGCCTTTGCCGCTGCATGCAGCCGGTGGCAAAAGCGCAGAGGCCGCTGCCGCGCTGCCCCACCCTGAGGGCGACGTCATTCTGACCGTGACCGGCGCGCTGCCGCGGCGCAACAGCGCCGAAGGGGCCGTCTTTGACCGCGCGATGCTGAAGGCGATGGGCGAGGTTGAATTCACCAGCGGCACGCCCTGGTCCGGGCAACCGCAGCGTTTTCGCGGCCCCTCTCTGCACAGCCTTGTCACCACCCTCGGGCTGAGCGACGGGAATTTCACCGCCCGGGCGGTCAATGATTATTCGATCCCGGTTCCGGTCAGTGAAGGCGTGCCCGGCGGGCCGATTCTGGCCATGGAGATCGACGGCCAGGTGCTGTCGCTGCGCGAGCGCGGGCCGCTGTGGCTGATTTATCCCTTCGATGAGGTTCCGGCCTATCGCAGTGAAGTCAGCTATATCCGCAGCATCTGGCAGCTGACGCGGCTGGAATGGCAAAGCCCGTCCGCCGAAGGGCAGGCCGGTTGATGCAATCCCCCGTAGTACGGCTGCGGCAGTGGCTGGTGCGGCTGGCGCTGGTCGTGCTGCTGGGCGCGGTTCTGATGCTTCTGCTGCTCGCGCGGGATGTACGCGATGAGATTCAGAACCTTGCACGGGCCAGCTCGGCCAATGCGCAGTGGAGCCTGTCGCAGCCCGATATGGAGCTGCTGCAGCTGATCCAATCAGCGCAGTCTGTGCGCTTTGGCGAGGGCAGCACCGCGGAATTTCGCCGCCGCTATGACATCTTTTACTCGCGCATCCGCCTGATGGAGGTGATGCCTTTCTACCCCGAAGATCTGGATCTGCCGGAAATTCGCGGTGGCATCGAAGCCGCGAGGGCCTTTCTCTCCCGCACGGAGGCGCTTTTTGACGGCTCGGACGCGGCGCTGAGCGAAGCTGCGCCCAATGTGCTTGCCGCCGCTGAAAAGCTGCGGCCGCTGCTGCGTGACCTGACGCTGCGCAGCCTGCAACAGCGCACGATCCGCGGCGATGCCCAGCGGGAGGCGCTGCGGGTGACGCTGGTGCGGCTGATCTCCTCAAGTGCGGCGCTGCTGCTTGCTTTGTTGCTGGTTGTGCTGGCTCTGGTTCGGATGGTGCGGCAGGCGCAGCTGCAAAACCGCCGTGTGCGCGCCGCTCATGCCCGGGTCCGCGCCATTATCACCGCCTCACAGGATGCGATTCTGGTCGTCGACACCACCGGGCGTATCGTGGATTCGAATGACGCGGCGCTGCAGCTTTTCGGGCTGCCGGCGGCAGAGCTTGAGGACCTGCCGGTTTCACGCTTTCTCGGCCCTGAGGAGGGCAGCAGCGATCCCGCCGCCCTGCCCCGCCCCGGCGCCCGCCTGGTGCGGGTCAGGGGCCGGCGCGGCACAGGCAGCAGCTTTCCGGCGGAATGCAGCCTCACCGCCATTGAGAGTGACGCAGGCCCCCTCAGGATCTGCTTTTTGCGCGATATCTCGGATCGGCTGGCCACAGAGGCCGCGCTGGTGGAGACCCGCGACCGTGCGCTGGCGGGCGAAAAGGCCAAGGATGAGCTGCTTGCCGTTATGAGCCATGAAATGCGCACGCCGCTGAACGGCATTCTGGGCACGCTGGAACTGATTGACGACGAGCTGCCCCCGGCGCAGCGGCGCCAGTATGACCGCGTCATCCGCAAATCTGCCGAGCAGCTGCTGGGCCATGTGAACGATGTGCTGGAAATCGCGCGCATGGATGCCTTCCGCACCCAGCTGCGCTGCGCGCCTTTTGACGCCTGCGCGCTGATGCGTGACATCGCTCATGCCCAGCAGGGCGTGGCGGCACGGGATGGCAACCGCCTCGCGCTGGATCTGCGCGACGACAGCCTTGCGCTGGTCATGGGGGATGGCAACCGCGTGCATCAGGTGCTGCTGAACCTGGTCAGCAATGCGCTGAAATTCACCCGCGACGGCCAGATCACCCTGAAAGCCTGTCGCGACACCGAGGGCCTTGCGGTCTTTGAGGTGCGCGACAGCGGCATCGGCATCGCGCCCGAAGATATGTCGCGCATCTTTGACGAATTTGTCACCCTCAACACCGAATACAACCGCAGAACTCAGGGCACCGGGCTGGGGCTTGCCATCTCGCGCCGTCTGGCCACCCTGATGGACGGCCGTCTTGAGGCGGAAAGCGTGCCCGGGCTGGGCAGCGTCTTTCGCCTGATCCTGCCCCTGCCCCCGGCGGTCCAGGCCCTGGCCGCGCCTGCCGCCAAAATCGACAGCTATCAGGTGCGACCGCTTTCGGTGCTGGTGGTGGAAGACAATCCGATCAACCGCTTCGTCGTGCGCAGCATGCTGGAGGCCGATGGCCACAGCGTGACCGAGGCGGAGACCGGCTATGAGGCCCTGAGGCTTTGCGGCCTCGAAAGCTTTGATCTGATCCTGATGGATATCTCGATGCCGGGCCTCGACGGAGTAGAGACGACCTGCCGGATCCGTCGGGCGGGCGGGGCGAATGCAACGACACCCGTGGTGGCGCTGACCGCCCATGCAAGGCCCGAAGATCTGCGCCGCTTTGCCGACAGCGGTATCGCGCGCAGCCTGACCAAACCTTTGCGCAGACAGGCGCTGCGGAACCTGCTGCGCGATTACGGGCCGCGGACTAAAGCGCCCGCCCGGGTCCCCGATCTGCCCGCCGCCCCGGCCAAAGCGGCCGTGGCCCTGACGGCACGCGCCCTCATCGAGGAGGCGACAGCGCGGGAAATGGCGGCGGCGCTTGGCAAGGATGTCTACGACGGCCTCAGGGCGCGGTTTGAGGCGGAACTGAACACCGGGCTGGAACTCATCAGCTCTGAACCGCAGCCGCCGGGACCTGAGATCGCCAGCACCGCCCATAAACTCGCCGGAGCGGCGGCGGTCTTCGGGCTGACGGCACTGTGCGAAGCGCTGGTGGCCCTCGAAGATCTGACCCGCGGCGGCGACAGCGAGACCGGGCCGGATGAGGTGCCAACGCCCCTGCTGCGCGAACTGGGCCGACTGCGCACGGACAGCCTGCGCGCGCTGCACGCCCTCTAGTCCGTGCGGACAGAAGATCAGTTCTGGCGCGCGCGCTGGCCTAAGGCGCTGCGCAGTTTGAGGCGGCGTCCGAACAGATACCAGACGGATACCCCCGCCCCTGCCCCAAGGATGGCGCCCAGAATATCCGCCAGCCAGTCGCGGATATCCATGCTGCGCCCGACAAAGGGCTGAATGATCTCGATAACCCCGCCATAGACCGCACTCACCAGCACCACCGCCGCCCACCAGCGCGGGCGCACCACGGTGACCGGAAAGGCCAGCGAGGCGAAGGCAAAGGCGTGGTAAACCTTGTCACTGACCTTCACCCCCGGCAGGCCGGAGACCGGCGCCAGGGTCAAAAAGGCGATCACCAGGGTAAGAAGTGCGCTCACCCCAAGGGCGATCAGAAGTGCCGTGCGATTTGTCATAAGGATCAGTGCCGTTTTGCCCGGAAATTAGCAAGCCTGAGACAGCCCCCTCAAGAGCCCGTGAAAAATCGTTATCCCGCGAAAGGCGGCCACAAAAGCAGAAAGCCCCGGCGGGGGCCGGGGCTTTCCATGTGATCTCAAAGATCAGTTTGCGTCGCCGTCGCTCGGTGCAACCAGAGCGGCTGCCGCTTCGGCTTCGGCGCGGCGGTCGTTGATGACCTTCTGGTCACGCTCGCCCGCAATGCGCTTCACGCGGCTGGTGGCACCACCGGTACCGGCCGGGATCAGACGGCCGACGATGACGTTTTCTTTCAGGCCGACCAGCTTGTCGCGTTTGCCCATAACCGAAGCTTCGGTGAGGACGCGGGTGGTCTCCTGGAAGGAGGCCGCCGAGATGAACGAGCGGGTCTGAAGCGAAGCTTTGGTGATCCCGAGCAGGACCGGTTCGCCCGAAGCCGGACGACCACCGCGCGCGATGACCTTGGCGTTTTCTTCTTCCAGCTCGGTCTTGTCGACCTGTTCGCCCTTCAGCAGCGTCGTTTCGCCCGAGTCGAGGATCTCGATCTTCTGCAGCATCTGGCGAACGATCACCTCGATGTGCTTGTCGTTGATCTTCACGCCCTGCAGACGATAGACGTCCTGCACTTCGTCGATGAGGTAGTTGGCCAGAGCCTCAACCCCAAGGATGCGCAGGATGTCGTGCGGCGCCGGGTTGCCATCCATGATGTAGTCACCGCGTTGCACGAAGTCGCCTTCCTGCACCGGGATGTGCTTGCCTTTCGGCACCATGTATTCAACCGACTCGGTCTTGTCGTCAGCCGACTCGATCGTGATGCGGCGCTTGTTCTTGTAGTCCTTGCCGAAGCGCACGTAGCCATCGCGTTCTGCGATGATGGCGTGATCCTTCGGGCGACGGGCTTCGAAGAGTTCTGCCACGCGGGGAAGACCCCCGGTGATGTCCTTCGTCCGGGCACCTTCGCGCGGAATACGAGCCAGAGTGTCACCGGCTTTGACTTCCTGACCGTCTTCGATCGAGAGAATCGCGTCCACCGACATCTGGTAGCTGACCGGGTTGCCCTGATCATTGCGCATGGGTTCACCGGTTGCCGGGTCCATAACAATGATTTCCGGCTTCAGATCCGACCCACGCGGCGCGTTGCGCCAGTCGGTCACGATCTTCTGGGTCATCCCCGTTGCATCATCGGTCTCGTCGCGGACCGAGAGGCCTGCCACGAGGTCAACGAAGCGTGCCACACCGGTTTTCTCGGCGATGATCGGCAGGGTATAGGGGTCCCATTCGAACAGCTTGGCGTTGCGTTTGACCGCATCACCCTCGCGCACGTGCAGCTTCGAGCCATAGGTCAGTTTGTGCACTGCACGTTCCTGACCGTTCTCGTCGATGATCGCGATCGACATGTTCCGGCCCATCACGATCAGATCGCCATTGGCGGCTTCCAGCGTGTTGGGGTTGCGGAACTCGATCTTGCCCTCTTGCGAAGCTTCGAGGAACGACTGCTGGCCACCCTGCGCAATACCACCAATGTGGAAGGTCCGCATGGTCAGCTGGGTGCCCGGCTCACCAATCGACTGTGCCGCGATGATACCGACCGCTTCGCCGGTGTTCACCATGGTGCCGCGCGCAAGGTCACGACCATAGCAGGTCGCGCAGACGCCTTCTTCGGCTTCACAGGTCAGCGGCGAACGGATTTTGACGCTTGCAACACCGGCTGCGTCAATCGCATCCGACTTGCGCTCGTCAATCAGCACGCCTTTGGCCAGCAGCACTTCGCCGGTTGCCGGATCCATCACGTCCTCTGCGGTCACACGACCCAGAACACGCTCAGAGAGCGGCGCCACGACTTCGCCATCGTTCACGGCTGCTTCCGCAGTGATGAACTTGTCGGTGCCGCAGTCGAGCGAACGCACGATGCAGTCCTGTGCCACGTCAACCAGACGACGGGTCAGGTAACCGGAGTTCGCCGTCTTCAGAGCGGTATCTGCCAGACCCTTACGGGCACCGTGGGTCGAGTTGAAGTACTCGAGAACGGTCAGACCTTCTTTGAAGTTCGAGATGATCGGCGTCTCGATGATCTCGCCGTTCGGCTTGGCCATCAGGCCGCGCATCCCGCCCAGCTGTTTCATCTGCGCAGGCGAACCCCGCGCACCGGAGTGCGACATCATATAGACCGAGTTCGGCTCCTGCTCTGCACCTTCATCGGTGTAGCGCACGGCCGAGATCTCTTTCATCATCTCGCCTGCGACAGCGTCCGAGCATTTCGACCAGGCGTCGACAACTTTGTTGTACTTTTCGCCCTGAGTGATCAGGCCGTCCATGTACTGTTGTTCGAACTCTTTGACCTGATCGCGAACGCCGTTGACGATGTCCCATTTGTTTTCCGGGATCAGCATGTCGTCCTTACCGAACGAGATACCGGCGCGGAATGCTTCTTTGAAGCCCAGGGTCATGATCTGGTCACAGAAGATCACCGATTCTTTCTGACCGCAGTAACGGTAGACAGTATCGATGACGCTCTGGACGTCTTTCTTACGCAGCGCGCGGTTGACCAGGTCAAACGGTGCTTTGGCGTTCAGCGGCAGCAGGTTGCCCAGACGCAGACGACCAGGGGTCGTCTCATAGCGCTTCCAGACTTCGTTGCCATGCTCGTCGATCTGCTTGATCCGCGCGGTGATCGAGGCGTGCAGATGCACTTCCCCGGCCTGCAGCGCATGCTCAACTTCATCGAGATCACGGAACTTCATGCCTTCGCCGACCATGCCCTTACGGTTCATGGTGACGTAGTAGAGACCCAGAATCATATCCTGCGACGGAACGATGATCGGTGCGCCGTTGGCCGGCGACAGAACGTTGTTCGTCGACATCATCAGAACGCGGGCTTCCAGCTGGGCTTCCAGCGAGAGCGGCACGTGAACGGCCATCTGGTCACCGTCGAAGTCAGCGTTGAACGCCGAGCAGACGAGCGGGTGCAGCTGGATCGCTTTGCCTTCGATCAGTTGCGGCTCAAAGGCCTGGATCCCGAGGCGGTGCAGCGTGGGTGCGCGGTTCAGCAGAACCGGGTGCTCACGGATGACCTCATCAAGGATATCCCAAACCTCGGGACGCTCTTTTTCGACCAGCTTCTTCGCCTGTTTGACGGTGGTCGACAGACCCTTCGCCTCAAGACGCGAGTAGATGAACGGCTTGAACAGCTCGAGCGCCATCTTCTTGGGCAGACCACACTGGTGCAGCTTCAGCTCAGGCCCGGTCACGATGACCGAACGACCCGAGAAGTCGACGCGTTTACCTAGAAGGTTCTGACGGAAGCGACCCTGCTTACCCTTCAGCATGTCCGACAGCGACTTCAGCGGGCGCTTGTTGGTCCCGGTGATGACGCGGCCACGACGGCCGTTGTCGAAGAGCGCGTCCACAGCTTCCTGCAGCATACGCTTCTCGTTGCGCACGATGATATCGGGCGCACGCAGCTCGATCAGGCGCTTCAGACGGTTGTTGCGGTTGATCACACGACGATAGAGGTCGTTGAGATCCGACGTCGCAAAACGGCCGCCATCGAGCGGAACCAGCGGGCGCAGTTCCGGCGGGATCACCGGCAGAACGGTGAGGATCATCCACTCAGGACGGTTGCCCGACTCGAGGAAATGCTCAACGACCTTCAGACGCTTGATGATCTTCTTCGGCTTCAGCTCGCCGGTGGCCTCTTTCAGCTCTTCGCGCAGGGTCTGCGCGGTCGCATCCAGATCGATCATCGACAGCATTTCGCGGATCGCTTCAGCGCCGATATTGGCGGTGAAGCTGTCAGCGCCCCACTGGTCCTGCTTGTCGAGGAATTCTTCCTCGGTCAGCAGCTGACCATAGGTCATGTCGGTCAGACCCGGCTCAATGACGACGTAGTGTTCGAAATAGAGGATGCGCTCAAGATCGCGCAGCGTCATGTCGAGCATCAGGCCGATACGGCTCGGCAGCGACTTCAGAAACCAGATGTGAGCAACCGGCGATGCCAGCTCAATATGGCCCATACGTTCGCGGCGCACTTTTTGCAGCGTGACTTCCACGCCGCATTTCTCGCAGACAACGCCGCGATACTTCATGCGCTTATATTTGCCGCAGAGGCATTCGTAGTCTTTGATCGGCCCGAAGATCCGGGCGCAGAACAGACCGTCGCGCTCGGGTTTGAAGGTCCGGTAGTTGATCGTTTCCGGCTTTTTGATTTCGCCATACGACCACGACAGGATCCGCTCAGGCGAAGCCAGCGAGACCTTGATCTCGTCAAAGGTCTTCGGCTGCGCCATCGGGTTGAAGGGCGAGGCGCCGTGGGTGAGTTCCTGGTTCATCTTGAATCCTTAATTAAGGGAAGGGGGAAAGTGAGGGCGCTTACGCCCTCACTCCTCCTCGCTATCCAGGAGTTCCATATTCAGGCCGAGGCCACGGACTTCCTTCACAAGAACGTTGAAGGATTCCGGGACGCCTGCCTCGAAGTTGTCTTCGCCTTTGACGATCGACTCGTAGACCTTGGTCCGGCCAGCGACGTCATCCGACTTCACGGTCAGCATTTCCTGCAGGGTGTAAGCGGCGCCGTAAGCTTCGAGAGCCCAGACTTCCATCTCACCCAGACGCTGACCACCGAACTGCGCCTTACCACCCAGCGGCTGCTGCGTGACGAGCGAGTACGGACCGGTCGAACGGGCGTGCAGCTTGTCGTCGACGAGGTGGTGCAGCTTGAGGAAGTATTTCACCCCAACCGTGACCTTACGGGCGAATTGCTCACCCGAACGACCATCGAAGACCACCGACTGACCCGATTGATCGAAGCCCGCACGACGCAGAGCGTCGTTGATGTCGGCCTCTTTCGCGCCGTCGAAAACCGGAGTTGCGATCGGAACGCCACGGGTGACGGCCTGAGCGCTTTCCAGGAAGGACTCTTCGCCCATATCCGTGAAGTTCTCGTCGTAGGTCTCATCGCCATAAGCGATGCGCATGGCTTCCTGCACCGGGGTGAGGTCGCCGTTGCGACGGTAGTCCTGCAGCGCCTCATCAATCTTGATCCCCAGACCACGGGCAGCCCAGCCCATGTGGGTTTCAAGAATCTGACCGACGTTCATACGCGACGGCACGCCGAGCGGGTTCAGAACCAGGTCAACCGTGGTGCCATCCGCAAGGAACGGCATGTCTTCCATCGGCACGACCTTCGAGACAACGCCTTTGTTGCCGTGACGGCCTGCCATCTTATCGCCCGGCTGCAGCTTACGCTTCACCGCGACGAAGACTTTGACCATCTTCATCACGCCCGGAGGCAGATCGTCGCCGCGACGGACCTTCTCAACCTTGTCCTCGAAGCGGTGGTCGAGCTGACGCTTCTGGTGGTTGAACTGCTCGTTGAGCGCTTCAACTTCCTTGGCCAGATCTTCCTCAGCAACGGCAAGCTGCCACCACTGACCTTTCGAGAGCGTGCCGAGCAGCTCGTCGTTGATCTCGGAACCCGAGCGGATGCCTTTCGGGCCTTTGACAGCCGTCTTGCCCATGATCAGGGTCTTGAGACGCGAGTAGATGTTGCGCTCAAGGATCGCGAGTTCGTCGTCACGGTCGCGCGACAGACGCTCAACTTCTTCACGCTCGATCTGCAGAGCACGCTCGTCTTTGTCCACACCATGACGGTTGAAGACGCGGACTTCGACGATGGTACCATAGGCACCCGGCGGCAGACGCAGAGAGGTATCGCGGACGTCGGACGCTTTTTCACCGAAGATGGCGCGCAGCAGCTTCTCTTCCGGGGTCATCGGCGATTCACCCTTCGGGGTGATCTTACCGACGAGGATATCGCCCGGCTGCACTTCGGCACCGATGTAAACGATGCCGGCCTCATCGAGGTTGCGCAGCGCTTCTTCACCGACGTTCGGAATGTCGCGGGTGATCTCTTCCGGCCCAAGCTTGGTATCACGGGCGGCGACTTCATATTCCTCAATGTGGATCGAGGTATAGACGTCGTCGCGCAGGATGCGCTCGGAGATCAGGATCGAGTCTTCGTAGTTGTAGCCGTTCCAGGGCATGAACGCGACGACCACGTTACGGCCCAGTGCCAGCTCGCCGCCATCGGTCGACGGACCATCCGCGATCACCTGGTGACGCTGAACGGTATCGCCCACTTTGACGATCGGACGCTGGTTGATGCAGGACGACTGGTTCGAACGCTTGAACTTGCGCAGACGGTAGATGTCCACGCCCGCTTCGCCCGGTTCCAGGAACTCAGTTGCGCGCACAACGATACGCTGCGCGTCCACCTGGTCGATGATACCACCGCGGCGCGCCATGATCGCCGCACCCGAGTCGCGGGCCACAACGCCCTCGATGCCGGTGCCGACGAAAGGAGCGTCCGACTGCAGCAGCGGAACGGCCTGACGCTGCATGTTCGAGCCCATGAGAGCGCGGTTAGCGTCGTCGTTTTCAAGGAACGGGATCAGCGATGCTGCGACCGAAACCAGCTGTTTCGGCGAAACGTCGATCAGATCCACGGCTTCCGACGGGTTCAGCATGAACTCGCCCGCTTTACGGGTCGAGACCAGGTCCTGAACGAAGGCGCCGGTGTCATCAAGCTGTGCGTTGGCCTGAGCCACGGTGTGACGCATCTCTTCGGTGGCCGAGAGATAGATCACTTCGTCGGTGACTTTGCCGTCGATCACCTTGCGGTACGGGGTCTCGATGAAGCCGTATTTGTTCACGCGGGCAAAGGTGGCCAGCGAGTTGATCAGACCAATGTTCTGACCTTCCGGCGTTTCAATCGGGCACATCCGGCCGTAGTGGGTCGGGTGAACGTCGCGAACCTCAAAGCCCGCACGCTCACGGGTCAGACCACCCGGGCCAAGCGCCGAGAGACGGCGTTTGTGGGTGACTTCCGACAGCGGGTTGGTTTGGTCCATGAACTGCGACAGCTGCGAAGCGCCGAAGAATTCACGAACGGCAGCCGCCGCCGGTTTCGCGTTGATGAGGTCCTGCGGCATGATCGTGTCGATCTCAACCGAGGACATACGCTCTTTGATCGCGCGCTCCATGCGCAGCAGACCAACGCGGTACTGGTTCTCCATCAGCTCGCCGACCGAACGCACACGACGGTTGCCGAGGTGGTCGATGTCGTCGATCTCGCCCTTGCCGTCGCGCAGTTCAACAAGGCCCTTGATGCAGGCGATGATGTCTTCGCGGCGCAGCGTACGCTGGGTATCCGGCGCATCGAGGTCGAGGCGCATGTTCATTTTCACGCGGCCGACCGCCGAGAGGTCATAACGCTCGGAATCGAAGAACAGCGTGTCAAAGAGCGAGGCCGCCGCATCAACGGTCGGCGGTTCACCCGGACGCATCACGCGGTAGATATCCATCAGCGCGCCATCGCGGCCCATGTTCTTATCGGCTGCGAGCGTGTTGCGGATGTAGGGACCGACGTTGATATTGTCGATGTCGAGGATCGGAAGCTCAAGAATGCCCTGATCGAGCAGGGTCTTCAGGC
Organism: Falsigemmobacter faecalis; assembly: GCF_003863335.1. Lineage (GTDB taxonomy): Bacteria > Pseudomonadota > Alphaproteobacteria > Rhodobacterales > Rhodobacteraceae > Wagnerdoeblera > Wagnerdoeblera faecalis. The sequence continues at coordinate 16,059 of NZ_RRAZ01000018.1, read as the reverse complement.
TGCCGCCTTTGACTTCGCCGTCACGGTCGAGTTCCCAGGTCAGCTCATCACCGGCTTCGACCCAGATCTCACCGGTCTCTTCGTTGATGATGTCTTTTGCGACGAATTTGTTGATGATGTGATCGAAGGGAACCAGCAGTTCCTTGATCGAAGCTTCATCAATCCACTTTTTGACCATACGCGGGGTCGCTTTGTCGCCCGCTTTCAGGATGATTTCGCCCGAAGCGGCATCAACCAAGTCATAGGTCGGGCGGGTGCCGCGCACACGCTCGGGGAAGAACTTCGTGACCCAGCCGCGGTTGCGCTCATAGCGGTAGGACACGGTGTTGTAATAGGCGTCCATGATCGCTTCCTGATCCATGCCAAGGGCATAGAGCAGGGTCGTCACCGGCAGTTTGCGGCGACGGTCGATACGTGCGAACACCAGATCCTTGGCGTCAAACTCAAAGTCCAGCCAGGAGCCGCGGTAGGGAATGATGCGGCAGGCGAACAGCAGTTTGCCCGAGGAGTGGGTTTTGCCTTTGTCGTGATCGAAGAACACGCCGGGGCTGCGGTGCATCTGGCTGACAACGACACGCTCGGTGCCGTTGACCACGAAGGTCCCGTTCGCGGTCATCAGCGGCATGTCGCCCATGTAGACATCTTGTTCTTTGATGTCTTTAACCGAGCGCGCACCGGTGTCTTCGTTCACATCAAATACGATGAGACGCAGGGTGACTTTCAGCGGCGCAGCATAGGTCATGTCGCGCTGCATGCATTCTTCAACGTCGTACTTCGGCTTTTCCAGTTCGTATTTCACGAACTCAAGCACCGCGGTGTCGTTGAAGTCCTTAATCGGGAATACCGATTGGAAAACGCCCTGGATGCCTTCGCCGTCGGAGGCACGCTGCCCCTCGCCCGAACGCAGGAACAGGTCGTAAGAAGATTTCTGAACCTCAATGAGGTTCGGCATTTCGAGGACTTCGCGGATCTTGCCGAAGTAACGGCGGATACGCTTCTGGCCAACGTAAGCTTGCGCCATGCTCGTGGTCACCTTTCGTCATCACGACGCGCCATCCCGTCGGGCCACGGGAGGAACGCCTTTCGAACGCGGATATCGCGGATTCCATGCCTGCCCGCCGTCCCACCGGCGAACTCCCGAATCCGGACCTTTCCGGAAGGGGGCATTCACAAATGCACCCTTCGAGACAGGTCGAGCCGGACCCGGGGGATACCCCGGATCCGGCCTGGAAGATAGTGTCAGAATGCCTCAGGCATTCAGATCACAATCACTTCAGCTCGATTTTAGCGCCAGCTTCTTCGAGTTTCTTTTTCATGGCTTCAGCGTCAGCTTTCGAAGCGCCTTCTTTGACCTTGCCGCCAGCTTCGACGAGGTCTTTAGCTTCTTTCAGGCCCAGGCCGGTGATGGCGCGGACTTCTTTGATGACGTTGATTTTGTTCGCGCCAGCGTCGGTCAGGACGACGTCGAACTCGGTTTTCTCTTCAACTGCTTCAGCAGCTGCAGCCGGGCCGGCAACCATAACAGCGCCACCAGCAGCCGGCTCGATGCCGTACTCGTCTTTCAGGATGGTTTTCAGTTCCTGAGCTTGCAGGAGGGTCAGACCAACGATTTGTTCGGCAAGTGCTTTAAGATCAGCCATTTTTTAGCTTCCTAGTATCAAAGATGGGGTTCCGGCGACGTGTTGAACACATCTCCGGCACGAGAGGGTGTGGCTCAGGCAGCCGCTTTGTCCTCGATAGTCGAGAGGATGCCAGCGATGTTCGCCGCAGGCGCGCCGATCGCACCAGCGATGTTCGAAGCCGGGGCACCGATGCACGAAACGATCTGAGCGATAAGCTCTTCACGCGACGGCATAGCTGCAACAGCTTTAACACCAGCCTGGTCGAGAACCGTTTCGCCCATAGCACCGCCGAGAATCACGAACTTGTCGTTTTTCTTGGCATATGCTTCGGAGATCTTCGCCGCAGCGACCGGATCTTCCGAATAAGCGAAAGCAGTCATACCCTTGAGCAGAGCGGCGATCCCCGACTGGGGTTTGCCTTCAAGGGCGATCTGAGCGAGCTTGTTCTTGGCGACGCGAACGCCACCGCCTACGGAACGCATTTCCGCACGCAGGGCCTGCATCTGAGCAACCGTCATGCCTTCGTAGTGGGCAACCACCACGACGCCAGAGCTTGCGAAGACCTGGCCGAGTTCCTCGACCAGTTGTTCTTTCTGGGCTCTATCCACAGGTTTACTCCAAGTTTGGGGATTGCTCCCCGGCTCGTTTTCGCCACCACCTTTGTGGGATGGCAGCGGTCGGGTCCGTGAGGGTCCCGGTCAGATCACCCGAGGCAGCGCCTCCGGCTTCGTTCCCGTTTCCCATCTCAGGAAGGACATTAAGCGTATGGGTCATACGCACCCTCCGTCTCGGACAGGACGGGGCATTGCTGCCCCGTCTCCCTGAACTCTTGCGAGTCAGGAATTCTTTTGCCGTGACTTACTTCGAAGTCGAGGCGAGGTCAACGCTTACGCCAGGACCCATGGTCGAAGCAAGCGAGACTTTTTTCAGGTAGGTGCCTTTGGCGCCAGCCGGTTTCGCTTTGACAACCGCGTCCACGAAGGTGCGGATGTTTTCAGCGAGCTTCGCTGCGTCGAAGGAGACTTTGCCGACGCCGCCGTGGATGATCCCGGCTTTTTCGACTTTGAACTGCACTTCGCCGCCCTTAGCGTTGCCGACAGCGGTCGCGACATCCATGGTCACGGTGCCCACTTTCGGGTTCGGCATCAGGTTGCGCGGGCCGAGGATTTTGCCCAGGCGGCCAACCAGCGGCATCATGTCCGGGGTCGCGATGCAGCGATCGAACTCGATGACACCCTTCTGGATGGTCTCCAGCAGGTCTTCTGCACCAACGATGTCTGCGCCGGCTGCTTTGGCTTCATCAGCCTTGGCGCCACGGGCGAAAACAGCGACGCGCACGGTTTTACCGGTGCCGTTCGGCAGGCCGACAACGCCGCGGACCATCTGGTCTGCGTGACGCGGGTCAACGCCGAGGTTCAGCGAGATCTCAACGGTCTCGTCGAATTTCGCGGTCGCAGCCGATTTGATCAGCGCAACAGCGTCTTCAACGGTCAGGTTCGACTTGCCGTCAAACAGAGCGCGGGCGGAGGCGGTGCGTTTTGCAACTTTGGTCATTACAATCAGCCCTTCACTTCGATGCCGCAGGAGCGGGCCGAACCCACGATGATCAGCATTGCTGCTTCGATATCGTTGGCCGACAGGTCTTTCATTTTCGCTTCAGCGATCGCGCGAACCTGAGCAACGGTCACGGTGCCCTGGACAACGCGGCCCGGCTTCGGCGAACCCTGCATACGGGCGCGCTTGCCCTGCGGCTTCAGACCGGCTGCTTTTTTCAGCAGGAACGATGCCGGTGCGGTTTTCAGCTCAAGCGTGAACGACTTGTCTGCGTAGTAGGTGATGACGACCGGGGTCGGCGAACCTGCTTCGATGTCTGCGGTCTTGGCGTTGAATTCTTTGACGAACGCCATGATGTTCAGGCCGCGCTGACCCAGCGCCGGACCAACCGGCGGCGACGGGTTGGCTTGCTGAGCCTTCACCTGCAGCTTCAGCTGCCCCATAATCTTCTTGGCCATCTGGCCCTCTCCTTATCACTGTGCCACCGGATTATCCGACAGCAAGTTTAGCGGTCGGGCGGCCCGGATTGCTCCGTCCGCCTCCCGCGCATCCTCAGATAACCTTGGTCACCTGAGTGAATTCCAGCTCAACCGGGGTTGCCCGGCCGAAGATCGAGACGGTCACTTTCAGGCGCGAGACAGCCTCATCGACCTCCTCGACCATACCGTCGAAGCCCTCAAACGGGCCATCGTTCACTTTGACGCGCTCACCGATCTCAAAGCGGATCAGGTTGCGCGGAGCGACCTCACCCACCGTTTCGGTGCGGTTCAGCATCCCGTTCACTTCTTCATCGCGCATCGGCATCGGGCGGCCCTGCGGACCCAGGAACCCGGTGACGCGGTTGATCGAGGTGATCAGGTGATAGCCGCGGTTCGACATATCCATGTGCACCAGCACATAGCCCGGCATGAAGCGACGCTCAGAGGTCACTTTCTTGCCACGACGGATCTCGATCACCTCTTCCGTGGGGACCAGAACTTCGTCAATTTCTTCCTGCAGACCGGCGTCCGCAACGGCGGTACGAATCTGTTCGGCGACCTTTTTCTCGAAGTTCGAGAGGACGCTCACCGAATACCAGCGCTTTGCCATGCGTGTCACCTGTCGCTATATCCGGAGGCCCGGACGTTTGGTCATTCTCAGCCGAAATGGCCCTTCCGGGAACAAAACCGCGGCGCGCAGGCGAATCGCTCGCACGCCGCTGTCCGGAAGTTCCGGCCCCTTCTAACGAAGCAGGGGCCTGATCGCAAGTCGTTCCGGATCAGGAGAAAAGACCCAGGAGCGCGCGCAGACCAAGGTTGATGCCGCTGTCGACCATAAAGAAAAATACGGCCGCAATCGTGGACAGGATGAAGACCATGATGGTCGTCAGTGTCACTTCGCGACGGTTCGGCCAGTGGATCTTGCCGATTTCGTTCCGGGTCTGCTGAATAAACTGTGCCGGGTTGGTCTTCGCCATGATCTGCCTCTGCTCTCCGCAATAAGGCCAGATAGGCCGAAGACGCGGCAAATTCAAGCGAAGACCCCGCCTCAGCCCTTCGAGATCACCCAGTCGAGCGCAGATCCCGGCAAAAGACGGCGGCAGATCGCCATCAGCCATGTCGGCGTGGTGACAAAATACCGCGCTTTGGGCCGCAGAGATTCGGCCGCATGGATCAGCGCTTTCGTCACATCCCCCGCCGGACGCTCAAACGCATCCTTCTGTGCCCCCTCTGCCAGATACAGCCGTCCAACCAGCCCGCGCTCATAATCCGCCGCCCGAACTGAGCCCTTCCAGTCAATCCAGCGCTCAAAGCCCGGGATCTGATTGACGCGAAACCGGCTCGTCACCGGCCCCGGCTCAATCAGGCTGACCCGGATCGGCTCGCCGCGCATCTCAAGGCGCAACACATCCGTCAGCCCCTCCAGCGCATATTTTGACGCCACATAGGCCCCGCGCCACTTCCGCGGCACCAGGCCCAGAACCGACGACACCGTCACAATCCGCCCGCTCCCTGCGGCCCGCATCCGCGCAATCACCGCCCGCGTCAGCTCATGGGTGCCAAAGACATTGGTGGCAAAAACCTCCTCCAGCGCGCCGCGCGGAAGATCCTCCACCGCACCCGGAATGGCAAAGCCTGCATTGTTATAAAGCACATCCAGCCGACCACCGGTCCGCAGGTCAATCTCCTCCAGCGCCCGCGCAATACTGTCTGAGCTGGCGATATCCAGAAGAAAGCTCTCAAAACCCTCCGCCTCCAGCCGCGCCACATCCTGCGCCTGCCGCGCCGTCGCCAGCACCCGCCAGCCGCGCGCCCGCATGGTCTTTGCCGCATCATAACCAATGCCCGAGGAGGACCCCGTAATAAGAATGACCCGCTCCATCTCGCCCCCGACCGCCGTTTCCCCCGCTATGCCAGCCGCCGCCCCGCGCTCCAAGCCCTCGCTTTGGCTTTTTCAAAATACTCCGGGGTCCGGGGCAGCGCCCCGGCCTCGCCCCGAAAAGCCCGGCTGCAAGTATGAGAGAAATTCATATAAACGTTGTGATCTGTGAATTTCACATTCAGCTCCCCCTGCCCTATAGCAAAGCCTGACGAGGCCCCGGCCTCCTGATTTCGCGCAAGGTGACCCATGCAGATCTTCCAGCTTCCCCGCTCGGCCGCCTTCGGGCAGCTTGAACGCCTTGCGCGTGACCGCATTCTCGTTCTCGACGGCGCCATGGGCACCCAGATCCAGGGCCTCGGCCTCGGAGAGGACGACTACACCGGCCATGGCTCGGGCTGTGCCTGCCGCCACCACTCGGAAAAGCCCCAGAAGGGCAATAATGATCTGCTGATTCTCAGCCAGCCCGGGGCCATTGAAGAGATCCACTTCAAATACGCCATGGCCGGCGCCGATATTGTTGAAACCAATACTTTCTCCGCCACCACCATCGCCCAGGCCGATTACGGCATGGAAGAGGCGGTCTGGGATCTGAACTATGAAGGCGCGCGCGTGGTCCGCCGCGCGCTCGACCGCGCCACCGCGATCGACGGCAAACCGCGCTTTGTTGCAGGCGCCGTCGGCCCCACCAACCGCACCGCCTCAATCTCGCCGGACGTCAATAACCCCGGCTACCGCGCCGTCAGCTTTGATGAGCTGCGCACCGCTTACGGCCAGCAGGTCCGCGGGCTGATCGCGGGCGGTGCCGATCTCATCCTCATTGAGACGATCTTTGACACGCTGAACGCCAAAGCCGCGATCTTCGCGACCTTTGAAGCCTTTGCCGAACACGGAAGCCGCCTGCCGATCATGATCTCGGGCACCATCACCGATGCCTCGGGCCGCACGCTGACCGGACAGACGCCGACCGCCTTCTGGCATTCGGTCGCCCATGCCCGCCCCTTCTCGGTCGGTCTGAACTGCGCGCTCGGTGCCTCGGCCATGCGGCCGCATATCGCCGAACTCGCAGCCGTGGCCCCGACGCATATCTGCGCCTATCCCAATGCGGGCCTGCCCAATGCTTTCGGCCAATATGACGAAGGCCCGGAAGACACCGCCCGCCAGATCGCCGATTTCGCCCGTGCGGGCCTTCTCAATATCACCGGCGGCTGCTGCGGCACCACGCCTGAGCATATCCGCGCGATCGCCGAAGCCGTCGCCCCCTTCGCCCCGCGTGAGGTAAAAGCCTGATGACCACCCCTTACCTGCGCCTTTCGGGCCTTGAGCCCTTCGTTCTGACACCCGACATCCCCTTCGTGAACGTCGGCGAGCGGACCAATGTCACCGGCTCGGCCAAATTCCGCAAACTGGTCACCAACCGCGACTATGCCGCCGCCCTCGAAGTGGCCCGCCAGCAGGTCGAAAACGGCGCGCAGATCATCGACATCAATATGGATGAGGGTCTGATCGACTCGCAGGCCGCGATGATCGAATATCTGAACCTCGTCGCCTCAGAGCCCGATATCGCCCGCGTCCCGGTGATGATCGACAGCTCAAAATGGGAGGTCATCGAGGCTGGTCTGAAATGCGTGCAGGGCAAGGCCATCGTCAACTCGATCTCGCTGAAAGAGGGCGAAGAGCAGTTCCGCCACCATGCCTCGCTCTGCCTTGCCTATGGCGCGGCGGTCGTGGTCATGGCCTTTGATGAAAAAGGCCAGGCCGACAGCTACCAGCGCAAGGTTGAGATCTGCGCCCGCGCCTATAAGATCCTGACCGAAGAGCTGAGCTTCCCGCCGGAAGACATCATCTTTGACCCCAATGTCTTCGCCATCGCCACGGGCATCGAAGAGCACAACAACTACGGCGTTGATTTCATTGAGGCCACGGCCTGGATCCGCCAGAATCTGCCCCATGCCCATGTCTCGGGCGGGGTGTCGAACCTGTCGTTCTCCTTCCGCGGCAATGAGCCGGTGCGCGAAGCCATGCATGCCGTTTTCCTATACCACGCCATTCAGGCGGGGATGGATATGGGCATCGTCAACGCGGGCCAGCTGGCGGTCTACGACCAGATCGACCCCGACCTGCGCGAGGCCTGCGAGGATGCCGTTCTGAACCGCCGCGCCGACGCCACCGAGCGTCTGCTGGAAGTGGCCGAGAAGTACCGCGGCACCGGCGGCAAAGAGGCCAAAGAGCGCGATCTCGGCTGGCGCGACTGGCCGGTCGCCAAGCGGATCGAACATGCGCTGGTCAATGGCATCACCGAATTCATCGAAGCCGATACCGAAGAGGCGCGGCAGAATTACGACCGCCCCCTGCATGTCATCGAAGGCCCGCTGATGGCGGGGATGAACGTGGTGGGCGATCTTTTCGGCGCGGGCAAAATGTTCCTGCCCCAGGTGGTGAAATCCGCCCGGGTGATGAAACAGGCCGTGGCCGTGCTCCTGCCCTATATGGAGGCCGAAAAGCTTGCCAATGGCGGCTCGGGCGAACGCCAGGCGGCGGGCAAAATCCTGATGGCCACGGTGAAAGGCGATGTCCATGACATCGGCAAAAACATCGTCGGCGTGGTTCTCGCCTGCAACAATTATGAGATCATTGATCTCGGCGTCATGGTGCCGCCGCAAAAGATCCTGCAGGCCGCGCGCGAACACAATGTCGATGTGATCGGGCTCTCCGGCCTTATCACCCCCTCGCTCGATGAGATGGTCCATATGGCCGCCGAGATGGAGCGTGAGGGTTTTGACATCCCGCTGATGATCGGCGGTGCCACCACCTCGAAGATCCATACCGCCGTCAAGATCGCCCCCCGCTATCTCAGCGGTCAGGCGGTCTATGTCACCGATGCCTCCCGCGCCGTGGGCGTGGTCGGCCAGCTTCTCTCGCCCGAGATGAAGCCCGGTTATGTCGAAGGGCTGCGCGCGGAGTATAAAGCCGTAGCCGAGGGCCATGAGCGCGCCGAGCGCCTGAAGCAGCGCCTGCCGCTGACGGCGGCCCGTGCCAATGCCTTTAAACCCACGGGCTTTGCCCCTGCAGCGCCGTCTTTCACCGGCACCCGCGTGATCGCGGACTGGGATCTGGCCGAGATCGCGCGCTATATCGACTGGACCCCCTTCTTCCAGACCTGGGAGCTGAAGGGCGTCTATCCGAAGATCCTCGACGACGAAAAACAGGGCGAGGCCGCCCGCGCGCTCTTTGCCGATGCCCAGGGGATGCTGGCGCAGATCATCTCGGAGAAATGGTTCAAGCCCCGCGCCGTCATCGGCTTCTGGCCGGCCAATGCGGTGGGCGATGACATCCGCCTCTTCACCGGCGAGGACCGCAGCAGCGAGCTTGCAACGCTGCACACGCTGCGCCAGCAGACCACCAAGCGCGAAGGCCGCCCCAATGTGGCGCTCTCGGACTTCGTGGCGCCTGAGGGCACGTCGGACTGGGTGGGCGGCTTTGTCGTCACCGCCGGTCCCGAGGAGATCGAAATCGCCGATCGCTTTGAAAAAGCGAATGACGATTACGCCTCGATCATGGTGAAGGCCCTCGCCGACCGCTATGCCGAAGCCATGGCCGAGATGCTGCATGAGCGCGTGCGCCGCGAGCACTGGGGCTATGCCAGGGATGAGACCTATGCCCCCCAGGAGCTGATCGGCGAGCCCTATGCCGGCATCCGCCCTGCCCCCGGCTATCCCGCGCAGCCCGATCACACCGAGAAAGTCACCCTCTTTAAGCTGCTCGACGCCGAAGCCCAGGCCGGTGTGCAGCTGACGGAAAGCATGGCGATGTGGCCCGGGTCTTCGGTCTCCGGCCTCTATCTCTCGCATCCTGAGAGCTATTATTTCGGCGTCGCCCGGATCGAGAAAGACCAGGCCGAAGACTACGCCCGCCGCAAAGGCATGGATCTGTCAGAGGCCGAACGCTGGCTTTCGCCGATCCTGAACTACACCCCCGCGTCATGATCCCTGCCCGGCCGTTGCATCCCCGCAGCGGCCGGGGCATTTTGCAGAAAACCCCGCTTTACGCCTGCGCGGGGATATGCTTAAACCCCCGCAACCGGACGGCTCACTGAGCGCCGTCAAAGCACGGAAGTGTGGCCGAGTGGTTTAAGGCTCTGGTCTTGAAAACCAGCGTGGGGGAGACTCCACCGTGGGTTCGAATCCCACCGCTTCCGCCATATACATCTGAAATAAATCAATTATTTCGCGGTTATGACAACTGCCCGCCAAAGCGCCGTCGCTTCGATGCGACAGCGTTCTGGCGTGATCCGGCCTCAGCCCCCCCTGCCCTCACAGACACCTCTGGCCCCATAGCGCGCAGGACCGCGGAGCCCCGGGTTTGCGGCACCTTAGCGTGGCAAAGACTCCCAGCGAAACATAGCACACGCGGCCGGGGGTATTGCCTCCTGCCTGCGATCACGGCTGGAAAATGCAGGAATTTCCCAAAAAGGTAAGGATCTGGAGATCCCGGCGCCCGGTCGTTCAGCCTCAGTATCCCTCACGGCAGGGCAAGCACACCTATTCCGCGACCAATCGCACATACCACCTTGTGACAGTGCCCTCTTATCTTATCAGTCCGAATTTCTCTTAAAAGGTTCCGGCCTGTCTTCCCTGGTCTTCTTTGACACTCACCCATACCAAGGATATGAGATCCTCGGATTATCGTAGGATGAGAACCTTGATGGACAATGCGCCTCAAAAAATAGATCTCCCAGTGAAAGTAAATGCTGGTTCGCATCAACTTGAGGCGGATCTTATCTCTGCCCTGCAGGAGGGACGATCCTTCCAAAGTGAGATCAACAGACTCCGCAAAGAAATTGCCAACGCCCGGAATTACCCCCTCAAAGAATTTTACAATCGAAATATATACAAGATACTAAAAAGCCTGTCAAAAAAATCATACCTTTTCTCTGAACGCCGAAGACTTCGTTTTCTGCAATCAGCCGCTAAGCTCGACCCGAACAGGAGCTTAGTTGGAACTCCCAATCAGTATGAGTTGAAATCTGAAATTACCGGAAATGAACTCAGCATCAAAGGATTCCAAGCCTTTGATGCCGGAAAAAAGAACGTTTTGGTCGTGGCCCACGAAGCCAGTCAAACCGGGGCCCCGATTCTGAGCTATAACATATCCAAACACCTCACCAGTCAGTATAATGTTACGGTAATATTCTTACGCGGAGGAATACTTTCTAACGTTTTCCGCGACGTAGCCTGTCACGTAGAAGTCCTCCAAAACCGACCGCGCGGAGATAATAGCAGCGCCCGCCGTGTGCGGGGATTAGTGGCAAAAACAAAATTTCATTTTGCCATCATAAACTCAATCGAGTCCCGCTCTATCCTTCCAATACTTAAGTCTTCAAATGTAGCGAGTGTATCTTTGATACATGAGTTCGCCACATACACCTCCCCACGCCATTCTTTTGACGAAGTTTTCGAAGCGGCGGACGAAATTGTATTCTCCAGCGAAGTTACTATGTCCAACGCAATTGAGTTGACCAATTTATCTGCGAACCCGCAGATTCACATTATTCCGCAAGGAAAAACTCAGGTGCCAAAGTTAGACACCACAGAAGAGGCAACGAATCTCGAGAAGAAACGTTTGAAATATTTAATGCGTGCTGGCGAAGAAAACAAAGATTTTGTTGTGATTGGATCGGGCACAGTAGATTTCCGTAAAGGGGTCGATCTGTTCATTGAGGCAGCACGCGTCGCATCGGCGAGAGCTCCAAGTATTCGAATGCGTTTCTATTGGTTCGGAGCTGGATATGATGTCGCCCGCGACCAAAATTATTCGGTCTATCTGGAGGATCAGATAAAACGCGCTGGTTTATCTGACAAATTAACCATTGCAGGGCACACGACAGAGATCGATTACGCTTATTCCTTAGCTGACGCCTTTCTCCTTAGCAGTCGCCTCGACCCCTTACCAAATGTTGCCATGGATGCAATGATTTATGGCATTCCGATGATCTGCTTTGACAATGCAAGCGGATTTTCACCAATTTTAAATTCCAATGGACTGGGTGATAGTTGCGTAGCTTCTTATCTGGATGCTGCAGATATGGGGTACAAACTCGCTGAGATCGCGAAGGATCAGGACCTCTGCCGGAAAATTGGCTTGCAGTCAAAGCAGATCGCCTTTGATAATTTCAACATGCAGAAATATGTAGAAAGCCTTTCCGAATTAGGAGAACACGCGGCAAAGAAAATTAAAGCCGGTTAATGAGTTCGCCCTAATCAATCATTAAGTGTTTGTTTTCACCGTAGGTGCTCAGTCCGGCATCTGCTGGATAGGATTAAGGATGAAGCGTTGCGATTCTGAAGTCCGGATTTTGCAGATGTATTCGTGTGGCGTGAGACCATTCAGGGTCTTCAGCCTGTGGGCATAATTATAGGCGGCCATGTCGTCGCCGGGATGAGCCTAGGCTGTGTGGAAACTCTCGCGTGTGAGGGTACCTGGTGTCAGTGAGCGAAGTCATTTCTCTGGAAGGCAATAGATTTCGGCCGAACGCGCTTCGGCCATCCTCTTTCAGGCCTTCACCGCAGCCATCAGGCCACGGATACCGATCAGTGCCACCATCCGCTTGATGTTGTAGGCGAGGACGTTCAGCGCGATTTCTGTCTTCACGTTCCTCAGCCGACGCGTCAGGAAGTGGGTTGTGCCCATCCAGGCCTTGAGGGTGCCGAACGGGTGCTCGACGGTGCTGCGCCGGACTGTCATCGGCTCTGAAGGGCTGATCAGTCGGGCCCGTGCCGCTTCGATCAGATGCTCGTGCGCCCACCGGGTGATCCGGCGCTCCTTGCCGGTTGTGCAGCGGGCCTTCATGGGGCATCCGCCGCACTCCCCGGTCCAGTAGCGGCGTAGTTCCAGCCCGTCCTCCTCGGTGGTGTAGCGGTAGGTCAGTGCCTCCCCGGCCGGGCAGCGGTAGATGTCCGCTTCGGCCTCGAAGGCGAAGTCGGGCTTCACATACATGCCCTTGATCCGGTTGCCTGATGTCTCGGGGCGCGGAATTGTGGTGGTGATGCCGGCCTCGTGGCAGGTCAGGATCTGCCGCCCGCTGAAGTATCCCTTGTCAGCCAGCACATGTATCTCGTCGCGGTGAAGCGCCTCTTTCGCAGCACCTGCCATTGGCACCAGAAGGTCACGATCATGGCCTTGGTTCGTAACATCCTGCGCGACGATCAGATGCGTCTCGGCATCGACGGCGGTCTGGACATTATAACCAACCATGCCGCTGTTCCGAGCGCTGGTCGCCATGGCGCGGGCGTCAGGATCTGTCAGGGATATCTGTCCGTCCTGAGCATCCGCCAAGGCCCGATCCATGGCTTTCAGATACTGAATGTGTTGGCGGAAGCGCCCGTAACGCCTGGCCAGATGCGCGACCTTCTCGGCACGGACCTCGCTGTCCTCCTGCCGGTCAACGCGCACCATCTCATTGATATAGCGTTCGACGTCGGCCTCCAGATGGGCGATGCGGCTGGAGATCTTGCCCTTGGTGAAGTTGCGGTCGCGGGCATTCACCGCGCGGAACTTGCTGCCGTCGATGGCGACGCAGGCGCCCTTCAGCACGCCGATGCGCCGGCACAGCTCCACGAATTGCGCACAGGTGCGTCGGATGCCGGGGCCGTTGTCCCTGCGGAAATCGGCGATGGTTTTGTGGTCGGGAACGAGGCGTCCCGTCAGCCACATCAGCTCGACATTGCGGCCAGCTTCGCGCTCCAACCTTCGGCTCGACGGGATCCGGTTCAGATAACCGTAGATGAACAGCTTGAGCAGAACTGCAGGATGATAGCCGGGCCGACCGGTGCGGGAATGCAGAGCACGCACGAACCCCAACTCCGCCAGATTGAGCTCTTCGACGAAAAAATCGACGACACGGACCATGTGATCCTCATCGATCCAGTCTTCGAGACGATCCGGAAAAAGGACCGTCTGACCGCGCGCCACACCTTCGATGAAACCCGACATGCCGATCCTCCACCACCAGGGAAAAGGTTACCACAAAACGGAGTTTCCACACAGTCTCAGCCCTGAGCTGCTGGTTATCCTGATACTTGAAGCGTTTGACCGTTCAGCGGGCAAACGATCCCTTGGATCGTTTACTGCTCCGCCGTAAGCGCTGTGCCGTTCACACGTCCAGCTTGAATGCCCATGGCATGAGTTGATCGATCTCAGACTGCTTATGTCCCTGAACGATGGTTGTCAGCGTAGCGCTGAGCCATGCGAAGGGATCGACCTTGTTGAGCTTACAGGTCTCGATCAGTGTAAGGGGTCGCTGGCCCCCACATTGTCTGGCTCTGCCATACCTGCGAGGCGTTCTCCCATTGTTTGAAGGGGAGTGCGTTTTGCAATGTGTGCTCAACATGCGTTTCTCACATCGCTGGGTGTGGATGTGTTTGCCTCTGGTCATCGCCGATGGCCCGCCGTGGTGAAGGCACGGATCGTGGCGGAGACGCTGGAGCATGGGGCCTCTGTCGGCAGCGTTGCGCGGCGCTATGGCCTTCAGCCCAACCAGCTGTCCGCCTGGCGACGCTTGGCCAAGACCGGCAAGCTGGTGCTGCCGGCGCTGCGGGGGGACGCGGCTGAGCCCATCTTCGCCCCGCTTGTGGTGCGGGATGAGGCGCCACCTGTCGCGCCAGGCGCGTCGCCACCGATCCGGCTGCTGTCGGGAAGCGTCGTGGTGGAACTGGCCGGCGATACGCCCGCCGTGCGGATCGCCGAGATCGCCCATGCTTTGGCCATGCAGCCATGCTGATACCCACCCAAGGCGTGCGCATTCTGATCGCCACGCGTCCGGTCGACTTCCGCAAAGGCCATGATGGCTTGGCCGCGCTCGTGCAGAACATGCTACGCGAGGCACCCTTCACGGGAACGGTCTTTGTGTTCCGCTCCAAACGGGCGGACCGGTTGAAGCTGTTGTTCTGGGACGGCACGGGGCTGGTCATGGCCTATAAACGCTTGGAAGCGTCAAGCTTCGTCTGGCCGGCAGTGCGCGACGGAGCGATGACCCTCAATCGGGCGCAGTTCGAGGCTCTGTTCGCGGGCTTGGACTGGCGTAAGGTGCGGCCATTGGAGGTCAAAGCACCTGCATGGGCAGAGTAAAATCCAACCGAAATATACTGATTTTACGTGATTTTATTGGGCATCTCCGCTAATGTCCGACCATGTCAAAAGCGCCCGTCCTCGACCTCTCGGCCATCCCCGCGCGTGAGCGTGCGGCGGTTGAAGCCCTGCTCGCAGAGGTCGCGGCGCTCAAAGAGATCACCCGCCGCCAAGAACATCTGATCGCCGAGTTGAACCATGCCCTGCACGGCAAAAGGTCCGAGAAGCTGTCCGAAGACGACCGCCAACTGGCCTTCGAAGACCTCTCCATCGCGCTGGCCGAAGTCGAAGAGGCCAAGCTGCAGCGGGGCATGGCGCCTGATCCCGATCTGAAGGCCGCCAAGCCCGCGATCAAACGCACCATCGGCAATCTGCCGGCCGACCTGCCGCGCATCGTGCAAGTGATCGAACCCGACAGCCTCATTTGCCCGTGCGGCTGCGGCGTCGTCCTGCCGCTCGGACCGATGGCGCGGCATGACGACTGCACAAGATCGGCGAGGACCGCAGCGAACGGCTGGATATCGTGCCCGCCCAGCTGCGCGTCATCGTCACTGTGCGCCCGAAGTATGCCTGCCGCGCCTGCACCGACGGC
Source organism: Falsigemmobacter faecalis (assembly GCF_003863335.1). Lineage (GTDB taxonomy): Bacteria > Pseudomonadota > Alphaproteobacteria > Rhodobacterales > Rhodobacteraceae > Wagnerdoeblera > Wagnerdoeblera faecalis. Next base: position 807 of record NZ_RRAZ01000018.1, on the reverse strand, counting down.
GTGGTGCAGGCGCCGGCTCCGGCGCATCTGGTGACGGGCGGTTTGCCGACCGAGGCGACCATTGCCCATGTGCTGGTCTCAAAATATGCCGATCATCTGCCGCTCTATCGCCAGAGCCAGATCCTTGCCCGGAACGGCCTGGAGCTGCACCGCGCGGTGCTTGCCGACTGGGTCGGCAAGGCCGCCTTCCATCTGGCTCCAATCGTGGATCGGATGGCACAGGAGCTGAAGCGCTCCACCAAGCTCTTCATGGACGAAACCACCGCGCCGGTCCTCGATCCCGGAAGAGGAAGCACCAAGACGGGTTACCTGTGGGCACTGGCCCGCGATGATCGGGCCTGGGGGGGAGAGGATCCGCCCGGCGTGGTTTATTCCTATGCACCCGGCCGGTCCGGCGAACATGGCGAGGCGTTCCTTGTCGGCTTCAACGGTATCCTGCAGACTGAGGAGGGTCACAAAACGCTCCGGGGGAGCGTTTTGCCGACGAAGGGCTATACCGGCTACAACCGCCTGACCAAGGTCACGCGCAAAGGCGGCGACCCTATCCGTGTGGCCCATTGTTGGGCCCATGCGCGGCGCAAGCTGAAGGAAGTCTTCGACAGGGACGGCTCTGAGATCGCGCGCGAAGGCCTCAGGCGCATCGCCGAGATCTATGCTATCGAGGCCGATATCCGCGGTGTCTCGCCCGGCCAACGCCTGTCCGCACGCCAAACCCGATCAGCGCCCTTGGTCGCCGCATTCGGCGCATGGCTGCAAGATGAACGCCGCAAGATCTCGGCCAAATCGCGCTTGGGCGAGAAGCTCGCC